>JAKPQA010000051.1 GCA_029547025.1 Armatimonadota bacterium
TCGGCCGCGGCGAAGTCCTCGGTCTTCACCCAGGCGCGAACAACGTAGTGCCTGCGGGGCGCCACGCTCAGCTCCTGCATCGCTCGGGCATGGCCGTGAACGGGGTCGCCGTCGAGGATTCCCTCGAAGCGCAACGATGCCTCGCCCGAGTGCCTCACCCGCGTGTCGGCAAAGGAGATGACGCCGGGCTTGTCGATGAAGGCGAAGCCGGCGAACTCGTCGCCCTCGTACTCCTCGAACCCCCCGTTGGTGAACGTGATCGGCGGGTCAGGCTCGAGCACGGCCGTGTCACCGTGCGCGACGAACAGCGCGTCCTCGACCGGAATGCCCTCGGCCAGGTTCGGGTTCCGCGCGAGCACCGAGCCCCCGTAGCCTGCCGAGCAGATGATGGGGATGATCTCAACCCCTTGCTCGTCGCAGAAAGCTCTCAGACGCCTGAGGCGTTCGACGTTGGCCTCGGGCTGCCGGTCGAGGAGCTCGAGGTCAGCCGATAGCACCATGCCGTTGATGCCGTGTTCCGCGCCGGCACGGACGAGATCTTCGATGCCGGCGAGCTGCTCGTCCGACGACAGGTTCCTCGATACGTACATCCAGCGGTAGGGCAACTTGGCGTCCTGCGCGGCAGCCGCAGTGGCGAGCGCAATGATGGTGCCCGCGCCCCACAGCAGAACTCGCTTCATGCAGGATGCTCCTCTCGATCACAGGCCCAACCCGGCGAGGTGGCGGCGGCTCACGGCCAGATCCTCGAGCGGGTCGCGCAGGTGAGTGTCCTGCTCGACGCACACCGTCCCGGCGTAGCCTGCCTCGGCCAGGGCGCGGACCACCGCGCCGTTGTCCAGCCCGATGTTGCCCGCTCCCAGCTCGCAGAACCGGCCCCGCCGGTGCCACTCGGTGTGTTCGCGCTCCGCGATCCAGTCCTTCAGGTGAACCTGAAGGACCCGCTCCGGGTACTCGCGGACGACAGCTACAGGGTCTCCACCCATGGCAGCCAGGTGGGCCGTGTCGAGCACGAGTCCGGCCTCCGGGCACCGTTCGAGGAAGCCGATGACCTGCTCGTGGCTTTCGACAGGCGTCCCCATGTGGTTGTGAAGGCCGATGCGGATACCCCACGCCTCAGCCGCCCGCACCTGGCCGTTCACCTGGCGGACCAGGCCATCGAGATCCGGCGCGGTGGGACTGGCCCACACGTACGTGCAGCCCATGGCCGCGCTCCAGCGGATGCACAGATCGGGCGTTGGCGCTTGGACGGTGGCAAACCGACACCCGAGCCGGCGGAAGGTGGCGGCGGCCTCGAGCACCTGGGCCTCTGTGGCCGCGGTCAGACGCTCCAGGCCGTCGTAGCCAATGGCCTTGAGCGACTCCAGCCGCTGGGCCAGGTCATGCATCCCCCCATGGTACACGTTCATGCCGTAGTCGGCCACGAGGATCGTCATGCGAGCCTCCCTCTCCGTGCGTGCGCGCCGCGTGCCGGCCACCGAGATCATGCCCGCCCGGGCACCGGCGACCATGCAGTGTCTCGGGCCGCCCGGTCGCCAGAAAGCGACCCGAGTGGAACTGCGCGCCCTTTCGCAGCCCGCAGACACAGGTCCTCGAGTCCTTCGGGCTGTCCAGTCCTACGGGGCTGGTGCCGGGCCGGCGCTCGCCTTCTCCGGGCTCCATAGGCGCGACCGAGACCCGCGCGACACTCTCTCTTGCGCGTCGAGTCCCGTGATGTTCTGCGGACAGCTCGTCACGTAGCCGTGCACTCCCTGGGCGATGTCCTCGACCTCGACCAACCAGGCGTCCGGCGTCTTGCCGTGCTCGTAGCCCTCATAGCGCGTGGCATCCGCGCTCGAGGGGAGCATCAGTACCGGATACCAGACGATATCACGCCACAGCGGTACGTCGTCGCAGTAGGCGTACCATGCGCGGACCTGGACGATTCGGTTCGGGTCGTCGATGCGAGCACGGAACCGGATGCCCTTCTCGGTCTCCTCGTGGCGGACGTCGCTGATGCGCGCCACCGGGCGGCCGTCAAAGACGTGAGAGACCCACATCTGCCAGATGAGAAACTGCTGAGGCGATTCCGCGGCGTGCCGGTAGTTTGGCACCATCGAGACCGTCCAGGGTACGTCGAGCAGCTCCTGGTTCCGGGTGACGTTGAACATGGTGTACCCGTCCTCGTTGGTGGCGCCCAGGTAGATGGTCTTCGCCTTCACCCGATGCTGCAGTGTGACGGGGGAAACGTACTCGCCCCAGTTGCCCGGTTTCGGGTTCCACCGGCCCTCCATACCCATGAAGACGACGCCCGCCACGTTGTCGGGCCGGATGGCCGCCGCGACGTAGGCGGAGGGCGCGCGCTTGCTGTGCCCGCCAATCACCGCGCGTATCTCATCGCGTGGAACGCCTAGCGTGTCGGCGAACACATCCATGGCGCGAAGATACGGGATAGCCAGACGAAAGAAGTAGTGATTCTCGAGCACCCGAGGGACTCCCTCGGCCCAGAGCTCGGTGATGCTCCATTCGCGGTCCGGTTGATCCGGAGTCTCTCCGGGGTTGGGGAGGATCATCACCGGGTAGCGCAGGCGCGTGGCGATGGGATAGCCGTAGTTGCACAGGAACGACTCGTGGAAGAACTCGCGGATGCTCCCGACGATGACGACCTTGCCTCGCCGCTGGGGGTCCGCCAGCGCCTCGGGATCGGTGGGGATCAGCATCGTGACCCGGTGAACCAGCGGTCTGCCGAAGACCATCTGGCTCACGAACCGCCCCTCGACACATCTCAGCCTCACCCGCGGGTCCTCGAGCGAGTCAACCACACCGTCGCTCTCGATCGTGAACTCCAGCGGCGGAAGGTCCCGGCGGAACGTCTCGTAGACGTCGATCACCGAGGGCATACCGGCATCGTCAGCGGACGCTCTGACCAGCATGGCCATGACAGACATGATCAGGGGCACGTGCAGTCCTCCCTAGGTTGCGGCCGAGCGTGTGTGCCGGTTCCGCGGCCGGGTGGCCAGTCCTGCACGCGGTCAGGAGGTGGCTCGGAACCGTGGACGAAGGGCGAGAGGCACAACCGCCCTGGCCGGAGGTCTCTCATGCACCGCTCGCGTGCGCTTCCCGCCCTCGCTGCCCTGCTTGTGGCCCTCGCTGTCGGCCTCCCGGCGCGCGCCGACCTGCTTGAGGAACTGACTCGCCTGCCGCGCGGGCACCTCCAACGTGCCTCGAGCGGTCTGTTTGACCCTGAGTCGAACGCCGACTGCCATCACGTCTATCCGGGCCAAAGATTGCTCCTGGCGGACCTCCAGGGTCCAGGTGAGATCCGGCACATCTGGTTTGCGTTGGCGAGCCCGGACCGCCGCTATCCTCGGAACGTCGTTCTGCGGGCCTACTGGGATGGCTCCCGGGTGCCGGCCATCGAGACGCCCATCGGCGACTTCTTCGCGGCCGGAAACGGCATGCGCGCCAATGTCGACTCGATCCCGGTGGCCGTGAGCTCATATGGGCGCGCGCTGAACTGCTACTGGCGTATGCCATTTCGCGAGCGAGCTGTGATGGAGCTCGAGAACCAGGGGCCGGAGCGCGTCTCCGCCTACTTCCAGTGCGAGTGGATGGCCCTCGACCGCCTCTCCGATGATGCCCTCTACTTCCACGCACGCTACCGGCAGGAGTACCCGGCGAAGCCGCTCTCGCCCTACGTAGTGTTCGAGGGCGAGGGTGAGGGGCAGTACGTGGGCACCGTGTACTCGTCCCAGAACACGGTGGCCAGCTGGTTCGGCGAAGCCGATGACCGGTTCTACGTCGATGGGGCGGCGACACCGCAGATCGTGGGCACGGGGACCGAGGACTACTTCAACGATGCCTGGAACCTCCGCGTCCACACCTACGGCCACCAGGGCGTGACCATCTGCGATCGCAAGGGTGCGGAGCAGCGCATCACGGCCTACCGGTGGCACATCGCCGATCCGATCCCCTTCCGGCGGTCGCTCAGGGTCGAGATGGAGCGGCGGAGCTTCGTGAACATCCCGGACCCCGAGACCGGCAACGGGCGGGAGTACGACTTCAGGTATCGCCCGGACTATGTGTCCTCGGTGGCGTTCTGGTACCAGCGCGGCACGGCGCCACGCGCGTGGGACCTGCCGCCAGCCCGCGAACGCCTCCTGCCCGAGATTTGGGTCGAGGCCGCCGAACTGGTCGGCAAAGCGCGTGCGTCTGAAGGGCTCAAGCCCGTGGCCGCGGCCAACCGGACCTGCCATCAGAAACGGTTCCTCTTCCTGCGGAATGACGCCCTCGGCGGATGGGTCGAGCTGCCCTTTGAGGTGGTCGACGGTGGGCGCTATGCCGTTTCGGTGTTCCAGTCACTCTTTCGCACCTATGGTGTCTGGCGAGTGAGTCTGCTCGGCCCCGAGGGCACGCTGGTGCTCGACCCGGCTCTCGACTTCTTCGACTCGATGCTCTCTCGTGAGGAGAACTGGCCCGAGAACTGGCACCATGGCACGTTGGTCGAGACGAAGCTCGGCGAGGTCCACCTTCAGCCGGGCTCCCATGCCGTGCGGTTCGAGTGCGTTGGCTCGAACCCGCAGTCCATCCATCCCGACACCAGGGCATTTGGGCAGGGCTTCTCGCTGGGGCTCGACGCCGTCAACCTTCGGAGGCTGCCACTCGAGCCGGCCGAGTGGCTCGCGGACTACCTCCCGGCCGAGGAGAGGCTGTTTGCCCAGCGGGATGATGAGGCGAGGCGGCGGGTCCGCCAACTGGCCAGGGCTGTCGAGGAGGCGAGGCGGCGCGAGGGGCGATACCCGAGGGATCGCCTCGACGCGCTGGTGGACCCCTCGCCTCGTGCCGAGGGCGCGTGGGACCCGTGGGGACAGCCCTACCAGTACCGGTGCCCCGGGGAGGTGCATCCGTGGGGCTTCGACGTCTGGTCCTGGCGCGGGGATTCGCGCCGTGCCGCTCGGTGGATCGGGAACTGGACGTCCCCGCTGGACCTCGCTCGGGAGGCGCCTGCCGGGGCCATTGTTATCGAAGGCGAGTCCATGCAGCCGGTCGAATCGAGTGGTGGCATCGACACGCGACCCCAGCAGGCGGAGGCCGTGGTCAATGCACCGTTCTCATCGGGGGCGCAGCTCTTGATCAACATGGCGGAGGAGGGCCAGTGGGTCGAGCTGGCACCGCCGACGCCGGTCCCCGCCGGCGAGTATGATGCGTACCTCTTCTACGGCATGTCTTGGGACTACGGCGTCTTCCAGTGGTCCATCGGCGCGAACCAGGACGCCGGGTTGACCGACGGCTACTCTGAGCGTCTGGGGATGGGCAGCGTGGGTCCGCTGCGCGCCACGGTTGGCGCCGAGAGCGTTACACTTCGCGTACAGGTCATCCGCAGCAATGACCGCTCGGCCGGCCGCAAGGCCGGCATCGATGCACTGGTGCTGGCACCCGTGTGGGAGGGGCGCCGATGATGGCAGCGGGTGGCCTCGCGCCGCTGGCGATGGCGTTCGCCGTTGTGCGTCCGGTGGCATGGGCGCCGGCGGAGCCCGTCACACTTGTGATTGTCGACCGCGTCATCAACACGGGGAATGAGCCACTTGAGGCGATGGACGTATGGCTTCCGCTCCCCGCGAATGACGCCAGTCAGTCCATCGTGGCGGCTCAGGTGACACCGCGGCCCCACGAGGTCGAGACGACCCGCCACGGACAGCGCGTAGCTCGATGGCAGGGCATCCGCTTGGCCGGGGGCGCCTGTTTCACTGTCCGGCTCGTCATCGACGCGACGCTGCATCCATCCGCGCTGCCGGCCGGCCGCGAGCTGGCCGAGGCAGAGCGCCGTTTGTACCTGGCCGACGGCCCAAAGTACCGGCTCGGCTCTCTGCCGGTCCGGTCCGCGGCGGCGGAGATTGCGCCCGGCGCCCGCGGCAGTCAGGCCATGGTGGGCGGTGTTTTCGACTACCTCGTTGATCACCTCACCTACTCCCGGGACGGCACCTGGGATCCGGCCGACGCGGTCCTCGAGCGTGGCACGGGCAGCTGCTCCGAATACGTCTTCGCCTTCATCGCGCTCTGTCGCGCCAAGGGGATCCCGGCCCGCTATGTGGGCGGATCGGCGCGCCGAACCGGCTCGTCGCTCCATGTGGACCGCGTATGGCACCGCTGGGCCGAGGCCTTCGTCGACGGAATCGGCTGGCAGCCATTTGACCCCACGCGCAGCGACGGGCCGGAGCGCTTCCGGCGTCACTTCGGCAGCCCGCCGCGAGACGTCCTGGCTCTGGTTCGCGGCGATGGCGCAGACGGCCCGCCCCTGGGCTGGCGGTACGATTCGTACCACGAATGGGATGGCAACCGGTCGGATATCAGAGCCCAGCGGCGTGGATGGTGGATCCCGGTGCCGTCGGCCCGGGTGCGCGAGCAGGTGACGGCGCTGGGGCCCGGTGTGTCGGTTGCCCGGGCCCGCGAGATCGCCCACCCGTTCGTGCTGCCGTGGCTCGACGAGCTCCTGTACGATCGCGGGGCACGGATCGAGGCGGCCAAGACGATGCGCGATATCGGTGGGCCGTCCGTCGCGCCGGCGCTCATTGATAGCCTCGAGCGCGCCCATGACCCCTCGGGCGACGAGGCGATCGCCACCCTCCTGAACGAGTGGACGGGTCAGGGGCTCGGCGCCACGTGGGGCGACTGGGACGCCTGGACGCGGACGCAGTCGTTCCGCGATTTCACGGCCCAGGGACGAGCGGGAGAAGAGCGATGAGAGGCAGCCCCGCGGCGGGGCGTGTTGGTTCGAGGGGGTTGTCCTATGAGTATCCAGGTGGCAGCGGCTGGGGCCATGCTTCTGGTGGGTACGATCCTCCCCGCAGGCAACAGGAACCTGGCCGGGCCGACCGAGACGGCCATGATCGCGCTGGAGGTGGGTATGACGACGCCGGAGGAGCCGCGTCAGCAGGCCAGTGAAGCCGAGGAGCGAGTGATCGTGCCTCCCTCCGATCCCATCGGCCCGATGTGGGACTTGGGGCGCTTCGGCCAAGCGCCGATGTATGAGGAAGCCACAGGCTACCAGTGGGCCGAGACGTCCGAGGGCGTGCGTCCGATCTTTTTCGATGGTCCCGAGTACCGCGGCCGGCCGACGAGGGTGTTCGCGTGGCTCGGTGTTCCCGATGCGCCGCCGGGGACCAGGTTGCCCGGCATGGTGTTGGTCCCCGGCGGCGGAGGCACTGCGTTCGCTCACTGGGTGAAGATGTGGAACGAACGGGGCTATGCGGCCATCTCGATGGATACCTGCGGTTGCGTTCCCGTGGGCAGCTATGGCAACTGGGAGCGGCACCCGGCCGGGGGACCTCCCGGGTGGGGCGGGTTCGACCAGATCGATCAGCCGCGCGAAGACCAGTGGGCATTCCACGCGGTGGCGTCAGCACTGCTGGCGAACTCACTCCTGCGGTCTCTCCCCGAGGTAGACCCTGACCGGATTGGCGTGACAGGCATCTCGTGGGGCGGTTACCTGACAAGCCTCATTGCCGGAGTGGACCCGCGCTTCGCCCTGGCCGCGCCGGTCTACGGCTGCGGGTACACGCTGGACATGACCTTCGGCGAGAGCGTGCGCGGCATGGGGGCGGAGGCTGTTGACCGCTGGATGCGCTGGTGGGACCCATCGGCGTACCTTGGCAACGCGGCGATGCCGATGCTCTGGATCAACGGCACGAACGACTTCGCCTACACGATGCCGGGCTGGCAGAAGTCCTACCGCACGCCCGTGGGGCCGCGGACCCTCTCGATGCGAATCCGGATGCCGCACGGCCACATCGAGGGCGAGGTGCCCGAAGAGATCCACGCATTCGCCAACCAGATCCTCCGGGGCGAGACACCGCTATGCCGGGTCACGGGACAGGGCCGCGCCGGTCAACGCGTCTGGGCCACGTTCGAGGCCCAGTCCCCCATCACCAAAGCAGAGCTGTGCGCGACGATCTCCACGGGCCCTTGGACGGAGCGACAGTGGGACCCATATCCGGCCGTTCTCCAGGACGGCCGTGCTGAGACGACCCTGCCCGACGGGACCACGTGCTACTTTCTCGCACTGACCGACGAGCGAGGGCTCATCGTGAGCACCGAGCCCGAGGAACCCCGGTAGGTGGGTCGAGCCGCCACGCTACCGCGCCTCGGGGCTGTAGGGTCACGAGCCTCGTAGCCCCGTCCGTCTTCAACCGGATGACTTAGCTGGCCGCTGCCGCAGGACAGCACCCAGCCGTCCCGAAGACAAGAGACTGGCGTTTTGGGGACGAGGGAGCCGGGTTTGGCTGAAGGTGCACGGGACAGCCCGGAAGGTCGGCGCGTGGTGCTCGGGCGCTATGAGCTACTCCGGACTATCGCCCGGAGCAACGCCACGGTCTATGAGGCGGATGACCTGCGCATGGGTCGGCGCGTCGCGGTGAAGGAGACGCGGATCCCCGACGACGTCCCGCCCGAACGCGCCGAGTACTTGCGGGCAAGGTTCCTGCGCCAGGCTGTGGCGGCCGCCGCGCTGGACCACGCCAACATCGTCACCGTATACGAGGCCGGAACCGAGGGACCGTACTGCTACATGATCATGGAGCTGCTTCGGGGCCCGTCGCTCTCGACCGTGCTGTCGCGACGCGGGAAGCTCCAGATCGACGAGGCGCTGGAGATCATTACGCAGGTGCTCGACGCCCTCCAGTCCGCCGCCGAGAAGGGCGTCGTGCATCGCGATATCAAGCCGGACAACCTGACTCTGGAGGCTGACGGCTCCGTCAAGGTCACCGACTTTGACATCGCCCTGCGTGAGGGCGAGGCGGGCCGGGGTCGCAAGGGCCCGGTGGGGACCCCCAGCTACATGTCCCCCGAACAGGCTCGGGGCCGCGAGACCGATCGGCGCAGTGATCTATACTCTGCAGGCGTCGTCCTGTATGAGATGGTGTGCGGCCGCAAACCCTTTGTCGGCGATACGGTGGATGAGATCATCCAGGCGCTTGAGTACTCCGACCTGGAGTTTCCCGAGCACTTGCCGGCCGATCTGTGCTGGATCCTGCGACGGGCCCTGCAGAGGGATCCCGGAGCCCGCTACAACAGTGCGGCCGAGATGCTGGCGGACATCCGGGCCCTGCAGACCCGCGCCCCGAGTGATACGGTCCCGTCCGCAAGCCCCGCGCCGCCCCAGGTGGCGGCCACGCTGGCGGCGTCGGAGCGCCGCTATGCCCTGGGAAACCGCGTGTGTCTGTGGTTAGCGGTCCTCGTGCTGGCTGCTCTGACGACAGGAGGGTTGGCGCTTCTGTCGCGTCCGCTGGCTCCCCGGGAGCCCGTTCCACCGGCTCCGGCCGTCTCGACTCCCAGACGTGCGCCTTCGGGCCTCTTCGGTCCCGACTCCTGGGGGGCCCAAAGGCGACAGCCGGCGCAAGACCCGGTTGGGGTAGAATAGGTCCCGTTTGTCTGGTGGAGGCTGCGGGATTGCTACAGCAAGGCGAGCGAGTGCGTGACCGTTTTGAGGTCGGCCGTCCCGGGCATGGAGAGCCCGCGCTCTCGACGTTTGCCGGGGTGGACGTCCGCTCGCGGACACCCGTGTGGCTAGTAGCTCTCCACCGATCCGTGGCCGACGACCCCGAGGCCTTCGCCCAGCTTCGCCGCCTCGCTGCACGCATCCGTCCGGGCGGACACCCACATGTGGCGGGCATACTGGCCGTCGAGGAGCACCGAGGCTATCCCGTCGTGGTCTATGAGAGCCACCAGGGCGAGTCTCTGTCCGAGCTGCTGCTCCGGCCCACTGGTGATGAGAACCTTCCCCGAGTCGTAGCCCGTCACCTGGCGGAGGCCATGGCGCACCTCCACCTAAAGGGTGAGGCGCACGGTGCCCTGGCGCCGCAGTGGATTGAGGTATACGAGGGCGACGTCGGTCCCGGTGTGCTCCTGTGGGGCGTCGGTCTCGGAGGTGCGTACCGCCGAGTCGGTCAGGGACCCCATGAGGCGGTCTACTCGGCGCCCGAGCGCCGTCGGGGGGGGGCGCCGGTGCCTCAGAGCGACGTGTACTCGTTTGGGGCGGTCCTGGCCCACACACTCACCGGCTCGCCTCCGCCATCGTCACCGGGCTGGCAGCCGCCAGCGGCCGGCCCGGGGGGCCTCTCGGGCGTCGTCCAGCGGTGCATGGCCCCACGAGTCGAGGACCGACCCGCCGATGGCCAGGCGGTCCTGGATATGGTAAAGGCTCAGGTGCCGCCGCCCAAGCCGAGGGGGAGGCCGCGCCCCATCACGGGATTGGTCGCGCCGCAGAACCCGTCCTCTTCACGCGCTCGAGAACGGAGACTGGGTGTCTGGCAGCGGGTTAGGCGTCTCGGCACCAGCCCCGCCCGCGCTGCGGTCCGCGGCACGACTGCCGTCAGCCTGGCTCCGCCGGTGAGTATGACCGCCGGGCTCATTGGCGCCCTGCTGCTGCCGCTGCTGATCGGCCTGCCCATGCTCGCGCTGTACGTGCGGTGGCAACGTAGCGTCCCCGACGAGGTGACTGTCCCGAAAGTGGTGGGCAAGACGGTCGAGCAGGCGCGCCGCTTGCTCTTGGACCGCGAGCTGAAGCTCGCCGTGGTGGATGAGACCTACGACCCGAGCATTCCCGCCGGCCAGATTGTTTGGTGCAAGCCGCCGGCAGGCCGAAAGGTCAAGGAGGGCCGGACGATCAGCGTGCGCGTCTCGCGCGGCGCCCGGCAGGTGACGGTGCCGGAGGTGACACGCCTGAAGGCGAGTGAGGCCCGGCGCCGGCTTCAGGAGGCAGGTCTCCATGCCGCCGATGGCCGAATGGCGTACAGCGATATCGTCAGCGAGGGCGCGGTCATCAGCCAGAGCCCGCAGGCGGGCCGCAAGTTGCTGGAAGGTAGCGAGGTGGTCCTGCTGGTCAGCAAGGGCCCCCGTGCCGGAGAACAAGCCCGTTCGCCGGAACGGACCCGCAAAGTCGACCCCGTCATCGCCAAACTGGAGCGCCGGACCGCCAAGGTGACGGTGGATGTGCCCCAGGCCGCCACGGCCCAGCGCGTGCAGATTCGTGTGGTGGACGCCGAGGGCGAACGGGTGGTCTATGACGGGCTCCACGAGCCCGGCGACCACATCGAGGAGACAGTGGCGGGTCGAGGCCCAGCCACCGTCTCCGTGATCCTGGACGATCAGGTCATCCACCAGCAGGCACTGTAGCATGGCCGGCCGGGAGCGGCCCCGGCGCGTCGCCTACTCATCCAGCGTGCCGGCCGGGAGGCCCAGAGGGAGGGGCGCCGGCCGTTCGCAGGTCGTCTCCAGCGCAACCCACTTGCCTTGCTCCCATGCGTCGTAGAAGCCGCACATGACATCGAGAACGTGGAAGGCCATCTCGCCACTCGCTCGGTGCGGCCGTCCCGTGCGAATCCCGTAGGCCATGTCAGCCAATCCGATGCTGCGGCTCTGCTCAGCATAGCCGTGACTCAGCGGCACCTCGCTCCACGCACCGTTCCGCCAGAGGCGCACTGGTCCGCCGAAGCAGTTGGGATCCGGTGCGGCTAGCGTGCCCTCGGTGCCGTAGATCTCAAGGCACGGCACCTGAGCCGCCCAGACGTCAAAGCTCATGGCGATCGTCCCGATGGCGCCGTTCGCGAACTCCATGATGCCCATGACATGCGTGGGGCACTCGACTTGGAGCACCGTGCCGTACTTGGGCTGGCTGGTGACGACGCGCTGGGGATAGGTGATCGTGGCCGATCCGGTGACGCGCTTCACGGGCCCCAGCAGGTTCACGAGGGCCGTCAGGTAATAGGGCCCCATGTCGAACAGCGGGCCGCCGCCCGTCGTGTAGTAGAACTCAGGATCCGCGTGCCAGTCCTCGTGACCGTGGCAGATCATGTTGGCGGCGGCACCGATGGGCCTTCCGATCCAGCCATCGTCGATCAGCTTGCGGCAGGTTTGGATGCCTGCACCGAGGAAGGTGTCGGGCGCACAGCCGATCCGGAGCTGCTTCTTCTTTGCCAGTTCGTAGACCGGACGGCCTTCCTCGCGGCTGACGGCGAAGGGCTTCTCGGCGTAGGTGTGCTTGCCGGCCCGCAGAGCGGCCGTTGCCACACCAGCGTGCGCCTTTGGGACCGTCAGGTTCAGCACGACGTCGACGTTCGGGTCAGCAACCAGGTCGTCGACGGAGCAGACGCGCGGCACGCCGAACTCCTGCGCTCTGGCCTGGGCCCGCTCGGGCAACAGGTCCGCACACGCGACGAAGTCCAGGACGCGGAACTGCTGCCCGGCTCCCAGGTAGGCCCCGCAGATGGCACCGCAACCGACCACACCGACTCGAACTCTCTCCATGGCTCTTGGATCGACTCCCCCATGGTACGAAGATGCTCGCTGGTTCGGGTGCGCAGCCAAGGCCACCTGCCGCAGAGGCACCGCGATGGGAGGTCCTGCTTCCCCCAGCGAGCAATACTGCGCCGACGCCACATGGGCGCCGTGTCCCGCTTACGGGGCGGAGCGCGGCCCGGGACCGAGGTGCCCCGGGCTTCGGTGGGAGCGAGACCCTCGCATGGCCAGCAGACCCAAGAAGATCAGAGTAGGCTTCATCGGCGCCGGCGGGATCTCCCGCGGGCACTTCTCCCGGCTCAAGACACACCCCAAAGCCGAGGTCGTCGCCCTGTGTGACACCAGCGAGAAGAGCATTGAGGCGATGCATGCACACGATCCCGACTCGCAGGCGTGCGCCGTGTTCTCCGACTGGAAGACCATGCTCCACGAGGTCGAGCTCGATGCGGTCCAGATCCACACTCCCCACACACAGCACTTCGAGCAAGCCATGGCGTCGCTGGACCGCGGCCTGCATGTGCTGTGCGAGAAACCCATGGTGTGCAAAGTGGCCCATGCCGAGAAGCTCATGCGCAAGATCGAGGCATCGGGCAAGGTCTTCGGGATCTCGTACCAGAGGCACCACCAGCCCGAGTTCCTCTACATCCGCAAGTGCCTGCTCGAGGGCAAGTACGGCCGGGTGCAGTACATCACCGCGCTGCAGTCGCAGGACTGGTACCGCTGGTGCACGCGGCCCGGTGTGTGGCGCGGCATCCCGGAGCTCTCGGGTGGCGGTCAGCTCAACGACTCGGGAAGTCATCTGCTGGATATCATCCTGTGGTGCTCGGGGCTGGTCCCGGCTGAGGTGTTCGCGTACATCGACAACCTGGACTCGCAGGTCGACATCCTCACCGCGGCCAGCGTCAAGTTCACGAATGGTGCCCTCGGGACGCTGTCGGTGAACGGCAATGGCATTGGCTTCTACGAGGACATCACGTTCTACTGCGACGAGGGCGCTTTCTACATGCGGCAGGGCAAGCTCACGGAGCAGAACCGCGAGAAGGGCTATTTCGAGCCGACGAAGATGCCCAAGGGCACCGACCCGGACACCAACTGGATCGACGCGATCTTGGGCAAAGCGGAAATGATCGTCCCGGCTGTCTGCGGCCTCCGGGTCATCCAGCTCACCGAGGCTGCGTGGAACTCGGGCAAGAGCGGGCGGCCTTCGAAGGTGAAACTGTCGGAGCTGGACACGCCGGCAGCATAACGCCAGCCTGGGGAACCTGGGCCACAGGCCAGGGCTCTTGCGGGGCGCCGGGGATCTCGGTCTGTACCCGTGACCTGGCGTGCGCAGGCGGCGAGAGGCGGCGGTGGGTGACCGTTGCCACCGCGGTCGGTATGATGGAGGTCATCTGACGGCCTCCCCTGTGGGGTCTGGTGGCTGTGGAGGTATCGCGAATGTCTCTGCCGATCGGGTCAACGAAGTCAAGGACCTGGCCCAAGGGGATGTGGATGGTGAGCGTGATCAGCGTCGCGCTACTCGGCGCCGCATGGCAGGTAGGCTGCAGGGCCCGTGCGGCCGATGCCGCGACCGAGGAGGGACCCGCGGCAGCCGAAGCGGTGACGCCCGATGCACCCGAACTGAGGACGGCCGAGATCTGGATGGGCGCCTACATGGGCGAGTCCAAGATCGGCTACCAGTGCATCTCCATGTTTCCGGATTCGGTCGATGCCGCCAACAAGGTCGACCCGCTGGTGCTCGGAAAGGACGCCGGCACGACGACACTGAAGGTGATCCCCGATTGGTATGACGGCGAGCAAGTCCAGGTCGTCCGCGCCACGGGCATTCAACGGATCCAGATGATGGGGCGCCCGGTCGAACAGACCACCGAACTCAACGAGTACCGGACCCCCGATGGTCAGATGCTGGCCATGGTGTTCCGCATGTCGTCGGCGGGCATGAGCCAGCGGATGATCGCGACGTTCGACAAAGACAAGATCCGGTACGTGCAGTCGACCGAGCAGGACGAGAAGACCGGAGAGGTGGACATCCCGGACGGCGCCGACTTCCGCGATCCTGAATACGGCTTCAAAGTTCAGGACCCTCAGCCTGGCCAGACTCTTGTCTATCACCAGTTCATGCCCCTACTCCTGCGCGTCGTGAAGTTCGAGGCGACAGTCGTAGGCCCCGAAGAGATCGAGATGGATGGCAAGAAGGTTCGCGCCATCCGATACGAACACAAGAGTGACATCATCAGCCAGACCAGCTGGGTCGACGAGCAAGGCGACCCCCTCAAGACGGTTGCCGCCATCATGGACCTCCGGTTCGTGCGCGAGGCGCCCGAGGTCGCCAAGACCATGGAGGGACCCGGCGGCTACGTCCCCTCGCCTGACCTCGTGGCCAAGCTGCAGCTCACGGTCGAAAAGCCCATTGAGAAGCCGCGCGAAGTACGGAGGATGCAGGCCCGGATCAGCCGTATCGCCCGCGAGAGTCTCATTCTGTCGGACGAGCGCCAGACGGTCACCGAGGTGACCAAGGAAGCAGACGGGACCTACAGCGCCCTCTACGAGGTCCGGTCCCTGGACCCGCCGGCGACCGCGCTGCCGTTGCCCATCGACGAGCCGGCCATGGCCGACTACCTCAAGCCCACGACGCACATCCAGTGTACCGACCCCCGCCTGGTCAACCAAGCCCGACAGATCGTGGGCGACGAGAAGGACTCGCTGAAGGCCGCCCAGGCCATCGCGCGGTGGGTGAGCATGACCATGCGAACCCGGGCCGACATCGGCCTGGTGCGTTCAGCGCTCGAGGTCCTGCAGTCCAAAGAAGGCGTGTGCCGGGACTATGCGGCCCTGTACGCCGGCCTCGCGCGCGCCGCCGGGCTGCCGACGCGGTTCGTCTCCGGTATCGTCTACTGGAAGTCGGGGTTCTTCTACCATGCGTGGGATGAGACCTACGTGGGCGAGTGGGTAGCGTTCGACAGCACGGTGGCGCCAGGCTACCCGGTGGATGCCACGCACATCAAGTTCTCTGAGGGCGACGTGGCCGACATGGTCGAGATGGTGCCCATCATCGGGGCGCTGAAGCTCGATATCCGGGACGTCGCGCCGATGTAGCACCCCCGCTTCGCTACAGAACCACGCCGGCGCCGCGGAGGTCGGCCTGCAGGCTGGCAATGGGAACGTCGCGTACGGGGCATCCGAGGCGCAGAGAGAGGGCGGCCGCAGTGCCGGCGGCTTCGCCCATCACCCAGCAGTTGTGGATCTCTCGGATGGGCTCCAGCGCCTCGTGGCTGCACGAGACGCACCGCCCGGCGACCAGGAGTCCATCGACCTCCCGCGGGACGAGTGCCCGGTAGGGGAAGTCGAAGGCGATGCCCTGCTGGCGGAAGTCGTTGCCCCGGCCGACAGCGTCGTCGAACCGCCGGTCAAACTGGGCCGTGTCCTCATCGCCCATGACGTACTCCCCGATCAGCCTCCTGGAGCGGCGCACGCCAACCTGCGAGGCCGTATCGACCAGCCAGGCACGCTCGAAGCCCGGCACCGTGGCGCGGAGCTCGGTCACAATGCGCCGGATCGCATCACGGCCCGCCGTCTCCACATAGCTCAGGTCCTCGGGCGAGAGACCATCGCGATCGCACAGCATGTTGTTGCACCACACCAGGCCGTCAGGCGTGGGCATGGCTTCGAGCCCCAGCCAGCCTTCGAAGCCCGCGCGTCGCGCGGCCGCCTGGATGGCCTCACCAACCGCCGCACGATCGTCAGCTGCAGCCTGCTTCCACCGGGCGACGTCCACATGGCACAGCCGGAAGGGCAGGCCAATCTGCTGGGTGCTCGCCTCGAAGGATGCTCCGGCAGCGGCGAAGAGATCACCATCGCCCGTGCAGTCGATGAACACCCGCCCCGCCACGGCGAAGCGACCAGCCTTGCTCTCGACGATGGCGGCCCGCACACGCTGCCCCTCGACGTGCGCCGACGCGATCCAGACGTGATGGAGGATCCGCGCGCCAGATTCGCGCACCATGTGCTGCGAGAGCCACTTCAGCGCCTCGGGGTCGAAGAAGGCCGCATCGGCCCCGCCCCGGCAGACGGACGCGCCGGCCTCGACCAAGCGCGTGCGGGTCTCGAGCCCGATACCACCAATGATGGGCCGGCCGGAGTCCTCGAAGCTGGGCAGCACGAGCACCAGGCCGCCGGTGGCCAGGCCACCGAGGCAGCCATAGCGCTCAAGCAGCAGCGTGTCGGCTCCGCGCCGCGCCGCGGCCACAGCCGCGGCGACACCGGCGGGCCCGCCGCCGCAGACGACGACGTCGGCCGTGTGGCGGATCGGGATCTCGCGGGTGGGCTCAGTTAGGGTTGTCGCCGAGGTGCGCATGGCGTGGGTTCGTTCGGCCAGTCGTCGGGCGGGTCCTGCAGCCATCATCGGGCCACCGACCCGCCCGCGGCTATGGCCTGGTCGCCCGCACCTCCCGCCGGTACTCGTAGAGCGAGTACCCGACGTCGCGACAGGCGGCGATGGTCTCCGGATACGGTGTGTCCGCGGTGTCGACGAAGCCGATTTGGTAGTTCTCCTCATCGAGCCAGCGGCCCGTTGTGGGCTCGTCGAAGTACTGGAACCAGTGGCAGCCGACGAAGCTTGCATTCCGGAGGCAGCCCTGCACATAGCTGCGGTAGGACTCGGCCCGGGCCTCCTGACTCTCGACGGGCACCAAGCCCGTGTGGAACATGCCGCGGTCCAGCGCACCGAAGTGGAACTCGCCGATGATCAGGGGAGCGTCGACGCCCTCGGGCAGCCTGAAGTCCGCCACCGACCGCTGGTACAGGTTGTAGCTGACCACGTGACAGTACTTCGCCGCGGCCCGTGCGGCGAGCTCGTTGGCGCCGGCGAACCGGCACCCGAGGTACAGATGGTGCGGCGCGAGCTCATCGACCGCCGCGCGAACGGTCGAGAAGTACCGCTCCGCCGACTTGGTGTAGAAAGCCGTTAGGTCCTGGCGCGCCCTGCGGGGGCTTGGTGGCTCGTCGGCGGCAAGGAGCGCGTCCCACGAGGCGTAGTCGGTGCCCCAGACCTCGTTGAGCTTGGCCACGTCTCCGTACTTGGCCCGGAGGTCGCGGACGAACTCCTGCTTCGCGGCCTGGTCCGGAGGCGAGACGAGGGCCGCGACGGCCAGCGACGTGTCGTCGCCCCACGCGATCTCGTTGTCGACAAAGTAGCCGATACACCAGGGATCATCGGCCGACACCGCGGCCGCACCTCTCATACCATCGCGCACGGCCTCAGTGAAGCTCGGATCAAACACGTCGCGGAACTTGCCCCAGTAGCCCTGGCTGCCCTCGAGCATCTTCCCGCCGAAGCCCACCGGCACGACGTAGGGTGTGCGATCCTGCTGGAAGAGATCCCAGTCGGACCAGTTGCCGATGGTGTTCATGCCCCAGCTCCGCAGGCGTCGATGGCATACGTCGGAGAAGACCTCCCGCCAGTCGGCACCGTACTTGCGCACCAGGTTGCCCATGGTGAAAGAGTAGGTGCGCACATCTCGCCCCGCGTAGTAGCCGTGCAGCCCGCGCCCGGTGCCGTAGAAGCTTCCGAGGGGTGAGTCCTTCCCCGGGAGCCACTGGTACCAGTTCTCTCGATCATCGAGCGGGGTGAACTCGCTGCCGTAGTGGACGCAGTCGATGCCGTGCGACCAGAACAGCCGCCCGTCGGGGTCCACCAGCCACCACTGGCCATCCACCTTCTCGACTCTGAACCACCCGGTGGCCTCGAGCTGCGGGCCAACTTGCCAGCCCCCCCACTGGTCCCACGTCTCCGGCCCCGGCCGATCCCGCAGCTCTTGCGCTTCGGCCTCCCGGCGCTCGGCTAGCTCGCGCTCGGAGTGCGTCTTCCCGGGCCAGTCGCGGTGGATGAACTGGCCAAACTCGTCGATCATGGGGAAGAAGGGCGACGGCACTTGGGTCACCTGTGGGGTGCCGGCGACCCGAAGGTTGTCGATGGCGATGGAGTGATCCTCCTGCGGCTGCGGGTGGAACACGAGCACCTGCGTCACGTTCGCCGGATCAAACTCCCGCCGGCCCATGTTCCCGGGCCAGCCACGCATGCCGAAGAACCGAATCGGCTCGCCCGTGGCCGGATCCACGAGCACCGTGGGCAGATCGGCCCGGATCGTGCCTTTCTCCCCAGGGCCGAGGTCAATGCCGACCTGGACACAGTGCTTCTGCCCGTCGGCCCCGGGGTTATCGATACGGATGGTGGGGCTTGCGCGCCGCGTGCCGAGGTTGCGCACATCGAGGAGGACATAGGCGAAAGCCGACAGATCCCAGTGGCCTCCCGGAGCGACGAGCGTGATGCCGGGCCAAGGCTCGGCGTGGCCGCTGTCCATTCTGAGCCATCTGGAGCCATCGGCTTCCACGCTCGATACGGTGACATCCCTGGCCTCAACAGCGCCGAAGTCGAAGCCTCCCTCGAAGTCGATGAGGACCTGGTCGGCCATGGCGGAGCCCCCTCCTAGCGCGATGAGAGCGAAGCCGAGGGTCAGCATGATGTGGCAATGTGGTCTCATGATGCGACCTCCTGAGCGTCGGGTGGGGCTACCCCCTCATCGGGCCAGCGCTGCAACCTGCTCGGCCACATGGGCGGCCGATGCATGGAGGGCGGCCAGCTCGGCGTCAGTGAGGGCAAGCTCGATGATCTCGACAACGCCCCGCCGACCGAGCTTCACGGGGACGCCGACGTACTGGTCGTCGAGACCATACTGCCCCTCGCACCGAGCGGCGGCGGGCAGCACGCGGTTCTTGTCGCGCACGATCGCCTCGACCATCTGATACACCGCGGCCGACGGCGCGTAGAACGCGCTCCCGGTCTTCAGTAGGCTCACGATCTCGCCGCCGCCCCTCCGCGTGCGGTCCACCAGGCGCTCGATAGTGCCCTCATCGATGAGCTCGGTGATCGGGATGCCGGCCACCGTCGAGAAACGCGGGAGCGGCACCATGTCGTCGCCGTGGCCGCCCAGCACCATGGCGTGCACGTCCTCCATCGCCACGTGGAGCTCCATCGCAATGAAGGCGCGGAAGCGCGCCGAGTCCAGCACGCCCGCCATACCCAGCACCCGATGGGCAGGCAACTCGCTGCGCTGAAACGCCAGTTCGGTCATGACATCAAGAGGGTTCGAGACAACAAGCAGGATCGGGTCCGGCGAGTGCCGCATGACGTTCTCGACCACGCCGCTGACGATGTCAGCGTTCGCGCGGAGCAGATCGTCTCGCGTCATCCCCGGCTTCCGTGGAAGCCCCGCAGTGATGACGACCAGGTCCGACCCCGCGGTGTCCTCATAGTTGCTCGTTCCGAGCACCGCCCTGCTGTGGCCCATCACCGGCGCGGACTGCACGAGGTCGAGGGCCTTCCCCTGCGGCACGCCGTCGATGATGTCCACCAGGACAACGTCTGCCAGGTCGGCCTCGGCGATCCGTTGGGCCGTAGTCGCTCCGACGTTGCCCGCACCAACCACACTGATCTTCACGGTCACCGGTCCATTCGTGAGGGGAGCCGCACCCAAGGCTACTCCCCCAGCCTACTCGCCTCGATCGAGTCGCACACTGTCGATGCGTACCACGCCGTTCTGCTCGCCCGACCCCGGGTCGATGCGCAGAGCGGTAATGGTGTGACCCGCCCACTCGGCGTGTTTCCCCACGGGCACGCGAACCGTGTGCATGCGCCCGTCTGCCGGCAAGTCTACCCCGATCACGCGTGCGGGGTCGAACCCGCCCCTCTCGGTGCCAAAGTACAGGCTGGTGCCGCCCGGGCTCGCCGATGACATCGTGATAACTAGCACATCGGCGGCGTGGCCCGCCACAGCCAGCCCCCCCCGCGTCATGTAGGGATCCGCCGCAGTGACCTCGGTGATCAGCATTCCATCGCGAACCGTGAAGGCGCTGAGGCCATGGGCCGGAGCCCAACCCTCCGCGTCTGCATCGAAGCCGAAGTCAATCCGGTCGACCACCACGACTACGGGAGCGTGGGTGACGCCGAGTGCCTCGACCCATGCGCTGCCCGGCCGGGTGAGGCGCACCTCCAGAGTACCAATGTCAGCATGGTACCGCCAAGCGGGTGCGCTCACGGCGGCGAGATCCGGACACTCCGGAATCGGTCTGCCATCGACTCGCACCTCGGTGGGCCGACTCACGCCCAGAGCCTCGACGGCACCCCACTGGTACTTCGCGAACCGGGCCTCGAAGCGCAGCGTCTTTCCGTCCCACTCAACCCTCGACAGCTCGGCAGCCGACCGAAGCGCGACACGGTCGCGTCCGTGTCGAACTGAGCGGATCCGAGGCGCCGAGTGCCACCAGTTCCGGTGTGCCAGGTTCGCGTAGACGAGTGTCGTCGGCGTGAAGCATGGCGGAGTCTGACCATGGAGGCCCGGACGCCCATGGATGAAGTTCAGGGCATCGGGCCACTGCGCCAGGCGGTCGCCCTCGGTCGCTTGCTGGTACATGCCACTCACGAGCAGGTTCTCCGCAACCCGCTCCCAGGGGAACGAGTCGTCATAGCGCGCCAGACGACGGAGGGCCTCCGCATAGGCCATGCCATTCCACTGCACAGCTACCCCGAGCCAGCTCAGTATGTAGGATGTCGCCCCGAATATCGGGATGCTCGCGCCTTGCATGGCCGGCTGGTCCGGCGCGCTCCAGACGTACACGAACGGCAGACCGGTTCGTGCCCAATAGGCAGCGTCGGCCAGATGCGCACGGTCGCCCGTCAGCTCGTAGCCGAGCAGACAGGCGTTCACCGCCACCGCGGAGGCCAGGATGTCCGGCGAGTGGACGGGGCACTCCCACACTTGGGCGGCCCGAGGGACGCGGAACCGGCGCATGGCCCTGAGTGCCCGCAGGCCTGCCTCCTCGGCCTGCGGGTCGCCGGTCAGCAGTGCGTACTCGAGGACCGTGGCGGCCGACGGTGCGGTGAGACCCACCTCTGAGGCTCCCTCGGCACCGAGGTAGTCGTAGTCGATGACCTCGGCCGTCCACCCCGCCTTCGCGTGCTCGCCCGAGAACCGCCATGTGCCATCGGCAGCCTGGTTGGCGATGAGCCCTCGGGCCTGGGCCGCCAAATCGGCGAGGGCGCCCGCCGACGACCGGAACTCGACGGCGTAGTCCCGTGCCGCCTGATCGCCGCCCATAACCTCGGCGGCCAGCGCCGCGGCCTGCTCGGCCTCGGCTCCGCCCGCGAGGATGCGAGCGCCGATGAGCAGTTCGTGGGCGGGTTCGCGATTGGGGTGGAACCCGACGATCAGGTCCGAGTACCAACAGCCCCACTCGGGGTTCCACAGAGCGTGTTGCTTGGCGTAGCCCTGCAGTGAGAAGGCCAGCTCTGCCCGGGCGTCTCCTCGGGGCATGGCGAGCGGCTCCGGGTAGCCATGGAGCTCGAACCACCGGTCGAGAGCCGCCAGCGAATCGGCCGCCCCGGGCGCGCCCATCAGGTCGGCTTGGAGCGTGATCGTCAGACCGCCGCCGACCGGTATGGGTCTCTCGGCTCGCATGGCGTTCTCCGGCATGCCTATCCCCGCGCCCGGGAGCATCAGGCCCACGAGGTGGTTGTCGGGCCCCTGCAGGCGGTTCGGGGAGGAGAAGACAACGCTGGCCGGTCCCAGACCCTCAGGCAGAGCTTGCTCGCCCGGGACATCCCACAGCAGGCCGAGAACACTGTCCCCGAGCTTCATGCCCACCGCGGGGACGGTCACCTTGTACGGGTGAGGAACGCACCGGACGCGGTCAGGGTGTTCGGGTCTGAAGTCGAGTGCGCTCGAAGACTCCTCGCCGTCCACCAGCCACTCGAGCCCTGGTACGATGGCGTCCTGTCGCGCGTCGCCGCCGAGCTCACCGGCGTAGAGCATGGGACCCTCGATCGCCAGGATTTCGGAGTCGGCCGCCGGCGTCAGTTGGAGCTCGTAATGGATCAGGTCCAATCCAGCGCGCGCAGCAAGGGCCACTCGCGCGGCCCAAAACTGACCGGCGACGCGCAGGCTCCCCTCGAGCAGCAGCGTGGCGGCGGCACCGCCGCCGCTGGCGGAGGCCGCGCGCAACATCACAGGGACCTCGCCCTCGGGCGTGACGATGAGGCCGAGCCTGGGCAGCAGAGCCAACGGCCGCCATCCGCCGCGCCGGCACTGCAGCACGCCCACACCCCAGCCGGCCGGCTGTCGCGCCAGGGCGAGGCGAGTCGATCCCGTTCCGATGACCGCCTGATCACCGGCCACGCGCGCATAGGCGCCTCCATCGGCCGCCGGAGGCTCGGGCATCCGTCCGGGCGCCACGAGTTGAGTCCGCGCGACCAGGTCGGTGCCGTCCACCGATGCCACGAGGGGCGCGTTCACGGTGGGCCCATCAACCGTCACACGCCATGCGGCCAACTCCGACTCCATGCCTGGCAGCGCCTCGCGAACACCCGCGATGGGCTCCACCCGTAGGCCCTGGGGACCAGAGAGCGACGCGTCAGGGGCGGGCCCAATGCCCGTGCCGTCGTTGCGCCCCAGCAGCCGTACAATGTTTGGCTCGTGAAGCTTCACTAGCATGCGCTCCGTGACAAGGCGCAGCCCGGACAGCTTGGCCTCAAGCTTCACCGAGGCGGTTGACGCCTGATCCCCGGCCACTACGGCAGCCTCGATGGCCGAGCCCAGCGCCGTACGCCGGCCTGTGATCGTGAAGGCGACGGTACCAGCCTCCTGGACGCCGAGCCGGGGGGTGGCCGCCTCGGCTGGCTGGGCGCTCAGCCCGGCCGGGACGAGCAGCTCTGCTCGTCCCGCGGGGAGGGGGGCGTCTCCCACATTGCGCACCCCCAGCGTGACCTCACACCGTTCGCCCTCACGGCCGCGCGTCTCACTGATCCTCAGAGGCCCCGCGGAGAGCACCGGGCCGACCTCTGGCACCCACTCGAAATCGTCGACGAGCAGATCCACATTGTCCGTGTAGAGCCGTATGCCAACGTGGACCCACTTCACGTCGGGGTGTGCCGAGTAGTCATAGGCGAACGAGCCCTGGTGCCATTGGCCGTCGCCGACATGGCTCGAAGGCACCGTCCACCGCGTCCGGCCCACCCCCACCTCGCGTGGCACTCCGTTCATCGGTATCACGACAAAAACCAGACCGTCGGCCGCATCGGCGGAAGCGACCTTGTACCAGAAACGAATGCCCCCCTTGACCCGGTCGATCATGCTTCCGCGTTGACCGGCCCCCTCAGCCCAGGCCCGGTTCAGGCCGGGATCGGGCTCTCCCGGAAGCTTGAGCGTCAACCTCAGAGCGCGGTTGCCCGATCGCACATCGGCCGTCTCGATGGCGAATGGTGCCATGGGAGCCCAATCGACGGGCCGCCCAGAGGCATCCAACTGCTCGAATCCGCCATTCGTGATGGGATTGTCCTGGCTCTGGGCTCGCGCGACACTCAGGCAGGCCACAAGCAGCAAACGAAAGGCGACAGAGTCTCGCATGGGTGAACGCCCTCCTTGAGGAATGGCCGTTCGCTGCCGTCCAACGCCTACCCTCGCGTGGCGTGCGGGTTCACTCCTCCCGAGCCTGTCGGGCCTTCACGGCCGGGGTGCACCCGGCCAAAGGCTGCCGGAATCCGGCATGGCCGAGCTTGGGGTCGCCGCAACGCGCGCCGACCGCCAGGGCAGGGACCGTGCCGGCAGGCGGCGGCCACGTCTGTCTCTTGCACCCCGGTCTTGCCGCATCCGGCGCTCAGCGTGTGCGGTCGAAGGGAACCTGGACTGTGAGGCTGAATACCGGTCTCGGTCGGCGTCGAGCAGGCCGGTTCGAGTTGGAGTGCGGAGGCGTTCGGTATGTCTGTGTCCCGAAGCGCACTGGGGATGACGCTCATGGTCGCCCTGGTGGTGCTCTGCTTGCCCGCTGCGGCCGAGGTCTCTCTGCCATCGGTCATCGGGAGCAACATGGTTCTCCAGCGTGATATGCGCTGCCCCATCTGGGGCAAGGCCACACCGGGCGAGATCGTACGTGTCACCATCGACGACCAGGTCAAGACGACCATGGCGAGCCCCGCTGGCCGGTGGATGGTACGCCTGGACCGTCTGCCGGCTGGCGGTCCACACACCTTGGTCGTGTCCGGGCACAACCGCATCACCTTGACGAATGTGATGGTCGGCGAGGTGTGGGTTTGCTCGGGCCAGTCAAACATGCAGATGTCGGTCGCCGGGGTGCGCGACGCCGACATCGAGATCGCCAACGCGAACTATCCGGATATTCGGTTGCTGACGGTCCCCTGCGTCACTGCTGACAAGCCTCAGGATGACTTCCAGGGCAGCTGGACGAGCTGCTCGCCGCAGACCGTGCCCGGCTTCTCGGCCGTCGGGTACTTCTTCGGCCGGAAGCTACACCAGGAACTCAAAGTGCCCGTGGGGCTCATCAACACCTCGTGGGGTGGCACTCCGGCCGAGTCGTGGACATCGCGCCCCAGTCTGGAGAAGCATGACGTCCTCACTCCCATTCTCGACCGCTGGGACAAGATCGTGGCGGACTATCCAACCGCCATCGCCACATACAACAACGAGACAGTCCCGGCGTGGGAGAGGGAGGCCGCCAAGGCCAGGGCTGAGGGCAAGGAGGCACCGCCCAAGCCCGGGCCACCGGCCGGGCCTGACCACCCATGGCGACCGGCATCCCTCTACAACGCCATGATCCATCCGCTGGTGCCGTTCGGCATTCGCGGAGCCATCTGGTACCAGGGGGAATCGAACGCCGACCGTGCCTACCAGTACCGGACGCTCTTTCCCACGATGATCAAGGACTGGCGGGAAGCTTGGGGCCAGGGCGACTTCGCGTTTCTGTTCGTCCAACTCGCGAACTTCCTCCCCGAGAAGCCCGAGCCGGGCGACAGCGCGTGGGCCGAGCTTCGTGAGGCCCAGCTGATGACCCTGAAGCTCAAACATACCGGCATGGCCACCATCATCGATATCGGTGAAGCCGCGGACATCCACCCTAAGAACAAGCAGGATGTGGGGATACGCTTGGCGCTCTGGCCGCTGGCTCATTGCTTCGGGCGGGACATCGAGTGCTCCGGCCCGCTCTACCGGTCGATGAGCCGCAAGGGGAATGCGATCCACGTCCGCTTCGACCATGTGGGCAAAGGCCTGGTGGCCAAAGGCTCGCCCGATCTCGTGGGATTCGCCATCGCGGGTGCCGACCGCCGCTTCGTGTGGGCGGATGCGGTCATCGATGGCGACGAGGTCGTCGTCTCGAGCCGGTTCATCGACAAGCCAGTGGCTGTGCGCTACGCGTGGGCCGACAACCCCCGGTGTAACCTGTTCAACCTCGATGGCCTTCCCGCATCACCGTTCCGCACCGATGACTGGCCGATGGTGACCGCGAACGCGCGGTAAGGCCCGAGGCGCTCGCTCCACACGCCGGGCCGGGCGGGTACCGCACCCGCCCGGCCCGGGTTCTGCCTGTACCTCCGGGAGTGGCCTAGACACCGACGATCTCCCCCACGTCCAGCACGTAGACCTGACGGGTGCCCTCATGCGCCGAGTCGATGCACACCTGGCGGCCGTCGCGGCTCCATCGCGGGTGAAGGTCGCACCGCCAAGGCCCCGCGAGCGTGGGCGGCGAGTAGAAGTGGCCGATGTCCACGCGTCGGCCTGTGGCGACCTCGTAGATCAGCAGCGTCCGCTTGTGCTCGCTGTCGGGGTACGTGTCCGTGAGAATCCACCGGCGGTCCGGCGAGTAGCTGCAGTGCCCGTCGACGGTCAGGACGTCAGGGCCAACTAGGTCCACAACGCCGGTCTGGTCCCGGAACAGGAAGTAGTGATCTCCCTGCCCGCGGCGCGTGGCCCAGGCAAGGATGTGGTCCGCGTCGCGCCAGTCAAAGTGAGAGACCATCCCATGGTCGCTCACGCAGTAGACCTCGCTGCCGTCCGGATTCGCCGTGAACATTCGCGTCAGCCAGCTCTCTCCATGCCGCCAGCGGTGCAGGAACACAAAGCGTGAGTCGTCCGTGCAGAACTGGAGGTGGTTGAACCAGTGCTTGGCACCCTCCATCGTCGGATCACGGCCCGTGGAGGCGATCTGCGCCAGGGAGACGACGAGTTCGCGCTTCCCCGTCTTCAGCTCCATGCGGTAGATACCGTCGTCCTCGGGCGCGTCCTGTGTCTCGAACGGGTCGGGCAGGCCATCATACCCGTAACCCGGCCGCGTGACGGCCAGGCGAGCGAAGCTGGGGGTCACCGCCCACGCCCCATCGTGGCTGATGGCGTAGACGGGGTGCGGCAGCCGACGGATCTCTCCCGTGTGGACGTCGCGGATGATGGACGCGAAGCCCTCCGCCTCGCGTACGTTGTAGATGATGAGCCGGTCGGGCGCCTGAGGCATCCACTGGAGCATGGTCCCCTGCTGCCAGTTCCAGGCGAGGGTCTCGTCGAGGGGAATCCACTGGCCCTTCTCCAGGTCGGTCATGCCCACGACGACGGGCTCGGACGGTTCCGGCTGACGCCCCACGAACGGAACCTCCAGAGAGAGCAGGTAGCGCCCCGACGCACTCCACGGGAACTTGTCGTAGTAACCGAAGAAGTGGTGTCGCGGGCCCGCGGTGACGGCCCGCGCCTCGACCAGGTGCTCCAGCCAGTCCATCGTGGCGTTCCCCCCAGACGGCCTCTGTTCGCATCGTCGACAGGACCCCTCGCCGCGAGTGCGGAACAACCATAGGCGCGGATGCGAGAACGCGAATCCCATCGGGGGGAGTTTCCGTGATCCTGTCGTGCACCACCTGCTCGCTTCGGGGACGAGGTCGGGATGAGATCGAAGAGACACTCCGCTACGCCCCCGAGGCGGGATACTCAGCCTGGGGTCTCGGCGGGCCCTTCACATGGGAGCCTGGGCTCATCCAGTGGCTCGACACCGACCAACTGCGCGAGCGGATGTGCATGGCCGGTTTGCCAACCCTCACCGAGGTGTGGACGCCCCCCATCCCCACCGAGTCGCCTGCTCGGGCGGAGGAGGGTGCGCGCCATGTGGTCCTGTCTGCTCGGGCCGCCGAGAAGTTAGGCTGCGATCGGCTAGTCCAGACCGGCGGCCCACGGCGCGAGGGGGGTCTGGACCAGACGCTGCAGGGGCTCCGCGCCCTCGACGCGGCGCTGGGGAGCCTCCCCGTTCGCGTGTGCCTCGAGCCACACGTGGGCTCTCAGATACTCTACCCCGACGAGTACAACGTGCTCATGGCCGAACTGCCCACGCGGCGATTCGGCATCACCGTGGATACCGGCCACTTCCACTCGGCCGGTGTGGACTGGAAGGCCCTCATACGCCGCTTCCCGGACCGCGTCTGGAATGTGCACGTCAAAGACCACGTCGGCACGCAATCGGTCGCCATCGGCGCCGGGGAGATCGATCTCCGGGGCCTCATCGCGGTCCTCCGCGACATCGGCTACGATGGACCGCTGGCCGTCGAGATGGAGGTCACTGACCCCGAGAACCTGCACCGTTACATCGCCGACGCCCATCGCACCATCACCGCATTACTGGAGGAGTAGCCATGGCTGAGCCGAAGCCCGTGCGTCTGGCCTTCGTGGGCGCCGGCAACCACTCGACCGCCGCACTCTACCCCAACCTGCCGCTGATCCCAGGCGTCGAGTTGGTCGGGGTCTGCGACCTGCAGGCCGACCGGGCCGAACGCGTGGCCCGGGCCTACGGGGCCAAGCCCTTCTCGAACTGCGCGGCGATGCTGGACGCGCTGAACCCCGACGCCGTGTGTGCCTGCGGCATGCCCGATATGCACCACGGCGTTGCCATGCAGGTGCTCGAGCGCGGAATCCCGGTCTGGATCGAGAAGCCGCCGGCTCCGACGCTGCACCAGGCCAAGGAGCTGGCCGCCGCCGCCCACCGCGCCGGGACATTCGGCATGGTCGGGTTCATGAAACGCTTCGCGCCAGCCAACGTCGTGACGAAGGAGTACCTCGATAGCGGGCGCTTCGGCGCATTGGCGTCGGTCCTGCTCATCCACGGCTCGGGCCCCTATGGGCATCTCCGGCCCATGCTGATGTTCAACGGGATCCATCCCATCGACTCCGTGCGATACTTCGGCGGCGAGGTCGAGGCCGTCCACGCATTCGCCCACGCCAGCACCGACGGTGTGCAGTCCGTTGTCGTGAACCTGCGGTTCGCCTCGGGTGTCCCGGGTCAGCTCAACCTCAACAGCGGCGGTACCTGGTCTGACTGCTACGAGTACACCTACCTGGCTGGGCACCAAGCCCAGGCGACCATCGTCGGGTGCCGTGAGGCCGAGATCATGTCCCCTGCCGGGCGGTTCGCGCAGGTACCCGGTATCATGCCCTTTGGCTGGAGCAATCGCTACTACGTGTCCGGCACCATGTCCCACTGGGAGGCCGGTGGCCACTACACGCGCGGGTACTTTGGCGAGCTGGATCACTTCGTGAGAGCCGTGCGTGGCGAGGTCCAGCCTGTGGCCACTCTGGCCGATGGCGTCGAGGCCATGCGCCTCATCGATGCCATCATCGCCAGCGTCGAGGGTCGGCGCGAGGTGCTCCTGAGCGACATTGTGTAGGGCGCGCGGTTCGCGAGGGAGGCCATGATGCCGTTTCGTTTCGGATGCCAGACATACACCTGGGAGATGCTCGGCCATCGGTGGAAGGGAACCCCCGACGAAATCCTCGACACCGTGGCTGAGACGGGCTACCAGGGCGTGGAGTTCTCGAACGCGATGATCGGGTGCTACGGCCGGCACCCCGCGGCGTTCCGCGAGGCACTGGCGGCACGTGGCCTGGACTGCGCCGCCTTCGCGTACGCCCGCACAGGGTTCACCGACCCCACGCGGTGGGAAGAAGATCTTGAGGGCGCCGTCGAGGCGCTCCGCTTCTGTGTCGCCGTCGACGCGCTGCTGTGTCTGGGAGGCCCGGCCGCGCCCTCGCGTGACCACTACGAGACCGACTTCGCCCAGGCCGTGCGGTTCTACAACGAGGTCGCACTCCGCGGCGCCGACCTGGGTGTGACCGTCTGCGTCCACCCGCACTCGCACCATGGGTCCCTGGTCGAGTCCGCCGAGGAGTACGCAAGGCTGCTCGAATCGACGGCAAGCAGTGGGCTGATGTTCAACCCCGACGCCGGCCACATCGCCCGAAGTGGGCAGGACGTGTGTGCCTGCTTCCGCGCCCACCGCGACCGCATCGCCCACGTGCACATCAAGGATGCCGACCACCAGGGGAACTGGCAGCCACTCGGCCAGGGCACCATCCCCTGGGCTGACCTGTTCGCCCTACTGGGCGAGACCCGCTACACCGGATGGATTGTCGCAGAAGAAGAGTCCGAGCTGGCCTGGCGTGATGGCGTGGCCGCGGTCAAAGCCAACCGTGAGTATCTCCAGCGGCTGCTCGGCTGAACGACTCGACGGGGCCAAGCCTGTGCGCCTCGTAGGCCGGTCGGCTGTCTCACCCAGAGCCCGTATAAACGACCGGCGCATGTCCCCCGGCGTCTGCGTCGCCAGATGCTCGAAGTGGTACCCCCTGGCCGCGCAGTCCCGGGCATACTGAAGCACCGTTTCGTCGTCGCCGATGTCGCGGTAGGTGCCGGTGTCGGTCGAGCCGATGACCTTCGCCCGTATACCGGCCGGCGGTTCGCCGCAACCATTGCGCCAGTGGAATGCGATCATGTCAAAGCCCAGGGCATCGCACCGCAAGGCCAGGTCACCCTCCACGTTCGCCGACACGACCCGAGCGCCGGCATCCCGCAGCCAACCGTAGGCCGCTCGGTGGAAGTCGAGCACCTGGTCGTCCGTGCCACTGAGCGGCTCGTTGATGACCTCAAGCACAACATCGTAGCCCGCAAGATACCGGGTCACCGTGCGCGCCAGGTTCTCATGGACTCGCCCCACCATGCCGTCGCCCGCGGTCAGGTCGAACCAGTTGGTCTCGTTGATGTCGACGCCCTGCGTGTTGTTTCCGGCCCGGAACGGGTGAGCCTGGTAGACATCCCTGTGCCGCAGGCCGCAGTGGTCGAACAGGCAGACCTGCACACAGATCCCAAGCGAGTTGGCAAGCGCAACCAGGTCGCGCATGTGCGCCAGATACTGCTCGTCGAGACGCATCAAGTCGAACCGGCCGTCGGCATCGCGCACGAAGGGCCATTGGGCAGCCCACGCCTCGAGCACCCACTGCCGAGTGAAGTTCACCCCCCAGGTTGCCATCTCGGTGAACACGGGGCGATAGTCGAAGTCCTGGTCGGCGATGGCAGAGTAGGCCGCCGGGCTGTAACCCACCAGACGCCGGCTCGCTGGCGGCTCTGCCGGTTCGCCAAGCCTCGTCCAGTCAGACCACTCTCCAGTGCCGGCATCATTCATGAGCCGGACCCGCGCCTCGGCGTCTGGGCCACCCGCGCTACGCGCGGGGCCGTGATGGCTCCAAGGGCTGTTGATGCGTCCCGACGATCTGGTCTCAGTGCCCTGCCGGACCTCGACTTCATACGCCGTGTGCGGTTCGCCTTCCCAGGCCACGAGACCCGTCGTCGAACCGGGCAAGATGATGGGCCTCCCGGGCGGGCCGGTGTGCACGAAGACGGGCACGGGCTCAGACCACGTGCTCCATCGGGGGCCCCACCTCGACCGGACACAGACAAAGACCGTGCCTCCGGCCGCGGCATCCTCGGCGCGGAGCGCAGGAGAGGAGTCGACGTCACACGTGCAAACCGGCCCGGGCACCCGCAGGGTCGCGCGCGCGTCGCTTGCGGGGCGCCCCGGTCTCGCGGAAACCACGATCTCGGACTCATCCGGGTCCTGCTCGCACGCCCAGGTCAGCCGAAACGGTACCGCGGCCACCACGCCATCCCGGCCGGGCCGGATCACGCTCGGCGCAGACGCAGGCGCGGCGTCCGTCACAGTCAGGCGATTCACGGCGATGGACGCCCCGCCGGCACCGAACCACAGCCGGAAGTCCGCCCCGCCGTTCTGCCGCCCCCCAAAGTGCACCTGCGGCAGCTCGAATGTGTGTGCGCGCCAGGACTGCGCCCCCGACAGCGTCACCGAGCCCGCGGACCGGTAGATACTCTCCGCGCCATCGCCGAGAGCATCATACTGCAACTCCAGCGTTCCGCTGCCATGGTCAAAGTACTCGACACGCACGTACAAGGTCCTCCCCCGCAGACGCTCCGGCAGGGCCTGCGCGAGGAGGAAATACATATACTGACCGCCTGGACGTGCGGGGCACTCGACCCAGTTGCGACGGCAGTCAACCCCCGCCACCTGGGTGGGGATGGTCCAGCCATCGCCCCAGCGCACCTCGGCCGTGCGCAACCCCGAGTCCTCGTCGGTCCGGCCCAGGTCGATCGCGCCCAGCGTCATACCGCGGGCAGCCACTCCCACCACGAAGACGGCCCACACTGCAGACACGGCAACACCGCGCATGGCAACCCCCCGCAACGCCCAAGTGCGCCGGAGCCGGCAGATCGCCCTGCCGGCTCCGGTTCCGTCGTGTGCCGCTTCAGTGAGTCCTACTCCTCGGGCTCAGCCCCAATGGCACGCTGGCCCACCTTGACCTCGTCGCCCGCCCGCAAGCGATCGAATCGCCGCTGAACGAGCCGCCGTCGCTCGTCAGGCTTGTTCTTGAGCCGGCGTTCCTCCTCCGGCGTGAGGAAGACGCGGCACAGCGCCGAGCTTGGACCCACCTGTTCGGTAGCCACGATCATCACGCCCGCAAACCGCCCCGGAGTCACCCCCGTCGCGGGGTCGAAGTCCGACGCGCGGAAGACACTCAGCACGGTTCCCTCTTTCACGCCGGCCATGGTGCCGATGCTGATCTTGATCGCCAGGGCGCCATCATCGAGCTCCAGGATCTTGCCGCGGGCGGCGAACATGTCGCCCGCCATGACCTCGATGGCCTTGTACCCGGCGCCGATGCGCATGTCGTCCCAGCTTGGGTACTCCTTGCTCTTCCGGACCGTGCCATCGCCCACGCCGTACATCTCGATCTTCGTCGTTCCGACGTTCACCATACGGCACGAGATCCGCGCATGGACTTCGCGCTGGTCATCATCCGTCGGGAGCTCGAGCGTGACCAGGCCAATGAGCTCGGCCTTCAGCGCCTTGCCGGCCTTGGCCGCCTGCCGGGCATCCATTGGGATCGAGCGGTCGAGGAACTGCTCCTCAAGCACATCGTCGAGCCGAGCTCGCTCCACGAGCTTGAACGCCTTGGTCTCGAACACGGCTTTCCAGAGTCGATCGTCGAGGCGCGCCAGCACATCATCCTGCACGTTCTTCCCCGCATAGCGCATGGGGAGGAACGCGGCGACCTTCTGCCTCTTGCCGCCGCGGGCGGCCAGGCTATCCTCCTTGGGCTGCGCCTGGGCGACCGCTGTCACCAGCACGACGCCCAGGCATGTCAGTCCCAGCATCCGTCTTACCATCGCCTAAGCCTCCTCTGCGCGCCCCTACTTCTCGAAGACCTCGATCTCCGCCACATCGTCGTTGAAGCTCTTGATGCGGATCCACCGAACCTCGTCCAGCAGCTTCTGGATCTCATCGGCGGTCAGGCCATACACGGTGAGTGACCCGCGCTTGGCGTCCCGATCGAACTGCTTGTCGGCCCGATCGCTCACCCTCAAGTCCGCTGCCTCGGCCTGCTGTCGCAGCTCCTTCTCCACGGCATCCAGGGTGGACGCACGCTCCAGGTCGTTGATGACCAGCCGCACGGAGAGGATCTGAGCCTGGATCGCCATGCCCTGGATCTGGTTGACCTCCACAGGCGGGAACGGCACGAGGCGCAGAGCCGTCGCGAGCAGGTCGGAGCCGAGTCGCGACGTCACGCGGAAGCTGACGCGACCCGCCTTGAAGTCCGCATCGCCCAGCACGACCTGCTTGACCATGTCGAGCTTCTGCAGCTCCTTGGCCAGAGCCTCATACTGGTCTCTCGAGTACAGCTGCGAGAAAGTCACCTCGGTCTCGCCCTCGGGCGGAAAAGCCGCCAGAAGATCGGCCAGAGCCCCCTCGCATGCCGCCTTCGACGCCCGGCGGGCACCAATCTGGATCGACGTGTCCTGCTCGGTTGCCTCAGCGCTGGCCGCACCACACACCTGCCCGGTCTGTACCATGATGGCTTTGAGGCTACACGAGGCCCGGACGATCAGCCGCTTGCCCTGCTTGCCCCCCTGCTCGGCGACAGCCTGGCCGATGATCAGCACGTCCGCCTTCTCTCGCTTGGCCACCTCGATGGCCTTCAGGCGGTTCACCTCGCCGGTGTCGATACCGATCAGGTCCTCGACACCCGCCCCCACCGCCGTTCTCACGGTGTACCCGGCTGCCGCCAGGGCATCCTCGACGACCCCTTGAGCCTCCGATCCCCCGAGAGCAGGCTCGTCCACCACGGTCTGCTGCACCACGCACATGATGGCCAGCGGTACGACCTTCACTCCCGCCGCGATGAGCGCCAGGTTGACCCCACTCACGTCCACCGTGATCGGAACCTTCACCGTGCAGCCATTGGCGTCCGTCTGCTCCATGCGCTCAGCGTCATACTCGATGATGAAGGTCTCGTCGGCAGCCTTGGCCACGATCTCCTTCTCGATGGTCGCTGCGTGTTTCGCCCGTACGGCCTCATCGGGTACCAGCTCAGCCACGGCCTGGCTGACCGCGTCCTTATAGGCCGCCGTCAGCGCGCCGTAGGCATCACCCCCCGCGTCGACGCCGACCGCATCGTAGACCTTCTCCTGCTGGCGAACGCGCGCCCATGCGCTCGAACCCACGGCCAGCACGCCCGCGAGAGCCACCAGCAGCGCACACGTCGCCCTAGTCGGTCTCAGTGCCATTCAGCTACCTCCCACTTCCCACCATGGAGAGAGCAATCCGGTAGACGGGAAACCCCGTCCGATGGCCTCAAACCGCGCGCACACCGACCCGCGTCCCTGTCCTATGACCTACTGACCCTCGTCGGCACGTGCCGTCAGTGCGCAGCGGAATCCGATGTTCGGTGCCCTCGTCCCTGGGACCACATGCCCGCGGTAGATCGACATGCACTCCTCAGGCGTGCTGTCGTAGGCACCGCCACGTATCACCCTCTCCTTCCCCTGAGGGGGACCCAGAGGGTTGTCCCGATCCCTCTGATATGGGCCGTACCAGTCCTGCACCCACTCCCAGACGTTTCCTGCCATATCGCAAACGCCGAATGTACTGACATTGCCCTCGCGCTTCCCGATGGGCTCCACGTTGCCCGCGGCCACCGGCTGGCCCTCAGCCTCCCGGTCGCGCTTCTTCCGGGTGTCGGCAGCGGTGCCGGGGGGAAGGCAGTTGCAGCGTGACGGGTCGAAGTCTGGACCCCACGGGTAGAAGGCGTTGTCCAGCCCCCGCGCAGCGTGCTCCCACTCCGCCTCAGTGGGAAGTCGCTTGCCGCACCATTCGGCATAGGCCTTCGCATCATCCCACGTGACGTTGGTGACCGGAGCTTGCGGATCACCCGCAGGCGCTGGCCGGCCGGTCTCGGCAGCGAAGACCGCATACTCCTCATTGATTACGGGATATTCATCAATAAAGTAACCGTTGAGCCGCACCGAATGTCCCGGCCGCTGGTCGGCCGGCCCTGCGTCATGGCCCATGGTGAAACGGCCCCCGGGGATGAATATCATCCCCATCGGCGCTGCGACCAGCTCCACGGACATGGGAGCCGCACTCTTCACCTCGATGGTCTCCGCCGCTTTGAAGCCGGCGTTCTTGGCCACCACACGGTAGGATCCGACCGGAAGCTCCACCGCGCACGGCGTTGTGCCCATCGGCTTGAGGTCGTTCGGCTTCGCGGCCGGAGCGATGCTCAGCTCCAGCTTGTCGGGTACCGAGGCGAACTCCACCTTGGCCGTGGGTACCGTCGTCGCCCCGCCACCCTGTGTGAAGTCGCGGACCACATCCACGCCGTCAGGCACATCGATATCACCCAGGAACCGCAGATCCTTGATCTCAACCTTATGCGTGCCGGGCTCGATACCGTTGATCTCAACGACGCCGTTCACCGGCTCGTAGCTCTTGCCGTCCACCCGGACCGTCTTGGCCGCGAGGCCCACCACCAGGCGAAGTGACGTCGTCTTGAACGCCACCTTGGCCTCCCTGCCGGCCTCTACCGTAACCTGTTGCTTGTCGTCGATCTTCGCTCCTCGCAGCGCCACATCGTACGTGCCCGGCTTCAGACGGAGCACGAGAGGCTCCGCAGCCGAGAACTCGTACGGTCTGCCGTCCACCGTGAGAGTCGCGTCCGGCGCCTTGGCCGTGATCGACAGCTCGCCAAAGTACTGCTTCCAGCCAAAGCTCACCGTAGCCGTCTCGCCGGCGGCCACGGTGACAGTCTTGCGGTCGATGACGTCCTCGCCCAGTCTATACTCGAGCTCATGCTCGCCGGGGGCCACCACCACCGTCTGACTCGTACGCCCCGCACCGACCTCCAACGCGGCACCGTCCAACAGCGCTCGCGCCTCATCCAGGTCGACCGTTACGGTGATGTCTCCGAAGAGGTTCTTGCGGAGGAGCTCGATGGCCGCTGGCTTGTGCGCTTCGATGGCCACCGGGACGCGCACCACGGCATTCTGATACTCGACTTCCACGGGCTGTTCGCCACTACCAACGGGGTCAAGGGATCCCTTCCCCTGCGCGATGTGGACAAGAGTCCACCGGTCCTCACCAACGTAGACGTGGTTGATATCCAGGTCGGTCGCGATATCGAGTGTCGACAGCTCCTCGAGAGCCCGGATGTCGATGGTCTCAACGCGGTCGGGCTCGAGAGTGACCTTGCGCTTCACCTGAACGCGCTTGCCATCGATCTCGAACCGGATCCGGACCGTATGGTCGCCGGGCCGCACATCGCGTACGACCATAGGCCCGACCTCGCTCTTGCGCTGCTTGTACTCGTTGTCGATGAAGTACTCGCAGTCATCCAGGTCGCTGACCGTGCACACCAACCCCGATCGTCCCTCCGCCACCTTCGGAGGCGGCGGAGGGGGGGCTCCAGCCGCATCGATCGCCACGACAACCTGCTCGCCGGGCTTGACGACCACCCACTGGGGCTTCAGCAGTCTGCCCTCGACCCTCAGTGCAACCCTGTGGTAACCGGCCGGTATGTTGCCCAGAGACGCTGGGGTCTGGCCCCGCTCGTGGCCATCGAGGTCGATGGCATAGCCGGAAGGCGTGCTCGACACGCTGATCGAACCTTTGCCGTCGGGCCTCAAGACGCTCCGCACAAGGTCGGCGAGACCGGCCTGATCGCCTCCTTCTCGGGCCAGGAGGATCTCCTGCTGGGGGCCCAGGACATAGGTGACGGGAATCGCGATCGAGCGCTTCTTGCCCTGGTAGTCGCCGGGCCGAAATCCCGCATACAGCGGCGGTTGTGCGTCAACGGGCTCGTAATAGATCGACTCGCGTAGGGTCTGCCAGTCCTTGCAGCCCGCAAACCAGCCCTTCTGCTCCAGGCGGGCGGCCTGCTCCCCGGCCTGCTTGTGCGGCAGCACCAGCACCAGCTTCACAGGCTCGATCTCCGAGGCAACCTCGCCAAGGCCCGAGAGTCCGGCCAGAATGTCGGCCTGCGTGAGGCCCTGCTTCTCATAGGGGCCGAAGAAGTGGACGATGGCGACCTGGCCATCCACGAGCTGCCCAAAGGTCGTGGGCCCACCGTCTGAGTACGACGAAAGCCCATACCCCATCGCCGCCGCAGGTAGCTTGTCACCCACCGCCAGATCCTGAGCGAGCGCAGAGCCCCAGATCACCAGGAAGGACAGTGCCAGTACGCTTCGGCGGAGACGCACGGGTCCCGCCACCTCCGATCGGACTCGGGCGCCCCGAGCCGGTAGCCGGGTGCGCTCAACCACATGCGAAGAACCCTCCGGGCGGATCTCCGACCTGTCCCCCAAACGCCGAACGCCGATCAACGGCCAGATCACCGCGGATCCTCCCCGATGGGCCACGCCGGGTCCCTAGCTGTCAACGACGTCGAAAGCGAGGACGGCGCCATCGGCGCCCCCCGAGATCACGAAAGGACCGTCTGACACTCCCGCCACGACGCACAGATCCCCCTCGACCGACTGGAAAGCCACGGGCACCACGGCGTCGCCACCGACGTACCAGACGCAGACGCCTCCACGACCGCCCGATGCCACCAGATCCGGCGTCAAGAACGACACCGACCGGCAGCACGCAGTCCGGGCCGGTCGTGCCGCCCTCCCCGAGTGGGCATCCCACGCCCGCACCGACCCATCGGCGCAGCCGGCAACCACCCACGCACCGTCGGGCGAGAACGCCACCGACGTCGGTTCGCCCCCGGACGACGGCAGAATGAGGGCCTTGGTGCCCGTCTGGACATCCCAGAGCGCGATGTCTGAGTTCGAGACACAGGCGTGTGCGAGCCGTGGGGCCGTGGGGTCGAACGCCAGAGCCCGGGTCCAGAACGAGCCGGCCAAACTTCCTCGGTACTCCAGCGAGTTGGCGTCGAACAACCACACGCTGTTCTCGCACCCGCCGACAGCAAGCCAGTTGCCCGCAGGGGTGGACGCCAGGGCGCGGGGCCGCTTGGCTCGAAGGGGCAGCTCCCCCCTGGGGTTCCCCGTGGCCGTATCGAACAGACGCACGAGGCCGTCGCGCCCCGCGCACGCCAGCGTGGCCGATCCCGGGAGGAAGGCCAAGGCCATGGCACCCGATGCGCCGGCGGCAATCGAGGCACCGCCGCTGCCGCCCGGATGCCGGATCTGCACCGACCCAGAGACGTCACTGGTGGCGATCCACCGGTGGTCCAGGCTGGCAACCGCCGCCACAACCGCGGCCTCGTGGGCCCCAAAGGACCTCGCTGCCTGGAGCGACTTCTTGGGTACCGGCGTCACAACGGGACCCACGGTACCCCCATCCGACTCAATGGGCGCACCGACGGCTGGCGCCTCGTCCTCGAACAGCAGGGCCGCGGTCTTCGGTGAGGCATCAAAAGCGTCCATGGGCCCGAACTGGATGGCGCCACTGGTGCTGACCACGAAGTCCTCAGGGAGTTCGTCGCGAGCCGTGCCGACCACCGGGGGCTGGGCCGTCCCTCCGGCCTGCAGCGGGCAACCGGCACCGGCGCAGCCCTGGTGGCGACGCCAGCAGGACGCGTGCTGGAGCGTGTGGCACGCCGGGCACACCACGACCTCGTCGCGCACGGCATACCCGCCACCGCAACGCGGGCACGGACCCACCAGTCCCGAGAGCACCCCCGAGTCCACGCCCAGCCGAACCGGCACGATGGTCCCCGGGTCGCCGGCGATGTACAAACGCCGGTCGCGCGCGCTCGCGAAGCCCGCCGCGCCCACCGACGACATCCCCACGGCCTCCTCATCGACCGGCAACATCCCCACCCCGGTCTCGGGGACGGAGGCGCCGGTCTCGTCGCCGGGAGTGTCGATGAACCCCCCCAGGTTCAGACCCGCCAGCATCGAGCCCTGCGGCTCAGACGCCTCATCGCCGGCCGCAGTGGGCGGCGAGATCGAGTCCTGCCGATAATCCCCAAACTGGAGACCCGTCCCGCTGTCTTCGTCCTCCCCCGCCTCATTCAGGGGTATGAGATCGAGGTCATCGTCGTCGCGCCCGTGCATCACGAGGCCTCCCCGCGATTCGCAGTCGTGGCTGAGTCCCAGCCGAGCCGTCCGGACCCGCGCACACCACGGCCTCCGCTGCGCCATCGCCCGGCGCCGCTCACCGAAACCGGCGTACGCTCTGTCCGCACCCAGGGTTTGGGCCGCGGCGCCGCCAGGCCCGCGGGTACGCAGTGTTTCGTCAGCCCGCCAGTGCGCTCCTCCCGCCTGGTGGCAGTTGGCCTAATGCGAACAGCCTGAGCAGCTCGACTTCGAGCACGAGGAGCACGAGGAGCCGCTGCCGCGGGACTTGCGCTTCGATGAGAGCCCGAGCGCCGTGAAGCTGCCCAGCGTCTGCGTGACATCCCGACCATTGCAGGTGGGGCACCTCACCCCCTTGCGCGAGTCCTTGATCCCACATCGGATCTCGAAAGGCTTGGCACAGCGGTTGCAGCGGTAGTCATACACCGGCATAGGTGCCGCTCATCCTCCCCACCGACAGTCGGGGCACGCGCCTGGACCCCTCGGACTTCCCTGAGGACAGTTGTACGCGGCAGGCGGGTTGAGGGCAAGGCTCTGCGCCCGTGGGGGGGGCGGCAGGGGCCACTCGCCGCCATCGAGGCCTGGGCGCTGCGCGCAAGTCCCACACACCGCACTTCCCTGTGTCGTGGAGGGGCTGGACAGGGGGGCGCACAAGGGCGCGTAGGCCGAGTGCCTCGCGCGATGCCTCATAGCCGACCGGGACGGTCGGCCCACGCGGTCGGCCGCAACCAGGCCCATGGGCCGCTGGAGCCCCGGGTTGCCGCCAATGCCCGCACGGGCAACCCCTACACGGTGCCAAGGGGGTACGGGACATGGGTGGCGGCGAAGAACGTCCGATAGGACTGACCGCGCAGGCCCATGTGGAACTTCAAAGGCGTCGAACCGGCTGATCGCCTCGCATAGCGCTCGGAGGCCGCGGCGCGACTCCTTCCACCAAGCGATAGGAATGTCAGATATTCCTCAGCCACGCGCACGAACTCGGATCCCGCAGCGAGGGAGATGAACTCGTACCTCAACGGCGGCTGGTTTGCGAAGAGCTCCTCGATGGCCGATGCCTCCGGGTGGGGGCTCGCCACACGGACTCGTCCCATGCCGTCCAGAGTGAGGACGATCTCGGAGTGGAGGTCGGCTCCGGTGGCCTCCACGAAGGGCCGCAGCGTCTGGTGGAACGCGCGGCAACGCTCCTGAGTCCACTGCGCCGCCTCTTGGATGCCAGCCTCCAGGCCCGCGCGCAGCGCGCTGGTGCCAGACTCGTCCTCGCGCCGGGGCCTCTCCAGATCGGCCAGTACGCGGTCGACGCGCGCCAGGTGCGCCCGGAGAGCCTGGTCGAAGTCGCCCGAGGGTGCGCCGGAGCCCGTCTGGCTCAGGACGCGGTGTTCGCCCCGGAGGCGGCGGCGCACGCTGTCGATGCTGTAGACCAAGCTCACTGAGCCGCTGCCTCCGTCCCCGGACGCGCCGCGTGGCGCCTCTATGGCGGTTCTCGGCCGGCCGCGACCATCGCCTTAGGGCCATCTGACCGCGTGCGGCAGGTCGGGGCCCTGGGCCACCGAACTGGGTACCTGGTGGTTCGTGCGAAGGGAGTTGCAGGCTGAATGTCAGGAGACTGCTGCCACGACGGCCGCAATTGCGGCGAGCCCGGGGCGGTAAACCGCCGAGGATTCCTCCGCAGGGTGGCTGCCGGCACGGCTGCCCTCGGCCTCGCCGAGCTGGCCATGGCCTCGGCTGCAAGCGCGGCGCCGCTTGACCATCTGCCGAGTCCCGACCTGTCCGCCCTGAGGCGCTACCCGGTGGGCCGCCCCCGCGTCTACACCGGGGCTCACACCGAACACGTGCGGATGCCGATCGGTGGGATCGGCACCGGTACCGTGTGGCTCGATGGCGACGGGAAGCTCGGGGTCTGGCAGATCTTCAACAACTACGGAGAGGACCGTATCCCCGACAGCTTCTTCGCCGTGCGGGTCGCGGCCGAGGGTGATGATCCGGTCCTGCGCGTTCTCCAGACCGCCCCCGAGCCCGGGTTCCCAGCGTTCCCCGACCTCGAGTATGAGGGCGGCTATCCCATCGCACGGCTCACATTCCGCGATCCCAGCATTCCCGTCGAGTTCCGACTCGAGGCACTCAACCCGATGATCCCGCTGGACACCGAGAGTTCCTCGATCCCCTGCGCGCTGTTCCGCATCACCGCGACCAATACGGGGAGACGCCGCGCCCGCGTGAGCGTGCTCGGCGCCTGCCAGAACGCCGTGGGCAGCCAGGGCGCCGGGTCCCAGATCACGGACCGGCGCTTCCCCGGGTATGGCGGCAACGTGAACACGACCCACCGTGGCAGGGCCCACACCCTCGTGGCTATGGAGCGGCACGAGGACCCGCCCGAATCGGGTCGGCTCCATGTGCGCGATGCCTCAGGACAACGCACAGCGGGGCCCGAGCTCCTGTGGCTCAAGCGCCTGCAGAGCGCCCGGGAGACGGCCGCTGCGGGCCGGCGCGAGACCGAGGTCGTGGAGGAGCTCGTCCGGCTGCTCGACCAGGGCGGAGGCGTCGTGATCGGTGGCGTCACCCCGGATTTCATCGCCGGGCTCGAGGCCGCCAGGCAGCGCATCGCTTCCGGGGACCACCTCGAAGTCTTCGACGATTTCGAGTCGGGCACGTATGACAAATGGACGGTCACCGGAACCGCTTTCGGAAACGAACCCCACACGGGCACGTCGCCCAACCAGCAGCCTGTCAGTGGCTTCCGCGGGAAGCGCCTCGTGAACTCCTTCGTACCCAACGACGAGCCCCAAGGCGAGATGCTCTCCGTGCCCTTCACCATCCGGAGGAGATACATCGGCTTCCTGATCGGCGGAGGCTCCCATGCGCGCCAGACGTGCATGAACCTGCTCGTCGATGGCACCGTCGTTCGCACCGCACGCGGCCGCGACCTGGAGGAGCTCGCCCCAGTCTCCTGGGATGTCGCCCAGTTCGTGGGGAAGGAGGCCCGCCTGCAGATCCTCGACCACAACTCCGGCGGCTGGGGCCACATCAATGTCGACCACATCGTGTTCTCCGACGTGGCTCCCGACCTGCTGATCCGGCTGGACGGCCCCAGTGCGGCGCTCGCCGAGCTGTGGGCGCCACACCTGGCCGGCGCGCGGCCCGCCACGGCCGATGACGTGCCGGCGAAAGCCGTCCCTCCCGCGGGGCTGAGCTTCACCGGCCTCCCCGCCTGGACCATCGCGCGGTACGTTCATCTCGATGGGTTCGCCCCATCGCCCGATGGCCTTCGCGTGCTCGCCACGGGACCCAACGGCGCCCCCGTGCTGCTTGGAGGCACCCTGGGCAAGGCCGCCGTGGTACTTTCGTTGGCCGAGGAAATGCCGTGGGACTGGGCCCGGCGGGCTGTCGAGTACGTGCGCGGAGCTCGTCTGAACCAGGGCGAGACGATCGTCCCGGCGGCGCCCACCTTCGGCACCATGGCGCTGGGCGTGGACTCCGCCTCAGCCGTGGCGTGCGCGAGCTGGAATAGCCCCGAGGTCTTGGCCGCTCACTGGCGGCTCAGGGACGCTCCCGCGGGTCCCGAACGTACCGAACCAAGCCCCATGGGCGAGACACACAACGCCGCCCTCTGTGTGCCCATCATGCTGGAGCCGGGCGAGGCGAAGAGCACCACGTTCACCTTGGCCTGGCATTTCCCGAACGTGCAGCGGTTCGACCACTTCGGGAACTACTACACCCGCCGGTTCACATCGGCCCGGGCTGTGGCCGAGTACGTGGCTGAGCGTCTCCATGGCCTCTGGAACCGCACGGAGCTCTACCACCAGACGCTCTATCAGTCGAACCTGCCTGAGGAGTTCATCGATGCTATGAGCTCCCAGAGCGTCATCTTCCGAGGGCCGACGTGCTGGTGGAGTGAGGAGGGCTACTTCGCCGGCTACGAGGGCTGCTACGGATGCTGCCCCCTGAACTGCACCCATGTCTGGAACTATGCCCAGACTCACGCTCGCCTGTTCCCTGAGATCGGCCGAAACCTACGGGTGTCCGACCTGATCACCTACATCCACCCCACGGGTGAGACCTCGCACCGGCAGCACAGCCCCCATGGGGCATTCATCGATGGCCACTGCGCCGTCATCGAGGCCACACTGCGCGAGCATCAGCTGTCGCCCGACATCTCGTTCCTGCGACGCGTGTGGCCCAACGTGCGCAAGGCCGTCGACTGGCTCATCGAGGCCATCGACAAGGATCACGATGGAGTCCCCGCGGGCCACCAGTGGAATACCTACGACTGCGCCGTCTCCGGCCCGAACACGTTCATCGGGTCCCAGTATCTCTCGGCTCTCGCCGCGGGCGAGAAGATGGCCGAGGCCATGGGCGCGCCCGCCATCGCGGCCCGGTGGCGCGCCATTCGCATGGCCGGCATGGCGAATCAGGACGCGCAACTGTGGAACGGCGAGTACTACATTCAGATCCCCGAGAACCCGCCGGCCCACGACTACAACGGTGGGTGCCACAGCGACCAACTCCTCGGCCAGTGGTGGGCCCACATGCTGAACCTGGGGTACCTGTTCCCGCGCCACCGTGTCCGGCAGGCACTCCAGAGCGTCATGAAGTACAACATGAAGGACAACTTCGTGGGCTTCACTCAGGCGCCGCGCCGCTACGTCCCCGACGATGAAGGCGGGCTGCTGATGTGCACTTGGCCCAAGGGAGGCCGTCCGGATCCGTTCACTATCTACTCCGATGAGGTGTGGACGGGCATCGAATACGCGACGGCCGGCCTGATGGTCTACGAGGGGATGATCGACGAGGCCCGGCGTATCGTCCGCACCGCGCGCTCGCGCTACGACGGCCGCCTGCGGCCCGAGCTGAACAGCGGGCCGGGCGGGAACCCCTTCAACGAGCTCGAGTGCGGCAAGTTCTACGCGCGAGCCATGAGCTCGTGGTCCCTGCTCATCGCCTGCCAGGGGATGGTACTCGACGGCCCGGCCGGTCTCATCGGCTTCAAGCCCCGATGGCGGCCCGAGGACCATCGCTCGTTCTACACCGCCCCCGAGGGCTGGGGGCTGTTCGTTCAATACCGCGAGGCCCGCCGCCAGGTCTCTCGGATCGATGTGCGCCACGGCCGCCTCCGCGTGCGGGAGCTTGTCGTGCAGGCTCCGCCGGTCGCCCCCGCGATGCGTGTCCACGTCCGCGCCGGGGGCCGCCGCGTCCGCGTCACCGCATCGCAGCAGGCCGACGAGGTGCGGATCCGCTGCCCGAAGTGGATGACCATTCCGGAGGGGCAGGAGGTCGAGGTCGAGCTCACGTGGTAAGTCCGACCGGAGGCATGCGGTAGCCAGGGCGGATGGCGAATGCCGGCGGCGCTTGGGCCCTCGCGACGTTCAAAACGATTCGCGGAACACCGGGCCCTGTCCGGGCGTACGCCTGAAGTGCCGAGAGGCAGCAAGTTCGTGGCCGCCGATGCGGCAGAGGGAGGGCTACTGTGTTGACTCTGTGTCCGGTCTGCGGAGCCAGGCTTCCCCGAGGGCTCCATGTGTGCACCCAGTGTCGCGGCTCGCTCTTGGACGACCGGGGAAGCGATGTGCGTCCGCCGGGGCCCCCGAGCGTGCAGCCGCCGGGTGGGGGCGTGTTCCAGCCCGCTGGGCCGCCCCAGCCACCACCGGGTTTCACCGGGCCCTCGGGCCCGCCTTTATCCTACGGCCCTCCCCCCAAGCCCACGAGCCTCGTGGTCCTCGGCGGCATCATGATCGGCTTCGCCGCGATCGGCCTCGGCTTGGCCGTCATCAACCTTCTGTCTGCCTCCATGACGAGCGCCATGATGAAGGCGAACCCTGAGGTCGCCCAGGCCATGAAAGACCTCCCCGTCCAGGGCTGGACCGTGTTCCAAGCCCTCTTGGGCATTTTCGGCGCACTGGTCCTGCTGCCCCCCGGCGTTGGCGTGTGCATGGCCAAGTCGTGGGGGCGTGTTTTGGCCCTCGGGTGGAGCGGTTACCATATCATCATGGTTATCCCGAAGATCGTGTTCGGGATGAAGACGGCCGCAGCCGTCGCCTCGATGATGACCTCAACTAGCGGAGGCGCGCCCCCGGGCTTTCAGATCGGGATGCAGGTCGGTCAGGGTATCGGTCTGTTCTGCACGGTGGGACTGGGTCTGGTGCTGCCCATCGCCACCCTGGTGATCCTCTTGCGCGAGGACGTCGCGCGGTGCTTCCGATAGGCGCACCACTACCAGCCCGATGACGACGCGCCGCCATGCGGCCACCCGACAGCCCGTCCCTCTGTCTGGCGCATGGGTCGGTTGCCCCCGCGACCCCGGGAACCCATGGGCGACGGCATACGGAACCATGACAGCCGCCCAGAACTTGCCGGAGTCGACCGTCGTTGGGGGAGGGAGGACGCGCCCAGCGGCCAACTGAGCAATGCCGGGCGGATGGAGCGGGCACCAGCATGGCAGGCACGGTACTGATGGAGACTGCGGAGCCGAACACACTGTCGAGTGCCGAGGGCGTGCACAAGGACTTCCACGCCGCTCTCAGCGCGGGGATCGAGTACCTCGACCAACACTATGGCGAGGATGCCGTGCGTGAGTTCCTCAGGGACTTCGCTAAGTCATACTACGCCCCGCTGAACCGATCCCTCCGCCATCGCGGCCTCTCTGCGCTCCGCGACCACATCGGCGAAGCCTACTCGCGCGAAGGGGCCGAGGTGGTCTTTCGCGGGAACGACGACGAGCTCCGGGTCGAGGTGCCGGCCTGCCCGGCTGTCGCCCACATCCGCCACGCCGGGTACCCCGTGGCCCGCCTGTTCCGCGAGACTCTCGGGTCGGTCTATGCGGCCGTATGCGATGGTACGCCGTTCGCCTTCGAGCTCCTCGAGTACGACGACGCTACCGGGCGGAGCATCATGCGATTCCACAGGAGGCCCCAGTGATCCCCGCCACCGACTTCATTCCCGCCTACACCGAACTGCTCAAAGCCTTGGCTCGACGGGGCGGTCGGGAAGCCGTGCACGACTTCTGGAACGGCCTGGCCACCAGCCTGCTGGAGCGACTGCCCGATGTCGTCGCCGAACAGGGCGTTCGCGGGTGCTGGCTCTACTGGAACCACAGCCTCGGCCAGGGCGCCGAGGCGCTCGAAGGGGCCCTGCTCGAAGAGACCCCCGCATCGGCCGAGTTCAGCATCCTCGTCCGCAACTGCCCTCACAAGGGGGTCGGCAACGGGCTGAGGGCCGTCGAACGTTCGGGCGACTACTGCAGCCACTGTGATGTCCTCTACGTCCGCGTGCTCAGACCGATGGGATACGACTGCACCGTCGACACCAACCACTGCGACGAGGGCTACTGCATCCTTCACGCGAAACGCCGCACAGCTGGCTGACACTCGGGTCGCCACCGCCGCCAACCACGGAGTCTGCATGTACCCTTACCGCATCCTCGAGGATCATCACATCGCCCCGATCGGTGAAGCCGTGCTCATCGTGCTCGAGCGAGTGGGTGTGCTCTGCCAGAGCGAAGAGCTCCTTGCTGCGCTCGCCGCCGGGGGGGCCGAAGTTGATCCCCCTCGTCAGATCGCGCGCATGCCCCGCACGCTCACCGAGCCTCTTCTCGCACAGCTGCGGCGTGAGGCACCGCCCGAAGACCGCGAGCCCCAACGCTTCGCGCCGCCCGGCCAACCCGGGCTCGGCACCCAGGTCGCACAGATCCTCTACGACTACGGCACCGGGGAGCGCCAAGCCGGGGATCGCGAGGGCCTCACGCGTTGCGCGCGCTTTGGCGACGCATTGCATGGCGAGTCCGGCGTCGGGCACTGCTTGCTGCTTACCGACGTCCCCCCCATGGTCGAGCCGATGGAGGCCGGTCTCATCCTCGCCCGGCACACGCGACGGCCGGGACCGCCCTTCGCCTGGCACGTGGACCAGGTGCCCTACCTCATCGAGATGGGCGAGATCCTCGGCTTGCCGGGCTGGTACACCTGGGGCGCCATCTGCTTCGCCCACCCCCTCCGCTTCGACCGTGACGTCGTCGCCAGATTCGTCGCGCGGGCCAAGCTCGGCGACCCCGTCGGGCTTACCGCTATGCCCGTGGCGGGCGTGACGACCCCCATCACCGTTGCGGGCTTCGTGACGATGTGCGCCGCGGAACTCGTGGCCACCTGGATCGCCGCTCGGGCCATCAACCCGCACGCACCCTTCACCGGCTCGATCTGGGGCGGCGCACTCGACATGCGCACCGGCGATGTGAGCTACTCATCGTTCGATGCCATGTTCTACGCCCTGGCCGCGTCCGAGTTCCTGCGACGATGGACCGGCCACCTGATCCCGGTGGGCGGCGGGGAGTACTCCAGCGCTCGGGAGCCGGGCTACTACGCCGCCATGGAGAAAGCCCACAAGGCCATGACCATCGCGGCATTTACCGGGCAGCCGCCCTCCATCGGATCGGGCATGCTCGAATCGGGCAGGACCCTCTGCCTCGTGCAGTTGCTGCTGGAACGCGAGCTCACCGAGGGCGTCCGCATCTACTCGAGAGACATCGAGGTCTCCACTGCAACTCTGTGCCTCGACGACATCCTCGCCGTCGAGCACGGCCTCGAACGCAGCTTCCTGAGCACCGACTCCGTCCTCCGTGACTACCGCCAGTACTCCTGGTGCCCCCCAACGCTCGAGCGCGACGGCTGGCGCGGAGCCCAGACCGATGAGCGCGTCCTCCAGAGGCTTCAAGCCCGGGTCGATGACCTCATCGCCAGCCACGTCGATCCGCCCGTCGATGAGGACCGCCTCGCCGCCGCCGCCCGGGTGGCCCGGCGCGCCCGGACCGAGCTCCTATAGCGTCCCACGGGTCGCGTCCACCATCTCCTGGAGCCTCTGCGCCGTCTCGAAGGCCTTGGTCAGAAACGCCGGCTCCTCAGCGAGCCCCGAATTGCGAATCGAGACCTCCTCGCTGATCCACTTCGTGTAACCCGATCGTGCGAGGATTCCAGTCAGCCGTTCCCAGTCCACTGTCCCCGAGAAAGGAAGGTTGTGGTCGTCGCCGGTGCCCTGGTTGTCGTGGAGGTGCACCGAGATGAGTCGATCGGCCAGCTTGGCCAGGCGGTCCAGCCCCCCCGGGAACAGGTTTCCGTGCCCGGAGTCGTAGCACAGCCCCACGAACTCCGGCCCGTACATCCCGAAGACCCGCTCGATGGCGTCGAAACTGGCGTCCGAGCCCCCATTCTCGATCGCGATCCGCACCGCGTGGATCGACGCATACGGCTCGAGCGCATCCATGGAACGCCGGAAGCGCGTCCAGGCCTCCTCATCACCCTCCGGGCACCCTGCCGGAAGGTGCATAATCACCACGTCGCCCCCCAGCCAGGCCGTCATCTCAATCCGATTGAGAACCAACTCGACGCCCGCCAGACGCTCATACTCACGCGGGGAGCCCCAGTTCTTCTCCGGACCGATGGATCCGTGCAGATCGGTCAGCTTCAGCCCGAATCCCTTCATCCAGCGAAGGATCTGGTCCACCTCTGCGTGGGAGTAGACGAAGTCCGAAGACCAGTGGTGGCACCAGTGAATGTGTGTGAAGCCCGCTTCGGCGATGCGCCGAAGCGCGGGCTCGGGACAGCCCGAATCGGTGGCGTAATCGGTGGTCACGGAAAGAAGCATGGTCCACGAACCTCCAGGTCTATCGCCGCCACGGCGGCGCGTATGCGTCCTTCGCCCGGGCGCTGTGCGCGCCCTTCCTCGCCGGAGCTTCGCGCCGTCGCAGGTCGCGTCTCGCCACCGCGCGAATGGTTTGGTGGCGGCGCTTTCCCGCCGCATCAATCTCGCCCGCTGGGTGCGGACGGGATCGGTCTCCACTCGGGAGGTTCGGCACATGAGCCATCGTGGCGACAGCGCGATGGGGGTCAGCCGTCGCGGGTTCCTCAAGTCGGCCGCCGTGGGCGCCGCGGCACTCGGACTGGGGACCGCGGTCACCCCACAGGCCAACGCGCGCCCCCTGGGCGCCAACGAGCGGATCAACATCGGAATGATCGGAGTCGGCGGCCGCGGAAGCTGGCTGGCCGGTGACATTCTGGCCAAGGCCAAAGACGGCCAGAACATCGCGATCACCGCTGTCTGCGACGTGTGGGATGTCCGCGCACAAGACGTGGTGAACCGCACCAAGAACGAAACGGGCGTCGACGCCAAGCGATTCCGTGACTACCGCGAGCTGATCGAGGTGCCCGACCTCGACGCCGTTATCATCGCCACGCCGGACCACTGGCATGCCAAGCAGTCCATCGACGCCATGCGCAAGGGACTCGATGGCTACTGCGAGAAGCCCATGACCCTCTATTGGCACGAGGCCAAAGAGGTCTCTCGAGTCGCCGAGGAGACCGGGGCCGTGTTCCAGTGTGGTGCGGGCTCGGCCTCGGACGGCAACTGGTGGACCGTCGGTGACATCGTCCGCGAGGGCGGCGTCGGCCCCCTTGTCTGGACTCAGGGCGGTGCTTTCCGGAACGACCCCTCAGGCGACTGGAACTGGGGCATTCAGCCCTGCGACCCCAAGAAGGACCTCGACTGGCCCATGTGGCTCGGCAGCCGCTTCGGCCTCGCTCCTGAGCGGCCCTATGATGCCGAGCGCTACAGCCGGTTCCGCAAGTACTGGGACTACTCCGGCGGCCTGGCCACCGACCTGCTCTACCACGTCTACTCGCATCTGATCCTCGGCATGGTCCCCCAGTTCCCCTACCGCGTCACGGCCTCCGGCGGGAACCCCGTGCACACGCTCGAGAACGATAACCGTGAGGTTCCCACGCTCTTCCACGTGCTGGCCGACTACCCGCTGCAGCACACGCTCCACATGGTGGGCACCCAGGAGAGCGAGGACGGTGTGCCCGACCTGATCCGCGGACAGATGGGTTCCGTCTCCGCCGGCGGCCCGGGCGCCGTCGTTCGGGTGCAAGGACCCTTCACCGACGCCATGATGGAGAAGACCAGGACACTGGCCTGCTACGAGGACGCCGAGCTCGTCACCGAGGAGCGCGACGGCAAGACCGTCCTGCGCGAGATCCGCGTTCCGCGGCGCTATGATTGGGGCGATCACGTCCAAAACTGGATCGACTGCATCCGCTCGCGAAAGCAGCCGACCCTCAATGCCCGGCTTGCCTACCTGGTCGAGGTGCCCATCGCCCTCTCGGTGATGTCCTTCCGCCAGGGCAGGGCCATCTACTTCGACCCCGACACCGAGCAAGTCGTCGACGAGCTCCCCAAGCCGCGCAAGGTTCGCGAGGACATCCCGTCCTATCTGACCGGGAGGAAACCCGGCGCGAAGATGTAGATCCCACTCCGGAGGGGAACCAATGGCCAACACCTATCGTGTCGCGTTCATCGGCACCGGCCGCCCGTGGGGGCATGAGGGCCGCACCGGGTTCGGCATGGCTTATGAGCACGCTCATGGCTACATCGCCTCGAAGCGCTGCGAGCTCGTCGCCGCGGCCGATATCGTCGAGGCGAACGCCCGGGCGTTTGCCGACCACTTCGGCTTCGCCACCATCTACACCGACTACAAAAAGATGCTGAAAGAGATCCAGCCGGACATCGTCAGCATCTCGACCTGGCCCCACCTGCACTGTGAGATGGTGGTCCAGACGGCCAAGAGCAAGGGCCTCAAGGCCATCCACTGCGAGAAACCCATGGCACCCACCTGGGGCGAGGCGCAGAAGATGGCTGCGGCCTGCGAGAAGGCCGGCGTCCAGCTCACCTTCAACCATCAGCGACGCTTCCTCGAACCCTTCCGCATGGCGCGCGAGATGGCCCACGATGGCACCATCGGCGAACTGGTCCGGCTTGAGGGCGCTTGCGCCGATGAGATCGACTGGGGCACCCACTGGCTCGACATGTTCGGCTTCTACAACAACGAGACGCCTGCCAAGTGGGTCATGGCCCAGATCCACTCGGTCCAGGAGCGCAAGATCTTCGGCCTCGACACGACCAACCAGGGGCTCATCGAGATCATGTACGAGAACGGCGTCCGCGGCTTGCTCTTCACTGGGTGGGACAACGACATCGGCGCCATGAACCGCCTGATGGGCACCGAGGGGTACATCGACCTGTGCGATGAGCAGCCACACCTGCGGGTCCGAGGCAAGCGCAGCGCGACCCTCAAAGGCATCAAGACCAAGCAGGGGCTTCACGGCGGTGTCGTCGAGGCCGTCATCGACGCTGTCGCTGCTCTCGATGAGAAGCGTGAGCCTGAGCTCTCAGCCGCCCGCGCGCTGAAGGCAACCGAGGTGATCTTCGCGGCCTACGAATCGAGCCGTAGCCGAGGCCGCGTCGACCTCCCGCTGAAGAAGAAGGACTCGGCCTATCTGTCGATGATCGCCTCTGGCGACCTGAAGCTCGCCAAGCCGAAGCCCAAAGAGTAGGCGCAACGCAATCAGTCCAGACCGGTCCGCTGCGGCCCCTCCAACGACCGCACCGCAAACGAGGAGGGGCCGCATGGAAAGGGCCCGCGAAGCGGGAAGGGCGCCATCGGGCCCAGGTCGGCACGGCAACCCCGGGCGCGTTGGGGGCCCCTCCGCAACCAGGCCGATGAGCCGCCTGGAGCCCTACGCCAGGGCCAATGCCTCTGCTCGGCCCCTCCGAAGGACCTCCCAAAAACCGAGGAGGGGCCGCATGGAAGGGGCCCGCGAAGCGGGAAGGGCGCCATCCGGCCCGCTCTCCATCGCCCTGCCGCCGGCCCGGGTTCCACCACCCCGCGCGCGTAGGCCGACCGTCCCGGTCGGCTCGGTCATCGGTGTCGAGCGAGACGCTCGACCTACGCGTGCGCGCCTGACTCGGCGCCAGGGCCGCCAGGATGCCCAGCATGGCCGCCCAGATCGTCACTCCGGCTCCCTCCCGGCAAGGGCCGCCTCGATCTCGCTCTTGCAGACCAGCTCGAACCAGCCGATGCGCGCCTCGATCTCGGCCATCACCCCTCGGTCACCCGATGCACGAGCGGCCTCGCGCAGTGGCCCGGCGGCCTCGTACCGCCGGAGCACGCTCTCGCGCGTAGGCGGCTTCGTGCCGCCCATCACGCGCAGAGTCCTCTGCGGGAACGGGGTGAGGCCGTACACATAGAGCGCCACCACCGTGTCGAGTTGGTGGTTCAGCGGGAAGTCGGGATGTGCCGCACGGAAGGCCTCGGCGCGCTGCCGCAGCTCCTCGAGGCCGGCCTGCCTGAACCCGTGGTGACTGCGGCCCCTGCGCGCCTCGGCCCACATCGCGTAGAACTCGGCATAGGGCAGGTAGGCCGATCCTGGCCACTTCTCATTGATCGCCTTGGTCAGCCCGAAGGGATCAGCGTTCGGGCTCGGAGCGCACGCGGCTGAGTGCCCACTTAGAAACGCCGCCGTGTCCCGCTCGGTCTCCGGGGGCTCGAGGATCTCGAGCCAGCCGAGGTCGGCCTCGAGCGTGCCGAGCCAGAGTTCGTCGGGCGCGGGCCGCGCTCCACGATCGAGCAGGTACACCATGTCGGGTGTGGACTCGTAGCGAAGCTTGAGATGGTACCGGCCGGGCTCGGACAGATCATAGAGCATGTTCAGGCTGTACCACACCACCGCAGTAGCCCCCGAGTCGAGGACCCAGGGGCTGCGGACGAGCGGCGCTGCCTCAGGCCGTGAGAACTCCCTGACCCAGTAGGCACCGCCTGGCGCCAAACGTGGCTCGCGCCATCCGCCGCTGGCATCCGCTGCCCACAGGGTGAGCGGGTACCCCGTGTCACGGACATGAGGTCGAACGTAGGGTGGCACGACCTGCACCGGGCGCTCGCTGCGGTTGGTCAGCTCCACCCGCACCAGAATCGGCTCCTCCTGCAGCACCTGGCGCTTCCACACGTCGGCCGTCATCTCGACGGCGGCGGCGCGCGAGGCGGCCAGGGCCGCCAGGATGCCCAGCGTCGCCGCCCCGGCCCTCACTCCGGATCCCTCCCGGCAAGGGCTGCCTCGATGTGCTTCCGGTAGGCCCACTCGGTCCAGCCGACGGTGGCCTCCATCTCGGCCGCCAGGCCGTAGTCGCCCGAACGTCTGGCTGTCTCCAGGAGCTCGCGGCCCGCCTGCAGCAGCGCAAGCACCTCGGAGCGCTTGGGCAGGCGCTCGTGGGCGTCCAGGGGGTAGGCCGTCCGCACGGCAACCCCGTATGCGTACCGCGCCACGATGGTGTCCAGCTCGTGGTTGAGGGGGAAGTCGCTGTGCGCTTCACGGAAAGCCGCGACCTCCGCCCGCAGGGCCTCGAGCCCGCTCGGCTTGTGCCACCCCTCGTGCAGGCCGGATCGCGCCTCAGTTCGCATCGCGTAGAACTCCGCATACGGCAGATACACCGACGTCGGCCACCGCGCAGCTACGACATCGCGCACCGCGTAAGGCTCCGCGTACGGATTAGGCGCACACGCGCAGGCCCTGCCTAGTAGGAACTCCGCAGCCGCCCGCTCCTCGTCCGGCGGAGCGAGTATCTCCACCGTCCCCAGGTCGACCTCGAGCTTACCGAGCCACAGGTCACCTGCCCTGGCGCGGGCTGACTCGTCTGCGACTGCAACCATCTCGGGGCTGGGTGCATACACCACTCTGAGGCGGTACCGACCAGGCTCGTATAGAGCGTAGACCATGTTCAGGCTGTACCACACCGCGATCGCCTGGCCGGGGTCGAGGGGCAACAGCCTATGGATGAAGGGCCGGACCTCGCTCCGCATGCAGCCCGCGAGCCAGTAGGTCTCGGTACCCCGTATCCTCGGCTCCGCCCAAATGCCATCGCGACCTTCGACCAAGACCCGAAGAGCCAGGGGTTGGGACGGTCCGTAGGGTGCGATGAACGGTGGCACGACTAGTACATGGTCAGTCCCGTCATTGCGGAGAGCGACCTCGACGAGAACGGGCTCGCACTGGAGGACCCGGGGCCCGGCGAGTGAGGCAGTCAGCTCCAGGGCTGTCGCCCGATCGGTCGATCCCAAGCCGACAGTGACGATCGCGAACAGTAGTGGCAGAGACTTCGGCTTCGGACTCCTCATGGCGTCTCCTCCGGAGCCCCAGGAAGTGGCTCCCCTCTCCCCGCGATGCCGTCCCTCAGGTCCACCGGCTGCGTCGGATCGGCTGGCTCACCGACGGCCGGGACGGGCCCGCCGAACTGCGCGATGCCGTTGAGCCCGTCATTGGGGTGCAGTGGTGTCCCCGCATCGGAAGCGTACAGCATCACACAGCCATCGTTGCGCAGATGGTTGGCGTGGTCGGGATGCCCCCTGGCCAGGTCGGTCAGTCCGAACAGGTGCCCGCACTCGTGCACGAGCATCTCGGCCAGTTGCGTCTGGTTGATCTGCCGCTCCCCGTCGCTCAGGTACTGCATCATGATCACCTGCCGTCCGACGGCCATCCCCGTGCCGTCGGCATGGGTGCCGAAGTCGGGCGCGAAGCAGAGCCCATCGATCAGATGCGCAACGTTCGGCTGACCCCGGTAGTGGAAGTAGGGCAGCAAGTCATCGTCGAAACCGCGGAAGAGCGAGGTCGGGTACAAGCCCACCCCGTGCTCGCCCGGGTGCGGCCGCCATTCCACGAAGGCTCGCGACCGGCCGTCTCCGCCGACGGTGAACGCATCGCCGAGCCCGCCGGGGTACACCGCTTGGCACAGGTGCGGCGCGACGGTGGTCAGGATGCCGACCGCACCGACGCCGCCCGCTTGGTAGTCGTGCACGAGTGGCGTCTCGAGCGTGAGCGTCCCGTTGACTTCGCTCACCCAGATGATGCGGTGCGTGTCAGAAGCGTCCTGGTGCTCTGGGTCGAACACGACCGCCAGGTCGTGGAGCCAGGCCGACACGACGTTGGCGACGTGTATCACCGTGTCGCCTGCCGAAGCGGGCTGCGTCAGCAAGCGGCCGTACGTAGGCATCCTGTCCCGCTCATAGTAGATGAGCTTCCACGCGGTGAGGACGCCGCTCGACGCCTGTGCCGCGGTCGCCGGCATCTGGCATGTGCTTGCGTCCACGACGTAGTTATCCCCCGCCTGGTGGTCGGTGAACGTCAGCGTAGTGGTCGCCACGGCCCGGTTCGTCGGCGGATCGCCCCCACTCTGATCGGCGGCAGCGACGCTCACCTCGGGTGCCACCGTGCCCCTGCCTTCCCCGACCGTCTTGTCTACGTTGTCGTCCGTGTCGGGGTTGTCCACCCCCTCGGACGACTGGTCCCAGAGCGTGTTGCTGTCCGGGTCGCGCGACCTGAAGTACACTTGCATTCCGCCACAGGTCGCCGATGTGCTTGTCGCGTCATTGGTTGGATCGCTGTCGACGACTGTGAGTTCCACTAATGCCTCGATAGTGGCCTGACGGTCGGCAGTCTGGCACCGAACCGGAGTGCCGGCCGGTCGCCGGAACAGGAGGGGCGCCTCGGGGAACTGCGCGAGCGTGTCACTGACGTAGACGTGGCCAGTCGTGTTCGGATTCGTAGTGCTCTGCGGCCGGGGCCAGACCTCGGTGACTCGCGTGTCGATGCGGGCGGCCCTCGGCAGCGCGGGCCAGTTCGTGTGCGTCCGGTTGCCGTCCAACGCGTTGTCTCCGTGCGCGTCGACGGCCTGGACGATGATGTAGTGCGGCGAACCGTCCAGCGGATCGAGCTGGATCGTTGTTGGCCTTCCTTCGGTGGAGAGCGCCTGGCCATCGCCCAGTACCCGGAACCGTGGGGCCGGGGGCTGGTTGTCGACCGAGGCGTCCACCACGTAGGCCACGACCGACGACGGCTGCTCGTCACCCAGGTCGGACAGCGTAGAGGTTACCGTCAGGGGCAGGTGCCCATCGGCGAACGAGCCGGCGGACGCCGAGAGCCTCTGGAACGACAGATACCGAGAGTGGGTCTGGGCGGCATCGGCCGTGCAACGCACGACCGATATGCTGAACCCGTATGGCCCCGGGGCCGGGGCGACGCCCCAACTCCATTGCCACCACCCTCCGGTCTGGGTCAGCTCCCCCTCCCGCTGGATCCGCGACTTGTCGGCCGTCGCGACCGTCCCGCCACCGACCAGGTCGTAGATGGTGATGTCGACGCTGATCATGTCGACGTACGGAGGGGCGTAGTCGAACGTGAAGTTGATGCGAGGATACCTGAGCTGCGGGTCTGTCGACGTCGGATCGAGCCACACGATGTCGAGGTCACTCGGTTGGCCCTCAGGGCGGTAGACCGGGTCCGCCAGGATCACCAGGTCCTTCACCGTGACGGTCCGCGGCGGGAGCTGCACGTCGACCATCTGCATGGGGAACTGCAGGTAGTGAATGACCGCGGTCAGGCTCCAAGCGCCGTTGTGCCCGTAGCTGTTCGCTGGAGGGAACCACATGGTCCCCCACACGCCATTCGGCATCGCCTGACCCGCCGCAGAGGGCTTGCAGCCCTCCTTCGGACTGGGCTCGTGGACCCCGTCGCCGGTCTCGGTGCAGTAGAAGTCGACGCCCCTCGCCCAGCGGCCCACGTTGCTCGTCTGCACCCGGAGCTCGACCGGCGCGGACACCTCCGCCCCCTCCGCTGGCACGATCCACCCCTCGGCCTGACCCGCACCCATCACTCCGGCAATGGCCGGGTCCTCTGAGACGGGCGGCGCCTGCGTCTCCCACCCGTCGGACCCACTGGCGGGCGTCGACAGGGGTAGTGGTGCGATGAGTGTCAGTGCGGCGAGGAGGACCGCGAGGCCTATCGTCATTCCGGCGGAAGAACGCATGGAGCAGCACCCCCGCAATGAGGAGTGAAGTCGAGTGCATCATTCGGGGGGGGGGGTCCTGCGCTCCATGTGCGGGATTCACAGGTTACTTTTGCGGGGCGCGGTGGCTGCGCGCCCCAGAAGGAACCTCTGTCCCCGACGGAGCACAATCCACCGAGTGCAATGCCACCCCGTGAGGTGACCGCTCGATGACGCCGCGGCGCCTTGCCACTGGCCACTGCCTTAGTTGCGACCGGCGCAGGCTCTGCCTGATCGCCTCGGGCCGCTCCCCCGGAGGCCCGGAAGGGGGCTCAAGGGGGGCCGTGCCGAGGCGAGTCGCGCAGCGGGACGGTCGCGGCAGGCCGACGCGTAGCCCACAGTGGCTCCGCGGGCCCGGCCGCCACATGGGATCGCTCACAGGCCCGGCGGACCGCGCTGTCGCGAACGGTGCCGGAAGGATGCCGGCTGGTCGCTTATCTCGACCTCCCGCGCGACCGGGAGGACGGTGCGGCGGGTGGGCCGGGTCTGCGTCTCGTGCGCGGCCAGCCGTACCTCTTCGAGGCCCCCGGCGTCGCGCCGCGCTACCATGCTTCCATCGTATTTGACGCTGTGCGCATCCTGGTCGAGTTGCGCGGACTCGATCCCACCAAGCACTACCGCGTCGGCTGGTCCTGGTGGGACCACAATAACGATGGACGGGTGCTGAGCGTCGCGGCCATCGACCCGCAGGGCGGCAGGCACGTTCTCGTCGATCGCGTCCGCCTCCCGGCCTACGCGGGGCGGAATGAGTTGCCTGAGGAGCGCATACTCAGCCTGCCGCCCGAGGCTTACCGCGAGGGGCGGTGCGTGCTGGAGTTCAGCAACCAGGCGGCCGTCCCGAACGCCGTGCTGAGCGAAGTGTGGCTCCACGAGGTGGAGTAGCGAGAGTCATCGCGGAGGGGAACGCGACCATGCCCGAGTCACCGATCGCCGACGGCATCCACGCCATGGTGCCGCGAGAGCAGATGGTGGAGCACGCCCGGCGGCTGCGGGACACCTACGCCATGGTGCCCGGCATCCGGTTGGTGCGGCGCGAGTTCGGTTTCTACTGCCTCGAGCGCTGGAAGCGCGACGGAATGCCGCAGGACGTGCCCCTTGCCGAGCTGTTCGACTACGACCCGCCCGGCTTCCACCCTCTTGGCCAACTCGGCTGGTGCGAGGCGGCGTTCGTGCCCTCCTTCGAGACGAGGGTTCTCGAGGACCGCGGCGCCCACGAGGTGGTTCAGGATTACGCCGGACGGCATGTGCTCTACTTCAAAGGCCGCCGGGATGGCTTCATGCCCGAGTACCTCGAGCATCCTGTCCGCGACCAGCGCACTTGGGAAGAGGACGTTAAGTGGCGGATGGACCCCACCTCGTCCGAGCGGTACGCCGACCTGGAGGAGCGGATGGCCGCCGCCCGTCAGGCGGCCGGTCAGGGCTACATGATCCAGCAGAACCTCATTGGCGGCTACATGTACTTGCGCAGCCTCATGGGCCCTGAGGGCACGCTCTACGCCGTGCACGATATGCCCGAAGTGGTCCACGATTGCATGCAGACATGGTTCCGGCTGGCCGACACCGTCATCGCCAGGCACCAGGAGCACGTCACGCTCGATGAGCTCTACCTGGCCGAGGACATCTGCTACAACCACGGGTTACTCATCTCGCCGGCGATGATGCGCGAGTTCCTCATCCCCTACTACCAGCAGCTCATCGCGAACATCAAGGCGCGGCAGATAGACCGCAGCCGGCACCTCTATGTCCAGATCGACACCGACGGCTTCGCGCCGCCAGCCATACCCGTCTACCGGGCGATCGGGATGGACGCCATGAGCCCCTTCGAGGTGGCGGCCGGGTGCGATGTGGTGCAGATCGCCCGGCAGTATCCCGATCTGGTCATGTTCGGGGGGATCGACAAGCGGGTGATGGCCCAGGGCCCGGCGGCCATCGATGAGTACCTTCAGCACGTCATCCCGCCGATGCGCGCCCGCGGGGGGTACATCCCCACTTGCGACCACGGCGTGCCCGAGGAGGTCAGCTACGAGAACTACCTTCACTACCGGAAGCGGTGTGTGGAACTGGGGGGGTAGGTCTCGCTGGGCAGAAGACCGGGGACAGGCGAGGTCTCCCGTGAAGGCCCGAGGCACATCACCTAACCGCGGTCTCCTGCGGCCTTCCCCGATGCACCCACTTCGCGAACTGGTGGGCCTTCGTGAACGCCTGCGAGCAGGCGAGGCGAACGGTCAGGTAGCTACTGATGGCCACGGCGCCGACCAGCATGTAGGCAATGAGGACCTGGTACTTCACGGCCTCGACCGGCGCCACGCCCCCGATGACCTGGCCGGTCATCATCCCCGGAAGCTGGACGATGCCGTAGACGGTGATGGCATTGATGGTAGGCATCCAGCCTGCACGCAGGGCTGCGCGGACGCTGGCGCGAGCGGCCTGGCGCCATGAAGCCCCGAGGCACAGCATGGCCTCGACCTCATCTCGCCGCAGGGTGAGCTCCGCCAGAAGGCGATCCGCCGCCACGGCGCACCCTGTCGTCGCGTTGCCGATGATCATGCCCGAGATCGGGATCAGGTACTGCGGCTGGTACCACTGCTCCAGGCGCAGGACCACGGTCACGACCGGGCCCATGACGGCCAGGACCGCCACGGCAATGGAGCCCGTCATGACCGCCTGGAGTCCCGGTGGCTTACGCTCGACGCGCTGGTAGGCCGACCGGGCTCCGACCAGCACCATCAGGATCACGACCGGTACGACGTGGTACCAGCGGTCCATCTCGAACACGAGGACGAGGACGAACCCCATGGCCATGAGCTGCACGCACGCTCGGATCGAGCCGATGACGAGGGCCTTCTCGAGCCCCAGCCGCTCCACGCGCGCCAGAACGACGGCCAGCACGACGAACCCAATGGCCAGAGCCAGGTTCGGATACCCGATGGACTGGTAGCCCACGTCACCCATCGTGCTCGGCCTCCGCTCCCGCCTCCGCCGCCTGCTCGATGAACGCGCGGGCCTGTGGCGACTGCGGCGCGGCAAGAGACTGATCCGCCGGGCCGTGCTCGACCAGTTGGCCGCCGACCAGAATCGCAGCCCACTGAGCCACGGCCCGTGCGTGGGCGAGTGTGTGGCTCACGACGACCGCGGTCACGCCGGCCACCTCGCTCACGCGCCGGATGGCCTCGAGCACGTGCCGCGCCGCCCCGGGATCCAGGGCCGAGGTGGGTTCATCGAGCAGCAGCGCCTCCGGGTCGTTGGCGAGCGCCCGCGCGATGGCCACCCGTTGCCGCTCGCCGCCGGAGAGCTGCTGCGCCTCGCGCGGCGCGAAGTCGCGGGGCAAGCCGACCGTGTCGAGCAATGCGCCGACCCGATCCAGGTCCGTCGCCGACCACTCGCCACGCAGGGCCGGCCCGTAGGCCACGTTGTCGGCCACGCTGCCGGCGAACATGGCAGGCTGCTGCTGCACGAGGCCGACGCGCCGCCGGAGCTCGAGCACGTCGAGCTCGCGAAGTGGGACTCCGGCGAAGCCGATGGTGCCCTCGTCCGGCTCCTCGAGCCGGTTGAGCAGGCGCAGGAGGGTCGACTTGCCCGAGCCTGATGGGCCCACCACGGCCATGATGGACCGTTCGGGCACCTCCAGGCTGACGCCCGACAGAGCGAGCACGCGCCGCGTGCCGCCGTCGCCCGACGGAACGAAGCGCCACTTGGTCACCGACCGGATATCGAAGGCAGCCATGGGCCGTCCCTCCACGGTGTGCCGCCGCTAGCCTGCCCGTGCCGGCGGGCCGCATGGCGCCCTTCCCGCTCTGCAGGCCCCTCCGCTCGGCCCCGCCGAACACCCGCCGAGGCGAACGCTACCAGGGCGCTCCGGGGCGAGCTCCGGGCCGAAACAGCCATCGCAGCACCGCCCAGTAGGCCTGGCGCTGAGCGCGGGCCGCGTCGCCGCGGCGAGGGAGCGACGCGACCAGCCGTAGCGCGGTGCCCAGCGCGATCACGGCCTCCATCGCCACTGCGTACGCCCGGCCGTGGTGCTTCCGCGCAAACCGCAACGCGGCGCGGTAGCCCTCGATGGCCTTCCGGGGCCCAACTCGGGCGGCGCTGGCGCCACCCAGGTGCAGCACTTCGGCCTCGGGGAAGTAGGCCACGCGGAAGCCGGCCTGGCGGGCGCGCCGGCATAGATCGGCGTCTTCCCCGTAGAAGAAGAACCCCTCGTCGAACCCGCCGAGCTGGTTCCACAGCTCACGGCGGATGGCCAGGCACGCCCCGCTGACGTAATCGACATCGAGCGCCGAATGATGGTCGAACCACGTCATCTCTGGCCGCCCGAACAGCCGCGACCGCGGGGCCAGTCTGGTCAGCGCCAGAGCCTCGAGGAGCGCGTTGAGCAGACCGGGCTCGGTGCGGCAGGACGATTGCACGCTGCCGTCCGGAGAGACGAGGCGGGGGCCGACGATGCCCACATCATCGTGGCTGGTTATGAAGTCCGTCAGGGCCTCCAGCGCGCCCTCGCGCACCTCGGTGTCGGTGTTCAGCAGAAGCAGAACGTCGCCCGAGCATTCGTGGGCGCCCTGGTTGTTGGCGCGCGCGAAACCGACATTGGCCGGGTTCTGGATGACCCGGACTTGCGGGAACCGCTCGCGAACACGGGCCACGCTGTCATCGATGGAGGCATTGTCGACAACGACGACCTCAGCCTCCTGCCCCGGGGGCGAGGCAAGCACGGTCTCCAGGCAGCGGCACAGCAGCTCCGCCGTGTTCCAGTTCACGAGGATGATCGACAGCGTGGGCCGGACGTCGGGTTGCGCGTATACCACCCCTGGCGGCCACCAGGCATCGGGGGCCGCATCAGCGGCCCCCCAATTCACCCTACTCCGCACCAAGCTTCTCGGCCTTGTACCCGCCCTTGGCCTTGTCGTTCAGGTAGATGCACGTGAAGGCGATCAGCACGATCACGGGCAGGATGGCGACATACTGGAGTGCCGTCTGCTGACTGCCTGTGACATCCATGATCTTCCCCATCGCCGGCGTCGTGAACCCGACGGCGATGTTGCCGAACGCGCCCGTCATGGCGAGTAGCAACGCGCCGCCCCTTGGGAACCGCTCGGACGTGATCGCGAGCATCGTCGGCCAGAAGTAGCACACACCCATTCCGAACACGAAGGCCGCCCCGAATGCGGAAACCATGCTGTTGGCCATACCCAGTAGCATCAGACCGACAGCCGCAACCACAGAACCGGCCATGATGATGCCCGTGGGCGAGAGCTTCCGCTCCAGTGGCCCGGCGAAGCAGCGACCGACGGCCATGACGAGGTTGATGAAGACGAGCACCAGGATCCCGGCTGTCGCCATGCCCTCGATGGTGCGCTGCATGATGTTGGTGATCCACTGGTTCGGGCCAAGCTCCGTGCTGGCGGTGCACATCATGCACAGCAGCAGGAACAGGTAGAAGGGCCGCAGCGCCTCGCGGAACATCTCCCTGTTGGACACACCGGCCGCTACGCGTTCGGTCACCGGGAACTTGGCGGGGAAGATCAGGATACCGTAGATCGCCACGGGGATCAGCAGGATCGCCATCTTGATCTGCCACGCGGGAGTTCCGCCGATGAGCGGTATGCCGCCAGCCGGACCGGGAGCCGCGACCTGGCTGAGCCCGTAGGCGATCAGGCCGCCGAGAACGATGCCACCCGGGAACCATGCGTGGAGCAGGTTCAGCTTCGCCGTCTTCTTGTCCGGATAGAGCGTGGCCACGAGCGGGTTGATGGCCGCCTCGACCATGCCGTTCCCGATCCCGCCGATGAGTGTGCCCGCGAACAGCATGCCGAAGCCGGTGGCGAAGATGGTCATCAGGAAGCCAACGGCGTGGCCCGCGAAGGCTAGATACAGGATGCGCCTCATCCCCAGCAGGTCACAAAGCGGCCCGCCAAACAGAATGGCGAGAGCGAACCCCCACGTCCACGCGCCAGCGGCCATGCCGAGGTGCGTATCGTTGAGCATGAACTGGGTCTTGAGGTCGCCCATGATGTCGCCGCGGATGGCGAACGACATGGCGGTTGCGATGAGCGACATGCAGCTTGCCGTGAATAGAAGCCCCGGCTTGATGCCCTGAGCTTCCCAATTGCTCTGACCGGACGCTTCCTTTGCCACGGGGTCCTCTCCCTCTGCGCACCGTCACAAGTGTCCTGAGCCGGTAGAACCGGCTGAGTTCACTTGTTCGGGAGGCGAGGGGTATCGACCTGCAGGCGGCGCGGGAGCTCGGGGCAGCGCTGGCCCCTGCAGAGTACGGGGGCGGGTGGAGGCCCTCGCAGAACTCCGAGGCCTGTGACCCGCCCCCGGCTCTCGGCGGGGCTGCTACTTCGCCGGCGCCTCGGCGGGCTTCATCAGCGCCGCGACCTCGTCGGCCGTGAGGGTCTCGATCACCTTCGCCGGCGCGGTCGCCACCTGGCCCTCGGCCACCGGGGGCGCCGCATTGAGTTGCGCGGCATCCTCCTCGGTCACCGTCTGGATCACCTTCCCCGACGGCAGGACGATGACGACCCGCTCGCCCAGCGCCAGGCACTGGGCGACCCAGTCCGTAGCGGCCAGCGCGAAGTAGGCGTCGCTAAGACACCGCACCAGCGTGATCTCCGCGCCCTCCTGCAGCGCGGAATCCACCCACAGGCCGTCGATGTAGTAGAAGGTTCGGCCGCCTGCACGCTGGGACGCGGTGGCGCCCCCTTCCACCTCAACCTGCTTGGCCTTTCCCAGGGCCTGCGCGAGTTCGACGGCCGCCCGGCCGGTCTGCTGCCTGGCGGCGGTTCCGTAGTGTAGGCTGAAAGCTGGCTCAGGCTCAGCCAAGCGGTCGGCCACGATGTCCGTCTCACCGAACCGGAGCCCCTCGGCTCCGCCCACGTCGCCAGCCGCCGGTCCCGCAGGACCGCTTGCGCCCCGGTCGCCTTTGGGACCGGCAGGGCCCGCGGGCCCCGGGATCGGCGGCACGCCCATGCCGCCGCCCATCATGCCGCCAAAGCCGCCACCGCCCATTCCAGGCATGCCACCCGGGCCCATCATGGGGCCACCCATCATTGCGCCCGCTGCGGTGCGGTCGCGATCCATCCAAGTCACGGCGGGGGGCGAAGCCCCGGTGCTGGCCGGGCTCGGTGCCACGCCCCACGCCGTGTTGTTCCGGTACCGCGCCCTCTCGGCCTCATCGAGCACGAGATAGGAGGTATACGGGGTCACCAGACCCCATTCCTTGCCCAGGGCGATGACCTCGTCCTTCAGCTCCTGCGTCTCGCCATGGAGCCGGATCTCGTCCAGCAAATGCCCGACGCGGCGCGTGGCCCACAGGCGTGGTACGAAGTCGTTGGCCTCCTCGATCTCGGCGAACCGCGCGTCATACGCGTACTCCTGCTGCTTCCCGCCCACGTCGCCCCGCAGTTTCACGGCAACCTCTCCGGCACCGCGGTAGCGCCCGAACACGGTGAGCTGCGAGCCCTTGAACAGGTCGGGCAGGTCCTGCGGGTAGTAGTCGTGCACGTACACGTCGCCGAAGTCCAGCCGCACGTCCGTCATGACCGGATGGCTGACCTTCTCATAGAAGGTCGACACAGCGACCTCGATGTCCTCGCCGGGGAGCACGTACTGCGAGGCCGCTCCCGACGACGATGCCAGTTTGTCCAGGAGATGCGTGTTCACGTCGTCCCCCACGCCGAACACGAACACCCGCGACTTGGGCGTGCCACCCTCTGCTGTGTTGGCCGCTGCGACGCTCTTGAGGATCTCGTCGATGTCGCGAACGCCCACGGTGGGTAAGCCGTCGGTCATGAAGACGACCATGGTGGGGCCGTCCGCACCGTCGATAGACGCGAGCGCTGTTTTCAGGGCCTCCTCAATGTTCGTGCCGCCGCGAGCCGCGATCTTGCCGACGAACTCCTTGGCCTTGGCGATCTCGTCGGGCGTGGCCGGCAGCACCGTCGGCGAGAGCACGCTCACCGCCGTCGAGAAGGTGACGACGTTGAAGTGATCGTCCTTCCCCAGGTTGCCCAGGCAGTACGTGAGCGCGTTCCGCGCCTGCTCGATCTTCTCGCCGTTCATCGAGCCCGATGTGTCGAACACGAACACCACGGTCTTCGCCTGGATGGCCTCCTGGGCAAACTCCTGTTTCGGCGCCAGCAGGAGCATGAAGTAGCCGTCCTCATCGCCCTTGGGCCTCTGCGACAGGACGCTCAGGCCGAAGTCGGCATCCGAGAGCGTGTAGAACAGAGTGAAGTCCTTGAGCGTCACCACGTTCGAGGCCTCAAGGCCGGCCGTGAGTTTGTGGTCGCCCTCCCGGAATGTGTCAATCTCGTGCGAGGGGCTGTAGATGGCCTTGATGCCATGGGAGCTCTCGATGGAGCACGCGATGGACAGGGACCCGACCGGGTACTTCACCATCTTGCCAGCATCGAGCGGATGGACGAACCGCACCATATCGCCCTCGATGGGTAGCTGCTGAGCATACTCGAGGATGATGCGCTTGTCGCTCTTCGCCTCGATGGGGAAGACATCCATCTTCAGCAGGTTGCGGCCCGCATACTCGAGGATGGCCGGATCGCGGGTCCGGCGCACGATGTCGTTGTAGATGCCCCGAGCCTGGGTCTGCTCGACCAGTTCGCCCTTCACCGGCGTGCTGCCGATGTACATGGTGAACTCGGACACCACCGCTCCTTGGGGTAGTGGGTAGTAGAACGTGCCCTCGAGTGGCCGGTCGGTGCTGTTGACGAAGACCTGGTCAATCCTGGTCTTTGCCACCGTGTCCTTGATGACCACGTCGGCGGCGTAGGAGCGAATGGCGAGGGGCGCGCTGGGCCCGTCGGCGGCGCGGTCCGTGTCGCGTCCGATAAGCACGCCCTGCGCGGAGACGGGCGCTGCCAGCGCGCCCACCAGGGCCAGCGCAGCTAGTGCGGATCGTCGGGTGTTCACCTGGGTTCACCTCGAGACGGGGAATGGGTCGATCTCGATCGTAGAGTAGGACCCCGCAGAGGCCCGCTGTGTTCCAGCGAACTCCGGGGCTCAGGGGCGTGCGCCGTGTCAACTCGCTTCGCACGCACCCGCGGACCAGCCACCCCAATGCAGCAGCCTCGGCTCACCCTCCCGTTGGGTCACTCGGAGGCGGCACACCCTCCTGCCCGCACTGGCCCTCGCTGTCCCTGTGGTTGCGCGGTGGCGGGTAGTCGGCGCAGCCGTTCCCGTCGAAGTTGATGCATGCCCGGACGTTGTCCGGCAGTAACCCCTCGTTGTCGGCGACAGGGTCTCTTAGCAGCCCGCCCCCCTCGTCGTCGATGGGCGGTGCCGGCGTGAACTCGTTCGCCGTGAGCCCCCCACGGCATCGACAATGATGCCGCCCGGCGCCGACACCGTCAGCCCGCCCAATGACACGGCGCCGGTCGACGCGAAACGCAGCGGGTGTGAAGACGTCGTCCAGACGCTGCCCGGTCCGACCAGCCGCCCGCGGGCCCAACACCGTCGCCGGTGGTGGGCGGCGGTCCCCCAAAGCCGGCGGCGAGGTGAATCAGCGCCGCACATAGGCCGAGCAGCGGCGCCGGGCGTGCCGGACGTCCTGTCCGGGTTCGCGCGGGTCTGTGAGGCATCACACATCCGTGCTTCGCGTTCGCGGCGGGTGAGGTGATCCGAGTCGTCGATTCGCGCGGCGAAGCGTGAGTCCATCGGGCGAATCCCGCCACCGCTGCGACTCCCGCGCCAGAACCCCCACGACGCCGAGGAGTCCACGCACCGATGAGCGAAACTGTCAGGCGGAAGGTGCGCCGAGCGCCCGGCATCAGCGACGGGCGGCGCCACCAGGTGCCGTACCTGAGGTGGGGGCGAGCGGGATACTCCTCGATCTGGTTCACAATATCGCGCTTCTCGTTTCGCTTATCCTCGGGTACCAGATGATCGTTCGCCGCGTCCGCCAGCAGGGGCTTCGGCTCCAGGTGGTGTCCGGACTCCTGTTCGCCGGCGTCGGCCTCATTGGGATGATGACCCCTGTCCGCTTCATCCCCGGGATCATCTTCGACGGCCGATCCATCGTGCTCAGCAACGCCGGCCTGTTCGGAGGCCCTGTCGCGGCCGCTATAGCCGGATCCATCTGCGCCGCCTACCGGCTGCACCTGGGCGGCGGCGGAGCCCTCATGGGTGTCAGCGTCATTGCCGAGTCCTGCCTCATCGGCGTGGCCTTCCACTATCTGCGGAGACGTCACCCTGCGGTGGTCCATCCGTTGGGGCTGTTGGGTGTCGGAGTCCTGGTGCACGTCGTGATGTTCCTCATGACCATGCTCTTGCCCGGCGGGGCCAGCGGCGATGTCATGCGGCGCTTCGGCTTCGCGATCCTCGTCGCCTACCCCGTCGGCAGCATGCTGGTGGGAATGCTGTTCGTGGGGCAGGAAGGGAACCTCCGGGCTGAGCAGGCACTGCGGGAGAGCGAGGAGCGGTTCCGCTCCATGGCCGAGCAGCTGACGGATCTTCTGTTCGTCACCAGCCCCCATGGCGTGATCACCTATGCCTCGCCCGCATCCGAGCACCTGGTGGGGTACACACCGGAGGAGATGACCGGGCGCCGGCTGGCTGACTTCGCCGTCGAGGACGACCGGGACGCCGTCGAAGCGGCTCTGGGCGGCGTCGCCCGGGGGGGCCAACGCTGCGAGGGACTGGCCCTGCGCCTCTGTCACCGTGCTGGGTCTGTCCTCACCGCCGAAATGGTCGCTAGCCCGTCCCGACTCGGCGCGGAACGGGGGGTGCTCGGCGTCATCCGTGATACCACCCAGCGGGTCGTCCTCGAAACCCAGCTCAGGCAAGCCCAGAAGATGGAGTCCGTGGGACGACTCGCCGGAGGCATCGCCCACGACTTCAACAACATGCTCGCGGTCATCATTGGCCACAGCGAGATCCTCCTCGGAACCGGGCGCGTCGAGGGGCCGGCGCGAACCTGCGTCGAGCAGATCCGCGATGCCGCCGACCGCTCCGCGAACCTGGTCCGCCAGCTCCTGGCCTTCGCGCGCCAGCAGCCGGTCCAGCTCACCGTACTGGACCTGAACGCTGCCGTGTCGAGCATGATCCGCATGCTGGACCGTCTCGTCGGGGAGAACATCGAGCTCGAGTGGCGGCCCGGCAACGCGGTGTGGCCGGTGAACGCTGACCCGAATCAGATCGACCAGGTGCTCGCTAACCTGGTGGTCAACGCTCGCGACGCCATCTCTGGCCCCGGCCGCATCACCATCGAGACGGCTAATGTCGTGCTGGGCACCACTGGGGACGTGGCCTTGGCCGAGGGCGATCCCGGCGACTATGTGCTCCTCGCCGTCGCCGACACGGGTGTGGGGATGGACCGCGCCACCATTGAGCGCATCTTCGACCCCTACTTCTCCACCAAGGACCTGGGCCGAGGCACCGGGCTTGGGCTCGCCATGGTATACGGGATCGTGAAGCAGCATGGCGGCCTCATTGATGTGAAGAGCACGCCGGGCCGAGGGACGCGCATTGAGGTCTACCTCCCTCGCTGCCACGACGACGTGACGGAGACCCCGCCCCCGCCGAGCGAGGTGGGAGGAGGGTCCGAGACCGTGCTTCTGGTTGAGGACGAGACTGCCGTGCTCGAGGTGACCCGCGCGTGTCTCGAGGATCTCGGCTACACGGTACTCGCCTCCAGCGACCCATTTGAGGCCATCGAGTTGGCCCAACAACACAGCGGAAGCATCAGCCTCCTCGTCACGGACATCGTCATGCCCGGCATGAATGGTGCCCAGCTCGCACGGAAGCTCATGTCGGACTGCCCGGACCTCCGGTGTCTCCTCGTTTCGGGCTACACGAGTGACGTGCTCTCGGCCGAGGGGGCCATTGGGCAGGACACCGAGCTGCTCAACAAGCCATTCTCCAGATCGGACCTCGCCGCCGCCGTCCGGAGAGTGCTCGACCGCTAGCCGGACACGAGGCGCGGAGTCGCAGCGAGGGCCGTGACGGCCTCGTCCCTCGCCCCGCATTGCCGAACTTCCTTGTCCCTCCTTGGTTGCCGTGGTATTGTCGCGGCCGTATGCAACCGCGCCTTCGCTTCCTGGCCTGGCTGCTCGCCGCCGCGGCGGTCATCGCGCCGCTGGCCATCTGGCGCCTGCCAGGCGAATCCCCCATGCCCGGGCGCACCGTGATCACCTACTGGGAGAAGTGGACCGGCTTCGAGGGCGAGGCCATGCAGGCCACTGTCGATGCGTTCAACCAGTCGCAGGACCGGATCTTCGTGAAGCTGCTCACCGTCTCCCAGGTCGACCGCAAGATGCTGCTCTCGACCGCCGGCAACAACCCGCCCGATGTGGCTGGCCTGTGGTCGTACAACGCCAACGTCTACGCCGACAAGGGCGCGCTCCTGCCCCTCGATGACTACTGCAACCGGGCCGGCATCGGGCCCGAGCAGTTCATCCCGGCCTACTGGCGGCAGTGCATTCACCGTGGCCACATCTGGGCGCTGCCGTCAACACCCGCCTCGACCGCCCTGCACTGGAACAAGCGGCTCTTCCGTGAGGCGGGACTCGATCCGGAACGTCCTCCCCGGAGCATCGAGGAGCTCGATGAGTTTGCGAAGATGCTCACCAAGGTCGATGCCGAAGGCCGCATTGTACAGATGGGCTTCATGCCCTCCGAGCCCGGGTGGTGGAACTGGGCGTGGGGCTACTTCTTCGGCGGCAAGCTCTGGGACGGCCGATCGAAGATCACCTGCGCGTCGCCCGAGAACGTCCGCGCCTTCGAGTGGGTCCAGTCTTACGCCAAGCGCTATGGCGTTCAGCAGCTCCAGGCGTTCCAGAGCGGCTTCGGGAACTTCTCCTCGCCCCAGAACGCATTCCTGAGCGAGCTGGTCGCGATGGAGATCCAGGGCGTTTGGATGCATAACTTCATCAGCCAGTACGCGCCATCACTGGAGTGGGGCGCCGCGCCCTTCCCCTACCCCGCCGACCGGCCCGACCTGGCGAACACGTCCATCGTCGAGGAGGACATCCTCGTCATACCAGCCGAAGCCAAGCACCCGGACGAGGCATTCGAGTTCCTGAAGTTCGTCGCCTCAGAACCCGGGATGGAGCTGCTGTGTACTGGCCAGGGGAAGAACTCGCCGCGGGTGAGGACCAGCCCCAAGTTCATGGCCGAGCACCCGAACCCGTACATTCGGGTGTTCTCGGACCTGGCGAAGAGCCCGAACGCGGTGACCACTCCGGCTTTCAGTCTCTGGCAGGAGTATTCGACGGAGATGACGACGGCTTTCGATGATATCTGGCTCTTGCGCGCATCGCCGGCGGCGGCGCTGCAGAAGGTCCAGGCGCGGATGCAGGCCAAACTCGACCGCGAAATCCGCCAGTGGCAGCGCCGCGGGAAGTCCTACATTCCCGACGAGGTGCGCTAGTCGTGGCCTCCCCGGTGGCCGCCCGTGGCGGGGCTCAGTCGCGCCGCAATCTGCGCAACGGCCTCTTCTTCGTCAGCCCCTGGCTCATCGGCTTGTCGGTCTTCATGCTCTACCCGATCGTCGCCTCGTTCTACTATAGCCTGTGCGAGTACTCGGTGCTCCAGCCCGCCGAGTTCATCGGGCTCGGGAACTACCAGGACCTCTTCAGTGACGAGCTGTTCCTCAAATCCCTCTCGAACACACTGGTCTATGCCGCCATCTCACTGCCGCTTGGCTTGATCGTCTCGCTCGGACTGGCCCTGCTGCTGAACACCGGAGTGCCCTTCATGTCGTGGTACCGGACGGTGTTCTTCCTCCCCGCTCTGGTGCCCCAGGTGGCCATCGCCATCGTGTGGCTGTGGATCTTCAACGGCAAGTTTGGCGTGCTCAACCAGGCCCTGCAGCCCATGCTCGACGTGGTCGGGCGGGCTCTGCCGGGCGATCCGAAGCTTACGGCGCCCGGCTGGCTCTCCGATCCACTGTGGTCGAAGCCCGCTCTGGTGCTCATGGGCGCGTGGGGAGTGGGGAACTCCGTCGTCATCTACCTGGCTGGTCTGCAGGACGTGCCCAAGCAGCTGTACGAGGCCGCCGAACTCGATGGGGCGAGTTGGTCTCAGCGCATCCGCCACGTCACCCTGCCGGCCCTCTCGCCCGTCATCCTGTTCAACTTCATCATGGGCATCATCGGCTCGCTGCAGTTCTTCGCCGTGCCCTACGTGCTTTCCCCGGCCGGGTCGCCCTCGCGGTCCATCTACTTCCTGACGATGTACCTGTACGACAGTGCTTTCACCCACCTGCGCATGGGCTATGCCTCAGCCATGGCCTGGATCCTGTTCCTCATCATCTTCGTACTCACGCTGCTGGCCCTCCGGCTCAGCGAGCGACACGTCTACTATGGGGGCGAGTGACGGGTGGACGTACGGTCCGCGTGGGGGAAGCTGGTGGTCCTGCTCATCCTGACGGCGCTGGGTCTCACATTCCTGGCCCCGCTGCTCTGGATGATCTCCACCTCGCTGAAGCCCATCGAGGAGACGATGACCCTCCCGCCCCAGTGGATTCCCTCAGAGCTGCGGTGGGAGAACTACTCCAAGGCCATCATGTACCAGTGGGACCGGGCCGAGGATGTCGTGCCGCCCTTTGCCCGCTATGCGCTGAACACGCTCTACGTGGTTGTTCTGGCGGTCGCGGGGACGGTCATCTCGAACGCCCTGGTCGCCTACGGCTTCGCGCGCATCCCGTGGCGCGGGCGCAACGTGCTGTTCGCCCTGACTCTGGCAACGATGATGATCCCCTTCCCCGTGCTGATGGTCTCCGTCTTCGCCATCTTCCGCAGCTTGGGGTGGGTCGGCAGCTTCAAGCCCCTCTGGATCCCCGCGTGGTTCGGGAGCGCATTCAACATCTTCCTGTTGCGTCAGTTCTTCCGCACCATCCCGAACGAGCTCTCCGATGCGGCCCGCATCGACGGCTGTTCCGAGGTCGGCATCTTCCGTCATGTGGTCCTGCCGTTGTCGAAGCCGGCTCTGGCCGTCGTCGCGCTGTTCTGCTTCATGTACACCTGGAATGACTTCATCGGTCCGCTCATCTATCTGACCGACAAGAAGATGTTCACCCTCTCACTGGGCCTGCAGTTCTACCAGAGCCAGCATGGCGGCACGCAGTGGAACATGCTCATGGCCGCCTCGACTATCGTCGTCCTGCCCCTGATCGTGGTCTTCTTCCTGACCCAGCGCACGTTCATCCAGGGCATAACGCTGACCGGCCTGAAGGGCTAGGTCGCTCTAGCGCACGCACGGGCCCATGCCAATACCGCGTGGCGGCGCGGTGCAGTTACGGCTTTCAGGGAACGGAGGAGGTCGCAGCCGTTGTGGACGAAAATGCCTACGGCGATACCTCAGTCACCCGGTGGGTGAACGTCGACGCCGCTCATCGTAGGAGGGATCGTCATGAGAAGTGACCGTCTCATTCATACTCCTTGGGCCGTCCTGACCACCATGGCGGCATGCCTGGCTCTCGGGGGCTGTGAGGACATGACTGATGTCATCTTTCCCTCGAACTCGAATGCCGCGCCCACGGTGGATGCCGGCCCCGATCAGGTCATCACGCTACCCGCTACGGCCCCCCTCGACGGTACCGTCACTAGAGACGGCGGCCCAGTGCTCGCAGGATGGACGTACACCTGGACCAAGGTCAGTGGACCCGGAATGGTGAGTTTTGCTGATCCAAACGCCGTCGACACCGTCGTATCGTTCTCAGCGCCGGGCACCTATGTGTTGCAGCTCACGGCGACCGACGGACGGCAGTCGGCCTCCGACCAGGTGACCATCACTGTCCAGGGCTAGTGGCCGGGCCCTGCGTGGGACCGACCCCTCGCCACATCGAGCGCGGGTCGCCGCTAGGGCCGGTGCGGCGAGGGCGTGTCGCGCCCGGGCGGTTCGGTACATGCGCTTACGGACGGCATGGGGGCCGACGGCGGTCACCGGCTGCAGGCTGCCGCCCGACCTGTGGGTTGAGTGCGCCTCCCCCGACTGAGACTACGCCAGGAACTCCACCAGGTCCGCGATGTCCATCTCGTGCGCCGCGCCCGGCGTGACGTGCATCGAGACGGCATCGCGGGGCGCGCCGGCCGCGGCGTATATGGCCCGGAGCTCGGCCAGCGCCGGCTCCACCGTCTCGTTGTAGGCCGCCGACGCGTTGTCCGGGCCCGGCGTATCGAGCTCACCGTAGTGCAGCCGGATGGGCCTGGGCGCGCTCAAGCCAGCGATATCCGACCGGTCCATCCACTGCAGCACGTGCGGGACGCAGTGGGCCGGGGCGTTGTAGCACCGCGCGAAGATGCCGGAGAACGACCCCATCGATCCGCTGCAGTAGATCCGCCGGACGCGCCGGCTGAATGCGGGATAGGTGATCGCCAGATCGCCGCCGTAGGAGATCCCCACCGCGTCAACCGACCGGACGCCGCGCTCGCGGGCCAGCCAGTCCTCCCAACGGATCAGGTCGGCCACGGTCTCGCCGATGACCGTCTGGCCGAACAGGAAGGCGTCGGTCACCAGCGTGAACTGGTGCCCGCGACTCGGCCCCCAGTAGTCCAGCGTCCGCCCGGGATCGGAGACCGCCATGTCGTACAGCGGCCCGAAGCCACGCAGAGCCGGGCACAGAACCAGGTGGCCCGCCTTCGCCAGTTCGAGTCCGAACACGTGGTGGTAGTCGTCGTAGAGTCCGAGCAGGGCCTCTACCTCGCCGTGGCCGTGGATGGCCATGACGGCGTGTCGCGTGGCTGAGTCGCCGCGGGGCACCAGGAGGTAGGCGGGCAAGGTGAGTGAGTCGCTCACTCGCATAGCCCACGCCTCGATGGCCACGCCGTCGGTGCGGCAGGTGCGGAGCCGTTCGGCGCGGCAACGCTTGGGCCTGTGGTACCCGATGAGCTCGGTCAGTTTGGTGCGGCACATTCCGCTCCACTGGCCATATGAGCTGCTCAGATTATGATATGAGAGGCGTCGCTTGCCCGGCTCGCGCCGGAGTCTCAGGGTCAGCTCGTCCGGCTTGACAAGGAACTCTTCGCTGAGATCTGGCTGTGCTGCCGCCATGACGCTCGCCGCCATGGACCCCAGGGTCGCCGCTCCGATGAACTCCCGCCGCGTCACGCCCTGCATGGCTCAACCCACCTTCAGCTCGACGGCCGAGACCGACGCGGCCGGGAAACGCCACACGGCGTCTGCGGGCAGGGCCGACTCAACCGGGACGATGTCTTCTGACTGGCCCTCCATCACCTCGAACTCGGGGTCGGCGCAGAGTTGGTGCACCCGACCGGAACGCACACGCATGCCATCCACACCCAGTGTGGCTTTCACCGATCGCGTGCGGTTCGTGTTGACCACGTGGAGGAACACCGTGTCGCCCGTCCGACTGGCCACGGCGTCCAGGTCACCCGGCACGCGGGTCACGTCCAGTGCCCGCTCGCCGGTGTGGTGGCGGTAGAGCGACATGACCAGCGCCACGGGCATCATGAATGCCTGGCCGCCGGGAGTGGGGACCATGATGGCGTTGACCTGCCAGCGGGTGCCGCAGAAGTCGGCCATGGTGGCGATCTTGAGGCGTTCGCCGTAGCGCTGGTGGACGTTCGCCATGCGCGCGTAGGCGACGCCGGTCGCCCATGTGGCCATCACATCGCAGCGGTCGCGGCCTGTCAGGGCGAAGTGGCACTCGGTCATCGCCAGAGGCATGTTCGTTCCCTGGAGCTGTTCGCACATGCCGCGGATCCGGGCCTCGTGGATGTCGCGCGCGCCCATGAGTCGCTCCCATGTCGCCCCGAAGTCCTTGCGGTACTCCTGGGTGCGCAGGACCGGCTCATCGTGACCCTGGTCGGGGCTGAACACATGGTGGAAGGCGATGTAGTCGACGTGCTCGCCGGCGATGTCGACCATGGGCCGCGTCCAGCCCATGTCGCCCCAACCGATGAGGCGGATGGTCGGGTCCTCGGCGCGCATGGCCCGGGCGAACTCCACGGTCTTGCGCGCGGCGGCCTCGGGCTCGATGGCCCCGGCGTCGTAAGAGGTCTCGTTGCCGATCTGCCAGAGCGGGATGTGCAGCGGCTCTGGGAAGCCGTGGCCGCGCCGTTCGGCGTGATCCAGCGCGTTGCAGTAGCGCACCCACTCGGCCGCCTCGCGGGCGTCACCGACCCGGCTGCGGCCTGTCGCGTCGTGGCTCCAGTAGGGGCGGAAGTCGGACTCGAAGTTCACGGTCATGAGCGCGTCGGCGCCCACCTGGCGGCAGAAGTCGACGAACTCGGCCGTTCCCACCTGATTGGTCTCGAAGCCGCCCCAGAGCAGGTTCTGCATCGGCACGCGGGCCTCGCGCGGCCCGACGGCCTCGCGCCAGCGATAGTATGAGGCGAAGCAACCGCCCCAACGCATGAGCGTGGGCCCGAGGCGCCGCGTGCACTCGACCAGGTCCTCGCGCCAGCAGTTGCGGCCATGGTCCCACGAGGCGGCCACCGAGCTGTCGGTGGTTCCGAGCGGCTCCATGAACTGCATGTAGAGGTACGGCGACAGCTCGTGTCTGGGTGTCGGATCGATTCTCAAGGTCCGCTCTCCTCCCGACGCACGCGCCGGCAGCGCGGCTGCCGCTATGGCTCCGATGCTGGCCGAGCGTATGAACTCCCTACGTGTGGCTCTCATGGCGCTCCCTTCGCGACGCCGATTCGCGCCTGCGGCTCCGCGGGCCTCCGGCGTGCGCGCAGGCTGGTTCTGGAGCGCGGAGCGCCCGCTCCGCAGTAGCGGGGCACGGCAACGGCACGGGGCAGGAGGCCTGCGGGCACGAAGCGCATGGCCCTCGCGCCACCGCGTGTCGAAGGGGGTCTTCGGGAGCGCGGACTTCAGTCCGCCCGGCTCGCTCGACGGCCCTCGATGGGCCGGCGAGCGCCATGGCGTGGCCGG
>JAKPQA010000053.1 GCA_029547025.1 Armatimonadota bacterium
CTCGGGACTGGTCGTGACCCGTGGCCAGGAGCGCTGCCTCTACGTCTTCCCCATGGATGAGTTCGAGCGCATCACTGAGGCGATGCTCAAGGCGCCCACCACGAACAAGGCCGTCCGCGACTACGTCCGCGTCTTCCTCTCGGGGGCCTCTGACGAGGTCCCGGACAAGCAGGGACGGGTCACCATCCCTGCGGCCCTGCGGGCGTATGCCGGGCTGAGCAAGGACTGCGCTGTCGTCGGCACCGGCCAGCGGATCGAGGTCTGGGACGCCGCTGCTTGGGAGTCCTACATCGCCGCGAGCGAGCAGGCCTACGCCGACACCTCCGAGGAGGTGGTCCCCGGCCTGCTCTGACGCCACGCCTTCCACCCGGCCACGCCCCACCTCAACGGACCTCGACACCTGCCCCACGGCATACGCACTGTCTCAAGACCGCACCACAACGCTCCACCCGCACCAGTTCGCCCCCGCAACTCGGCCTCCACCCGCTCGATCCCGACGCGACTTCCCCCGCGCCGGGCGCGACGGATGGGGACCAGGTCGCGAGGTCGGCCACGAAAGCAACAGATCACAGGCCTCAACGCAATGGCGAAGGAGAGAGGAGATGGCGATGGCTGGCACTCGCCCCACGGCGCAACGCCACACGCCCGTGCTGCGTGACCGCCTCGTCGAACTCCTCGCCCCGGCCCTGTCAGAGCCGGGGTCGGTGTTTGTCGACGCAACGCTGGGCATGGGGGGCCACACGGAGGCCGTCCTCATGGCCTGCCCCCACGCTCGCGCCCTGGGCATCGACCGCGACACCGAAGCGCTGGCGCTGGCCACCGAGCGGCTGGCGTCGTTCGGGGACCGTTTCACCGCAGTCCACGCGGTCTACGACGCGATCGGCGCGGTCATTGCTGACGCCGGGGGGAGGGCCGACGCCATCCTCTTCGACCTGGGCGTCAGCTCGCTCCAACTCGACGAGGCCGAACGCGGCTTCGCCTACGCCCAGGACGCCCCGCTCGACATGCGCATGGACCAGACGAGCGGACTGACGGCAGCGGACGTCCTCAACACTTATGACGCCGCCGAGCTGACCCGGATCCTTCGGGACTTCGGTGAGGAGCGCTTT
>JAKPQA010000057.1 GCA_029547025.1 Armatimonadota bacterium
CAACCCCGCGCGGCCGACCCGCACCGCCTCGACCATCACGCGGCGGCGATTGGCCGGCATCCCCAACCACTGCCCGACGCGCTCACCCACGCGCGCGGTCGCCAGGCGCTCGCGCGCGATCTCCTCGGTGAGGAAGTTCTCGGTGACGAACTCCTGGAGGTTGCGCCCGATCTCGTTCTTGCGCTTCGGGATGATCGCCGTGTGGGGGATCGGCAGGCCGAGCGGATGCCGGAACAGCGCCGTGACGGCGAACCAGTCGGCGAGCGCCCCCACCATCGCCGCCTCGGCCGCGGTGTTGACGTAGCCCCACACCCCGTCGTGGTCCAGGCGCAGGGTGGCGAGGAAGACGGCCGCCGCGAACGCGAGCAGGCCCAGCGCGACCAGCCGCATCCGCCGCAGCCCGGTGCGGCGTGCGGCGTCGGCGGGGGACGCTGCCATGAGACTCACGCGCCCGATCCTGCCTCATGGAGCCGGATGCCGGGCCGACGGGGCCGTGACCGGCTTCGTGGCAGATGTGATCGTTCGCGCGAGGGCGCTTCGCTGGATCTCTGACGACCAGCGGGGTTTCATCGAGGTCGGCATCGTGGACGAGGCTGGGCGCTAGCATCACATCATCGAGAAGGTCCCAGTTCTGACGACGACAACACTCACGTCGGCAACGGCTCTTCCCGCTGAGCTCTGGATCAGGGCAGGCACGAGCAGCATCGAGGGTGAGCGAGTCAGGTCACCTTCGCCTACTCCGTGGAGACGACCGAAGGTCTCACTGACGTGAGCGTCTCGGCCGGAGACGTCCAGTGGCTCTGACTTCCACGGTCGCAACATCACTCGCTCATCGGCATGACGCGGAGGTCACTATCGGCGGCAAAGTAGTGCGTTCCGAGCACCCGCTCAGGTGCCGGCCAAAGGAGCGAGCAGCTGGCGGTAGAGGCCGGGGCCGTGGCCCGCGAGGTCCAGGGCGTGAGCGGCCACGGCCCGCTGTTCGGTGGTTCGGGTCGCGGTGGCATGGGGGAGCATGGACACCTGCACGACGGGTCGTGACAGCTGCGCAGCCCAGTACAGGGCGGCGATCGGCAGGGGCACCCGGCCGAAGATCATCCGCAGGTTGCGCGGTGTGATGCGAGCCCCCTGCGCTTCGAGGGAGTCGAAGGCCTGTCGCATGGCCCGAACCAGCAGGACAGCGCCGCGCACTCGCTGTGATCGCGTCTCCAAGGGCTGCTCCAGGACCAGGGCGGCCATGGCGGCCACGAACACCGTGTGGGTGTCCAACCAGGCGTGCATGTCCGGCTCGGTCCGCAGGTGGGGGTCGATCGCGCCGAGCAGCTGCGACGCGAACTTGGAGCCGGCTGCCCCGCCCTCGACCACGGTGGGCTGCTGCCCCACCCGGTGGGCGGTCACCTGCCCGTCCTTCACGCCGCCGCCCACACCGGAGAAGCACCAGACCAGCCGGTCGCGGCCCAGGCGATCCTCCACGTCACTGCGCAGCTCGAGGGGGTTGGTGAACATCCAGACCCACCCAGCCGGGCTGGCTGCGATGTCGTCCAGGGCCGCAGCCAACTGGTCACCGCGAACGGCGACCAGCAGGACGTCGCAGTCTGTCACTTCCGGTGACTTCGTCACGGCCACGTCGGGCGCAAGGATCCGGCCGTCGAGGCCCACGAGCAGTCCATGGCGGCGCAGGTCGACGAGTCTCGATCCTCGTGCGATCAGGGTGACCTCGTGACCGGCGTCGGCCAGCAGCGCCGCGTAGACCGATCCAACGACACCTGCCCCGAGCACCCTCACACGCGCCATAGTGCGAGCCTATGCGCCAGGAGGACCCAGAAGTGCCGGTGCGCCACCGGCGGCATGTGTGGATGTTCAGCCTGCGGTCCAGATCTTCATCACTGCGGCCACTTGCTCATCAATTCCC
>JAKPQA010000059.1 GCA_029547025.1 Armatimonadota bacterium
GCGCAGAACCAGGCGACTGTCGGCGTCCTTGGTCAGGGTGAGCCGTCCATAGCGAGCCATCGTCTCGGCGACGTCGACGAGCAAGGCGTGCGGCACGGCATACCGGCTGTGGGTGACGAGCGCGTCGACCACCTGCTCGGCGTCGTGGCCAGCGGCCCGGGCATTCCAGAGACCCAGCGGGGTGACCCGATAGGTGTGGACGTGCTCAGGGGCGCGCTCGAGCTCGGCAAAGGGAGCGATGGCCCGCCGAGCCACCTCGGCCTGCGGGTGATCGACCTCGAGGAGAAGCGTCTTGTCGCTCTGGACGATGAGCGGTCCGTCGTGGGCCAAGGTCAGTTGTAACTCGAGCTGGTGGAGTCCCCGATGATGACGGCCCCGATGAAGGCGACGAAGCCCAGCACACAGATCGCGCCCACGACGGCCATGGTGATCCACCCGATCCGGGCGAGCCGCCGCGAACCCTCCCAGTCGGTGTTCTGTTTGGTCATCGCGATGATCCCCATGATGAGCGGGGCGATGCCGATGAGGGTGAAGTAGCAGGACAGCGTCATGATCCCCGAGACGATGAGCAACACGAGGGCCGAGGTGTTCGTCTGGGGGTAGGCCGGCTGGGGGCCCGCATAGCCCACGGGCGGGATCCACTGCTGGGGAAGAGCGGACGGCGGCGGGGGCTGATTGACCTGTCCGTAGGCGGGTTGGGCATAGGCCGGTTGAGCCGGCTGTCCGTAGGCGGACGGGGTGTGGGCCGGCTGACCGTACGCCTGCGGCGGGCCAGGGTATGCCGTGGGCTGGGCCGGTGGGGGAGTCGCCGATGGCTGGGGCGCTGAAGACGGAGCGGACGGTGACACCGGGTAGGGGGTCGGTGCCTGCGAGCCGTAGGGGTAACCCGGGGTCTGCCACTCGGGCAGCGCCTCGGTGGAGCCTTGGGGGATGGCCTCAGTCGGGGACGTCGGGTCGTGCTCGGGCTGGTCTGAACTCATCGGGTCCCCCTGGGAAGCTACGTCATGGTGCACGGCAAATGTAATCGCTGTGTGAGGATCGGATGGTGAGCATGCGAGCACCCCAGGTCGAGCGTGACGAGAGCCTGCCCGCGCGGATCAGGATCCACGAGGTGGGCGCCCGCGACGGACTCCAGAACGAG
>JAKPQA010000060.1 GCA_029547025.1 Armatimonadota bacterium
GCGCAGAACCAGGCGACTGTCGGCGTCCTTGGTCAGGGTGAGCCGTCCATAGCGAGCCATCGTCTCGGCGACGTCGACGAGCAAGGCGTGCGGCACGGCATACCGGCTGTGGGTGACGAGCGCGTCGACCACCTGCTCGGCATCATGACCCGCGGCGCGTGCGTTCCACAAACCCAGAGGAGTCACGCGGTAGGTGTGGACGTGCTCGGGGGCACGCTCGAGCTCGGCGAAGGGAGCGATGGCCCGACGAGCCACCTCGGCCTGCGGGTGATCGACCTCCAGGAGGAGGGTCTTGTCGCTCTGGACGATGAGCGGTCCGTCGTGGGCCAAGGTCAGTTGTAACTCGAACTCGTGGAGTCACCGATGATGACGGCCCCGATGAAGGCGATGAAGGCCAGGACACAGATCGCGCCCACGATGGCCATGGTGATCCAGCCGATCCGGGCGAGCCGGCGCGAGCCCTCCCAGTCGGTGTTCTGCTTGGTCATGGCGATGATCCCGAGGATGAGCGGGGCAATGCCGACGAGAGTGAAGTAGCAGGACAGCGTCATGATCCCCGAGACGATGAGCAACACGAGGGCCGAAGTGTTCGTCTGGGGGTAGGCCGGCTGCGGGCCTGCGTAACCGACGGGTGGGATCCACTGCTGGGGAAGAGCCGACGGTGGCGGGGCCTGATTGACCTGACCGTAGGCGGGTTGGCCGTACGAAGGTTGGCCGAAAGTGGGCTGGGTGTGGGCCGGGTGGCCGTACGCCTGCGACGAGCCCGGGTATGCCGTGGGCTGGGCCGGTGGGGGAGTCGTCGGTGGCTGGGGGGCGGAGTAGGTGGGCGCGGGAGGTGCCGGGTAGGGGGTGGGCGCTTGCGTGCCGTACGGATAGCCCGGGGCCTGCCACTCGGGGAGCGCCTCGGTGGAGCCTTGGGGGATGGCCTCAGTCGGGGACGTCGGGTCGTGCTCGGGCTGGTCTGAACTCATCGGGTCCCCCTGGGAAGCTGCGTCATGGTGCACGGCAAATGTAATCGCTGTGTGAGGATCGGATGGTGAGCATGCGAGCACCCCAGGTCGAGCGTGACGAGAGCCTGCCCGCGCGGATCAGGATCCACGAGGTGGGCGCCCGCGACGGACTCCAGAACGAG
>JAKPQA010000070.1 GCA_029547025.1 Armatimonadota bacterium
GCCGCCAGTCGCTACCCTCCACTCGGCGGCCGTCCAGCCGGTAAGGCGATTCACGGGTCGTCCCGTATGGGTTCGAGAAGGGCTGGAAGTAGACCCCGGAGTCGCGCCGCCACCTTGGCCGAACTCGTCCTGTCATGCCGCGGACGGTGCTGTGACCATCTTGTCGGGCCAGACGGCTGTCGGCGCTTCAGGGCGTGGGGCCGTCAGTGTCCGAAGCGCTTCTGAGCCGCCTGCTTGGTGACACCCAAGGCCATTCCAATACTCAGCCAGGAGTCCCCGGCCTCACGCGCAGCGCGGACCGCGTCATGAAGCTCACGATCGGCGCGGGCCACACCGTGTTGAGCCGCGATGATCCGCCGGAAGTGCACCGCATCGCGGGCCTTGAAGGTCGAAGGGTCGAGATTGTCGAGCATGTCCTCGACCTCGTTGATGTTCGTGGTTGCCATGTCAGATCACCTCACTTCAGGAATTCATAGAACTTCGGTCGGAGCCGGTCGGCGTGGATGATCCGATCGGCCTCATCGGCGGGCATGGCCACCAGCTCCAACCAGTTGCCTGCCCGGTCCGGCCCAATGACGATGAGCCGGTCCTCGCCGTACTGCTCGACCTCCACGAGTCGCACGGCATTGGTGTACGCGTGAAGGATGTCGGCTTCGGCGATGCCGTGCTTGAACGCTGAGTCCGTCACCCTCACCCGTCAACCCTAGGCTGACAACGCACGAGGGGTCAACCGCTAGTTGACGATGCTTCTTCCATCCGAACTGCCGCGCTGCGGAGTGGTTGGCCTCGTCAAAGAGGAGAACGTCTCACTCTGGTCGCGCATCGGCCGCGTCCCTGCTTTGCCCGCCACTGATGGGCAGGCCACGTCGGGACCGCGTCTCGCGGGGTCAGCCAGCGCCCCGGCGGCCCTTGCCCTTTCGACGTTTCGGCGGCTCGGCCATCACGGACAGCAGCCGTGCAATCTCGGCGTCTCGCCCCTGGGCGGCGTGCTGGTAGCGAAGAGCGGCCCCGGGCGTCGAGTGCCCCAGCCTGCCCATGAGCTCGGCCAGAGTCGCGCCGGTCTGAGCAACGAGGGTGGCCCCGGTGTGGCGCAGGTCGTGAAACCTGAGGTCCGGGCGGCCCGCGGCCTCACGCGCCGGCATGTGGAACCGGCCGTAGTAGCGCGCGTGCGTCATGTGACGTTTCGGCTCCTCGGCACTGTGAGGGAACAGCAGGGCCTCACGCCCAGGCCCGACGTGCTCGGCCGTGTGCGCAGCGATGACCGGAACGAGGTGGGGCGGGATGGCGATGACACGCACCCCCGCGGCGGACTTCGGCGTTCCCACGACGTCGGCCCCGTCGACACGCACCACTCCACGGGCCACGGCCAGCCTGCCCCGCTCGAGGTCGAGGTCTCGGCGGCGTAACTCGCTCACCTCTCCGAACCGCAGTCCGCACCACGCCGCGAGCAAGGGCATGAGGCGCAGCCGTTCGGGCATCGCGGCCACTAGGGCGGCCAGCTCGTCGAGGGTGGCCGGCTCGATCCGTCGCGCTCGCTTCGTCTGCCCGGCGCCTCGGATCGTGCACGGGTTGGCCGGGATGTGTTCCTCGGTGACGGCGGTGTCCAGGATGGCCCGCAACAGCGAGTAGGCGTGCGCCCGGGTCGTCTTCAGGGCGGGGTCCATCTCGGCGTACCAGGCGCGCACGTCGGCCGCTCGAATCTGCGTGACCGATACCTCCCCGAACTCGGGCAGCAGTGTCCGTCGCAGGATGCCGCGGTAGAGGGCCCGGGTGCTCGGCTTCAGCTCGCGTGCGGCCAGCCAGCGGCTCGAGTAGTCCTCGAACAACAGGCCTCGGCGGCGGCGCTGGCCGGGCGGGAGCCAATCGTCCAGGGTGACCAGCCGGCGCTCTGCTGCCAACCACGCCTCGCCGTCGATCTTGGCCTCGAACGTGTCTGGGGCGTGGTGGCGCTGTTCGTCCGGCCCGATGTACGAGGCCTGCCACCGCTTCGACGGGAGCTGCCGTAGCTTGCCGAATCCACGTCGGGAGGCTCTCCGTACTCGTGGTGGCATCCTCACGCACCTCATTTGCCGTGCTCTAGTCGTGCACTAAGCACGTGCACTTCTGCCCATTGTGTCACGTTCTGTCAATGCGATACGGCGGGTATAAGTGCAGTTCAGAGGGCGTCTCGGCAGGTCAGCAGCGACAACCACAGCACTGGGTCAGACAGTTTCGATTCCTACCCGGGGAGCCACGCGGGCCGAGCCCGCGAGGCCGCGTGGCTCCCCCGGGCAGGAATCTTGGGAGCGACATCGCTCGACCGACGAAGGAGGTCGGGCGGAGGCGCGGCTCCTACCCGGGGAGCCATGTGGGCAGAGCGACGCGTGCCGAGTCCGCGAGGCGGGCACCCAGGCCGGCCGGACGGCATCCGAGCCCACGAGGCCCGCTGTGTCA
>JAKPQA010000074.1 GCA_029547025.1 Armatimonadota bacterium
CAAGCCGCTACCATCGACATTCCCCAAAGCCCAACCAGGATTCGCACCATGTGGAAGCTGCTGCTCGCCTTCGTCGTTTTCGCCGCCGTCGCGCTGTTTGTGCTGAAGAAGGGCGGCGGCAACGTCGACATGACCAGGTTCCAGCAGCAAGGCCAGGACCCCGCCGGACAAACACCCCCCGGCTAGGAACCCGCCGGTCCTCAACCCGAAATCCAGGCCGGCGCCGCCGGCGTCACCACCGTCCAGGAATACAAATTCGTCCCGCAGGAGAAACTCCCCCCCGTCAAGGGCACGAGCGCCTACAAGTGGGACGCCAACGCCAAGGTCGTCCAGTTCCACATCAACGTCTGGATCGGATGGCTCCCCATCATCGCCGCCAACCACGGCTTCGCCCCCAATGAGGAAAGCGTCTTCTTCAAGAATTACGGCTTCAAGGTCGACCTGAAACTGATCGACGACCCCGTCGTCGCGCGCGACACCTATGTCTCCGGCGACAGCCCCATTCTCTGGGGCACGCTCGACATGATGGCCCTCTTCGCCCCCGAACTCATGAAGGATTCCCGCACCTCGCCCCGCATCTACCAGCAGATCGACTGGTCCAGCGGCGGCGACGGCATCGTGGTCCGTGAGGGCATCAAGACCGTCGAGGACTTGGTCGGCAAGACGGTGACGTACGCGCAGAACAGTCCCTCGCAGTATTACCTGAATACGCTGTTGCTGTCGGCCGGCATCCAGCCGAACCGCGTCTCGCACAAGTTCACCGACTCGGCGTTTGGCGCTTCCGCAGCCTTCGTCACGGACCCCAAGATCGACGCCTGCGTGAGCTGGGCGCCCGACATCTACAACATCCCAGACAAGGTTCCCGGGACGAAGCTGCTGTCCACGACCGCCGACGCGAGCAAGGTCATTGCCGACGTCTGGGCTGCGCGCGCGGACTTTGCCCGGGACAAACCCAAGGTCATTCGCGGTCTGGTTGAGGGCATCTTCAAGGGCATGGAGATGCTCGAGAAGGACGCCGCATTCCGCGACCAGGCGTGCCAATGGCTAGCGAAGGGCTACGACCTGCCCGCGGAAGACGTCAGGGGCATGCTCCAAGACGCCCACTCGACCAACTTCGCCGAGAACAAGCAGTTCTTCCTGAACGCGGCGAACCCGACCAACTTCGAGCGCACCTGGAACCGCATCACCTTCGTCTACCAGCAGCTCAAGAAGCTCGACAAGGCCATAGCCTTTGACCAGGTGATGGACTTCTCGGTCATCAAGGCACTGCAGGACGAGAACAAGTTCGCGTCCCAGCAGGACACGTACACGTCGAAGTTCGCTCCCTCGGACTGGCAACGGGTCGCGGAGGCTCCGCTGATCCGGCAGGTCATCCGCATTCACTTCTACCCCAACTCCGCGAACCTGTTCGAACCGGCCCGGGACGAGTATGGCCACATCATCCAGGGCCAGCTCTACGACCCGTCGGTCAACGACACGCTCGAACGCGTGGCGCAGCTTGCCGGCCAGTTTGACCGGGCGATGATCGTGATATCGGGCCACACGGACGACTCATACCGCGATCAGGTACCTTACGAACTGGTGAAGAAACTCTCGCTCGACCGCGCGGAAGCCGTGCGCAAGGCACTTATCGACAAGCACAAGTTCGACCCAGGCAAGTTCAAAGCCGAGGGTAGGGCGTGGGATGTGCCGGCGGACCCCAATGACCCGCACAACCATGCACTGAATCGGCGGGTCGAAATCGGTGTGTACCCGCCGGAGGCCGAGTAGTCCAGCATGGGGACGGCCCGACAGCCGTGAGTGCGGAGACGGGGGAGCCGGAGCGGATGCGCCGCCGCGGTTGGCTGGGGTTACTGGTCCGCCCGCCCCAGGACCCGGGGCCCGATGACTCGGGAGGCGCCGGGGAGGAGCGGAGCGACGCCGTGGCATCCGGGCCACGGCCGGCCCGGGCAGGTTCGGGCGGGAGGCCACGCGGGAAAGCCCGGCCGGGGCCGCGTTTCTTCCGCGTACGCGAACCACTGGCACCGCAGTGGCGTCTCCTGCTGTCGCTGCTGCCCTTCGTGGCATTCGCGGCATGGTGGGTGTGGGCCACGGCAGGCCCATCGCCGGAGGTGCGCCGCATCTCACCCTATGCTCTGCCCAGCCCGGGCGATATTGGCGAATTCCTCCCCAGCCTGTGGTATGACAGCGCGTTGATGCGCAACATCCTGGTGAGCCTCGTCCGTGTGGGCGCCGGGTTCGCTCTCGCAGCAGCCATCGCGCTGCCCCTCGGCGTGGCCATGGGGAGCTTCACCCGCATTGGGGCCACGTTCAGCCTTGTGGAGACGGTGCTCGGATATCTCCCTATCGCCGCCATCGTCCCACTCACCATGGCGTGGTGGCATAGTGGCGAGAAGCAGAAAGTCGGCTTCCTGGCGCTGGCTACGTTCTCCTACCTCCTGCCGCTCATTGTCCGGCATGTGCGGAAGGTGGACCACCAGTACCTTCTGGCGGCGTACGCCCAGGGCGCGACCCCATGGCAGGTGGTGTTCCGCGTGCTGGTGCCGATCGCGCTGCCGGATATGCTGAACTCGCTTCGGCTGGGCCTCGGTGTGGGATGGACCTACATCGTTCTGTGTGAGGTCATCAAAGAGGGAGAGGGCATGGGCGGGGTGGGCAACCTGATCCTGGTGTTCCAGCGCCTGGGGAAGATGGAGGGCGTCTACCCGACCGTTGTGGCGATTATGCTGGTGGGCGCACTGCTCGACCGCGCGTGCGCCAAGCTTTGGGCCTGGTTCTTCCCCTACCGTATTGGGCTGGAGGGGGAGTGAGCCATGGCCGCCCCCCCGACCCCGGATCCGCCTTGTCTCGAGATCGACCACGTCAGCAAGGAGTTTCGCCGGCCGGGGCAGGCGCCGTTCGTGGCGGTCCGGGATCTGTGCGCCACGGTGCAGGACTCTGCGGGCTCAGGCGAGTTCATCACCATTGTCGGTCCGAGCGGATGTGGGAAGTCGACGCTACTGCAGCTTGTGGCGGGGTTTGACACCCACGTCCCCCCCACGACCGGCGAGATTCGGTTCCACGGTGAGCCGGTCACGGGGCCGAGCGCAGATCGCGGCATGCTGTTCCAACACTACGGGTGTTACCCGCACCTCACTGTGCTCGACAACATCGCGTTCGGGTTGAGGCTCCACGCTCGCGAGCTCGGTCTCTCACGGCGGGTGATCCGCGACATCGCGCTCGACTGGATGCGCAAGGTGCGATTGTCGGGGGATGACGCGACGAAATACCCGCACGAACTCTCGGGCGGGATGCGACAGCGAGTTGCCCTGGCCCGTTGCCTGGCCCTCAAGCCCAAGTGCATTTTGATGGATGAGCCTTTCAGCGCGTTGGATGAACCGACGCGGTTTGAGATGCAGGATCTGATTGTGGATCTGTGGTCGGACCTGAGGGCCACGATCCTCCTGGTCAGCCACAGTGTGGCCGAGGCGGTGTACCTCGGCGACCGTGTATGGGTAATGAGCCCCGCGCCGGGGACGATCGTGGCTGAGTACAGAGACGTGCCGCTCCCGAGCCCGGACGTTCCGGCCATGGCCGAGCAGTCAAAGCCCGAGTTTGCCGCGGCGGTCACGGAGATCAGCGGCGAGTTCCTACGTATCCTCAGGACGCCCCGCGAGGAGCTGCAGGCCGTGGTGGCCGATGGCACCGGACGGAATCGGCCGGTCGAGGGGAGGGCCGTGAGCAGTGGCGCGGGGTAAGGTTCGGAGGCCAAACGAGCCGGGATACGGCGATTACCTGAGGGCCGCGTTCAACTACCGCGTGCCGGTCCGCGGGCTCGGCGGCGTCCCGATCAACTGGCTGTTCCTGGGCGCGGTAGGCGTTGCCAGCATCGTCGCGTGGCCCGTTCTGCTAGTCGGGGCGGGCGCGGAGATCGGCTTCCTGAGTGCTCTGGCCAACAGCGACCGTTTCCAGCGTTCGGTGCGCGCACGGATGCTTCAGACTCGCGACGAGGCCCTGCTGGATCAGCAGGACGTCGCAGCTAGCGGGCTGTCACCCGGTGCCCAGGCGCGCTACGCGGCCTTCAGGCAGAGGTGCTCCGAGATCGTCGAGATCGCCCGGAAGCTACAACCCGCGGACGGTTCGGAGCTGCAGACCTATGCCGACCACCTGGCCGAGCTGCGTTCTGTCTATGTGCGAATGATTACGCTGCTTGAGGTGTTCTCTCGCTACTCGGTCGACTGGAACAAGACCGACCCCGAGCCGGCGATGAGGGCGGTGGAGAAGGAGCTCGAGCGCGAGGACTTGTCCGACTCGATGCGCCGGTCCAAGGAGGCGACGCTGGGGGTCCTGAGACGCCGCGCCGAGAGCCGAAAGGCCATCAGCGAACGGGCTCACGTGCTGCACTCGGAGATCGGCCGCCTCGAACAAGAGGTCGCGCTCCTGCGTGACCAGGCTCTGCTGACTCGAGACCCGTCGGTCCTCACGCAGAGCATGGATTCGGCGGCAGGCATCCTCGAGCAGCACAACGCGTGGCTTCAGGAGAACGCCGCCGTGTTCGAGCGCCTCGAGCAGGAGGAGATGGCCTGACTCGGGCACCGTGGAGCATCCGCCGCCGCCCTCGCCCTCCTGCACCGGACGCGGGGCCCTGTCGCCGCCCATCGAGGAGGTCCTGCCGCATGCCCCGGCTCTCGCCCAAAGAGAACCTGCTCCGCGCCATCCGGTATGATGACCCTGAGTGGGTACCGCGCTGCAATGAACCGACTATGGTTGGCATCGCATATGAGGGCAACTTCAGGGTGGCCTGTTGGACGGACGCGTGGGGCACGCATTGGGAGACCACACGAGACGATATGGTGCCCTTTCCGAAGGGCCACCCCCTACCCAGCCTCGACGCGCTGGCCGAGTTCGCCTTCCCCGACCCGGACGTCATGTTCGTGCTGTCTGAGGACGCGAAGAGCTGCCTTGCCCGGGCAGAGAAAGAGGACCAGCTCATCTTCGGCCAGCAGACCTATCTGCTGTTCGAGCGGGCATGGGCGCTGATGGGCATGGAGGCCTTCATGGAGGCCTTCTACACGCATCCGGAGGAGATGCACGAGCTGCTCGGGCGCATCACGGACTACAACATCCGCATCTTCGAACGCTACATGGAGGCGGGTTGTCATGGCGTGTCGTTCTCGGAGGACTTGGGCGCGCAGCGCTCACTGATGATCTCGCCTGACCTGTGGCGCCGCTTCTTCATGCCCCAGTACGCCCGCGCATTCGAGCCGGTGAAGCGTGCGGGAGGGCTGATCAACTTCCACTCATGCGGGTGTGTGCAGGACATCGTCGACGACCTGGTGGCGTTGGGGGTAGACATACTGAACCCCATCCAGGCTCGCGCCAACGATCTGGCGATGCTCAAGCGTGTAGCGCACGGTCGCATGGCACTTCAGGGCGGGGTCGACACGCAGCACCTGCTCATGCTGGGGACACCCGATGAGGTCGCCATCGAAGTGCGGCGGCTCATCGACCTGTTGGCTCCGGGAGGCGGGTACATCATCGGCCCCGATCAAGGGATGCCGTTCCCTCCGGCCAACCTCCAGGCTCTGTGGCGAACGGCGGCGGAGTACGGCCGCTATGACGCGCCGCATCTCCGGGAACAACGGGCCCCGGCGTGCCGTCAGACACCATGAACGCACGCGCTGAAGGGATGGAAGCCCCGTGAGCCGCTCACGATGGATTGCTCCTGCAGTAGGCGCCGCCGTCCTCTGCATCGGTTTCGCCGGAGCCAGACCGAACGAGGGTTCGACGCCCAGCTACGTGCTGGCGCGGCCTGCCACCGGGGCCGCCGCAGACGATCCGGCGGCACCTGCGGTGGGACCGCGGATGGACGTAGTGTTCCTTATCGATACCACGGGCAGCATGGCCGATGAGATTGAAGTGGTGAAGGAGAAGATGCGCGACATGGTCGCGCAGATCGCGTCGGGCGACCCGGCCCCGCGCGTGCGCTTCGGCCTCGTGCTCTACCGCGACCGCGGGGACGAGTACGTGACCAAAGTCATCGAACTGACCGACGACATCGACGCCATGGTGGCCCACATTGCCGAGGTCCAGGCGGCGGGCGGAGGCGATGAGCCCGAGAGCCTCAACGAGGCGCTCCATGTGGCCCTGCACGACATGAACTGGGACCCGGCCGAGGAGGTCGACAAGACGGTCTTCCTCATCGCTGACGCCCCGCCGCATATGGACTACGAGGGCGACTATCAGTACGCGGGCGAGGTCGAGTACGCGGTTCATCACAACATCATCATCCACTCCATCGGCTGCAGCGGGCTCAGCGAGGAGGGGAACTCGATCTTCAGGCAGATCGCCCAGGGCAGCGAAGGGACGTTCAACCTGTTGACCTATAAGCGCGAGTACGTCACGGCCGACGGCACGACGGAGACAGTGCTCGAGGCGGGGGGGCGGGTGTTCGGCATCATGGGCGAGCCGGGTGCGGCAGCGGATGCCGACTGGCGCGTCGGCGCCGAGCGCCTGGAGGAGGCTGGGGCGGCGCGAGCCATCGCGGCCGCGCCGGTCCCTCCGGCCACCGCGGCCCCAGGCGGAGCGATGGGCGGCGGTATGATGGGCGGAATGGGTGGAATGGGTGGGACGGCGATGGGTGCCGCAACCGAGAACAACCTCGACTCGATCCTCGCCGGCACCCTCCGCAAGCAGGCTGAGAGACGCGGTGTGCGCTACGCCGACACGGGTACCCTCGAGATCGTGGCGCGCTATACCGGAACCCGAAGCGGCATCCATGAGGCCCTGCGGCAGGTAATCCGCACCGAGGACGAATGGAAGGCGCTCTGGGAACGGCACACCCAGCCGTTCGAGCCGCGCCCGGAGCTGCCCCAGGTGGACTTCGGGAAGTCCATGCTCATCGTCGTGTTCTCGGGAGAGAAACCCACCGGGGGGCACTCGGTCCGGGTCGAGACGGTCCGTGAGACGAAGGACGGTCTGGATGTGACGTTCCGGGTCACCAAGCCGGACGAGGGGATGATGACCACGCAGGCGTTCACCCAGCCCTATGACATCGTTGTCGTCGACAACACGGAGGGCGAGTTGCGCTTCCTGGAGGCCGAGTAGCGGCACTGGGCCTCGAGGCAGACTCCATCCTGCTGCGCTCGCCGAGCCCACATAGCGGTTTGTCGTGAAGGCGCACGGACTGCCGCCCCCGAACGCGTAGGCCGGTGATCATACCCGACACCTTCGACGGCGGGGGGACCTCTATGGCGGAACTGCGCTGCGGAGTTGTGGGGCTCGGTCGCGGGCGGCTCTTCGTCGAGCGACTTAACGCACAGCCCGACTGCCGTGTCACGGCGGTGTGCGACACGAACGACCGGGCTCTGGCCGGGCTCAGCGGACTGGAGTGCTACACGGATTTCGAGGAGATGCTCGACTCGGAGCGGCTGGACCTGGTGGCCATAGTCGGCCCGGGTCCCGTGCATGCATCGCAGTCGGCTCGTGCCCTCGAGCGCGGGCTCCACGTCATCACCGAAACGCCCTGTGTGTACTCGCTCGAAGAGGCGGCCACCGTGGTCGATGCGGTCCGCCGGAGCGGCCTGAAGTACATGCTGGCCGAAGACTACCTCTATGCCGGCTTCATGCAGCGGCTGCGGCCCATTGTGGAAGCCGGCGAGCTGGGCGATATCGTTGCCGCACAGGGGGAGTACACGCACGACTGCCGCGACATCCTCCTGCTCGATGGCGATGGGGCCTATGTGCCCTGGGCAGAGCGGGAAGGCCGCAACGACACGCGGCCATCGTGGCGAGCGACGGATCTGCCCCCCCTGAAGTACTGCTCCCACACGCTCGGGCCGCTGCTGCGACTGATGGGCGATCGCTGCGTTCGCGTGTCGGGCGTGAGCTCGGGGTCGCGCACCTTCCCCGCGGCCGGCATGATCGACTATGCCACCGCCGTCATGCAGACAGCGGGTGGCAGGGCCGTCACGCTGACGAATGGGTTCGGCGTCGCTCATCCGTTCGCGTTCTTCCTGGCGCTATATGGGACGGCGGGAAGCATCCGCTGTGTACACTTCGGTACCCCGGAGGTTCGGATCCACCGCGATGGCCCTGACGCGGGCTGGAGGCGTCTCGATTGTGGCTGGTATGACCGCCCCGACGGGCGGAATTGGCTGGACGTGATGTTCGAGGAGTTTCTGACAAGCATCCGCGAGGACACGGAGCCACCCATCGATGTGTTCGCGGCCATGGACTTCACGCTGCCCGGAGTCTGCGCCCATGTGTCGGCCGAGCAGAACGGCATACCGGTCGTCGTGCCGGACTACCGCGAAGCTGCAGTGCTCGACCGGTGAAGCCAGGACGATGGAGTGGAGGCATCGATGAGCAGGCGGTACCCGGGCTGGCCCGCCGTCTTGGCGGCCATCCTGGCCTCACTGGGCAGCTCAGCGGCCGCGGGACAGCGGGACACGATCTCGCTGTCCGGCCGTTGGCGGTTCGAGCTCGATCCCGGGGGGGTGGGCATCACCGAACGCTGGTTCGAGCGGGACCTGGCGGACTGGGTGATACTGCCCGGCTCGACCGACGAGAACCACAAGGGCACGCCCAACACACGACCGCCAGACCTGAACGGGCTCAGCCGCGTCTACGAGTACGTTGGCCCGGCGTGGTATCAGCGCGAGATCGACATCCCCGAGAGCTGGGCCGGGCTCCGCGTGACGTTGTTCCTCGAACGCTGTCACTGGGAAACGCGCGTGTGGCTCGACGACCAGGAGCGGGGGACCGAGAACAGCCTGTGTGTGCCGCACGAGCACGATCTGGGCACCGGGTTGACGCCGGGTAGGCACCGGCTGACGCTGTGCGTGGACAACACGCTGAAGCTCAACATGGGCTACGCGGCGCATTCCACTTCGGAGCAGACTCAGACGAACTGGAATGGCGTGGTCGGCCGCATCGAGCTACGCGCGACGCCATCGGCGTGGGTCGCGCGCTTGCAGGCCTATCCGGACGTGCATGGCCATTGCGTCCGGGCAGCGGCCCACATCGAGCCCGTGGGCGAAGCCAGTGGAGATCTGCAGCTCGCCGTGCGCGATCTCGCCTCCGGGACCATGGTGGCGGCGGCCCGCGTCCCCGCCGCGCCGGGCGGGATGGTCGAGGCCACACTGCCGCTGGGTGCCGCAATGCGCCGGTGGGACGAGTTCTCGCCGAGCCGTTACGAGCTTGTCGCCACGCTCCGCCTCCCCGATGGTGCCTCCGACGAGCGTCGTGTGCGCTTCGGCATGAGGGACCTGGAGGTGCGCGGTGGTAGACTGGTGCTTAACGGGCGGCCGGCGTTCCTGCGAGGTACGCTGGAGTGCTGCGTCTTCCCGCTCACCGGCTATCCGCCTACAGATGTCGAGAGCTGGTTGCGCATCTTCCGCATTGCCCGGTCGTACGGGCTGAACCACATGCGCTTCCACTCGTGGTGTCCGCCTGAAGCGGCCTTCGAGGCAGCCGACCGGACCGGGTTCCTCTTGCACGTCGAGGCACCGCAATGGACCTTCGACGTGGGTCAAGACCCACCAAGGGACGAGTTCATCCGCCAGGAAGTGATGCGGATCCTCGATGCGTACGGCAACCACCCTTCGTTCGGCATGCTGTGCATGGGGAACGAGCTTACAGGCGACGTGAGCTTCCTGCAGACGCTGGTGCTGTTAGGGCGCGAGCACGACCCGCGGCACCTGTACACATCATCCACGGCATGGTCGTTCGGCCCGAACGACCAGTACAACGTGGCCGCCGTGCGCGGGCTTCATGGCCCGACGACCGACGCCGACTTCGCAGAGGCCGTTCGGCAGAGCCCCGTGCCGCTCATCTCCCACGAGGTGGGCCAGTGGAGCGTTTTCCCGAACATCAGGGAGATCCGGAAGTACACCGGAGTGCTCAGGCCCCGGAACTTCGAACGGGTCCGTGATAGCCTGAGGGCGCATCACCTCCTGAGTCAGGCCGACGACTTCACTTGGGTCACGGGCCGGCTGTCCGCGCAGCTCTACAAGGAGGAGATCGAGGTGCTGCTGCGGACGCCCGGTCTGGGTGGGTTCCAGTTGCTGGACCTGCATGATTTCCCGGGCCAGGGAACGGCGCTAGTGGGCATGCTCGATGCCTTCTGGGACAGTAAGGGCTTCATCAGCGCCTCCGAGTTCAGCCGGTTCTGTGGGCCCACGGTTCCGCTGCTGCGGATGAAGCAGCGCACCTACACGACGGCGGACACCCTTTCGGCACGCGTGCAGATCTCTCACTTTGGGCCGCGACGTCTGCGAGGCGTGGTGCCCCAGTGGTCGCTGGTCGCCGAGGACGGCCGCCGGATCCACTCAGGTGCACTGCCCGCCCGCGACATCCCGACTGGGCAGCTCAGCGACCTCGGCGCCATCGAGGTGGCTCTGAAGGGGGTGAGGGCGCCGGTAAGGGCCACGATCGAGGTGAGGCTGAGCGGGCTAGGCATCGCCAATGACTGGAACATCTGGGTGTACCCCGAGAACGAGGCCGCCGGCGAGCCGCCGGATGTGCTGGTCACCCCCTCGGTGACCGAGGCCCTGGCCGCTCTCGATGCCGGTGAGAGGGTACTCCTGCTTCCGCGCGGTCCCTACCTGGTTCGCTCGCGGCCGGGGAGCTTCACACCGGTGTTCTGGAGTCCTCTGTGGTTCAGCAGCGCGGCCCGAGGAACAATGGGCATCCTGTGCGACCCCGAGCACCCGGCTCTGGCCCAGTTCCCCACAGAAGCACACGCGGACTGGCAGTGGTACGACCTACTCCAGCGCTCGCGGGCCATGAGTATCGACGGCCTTCCTCCACGTCTGAGACCCATCGTCCAGGTCGTCGACAACTTCACCGCCAACCAGCGTCTGGCGAACCTATTCGAGGCTCGCGTCGGCCCGGGACGTGTGGTGGTATGCTCGGTCGACCTGGGCAACGATCTCGGCGTTCGCCCCGCGGCTCGCCAGCTTCGCCGGAGCATCCTGGAGTACATGGGTTCGCGCCGCTTCGAGCCGTCCGTCCAGGTGACTCGCGAGGAGCTGCTCTCGGTCGTCAGCGAGCAACCCGACAGCGTACTGCGCGCCCTGGGAGCGCGGGTGATCCGCGTCGACAGCGAGGACACCGCTCACGGCAATGTCGCGGCTTGCGCCATCGACGGCGACCCCGAGACGTTCTGGCACACCGAGTGGGGGACGCAGGAAGCGGGCTTCCCCCACGAGCTCGTGATCGATGTGGGGAGATTGGTGGAAATTCGTGGTTTCCGGTACCTGCCCAGGCAGGACATGAACAACGGGTGGTTCGCCGGCTATGAGATTGCCGTGTCGGACGACGGCGCCGAGTGGGGCACTCCGGTGTCGGCCGGCGAGTTCTCCTTCGACGCCGACGAGAAACGCATCGAGCTGGCGGAAGAGGTGGTGGGGCGGTACGTCCGTCTCCGGGCCCTCACCGGCTACCAGGGCAAGCCGTGGGTGGGAGTCGCCGAGTTCGACATCGTGGCACAGGCGTCGAAGCGCTAAGTTGCGAACGGGGAGCGGCGCAGATGGTGTCGGTCACAGTTCTATGCACGGCTCTGGCATCGGCGGGAGCGCCGAGCTATGTGAATGCGGGATTATGCCTGGCACGGCCCACGCCCTCCCAGGTCGAGTGGCAGGACATGGAGATCGAGATGTTCCTGTGCCTCGACCCGTGCACCTGGCAGGAACGGGAGTACGACGACCACTCCACACCGCTCACCGCCATCAACCCCCAGCAGCTCGACACCGACCAGTGGGCGCACGTGGCGCTCTCGATGGGGGCGAAGCAGATCCTGTTCGTGGCGAAGCACACGGGCGGCTTCTGCTGGTGGCAGACGGAGACAAGTGACTACGGCGTGCGCCAGATCCCGTGGCGCGGGGGCCGCGGCGATGTCGTCGCCGACCTGGCCGAGTCGTGCCGGAAGCATGGGCTGAAGCTGGGGCTCTATCTAAGCCCGGCCGATGACGTTCACGGAGCGACCACCGGTGGACGCTGCCCGACGGCGGAGGCGCAGGCGGCCTACGCCCGCATCTACCGCCAGCAGCTGGCCGAGCTCCTCGGGCGCTATGGCCCCATCAGCGAGATCTGGTTCGACGGGAACCTGGTCATCGACGTCGCCGACATCCTGGAGCGATTCGCGCCGGAGGCCATGGTCTTTCAGGGTCCGCGAGCGACCATCCGCTGGGTCGGGAACGAGGAGGGTTACGCCCCATACCCGGCGTGGAACGCTGTGGCTCGCGGGGATGCCGCCTCGGGAGGTGCCACCGCTGCCCACGGTACACCCGACGGCGACGTCTGGCTTCCCATCGAGGTCGACACCGTCAACGTGTCGCCCCACTACTGGTTCTGGAAGCGGAGCCCCGAACGTCGCCTGCGTACCGTGGCGGAGCTGATGGACTGCTACTACCGCTCGGTCGGTCACGGTGCCGTGCTGTTGCTGAACCAGAGCCCTGACACTCGGGGGCTCATTCCTGCGGAGGATGCGCGCGTCGCGGCGGAGTTCGGGGCCGAGATCCGTCGCCGCTTCGGCCGGAGCCTGGCAGAGACACGCGGCCAGGGGACCCGGGTGGATCTGGACCTGGGCGGGTGGCGGTGGGTGGATCACGTGGTCACGATGGAGGAGATCCGGCGGGGCGAGCGCATCCGCGAGTACTCGCTGGAGGGCAGAACCAGCTGCGGCTGGCAGGAGTTGTGCCGTGGCACGGCCGTGGGACACAAGCGGATCGACCGCTTCGCCCCGGTCTGGGTCTCGGCGATCCGGCTGCGCTGCACGCGATCGGCTGCGACGCCGGTCATCCGGCGGCTAGCGGCCTACTACGTTGGTCTGTGTGAACCACGCGGTGGGGCGCTGCGATGGACCTTTGACCGCGACGAGGTCGGCGCGGCAGCCGGCCTCTACCGGGCCGAGCCGCGCGGCGCGCGGCTCGTTGCGGGCATTATCGGCGACGCCCTGCAACTGGACGGCCATGGTGCCCATGTCCGCCTTGGCGATGTTCCGATTCCCGAGGGAGACTTCACCCTGGCCGCGTGGATCTGCCCGCGCACCGTGACGCGCCGCGAGCAGATCATTGTGGCCAAGGAGCGGAGCGGCGTCGCCGACCACCAGTTCCGCCTGTACCTGGCGCCAGGCAACCGGGTGGGGTTCATCCACTCGGATGGGGAAGGCCACGGCGCGTGGCCCTCTGCCGGAGTGGGGGACGCGCTACCGGCGAGGCAGTGGTCGCATGTGGCGGTGACGCGGGGTCCGTCCGGGTACACCGCCTGGGTGAACGGCCAGGCCGTGGCGACCGCGCCTCCCTCGGGCAGCATCCGGCACCGCAACACGCTGGAGCTGCGCGCCGGAGCGCGCTACGCCCCATCGGGCGACGGCGCGGACAGCCCATTCGACGGCCTGATCGACGAGGTCATTCTGGCGCCGCGGGCTCTGTCGGAAGCAGAACTTCAGCCATCTCCGGCCGCCCGGGCGCTCATGTCGCAACCGGTGGAGATGACGCCCATGCAGAGAGGCCCACTGGCCAAGCCCACGCCGCAGCAGGCGGAGTGGCACGACCTCGAAGTGGGGATGTTCATCCACTTCGGTCCCAACACGTGGCAGAACCAGGAGGGCGACGACCTCTCGACGCCGCTCGATCAGATCAACCCCCAACGACTGGACACCGACCAGTGGGTCTCCGTCGCTGATTCCATGGGGGCCCGGTACATTGTCTTCGTCGCCAAGCACGTCGGTGGCTTCTGTTGGTGGCAGACGGACACGACGGACTACAGCGTCGGCCACACGCCATGGCGCGGCGGCCGGGGCGACGTGATGGCTGATCTGGCCGCATCGTGCCGCAGGCGCGGGATGAAGCTCGGCGTCTACCTGTCACCTTGCGACCGCAAGCACGGCATCGACGTCGGTGGTCGCGCTCCGACTCCCGAGGCCCAAGAGCAGTACAATGCCCTCTACCGGCGCCAGCTCACCGAGCTACTCACCCGCTACGGTGACATTGTCGAGATCTGGTTCGATGGCAGCATTGTGGTGCCGGTGGGCGACATCCTGCAGGAGCATGCGCCGCGGGCGATGGTCTTCCAGGGTCCCCACGCAACGATCCGGTGGGTGGGCACCGAGTCGGGCTTCGCGCCGTACCCGGCCTGGAATGGCGTCAGCCTGGCTGACGCGAGATCGGGAGTCGCCACGGCAGCGCACGGGACCCCCGACGGCGATGCTTGGCTCCCCAACGAGGTCGATACCGTCAATGTGGTCCCACACTACTGGTTCTGGAACACCGACCCGAACCGGAGACTCAAGACCGTCGACGAGCTCATGGAGTGCTACTATCAGTCCGTCGGGCGCGGGGCGGTCCTGCTGCTGAACCAGACGCCAGACACGTCGGGACTCATCCCCCAGGCCGATGCGCGCCGCGCCGCCGAGTTCGGGGCGGAAGTGAGGCGGCGGTTCGGGATACCCATCGCAGAGACGCGGGGCCGGGGCCAGACCGTCGAGCTCAAGCTGCCACGGACGGCCTCGGTGGACCATGTCGTCGCCATGGAGGACATCCGCCGAGGCGAGCGGGTCCGCGAGTACGTGGTCGAGGGCCTTGTGGGCACCGAGTGGCGCGAGCTATGCCGCGGCTCGGCCATCGGGCACAAGAAGATCGACCGTTTCCCGCCGGTCGAGGTCGCCGGCATCCGGCTGCGATGCCTCGAGTCGGCCGGCGATCCGATCATACGAAAGCTGGCGGCGTACCGCGTCGGTGGGGGCTAGTCATCTCCGACCCAAGAGCACGACAATGAGCCCCAGGCCGTGCAGTCGAAGGCACGAGTGCTGTTTGCCCGGACCGACGTGTGCCGTGTGGAGGCCGTCCATGACCGAGCGCGTCAGCGCCCTGCGGGACCGTGCATTGCGCAGCCGTCGAGGCGAGGACCGGACGACGCCGAGCCTGTGGCAGGAGTCCTATCGTCGGACCGAGGGCCTTCCCGAGGTGACGCGCTGGGCCATGGCGACGGCTCACGGCTACCGCACGCAGCCTGTGTACGTGCAGGAGTTGGAGCTCCTCGTCGGGACGCCCCCGGGCATGGTGTACGACGAGGACGGGCCGGTAGTCCCGCAGATCTTCGGCCGCCAGCCCTTCGTGTGCCCGTGGCCAGTCTCGGACGAGATCCAGCGCCTGTTTGGAGCAGGGCTGTTCTCGCCGGCGGGAAACCATACGACCATCGACTACGATGCCATCATGGTGGGCGGGTTTCGCGGGCTGATCAGCCGTGTCGATGCGAGGCTCGCGTTGCCGCAGGTTCGGGCGGACGACGAGCAGACCGCTTTTCTGGGGGCGCTGCGGACCATCGCGGAAGGCTACATCGACTACTGCGGCCGCCATGCCGACGAAGCGCTGGCACAAGCGGCCGCCTGCGCGGACCCCCAGCGCGCTCAGGAGCTCCGCACGATCGCGGGCAACTGCCTGCAGGTGGTTGCCGATCCTCCCCGGACTTTCTGGCAGGCATGTCAGTCGGCATGGTTCTCGTTCGTCTTCCTGCCTGACGCGCCGGGGCGTGTGGATCAGTACCTCTATCCCTTCTACCGCGCGGACATGGACTCGGGGCGGCTCGACGATGACCGCGCGCGCGAGCTACTGAGCTGTCTGTGGCTGCGATATCTGGAGTTCGCGGGCGCTGCGGCGGCGGTCAGCGCGTTCCACCACCTCACTCTGGGCGGCATGCGCCCCGACGGTTCCGACGCGTCCAACCAGCTCACGTGGCTTTGCCTTGACGTCACGGAGGAACTCAGGATCCAGCGCCCCCAGGTCGGGCTGCGATGTCATGCAGACACCCCGCCGGCATTGCTCGAGCGGGCAGTGAGGGTGCTGCGGGCTCGAGCGGGGAACCCGGACTTCTGCAACGACGAGCAGATCGTGCCGGCGCTGGTGCGCACTGGCATTTCCCTCGAGGACGCGCGGGACTTCTCGCTCTCCGGCTGCCATGAGGTCATCGTGACGGGCCGTGCCCAAATGGGATCCGTCGAGGGCTTCATCAACCTGCCGAAGGTTCTGAGGGCCGTGCTGGGGCTCGAGCCGGGGCTGCTTGGCGGGGCCACCCCCCCGTTCCCGGAGTCGTGGGAGCAGCTCTGGGAACAGCTGACATCGGCCATGAGGTGGGTGGCCTGGCGTGCCCATGAGGCGGCCCTGGCGCGCGACGAGGAGGCGGCACGTGGGGCGGGGGGCCACCTCCAAGCATCCCTCGTGGTGGGTGACTGCGTCGAGCGCGGCAAGGGCTACACCCAGGGCGGCGCCCGGTACAACCACTGCAACTGGAACGTCATCGGCCTCGCCAACCTCACCGACGCCCTCAGCGCCATCCGGTGGCTGGTGTTCGACCAACGCCAGCTCACTCTGGCGGAGCTCGCCGGCGTGGTGAGCGCCAACTGGGTGGGTCACGAGCCACTTCGACAGCGGGTGCTCGGAGAGTCACCGAACTTCGGCAACGACGATGACCGGGCAGACGCCATCGCGACCGACCTGCTGCGGATGATCGCCGCGGCCTTTGAGGGCCTCACGCCATTTCGAGGTGGCAAGTACATCCTCGGCACTCTCGCGGGTGGGGAGAACATGCATATCGAGTTCGGCCGGATGACGGGAGCAACACCAGACGGCCGGCGCGATGGTGAGCCGCTGGCCGACAGTGCCGGGCCGGCGCAGGGACGCGACCGCCGCGGTGTGACTGCCATGATGAACTCGGTGGCCAAGCTCCCGCACCACCTGCTGCCGACGGCGACGACACTCAATGTGAAACTCGACCCGAGGCTGCTCGAAACCGATACGGGCCTCGCCAAGGTAGCTGGGCTGATCCGCGCGCACTTCGCCGCCGGCGGCCAGCAGTGCCAGTTCAACATCGTGGACCGCGAGATGCTGCTCGAGGCCCGGCGGGATCCAGAGCAGTACCGCGATCTGATGGTCCGCGTCGCGGGCTACAGCGCGCCCTTCACTTCGCTGTGGGAAGACCTGCAGGACGAGATCATCGCGCGGACGGAGCACGCGCTGTGAGGGGAACAGGAACCACGCAGGGGCGCTGGCCACATGACGAGCGAGTGGCGATGGGACTACGGGTGGAATATGCGGACGCCCGCCCGGGTTAGGCGGGCCACACTCGGCCAGGCGCTCGCGGCTTTGGGAGGTCTCATGTTCGCTCTTGCTTGGGCTCTGTGCGCGACCGGCGCCTCGGGCGCCGACTGCTTCGCCATCCGCGTCGTCGATGAGGCCACGGGCCGCGGCGTCCCGCTGGTGGCCCTACGCACGGTCGACGGAACGGTGCGGTACACCGACAGTGCCGGCTTCGTGGCCGTGCGCGACCCCGAGCTCATGGGCCAACGGGTCTTCTTTCACATCAGCAGCCACGGCTACGAGTACCCGGCTGATGGCTTCGGCAACAGGGGGATTGCGCTAGACGTGACGCCCGGCGGACGAGCCGAAGTGCGCGTCCACCGGGTGAACATCGCCGAGAGGCTGTACCGGCTGACTGGAGCGGGTATCTACCGCGATAGTGTCATCCTCGGCGAGCCCGTCCCTGTCCGTCAGCCCTTGCTCAACGCCAGGGTCACGGGGCAGGACTCGGCCCTGGCCATCCCGTGGCGAGGCCGCATCTACTGGTTCTTCGGCGACACGAACCGTATCGAGTACCCGCTGGGGAACTTCCACACGTCCGGTGCGACCTCAGCCCTGCCGGGCGACGGCGGGCTGGATCCTTCGATCGGGGTTGATATCGAGTATCTGGTTGATGACGATGGCTTCAGCCGGGCCATGTGCCCCATGGCAGGCGAGGGGCCCGTGTGGCTCGACGGGCTGGCCGTGGCCCGGGACCGTGACGGCGCCGATCGGCTGGTGGCCCACTACTCCCGGGTGCGAGGACTTGAGACGCTCCTCGAGCACGGCCTCGCCGTGTTCGACGACGAGAGACAAGTGTTCACCAAGCATGTCGAGTTCGCACTCGACGACACACAGCGCTGTCCACGGGGCCATCCGGTTGCGATACGCGAGGACGGGCGCGACTGGCTCCTCTTCCCGACGCCTTTTGCCAGTCTCCGGTGTGAGGCAACCATCGAGGCACTGTCGGACCCCGGGCGCTATGAGAGCTTCACGTGCCTCGCCCCCGGAGCGCGCTTCGCGGCGGAGCACACCGCCGTCGAGCGTGGCCCCGATGGCACCCTCGTATGGGGATGGAAGCCGAACACCGATGCCATTACGCAGGCACAGGAGGCCGAGCTGGCGGTCGCCGGCCTCTTGAGGCCGGACGAGTGCCGCTATCAGGTCCGCGATGGCACGGGGCAGGCCATCCGCCTGCACAACGGGTCGCTCGCGTGGAATGCCTACCGCCAGCGATGGATCATGATCGTGGCACAGGCGGGAGGCAGCAGCTCGGTCCTCGGCGAGATCTGGTTCGCCGAAGCCGACTCACCCACGGGGCCCTGGACGAGCTGCACGAAGATCGTGACCCATGACCACTACGGCTTGTACAATCCGGTGCACCACCCGTTTCTCGATCAGGATGGAGGGCGGGTGATCTACTTCCAGGGGACATACAGCCAGACGTTTGAGGGGCCCGTGGCCCCCACGCCCCTGTATGACTACAACCAGATCATGTACCGGCTCGACCTGTCCGATGCCCGGTTGGGCCCGCCACCATCGCGGCGCTAGGCTCTTCGCATCCCAACGGACCGATCCGCGGAGTCTGAGGAGGCCGATAGTTGCTGCTCCCTCTGATCTGCAGTGCGTTTCCCGCCACCGCCCTGGCGTTGGGGGCCTCTGAGCGCCAGGCGGAGGTGACCATCCATCGCGACCAAGTCATCGCCCACGTCTCGCCGTATATGACGGGAGCTTGCCTGGAGGACGTGAACCACGAGGTCTACGGCGGCATCTATGCGCAGATGGTGTTCGGCGAGAGCTTCCAGGAACCGCCGGCGCCTGCGCCCGTGGCCGGGTTCACCGCTTACGACGGAGCCTGGCTGGTGGCCGGGGATGGGACGCTTCACGGTGCCGCCGCGCCTGGCCCAAAGCTGGTTTGTGACCAGGAGTGGCAGCGGCCCGGGGCGTGCGGGGTCGAGGTGTGGTTCGCGGACCGAGCCGAGGGAAATGCCGGCCTGGTGTTCCCCATCACCGATGCCGGTCGCGGACCCGACCGGATGACCGCGTACGAGATCTCACTGGATCCCTCACGGGGCGTGCTTGTCTTGGGCAAGCACGAACAGAACTGGCGGCTCCTCGCCGAGCATCCCGTCGACATTCCCGTCGGCGAGTGGGTGCCGCTCACGGTGCGGCGAGACGCGAAGACGATCACGGTCGACATCGCAGGGCGCCGCGCGCTGTCGTTCCTCGATCCCGGTGAGCCGATCGTTCGCGGCGCCGTGGGCTTGAGAACGTGGAACCGAGAGGCCTCCTTCCGCAACTTGTGGGTCGAGCACGAGGGAGGGCACTCCGACCTACCCTTCCGGCAGGACGGGTCCCAGGACACCCGTGACCAGGTCAGCGGCATGTGGCGCCCCGTCCGCCGGGGCACGGCGCGTGCGGCGTTCTTCCTGGTCACCGACGCACCGTACACCGGCAGCCAGAGCCAGCGTATCTGTTTCGAGTCGGGCTCAGGCGCGGTGGGTGTTGTGAATCGCGGACTGAACCGCTGGGGCATGGCCTTCCTCCGCGACCACGACTACGAGGGATGCCTCTGGGCGCGATGCCCGAGGTCGACGCGGCTGGCCATCGAGGCGCAGACAGCCAGCGGAGAGGCCTCTCTGGCGCGGGCGGTTGTGAGCCTGCCTGCAGGAGACTGGCAGCGGCTGACCTTCACTCTGTCGCCCGACACCGGTACCGAATCGGGCCGCCTGGCCATTCTGCTCGAGGAGCCCGGCCAGGTCGACCTGGGCTACGTGTCGCTCCTGCCGGGCGAATGGGGACGCTTCCATGGGCTCCCGGTGCGGCGCGACGTGGGCGAAGCGCTCCAGAGGCAGGGGCTGACCGTGCTCCGCTATGGGGGCTGCATCGTGAACACAGACCAGTACCGGTGGAAGTCCATGATCGGCCCGCGGGATCGGCGTCAGCCCTATCGGGGGTTCTGGTACCCCTACTCGACTAACGGGTGGGGCATCATCGACTTCGTCGACTTCTGCCGCGCCGCGGGGTTCCTCGCCATTCCCGCGTTCAACATGGGTGAGACCCCCGAGGACATGCGCGACTTCGTCGAGTACATGAACGGGCCCAGCTACTCGGAGTGGGGGAGGCGACGAGCCGCCGACGGTCACCCCGAGCCCTATGGCCTGCGGTTCATCCAGCTCGGGAATGAGGAGGCCGTCAACGAGGAGTACTTCGCGCGCTTCAGGCCCATGGCGGAGGCGATCTGGACCGCCGACCCGGACATCACGATCGTGGTCGGCGACTTCCTCTACTCCGAGCTGATCGCGGACCCCTTCAGCTTCGATGGGAACCCGGTTATCCGGACGCTGGCAACCCACAAGGACATTCTCGAACTGGCGCGGCGCCATGGCCGCGAGGTGTGGTTCGACGTGCACGTAACGAGCGAGCGCCCGGAGTCTGTGGCGTGCATTGATCCACTGCCAACGCTGGCAAGTGCCCTGAGACAGCTGTGTCCTGGAGCCCAGTTCAAGTTGGCCGTGTTCGAGCTCAACGCAAACCAGCACGATCTGGGCCGGGGCCTGGCCAACGCACGGGCCATCAACCAGCTCGAGCGGATGGGCGACCTGGTCCGCATCGTCTGCTCGGCCAACTGCCTGCAGCCCGACGGGCAGAATGACAACGGTTGGAACCAGGGCCTGCTGTTCCTGAACCCGTCGCGCGTCTGGCCTCAGGCCGCCTACTTCGTCACGCAGATGCTGTCGGAGCACTATCTGTCGGTGTGTGTGGGGGCCGATGTCGCCGGGCAGGCCGACTGCCTTGATGTAACCGCCAAGACCAGCTCCGACGGCCGGTTGGTCCAGCTGCAGATGGTCAACTGGGCCGATGAGCCCACGCGTCTCACCATACGCCTGGAGCCCCACGGCTCGCTGGCCAGGCCGGCACACCGCGTCGAACTATGCGGGGGGACTAACCAAACCAACACCGCCGCCGAACCGGACGCCGTGGTCCCTGTGGCAGGGGACATCGATCTCGTATCCACCGGCGCGGCGACCGAGTACGTTCTTCCACCGCGCTCCTTCACGGTGCTGCGCGCGCGAGCGGAGTAGAGGGGCGCGGGGGCGCGCTGGCGCGGCGGCCTCAGCGCAGTAGCACGGCCTCGGCCCAATCGGCGTGGTCCGCACCGATACCGTCGCCGCCATCGGTGACAACCAGTGTGAGCCGGCGGACGCCCCGGATGTCCACCCGGATCGGGATCGGCGTCGAGCGAACGCGCATGACCGGGCTGCGATACAGCTCAGCACCGTCTCCCTCGACGGCAAAGACCACCGAGTTGCCCGAGACCTCCTGGTCGCACCCGACCGTGGCCACGAAGGCCGTGTAGGCACCATCGATCTGATAGGTGATCCTGGAGTTCGCGTGGGTGCCGATGCCGCGACGGTGCACCCGGTTGCCGATGACCATGGGGGTCCCCATGACGCTGGCGTTCCGGTGGACCTGGCCCCAACCGGCCGTGGCTTCGGTCCAATCGAGCGCATCCAGGTACACCCCGTCCACATCGGTCGTGCGCCGCTTCATGCGGGAACTGGTCGCGCCCGCCTCCTTGGCATTCGCCAGCGGCACGAGCGTCACTGACCACGGGCGCAACCCGGCAGGCTTCACGGGGAAGCTGGGGCCGACTGGCGGCTCCGCGCCACCGGAGCCGGCCCGCCGCTCGCCGCGCACGAAGACGGCGCAGCGGCACTCGTCATCCGGGACGGTCAGCCGGTAGGACACACGATGCCGTCCCGCCGGCAGGGGGGCGAGGAACCACTGCCAGTCCTCCTGGGGTGTGGCGCCCGCAGCATAGAAGGTACCGCGGGAGCCGGTGACCTCGGGGGCAACCACCTGGCCGTCAACAACGATGTCGCACAGCGGCATTGCGCTTCCGGCAGGCCCTTCGGCCAGCAGACAGAGCTCCGCCGGCCGGGAGGTCCGCAACTCGCCAGAGCCCGAGAGCACCAGCGCCTCCGGGGAATCGCCATCGGGCGAGGTCCACGATGGGCCAAGGGGAGGACGGTCATCCTCGAACGTGACCCGCTCGAAAGCCGGACTCGCCACCGGCCGCCACTCCACCCCGAGACCAGGCACTACAGCCGGTGCGACACCGCGAGCAGGGACCGGAAGCACCTCGAGTACCGCCGTCTCATAGGGGCCCAGGGCCACACGGGGAAGGGCCTCGCCGCTGCGGGCAACGGCGAGCACGCAGCGAGCCGGGTAGTGCATCACCAACTGCCGGGCGCCATCGGTCCTGCACTCGGGCAAGACCACCTCGGCCTCCGAGATCCACGGGTTGCGCGCGAAGTAGAGAGGCCGGTCGAGCCGCGGGTAGGCGTATCCGTAAACCTCCCTCGCCGAGGGATCCCCGCCGAATGGCTCAGGGCTCTGGAGTCTGGCGCGGTTCTCCCGTGCCCACTGCATCAGCTGGGCAAAGAACCGCCACTCATCGGCATCCATGTACAGCGGGTTGATGTACGTCGACTGAAACCAGTGGCCACGAGCGACCGCCATGACAGCGTGGTTGTAGAACGATCCCGAACACTGCACGATGATATCGAAGCACTCCAGTGCTGAGCTGGGCATCCAGAACGCATCGCGACCACGCAGATTCGCCACATCGCGCGCCGTGGTGAGCGACTCCATCCAGTCCGGGGCCGGACACACTCCTCGCGGGCAATCATCGCCGAACGGGCCGATCACAAACGGGGTGTGCATCAGCCACCACGGGCTAGGGAAGTACCCGAGACATGTGGGTTCGAGTGCGATGTCCGGGGCCTGGGCACGCAGGGCGTCGAACACGTCCAACAAGCCCTCGGCGATGGGCTGGTAGGACTCAGAGGCCGGCCGGTGGCCGTGCTCGGCAGAGGGGCAGGGCCATGCCAGGCCGTCGAACTTCACATGGGCCATCTGGCCGTCCCGCACATGGCTCAGGACCGCCGACTTGAACGACTGCTGATACCGTCCGCCACGAGCCAGGCACGCATAGCGAGTGCCGGCCGCGTTGGTGAACGTCTCGTAACCCTCCCCATCCAGCCACTCGTTGTCCAGCGCCGGGGGATAGCAGCTACTTGGCGAGACCCACAGCCCCGGCCGGCAGCCCATGGGCGCCAGAGCCCTCGCGATCCGGCGAAAGCCCTCGGGGTAGGCCTCTCCGTTCACCTGCCACACCGTGTGCGGGTCCGACCAACCCATGTCCATGGCATACGAGTCAAAGAAGAAGCCCGTACGGTCGTACAGGCTCGCCTTCAGGTCCGCAATGTTGGCGAGCACGTCGTGTTCCGTGAATGGGACCGGCATCGTCCACCAGTTGTTGTAGTGGATGTGCATGTCCTTGGGCTTCACCCACACCGTGTCAAGATACCGCAGGAAGGCCACGCGCACCGCTTCGGCGCCGCGCGTGACGTCCTCCAGCGAGGCCGCCCCGAACACAGCCGAAGGCACGTCGACCCACTGGCTGCCGACGGTGATGTACGAGTGCTGGGCAATGTGGAGGGCATCGCCATCGACCTGAGTCATGGCCGACGGGTGTTCGACCCCGGCGAAGATCCGATCACCCACCACGGGGCATGAGACATGCTCGGGGCCTATGCGCCGCAGTGTCTGTCCGGGCAGGCGCAGATCCAGGAGCCCGACCCGCTGGATGACCACCGGGGCCGCAAGGGCGCGCAGACGCGTACGTACCCGCAGAGTCCGACCGTCCGCGCAGAAGCCAAAGGTCTGCCGCACCCGCACGGCAGTGGGCAGGAGCTCGGCCTCGAAGATGGCCTCACGATCGCCCGGCTCCCCGCCTGCGAGGAAGCGGAAGCCCACGTCACCCAGGTTGGCGCGGATGCCATCCTCAGTCTGCAGGCTGAATCGCGGGCCGTCCACCGGCCAGGTGAGCCCCGTCGCCACGTCGCCGAACGCGCTCCAGCGATACCGCCCGCCCGCCTTCGCGAACACCACACGCGTGCCACCCGGCCCTGCCAGCACCACCTGCTCGGGCTGCGCCGAAACCGCCGACACCCCGATGGTCAGAGACGCGATGCCAAGCACGACCGACCGCCGGCATCCGGTTCCGAATCTTGTCCTCACGGGTTCTCCCACACCTGAATGTCGCGGAAGCGCACGTCCATGACCGTGCCCGAGTGCATCTGGAGCGCGATGTGGCCCCTGGGCCGGCCCGGGTCGTCGCGGAGCTGCGCCGTCACGGTGCCGTTGAGCCGCACCTCGACGGTACCACCCGAGGCAAGGATCTCCAAGTCGTTCCAGTCGCCCGGCCTCACCCATCGCTTCTCGTCGTCGACCGTGGGGTGCACGAGCCATCCGCGGTCGTAACTCTCATAGATCCCGCCGTTGCCGCTGCCGATAGGCCCCACCTGTATCTGCAGACCGTGCGCCTCATCCGGTGGCTGGATGTCGGTGCGGATGTACACACCGCTATCGCCGTTGTCGGACTTGTACCGGAGGCGCAGCCGGAAGTCGCGGAACGTGTCCTTGCTGACGAGCAGACCATAGAGCTTCTCATTGCAGGCGCGACCAACGAGCGAGCCGCTCTCGACGGTCCAGAGCCCGTCCCCCACCATATGCCACCCGGCGAAAGTGTAGCCGTCCATCAGTGGGCGCCAACCAGTCGGCCGGCGCGGAGCGCACCACGACGGCGAGGGCAGCGGAACGAGGCAAGCAAACAGGCAGCCAGCGAGACAGAATCGTCTGCGATTCATCGTACCCTCCCAGGTGATCCGACCTGCCGGCCGGTTGAAACGCTGCCGGCCACCGTGGCTTTCCCCCTGGGGATGCGCAAGCCCTTGCATGCCGGCGAATGGCTGGCCCACGCGCCCCCAAGGTCGGCCGGGCCGCCGCGCTGAACACAGTACCCGCATCACCACTGGCTGTTCCCGCTCAAGGAGGCTCCGCCGTGCGAGTCCTGCCCACTCTCCTGCCCCTGCCCATTATCGGAGGCGTGCTCGTGCCCACCCACGCCGCTCCGGTGGATCTGCCACCTGAGGTCGCGCTCAACCGCGAGTGGGCGGAACGGGCCTTCTCTGCTGGCGGTGGGGAGCCCGTCCCCGCCCACCGGCTGACCGTGGTCCACGAGGATTCCGCAGGCGACACAAAGGTCGGCCGGTGCTCGTTCGGCGGGCCCATGCGGCTCGGCGACGACACCTACGCCCGCGGGATCGGCGTCAACTCGCACAGCGTGCTGCGGGTGAGTCTGGCACGCCCTGCCGAGCGGTTCCTCGCCCGCATCGGCCTCGACCGTAATGTCGACAACACCCCCGCCTCCGTCCGCTTTCATGTCGCCGTGGGGGGACAGGACGTTTTCGCGACGGACGTTCTGCGCGCGGGCGCGCCCCCGCAGGATATTGACGTGTCCCTCGCCGGCGCCACTGAGCTCGAGCTCATCGTGGACGTCGGGCCCGACGATCGTGGCTGGGACCAGGCCAACTGGGCCAACGCCCGAGTAATCCTGGATGATGGCTCCGAAGTCTGGCTAGACGACCTGGCCCGGAGCGCGGAGCTCCAGGCCGGTCCGCCGTTCTCGTTCGTCTACGACGGACGCCCTTCGTCCGAGCTCCTGAGCACATGGGATCGGTCAGAGGCGACTGAGGAGCGGGCGGACGGCAGTATCGTCAAGACACTGACGTTCCGCGACCCCGCCACAGGGCTCGAGGTCGAGGCCACATGCACCATCTACACCGATACGGCGGGCGCCGACTGGGCCCTGCGCTTCACGAATGGGGGCGACGCAGACACTCCCGTGCTCGAGCAAGTGCAGGCGGTCGATGCGACTCTCGGCCTCGGGCCCGGCAGCCAGGTGACCCTTCACCGGCTGAACGGGGCACCGTGCCTCGTGGACGACTGGATGCCTTTCGACCAGCCCGTTCCCCCTGGGCAGGCCGTGGCCTTCTCGGCCACCAACGGCCGGTCGTCGAACGTCTCGCCCTTCTTCAACGTGAGCTGGGGGGGCGGCGGCGTCATCACGGCCATCGGCTGGTCGGGCCAGTGGGCGTCCTCAGTCGGCCTGCAGGAAGACCGGCTGCGCATTCGGGCGGGCACGGAGAACCTGCGGACCGTGCTGCACCCGGGCGAGTCGATCCGCAGTCCGCGGATCCTGCAGCTCTACTGGACCGGTGACGATTCCTGGCGGGCCTACAACCTGTTCCGGCGCACCATGTTGGCGCACATCGTCCCGCGAGAGGGCGACGGCCCGGCCTTCCCTCCCATTGCACACCTGAGCACTTCCTTCTACGAGCTCAATGCGACGAACCAGGAGAACGTCCTCTCTCACCTCAACTCGGTGAAGGGTCTCGGCTTCGAGGTGTTCTGGTTGGACGCCTACTGGACCGGCCCGGATGGCTTCCCGAACAGCATGGGCAACTACGGTCTGCCCCTCGAGCGGGTCGAGCCCAGGGACCGCTTCCCCGATGGCTTGGCAGCCATCGGCCGAGCGGTAAGCGATGTGGGGCTCAAGTTCCTGATGTGGTTCGAGCCCGAGCGCGTGGCGCCGGGGACACGCATCGCCCGCGAACACCCGGAGTGGGTCCTCTCGCCGGGCGGCGACGGCAGCGGGCTGTTCCACCTGGGCATCCCCGAAGCGCGGGCGTACATGACCGAGTACCTCGACGCGGCCATCAAGGGCTATGGGCTGAGCTGGCTCCGGATCGACTACAACATCGACCCTCTCACATTCTGGCAGTTCGGCGACCAGGACCGTCCCGACCGGTTAGGCATGACCGAGATGCGCTACATCGAGGGCCTCTACCAGATGTGGGACGACCTTCGCGCCGCGAACCCGGGTCTTCTGATCGACGACTGCGCCTCCGGCGGCCGTAGGGTCGACCTCGAGACCTGCTCGCGGTCTCTGATCCTCTGGCGGAGCGACAACACGTGCGACATGGTGGGTTCGAGCCGCGACTCGATACTCATGGCCGCCGTCAAGAACCAGCTCATGAGCGCCGGGCTGAACCGCTACCTGCCGATGAGCATCGTGGGCCAGATGGGGGCTGCGCCGTACTTCTTCCGCAGCGGCTTCAACGGCGGCATAGCCTTCGGCGAGGACGTCCGGCCCGCCGACTACCCGCGGGACCAGCTCAAGCAGGCCATCGCCGAATGCAGGCGGATCCGTAAGTACTGGTTGGGCGACTTCTACCAGCTCTCCGAGGCCACCCCCGACCCCCGCGACTGGTGTGTGCTGCAGTACCACCGCCCGGAGCAGGAGGACGGCATCGTGCTCGCGTTCCGCCGGCACTTGTCACCCTACAGCGGCTACGATTGTGCCCTGCGGGCGATCGACCCGAACGCGACCTACGCGGTGACCGTCTCCACCACCTACGAGCCCTCCCCGGAGGTCACGATGCACGGCGCCGAGCTGCAGCGGCTTAACATCGTCATCCACGAGTGCCCAGGGTCGGCGCTGCTGGAGTACCGGAAGACCGGCGGAGGGTAGAGCGCTCTCACCTGACACGAGCGCTCCTCATGACCCTCGCCGCAACCGGCACGCCGCGATCGCCCACGTGGACGCGCGCGCCCGTGGGTCGGTACCACGTGGTGTCTGCGGAGAGGACCTACTCCGCTGGCTGCGCGCCTTCGCCGACATGACGCCCGCGCTTCCATGCCCGGACATCCCCCCTTGTAGGCATCGAAGCGCGACTCGGTGATGCTCTGGGACTGGGCCATGATTGTCCCGCGGGGGCGGCCGGGCGAGTTGAGTTCGACCATGCGCGACATGGTTGCCCGGGGCGACATCAGCCCGGATGTGGCCCGACGGCTGAATGTGCTGTCTGCTAAGTGACGCCCGCCAAGGGAGTCCCTGGCTCGTGGGCGAAACAGGGCGGTAGATCAACCAGTGTCCAAGGACGTGCGCGAGACCGAGAGGTGAGTGGGCATGCTCCAGGCTAAGTTGTCGCCGACACTCCTGGCGGCTCTGTCGTGCGGCGGTGGTGCACTCCTTATCGGTGCGTCTGTGGCCGGCGGAGCCGAAACGGAACGATGGCAGATCGGGACCCCCATCGCGACCTACTGGGCCGGACCGCCCATGACGGACGCCACGGCAGAGCAGATGGCCGACGGCGGGTTCAACGTCGTGTGGTGCACTCCCGACGAGCTCGACACCGTCCAACGGCACGGCCTGCGCGCCCTCCTGGCGAGTGGCCTCATCGCGCCGGAATCCCTCGACGACCCCGCCAAGCGACAGGAGCTCGACGCGCTCATCGCCCGCGTCAAAGGCCACCCGGCCCTGTACGCCTACTTCGTCACCGACGAGCCCAACGCCTCACGCTTCGCGGCCCTCGGCAAGCTGGTGGCGTACCTGCGCGAGCGAGACCCGGCCCACCTGGCCTACATCAACCTCTTCCCCAGCTACGCGACCAATGAGCAGCTCGGCACAGCTGGTGACCACGAGGCGGCCTACGCGGAGCACCTGCGGCAGTACGTCGATGTGGTCAAGCCCGACTTGATCAGCTACGACCACTACCACTACACGTCGGCGGGCGATGGCGGCTGGTACTTCCTGAACCTGGCCATGATTCGGCAGAAAGCCCTCGACGCCGGCCTGCCGTTCCTCAACATCGTCCAAGCCTCCTCGTGGACTCCCTCCATGCGCGTCCCCAACGGCGACGAGCTCGCGTGGCTGGTGTACACGTCGCTGGCGTATGGCGCCCAGGGCATCTCCTACTTCGTCTACTACTACCCCGACTGGCAGGGCGCCATGGCGAACGCCGACGGCACCACCACGCCGCTCTACGACGCCGCCTCTCACCTGAACAGGGAGTTCGTGGCCATCGCGAAGGAGCTCCAGCCGCTGACGTCTCTCGGCGCGTACCACCTCGGCGAACTGCCGCGCGGTGCCGAGGCGCTACCCGACGATTCGCCCGTGAAGGTCGTGGGGGCCCAGCCCGCCCAGGGGCTCGTGGTTGGCCTTTTCGGCCGCGACGGCACGGCCAGCCACGCCGTCATCGTCAACCGTGACTACCGGTGGGGCGTGCGTGTGACGCTCTCCGTGCCGCGGGACACCCGTGTGTTCGGCGGCGCGGCGGCCGGATGGAGCCCGACCTATGGCAACGGAAGTGTCACCGTCGAGCTGGGACCGGGCCGAGGCAAGCTCGTGCGGTGGAAGCGATAGAGGCCCGAGACATACTGGGCCGCTTCAGGAAGGAATGGTGGTTGGCGCAATGCGTTCGGCGCACCACGTGATCATAGTAATAGCCCTTTCCGCAGCCATCGCCGGGTGTGGGAGCGGCGCACCCGTGGACCAGACGGTCGAGCCCCCGTCTCTTCAGGTCCAGGTGACCTGCACCGAGCACTGGCTCGATGCCAGCGGAGCCGCCGGGAGAGCACTGCTCATCGATACACCGTTCAACAAGGTGCAGATCACTGTCGATGAGCAGCCCGAGGGGGGCACCCTCACCTTCACGCCGCTCTATATCAAGGAGGGCGTGCAAGTCTACACGCCGACCGGGAACACTGCCGGACTCAGGCAGGCCGGAACCTGGGACACCGTCTTCACGGTGATCTCCCCGCGAACACACTGCCTGCCCGGCCACTACGTGCTGACGATCCTGCCGTACGTCGAGACGTCCGTCATCGACTCGGGCTACTACCCCTTGCCAAACCAAAGCAGGACGGTCGAGCTGGACATCACCGATACCCAGCATGCGACGGCCACGGCCGCGGTTGAGACGTCCTGCATCAAGTTCCCGGGCGACTAGGTCGCGAACGCGGGGCGAAGCATCGCCCCGCGTGCTCCCGATACCGTCACATCCAGCGTGCCGTCGATGTACACGCGGAACACATCGGCATGCGGCATCGTGGCCCAGTGATAGACCACCGTCCCCACGTTGGCCACATGCAGGGCGCCGCCGATCACGCTGAGGACCGCGATGATGAGGGCTGCCAGCTCGCTGGCCGCCGCTGCCGATAGGCCGACGCAGACGATGGCCAGAAGGGCCTCGACGCCCTCGGTGCCGATGAGCGAAATGCCCGTGAGGACGATCTGCACAACGGCACGGGTGGCCGACTTCCAGTTGAAGTGGCCAATGAAAGTCCGCAGGTTGTTCAGCATGTCCATGAAGTTCCGTGAGCTCGCGATGCTCTTGTAGAGATCGGTGCAGGTAAGCGGCAGCTTATCGCCGCCCGCGAGGAACCGGGCGTTGCTGATCCCCGAGATCACGGCGATGATGGGGAAGAACACGTAGAGCACGATGCTGATCCCCCAGGCGTCCATCGTGCTCTCGGGGATGTCGTCAGGTAGCGGCTCGGTCGCCGCCGCGAAGCCCGGGCCGCGGATCCAGTACTCGAGGCACGAGATGCCCTTTGTGTCCCGACTGTCGAGCCCCTTCGCCTCCTGGAACTGCGTCCAGGTCAGCAGCGAGCCAATACTCAGTGGCACCGCGCCGGGCATCGAGTTGATGCCGTCCGCCACCGTCTCCCAGTCCAGGTACTCGCCGTCGGTGTCGACCGGGTGCCGGTGGATGTTCACCCAACGCATGCCGTGGTTCTCCATGAAGACGTCCACGTCGCGCGGCTTGCCCGGGTTCCACGTGGTGCCGCCCGTGCCCGCTCCAGGCACTTTGAAGCGCGACCAAGGGCTCGGACCTTCCACTCTGAGCTTCACGTCATAGTCGTTGATGTCCCGCGCCAGAGCTTCGGGAGCCGCGGGAGCGTGGTAGTCGCACCACTGCGAGTAGCAGTCCGACAGCAGGTCTGATAGGTGCTCATCGTTGGCGACCAGGTCAGCCAGAGCCTCTGTCGGGAGCTTCGTCGCCAGGTAGCGGGACAGAGTGCTGAAGGTGCCGTACCCTTTGAGCTCAGCGATGACCTTCGCCGCACCCTCTGGGTCCGTGTCGAGAATGCCCGGCGTCAGGAACAGCAATCCCATGGCCGTGCTATCGGCGTCGAACTGCGGCGCCGCGCGCGATGACGCCCCTGCCGTCGCGGAAACCGTCACGGCCAGGCCACGAAGTGTGCGGTTCTGGTCCAGCGCGAACAGGAGCTGCGGACCTTCGCCAGACACCTGAGTCCGGAAACTGCCGGTCGCGGAGAGTGCGGCGCTCTGTTGGTACGCCGAGAGCACCGTCAGCCCCTCGCCGCCGATGGCCGTGCGGTCCACATAACCGGTGACCGTGACCACCTCGGGCGCGTTCGGGTCATCCGCGAAGTGGGTGGCGGTGGGGTCGCCCCCGTTGTTGCCACCGTTGCCGTGGTTGTCGTTGTTGCCGTCGACCGGCGCTGGCCCTCCCCCGCAGCCCGCAATCCCCACCATGACCGCGATCAGCAGCCACGCTATACCCCTGCTCATGCCCACCCGGACGCGTCGGGTCACCAGCGTCGCGCTCCTCTCATGTTCCCTCACTCGTCGCCCGACGGGACGACTCGTATCGTGCACGCCCTGCTTGCCGGCAAACAGGTCACGAAGTCGCTCGCCTCTGGATCCAAGCGCATGACCGCTCCGTTACCGAACAACCCGGACGTCGGGTTTGAGAGATCCACTGGGTACCCATCGAAGACATAGACACGACCCAGTGGCGTCACCGCAATCCCCGTCGCCAGCTTCACGTTCGACATGTGCCCGAACAGCGCTTCCATCTGCTTCATGCTCACGTTGTGATATGCGACCAGGTTGCCAGAGTTGTCGAACTTGAACAGACTGCGATCCCGGGTCGAGCCGATGACGCAGACGTTGCCCGCGTCGTCGACATCGACATCGTTGGCCAGCATCTCGTCGACGACGCTCCCACAGGCGAATGTGTAAGTCCACTGCGTGCGGAGACTGCCCGCTCGACCGAACTTCACGATCCGCTTGTTGCCCGTGTCGGCCACGAAACAGTTCCCATAGCGGTCCACCGCCATGCCCTGTGGGTCCTTGAGCTGACCCTCGCCCGAGCCCACCGGAATGAGCTGGCGCGAGATGTCACGGAACTTGGCGTTCACTTGCACGATGCGGTAGGCGGCCAACCCGGTCGACGAGTCCACTGCCGGCCCGTCCAGCACGAAGACGGTGCCGAACGGGTCGATGTCGATGGACCGAGGCGATATGAACACCATCGGGTCCCACGGCGAGCTCGGACAACCCGCCTGGTACTCGCCGCCTCTCGAGAACACCTGAATGCGGTTGTTGCCTGTGTCGGCGACCCATATGTCGTGCGTCTCGGGGTGCACCGCGATGTCGTAGGGATACGAGAGCTGACCCAAGCTCACACCTTGCCCCCCACCGATCTCGCGACTAAGCACCGGATCGCCGCTGGACAGGTCGTACTGGGCTATCTTGCTCTGCTGCGTGTCGAGGACGTACACGGTCAGGTCGCCATCGGCGGCGAGCTTGCACGGTGCCTGGAACTCACCGGCACCCGTGCCGTAGTAGCCCCAGCGGACATCGGCCACGTCGTACGCCCGCCGGTCGGTCTCCGGCTCAGAGAGGATCACTGACGCGTAGGTGATCCCATCGATGTTGGGCTTGATCGACACGTTGGCCTCGCCCCGGGCAAGCCACGGGTCTCTGTGTGCGGCGCTGGCGTATGCCGTCGCCTGCAACGTCGCGGCGCCCGCACGAACCGGGTCGAAAACCTTCTCGGTCTCCGGATAGTCGATATTCCCCGCGGTCCGAGTGGCATCGGCGTAGATGATGTAGAGGCTGATCGACCGCGCGGCATCCGGGATGACGCGAGTGCTCGAGGGAGCCTCGGGCCACTTCACGCGAACCACGACCCGCCCCACCGAGCCGCTCTCCGACTCGGTAAGCGAGTCGCCGCCGAGTCCGCACCCCGCGAGGGCCACCACGCCCGCCAAGGCCAGGAGGCGAACGCTCGGTGGGGCACCACGGTTATCGAACAGCACGACCGACCACTCCCCAGAGAGGACAGGGACGCGCGCCCACCGCGCGCCCCCTCGCGCGTCACCGCTCACCATTCGGACGGAATCGCGCGCACGCCTCCGCGACTCGGGAGCCGCAGGCGCTTCCCCGACACGCACCGAATACCCGCTCCGAGTCGCAGATCCCCAGATCCCTCAGACAAGACGGAGCGTACATGATGCCACTTCTGCTTGCATGCCTGTGGGTTATGGCCCCCTCGAGCCCCGTTCCGGCCAGCTTCCCGTTCGACGGCACGCTCGCGTCCACCGTCGGGCACGCTCCAGTGCTTGCCGAGGGCGTCTTGTTCACCGAGGGCCGTCAGGGAGAGGCGGCCTACGTGGGCGGCCGCGCGCACCTGGCCTATCCCGTGGGGGGCCTCTACGATCCCGCCAAGGGCACAATAGGACTGTGGGTGCGCCCCAGATGGAACGCGCGAGACATACGTGGCGACCGGCTCCTATGGTCGGTCGCGGGCGACGCGGGAGCTGACAACCAGATCGCTCTCGGGTTCTACGGAGGCGGCGACCGCACTATCGTCTACTTCTCGAACCCCGCCGGCGCCGACGGCGTGGTCTGGCCCATCGGCTGGCAGGCCGGCGAGTGGCATCACCTGCTGGCCTGCTGGGATGAGTCCACACGCTGCAGAGCCCTCTACATCGATGGCGTTCGCGTGGGCGTCTCGAACTTCCGGCGCGACATGCCACGCACGGCTACGACCTTCCAGGTCGGCTATCTGCCGGGCGAGTACCAGGGCGCGACAGACGCGTGCCAGGCCGAGTGTGACATCGACGACCTGCGCCTCGCCCAGACCGTCGAACCCGCCGACTTCGCCGAGGCCGTCGCTGGGCTCGAGGAGAGTGCCACACGCGCCGAGCGTGAGGCGCTCCGGGCACGGCTCGCCGAGACGTTCTCCCTGGACCGCGTCGCGCGAGAGCACATCGAGGTCACCTGGGACGACGTCCTGGGCCTCTGCCACCCCATGACGAAGCGCGTGCCGATCCAAGTCCGCCACCACCCTGATGTCGTCTTCGTCCAGCCCGACATGTCCATCTCCCTTGGCACCCGCGACGATGCTCTGGGCCTCGGCCTGGCCCTCGGGATTCCGCCCCGTCTGCCGGGCCTGCGCCAGGTGGTGCTCCGGCTCCACCGAGGCTACCAGCCGATCGTCATCAGCCAGTGGGAGACGGACGGGCTAACGGTGACCCAGACGGCCCTGTGCACGCTCGTGGGGGCCGAGGATGTGAGAACGGGCCGCGAGACCCAGTACGTCATCACCCACACCACCGTCAGCAACACCGGGGACACCACCCGGGAGACCACCCTGACAGCTCTCATCGGCCGAATGGGCGGCTCGCAGAACACCAACTACGGCCCCTTCATGGCCCCGGTGGACCGTTGGCTGCAACCGGACATGGGCCTGCGCCTTGCCGACGGAGTGGTGACGGTGGGCGACCGAGGCCTGCTCGCCTACCGCGCGGAGGGCACCAGCGGCCCCGAGCTCCGTCCGACCCTGGCGCTGCCCGTGCCCACAGGAGCCCCCCAACGCGAGCTCACGAACTGCCTGTGCTTCCCCACCAGCCTCGCCCCGGGCGAGGAGACCACCGTCGACCTGGTCGCTCCCACCGCGCCGGGGCTCTGCGACCCTCAGGACCTGGCCCAAGCTGCATTGACTCCGTTCGCCGAGGCGCTCTCCAGGGCGGAGGCCTACTGGGATGCTCCACTCGCCAAAGGCATGAAGCTGACCACGCCGGAGCCGCGCTATAACGACATCTACCGCCACCTGATCCTCTCGTCGCTGCAGAGCACCGTCCAGGAGCCCGACCGGCCGTGGCACGTGCCCTACCAGAGCGTCTTCGCGCCCTCCATGGTCTGGCCGTGGGAGTTCGCCCACATGGCCGTGCCCCTCATGTCCATCGGCTACGCGGAGGAGATGCGGCCGTCGCTGGCCTTCTTCACCGAGCGGCAGACGGGCGTCGGACCGCACTCTGCCGGCCGAGGGCCCGAGGGCGATGTGCTCTCGGTGGACGGCTGCTACACCGGCACGTCGATGTACTGGATGTGCGAGACGGGCTCCGTCCTCTGGGCACTTGGCGAGGAGTATCTCCGCTCGGGCGATGCCGACTGGCTCCGCCAGCAGCGCCCGAGCATCCTCGCCGCCTGGGGGTGGATCCAGCGGGAGCGGGCCCGCACACGTCTGCGGTATGACGACGGCCGAAAGGTCGAGTACTACGGCCTTCTGCCCAAGGGCCGCGTGCACGACTGGGAAGGGCACCGGTACCACTTCGGCTTCTCCGACGGATACACGTGGAAGGGCATGTCGACCATAGCCAATGCATTCGCGCGCGCCGGCCTGCCGGAAGCAGACCGGCTGACCGCCGAGGCCGAGGAGTACAAGCAGTGCATCCTCGATGTCGCGCGGCGGGCCGAGTTCACCGATCCCGAGACCGGCCTCTCGTTCGTCCCGAGCACCGTGTTCCACCGCGAGGGCGCCCGGGGCGGCGTCTGGTGGGCCGATGGGCCCCAGGCGCTGTTCGCCAGCGGGATCCTCGACCCCACTGACCGGCGGTTCGAGCCGATGCTCGAGTACCTCGACCGGAAGTGGACTACCCTCATGGGGCTCATGGGCCACATGGATGGCCCTCCCGACAACACCTACTGGTACGTGAACTCAACTGAGCGCGAGTACTACCGAGACTTCCTCGCCCGGGGCGAGTTTGAGAAGGCGTGGCTCGTGTTCACATCCAACCTGGCCTACACGCTGTCACACGACTGCTATCAGACCGTTGAGCGGATCGACGTGTATGAGAGCAACTTCGCGCCCTTCCAGCCCAACCCGTCGGGCAACGGCCGGCTGCTCGATATGTTCAAGCGAATGGTGGTCGACGAGCAGGATCCACGGACGCTGTGGCTCCTCCGCGGGTGTCCGCGCGCGTGGCTGGCGCCGGGGCAGTCGGTTCGGGCCTCGGACGCCCCGACGGCCTTCGGGACCGTTGGCGTCGAGTCCCGATCGACGGAGGGTGCCGTGGTAGTCCAGATCGACCCACCGGCGCAGTGGCCGCCCGATGGTCTCCGGGTCGTGGTGCGCCGGCCCGGAGGCGGCCGGTGGAGCCGCATAACGGTCAATGGCCACCGGGCCGAGCTTGAGGATGGGATCGAGACCGTCCGCGTGCGGAAGGCATGTCGGCACCTCACGCTGGTGTGCCAGCCGTGAAGCTGGCGGCGGAACGAGGGAGCGTGTGGGTCAGGGCCGTTGTGGGGCCCCATGGCCCCAGCACATAGGGAGGTGCATCACGATGCGACACGGAGCATGGATCACGGTGAGCGTCGTCGTGGCAGTTGCCGTCGGGCTCGCCGCAGCGCAAGACAATGGGTATGCGCTGAAGGACTACATGCCAAGAGCCGTAGGGTCGATCTGGTCGATGCAGCCAGCCGGTGGCGGCCAGCGCACGACACTCGAGGTACTGCCGCCCGAAGACATCAATGGACACCAGGTCTCGGCGCTCGTGACGAAGTCGCCCGATGGCACGGTCCGTATGGGGACGTATGAGACCGTGGACGCCGACAGCTATATCGTCTATGGATCACTATTCGTCGCCGGTCCGGGCGGCCCCGGCGGGGGCCCGCAGGGCCCCGCCCCGGATGAGCCCCGGAAGGTCCTCCACGACCCGCCCGCACGATTCCCGGGCACCCTCAAAGTCGGCGAAACCTACGAGGCCACCTTCAGCTCCACCGGCGGCCGGCGGCCGGCCCAGGTGACCATGAAGATCACCCTCGAGGCCGTCGAGTCAGTCACCGTGCCCAAGGGGACCTTCGACGGCTGCCTCAAGGTCGTGACCTCCACCACTCGAGGACAACGCGAGATGAAACGCACCACTTGGTACGCCAAAGGCGTTGGGCCAGTGAAGACGGAGCGCGTGGGCCGCAATGGGCTGGCCAACGTCACCGAGTTGGTCGAGTACAAGCTCGGCGAGACCCCATAGGAGCCTGGCGCGTGGAGCGAAGGGGGAGGGCAGTGGCTGATCACGACCTGGGCCGGATCAGCCCTGCCCGACCCATTCATGCCCCCGCCGGCATCAGCCGGACGGCATCCGCGTTGCAGTAGCCCTCCGATGGAGTCTGTGTGGTGAACTCGATGTAACTGCCAGGGCCCAGTGTAAGGGTCGCCAACGGGAACCACTCATTCCCGTTCCGCCTCAGACTGACATAGTAGGTATGGTCGGTTCCCGACGAGTCGTGCACGATGATCGGCTGGGCGGCGGTTCGGTTTTCCGCAGCCGACCAGTAGACCGAGATGTCATACAACGCCACGGTCGCCAGGTCCAGCGTGAAGCGGGCGCGCGCGAGCGGATCGGGAGGCGTGCTGTAGGCGTACGCGAAGTCGGCGCCCCAGCACCCATTCCCATCGGTTGTGGGCGACAGATCCCAGGTCCCCTCGACAACCGAGAACGCCGCATCGGTGTTGTCGATAGCCATGCCTACAGTGACCGTGACATCGTCCACACTGGAGGCGCTTCCATCGTTGGCAGTCAGGCGGAGCACATAGACGCCCATGGCATCGAACGTAGCCGTCGTGTCCACGGCCGCGGCATTGCCGAAAAGGACGTTCCCCGGCCCGCTCACTCGACTCCACGTCGTGGTCAGCGTCCCGCTTGGGCTCCCATCATCTGTCGCTGTGGCGTCCAGATTCAGCGCAATCCCCACAAGGGCCGCGAGGTCTGCCCCGGCATTGACAACCGGGGCGGCGTTCCCGCCACCCCCACCGCCACCGCATCCGGCCGCGACGAGTCCAAGTACCACAACCGCAGCGACCGGAGCGATCGCACTCCGACGTTCCCGGTCCATCGCGATCCCTCCACCTTCTCATGTCCGCACGCATTGAATGCAGTCTGAGTGGTGGGTTCGCGACTGCGCCAGACTAGTCCTCGATCGAGGCTAGGCGCACAACCTCCGAACACATCGCAACCACGTGGTAGTCGACCTTCCACTCATTCCCCTTGTCGGCATTGCGAGCATCCTCGTGCGGATACCAACCTCCAACCTCCGGATCGGTGAAGTGCTCGCGCCAGAAACCAACGTTCCGCAGCAGCGCCTCCGCCAGGTCGCCCCGACCCCGAGCCGCCACATGATGCGCCAGAGCCCGCGTGGCCTCGCACTGCTCCCACCAGCCCCTCGGGCGCGAGCGGTCCCCAGCGCCTCCACCGACCGGGTAGGACGTCCTCACCCCTCCGTCGGCGTCCATCCCATGTGCGAGGCCGAACTCCAGCAGCGCCGCGGCGGGACCGGCATAGCGGCTCGGCAGGCCGACCTCGACCGCGCGTGAGAGCAGGAATGCCCACTCGAACAGATGGCCGATGTTGATCCAGCCACCGGCGGAGTCGGGCAGGGCGCGCCAAGCCGGGTCATATGTCTCGGGGAGCGCTCCGTCGGCGCGCATGAGCTCTCCGGTGATGAAGTCGCCCACGCCCTGCGCCGCTGACGTCATGTGCCCCATCCCCGGAACCATGCTGAGCCACAGCAGTGCCTCGAACATGTGCATGACCGGGTTCTGGCTGCGCACCTCGTCCAGGATCTGGATGCCTTCTCGGTCGGTTCGCTGCGCCAGCCCTCCGGCATCATCGGCCAGGTGCTCCTCGACCCACCGCCACACACTCTCGGCCGCTGCGGCGTAGCGGTCATCGCCCGTGCACGCGGCGGCGTTGGCCAGGCCGAAGAGGGCGAAGGCGTGCCCGTAAGCATCCTTGTAGTCCTCGAGGACCCGACCGCCACGCCCGACCGACCAGAACACGCCGCCGAAGTCGCGATCGACGAAGTGCTCCACGATGTAGTCTGCCCCACGCCTCACGACCGTGCGATAGCCCTCGTCACCGGTCAGCACATGCCCCGCGGCGAAGTTGTGCACCAGCCGACCCTGCGACACGATCGTGCTGAACCCGCGGTCCACGGGGCGCCACCGGGCGTCGACGTGCGGCAGAAGCAGGCCCTCAGGCGTCGGTGCCACCGCAAGCCACCTGGGCAGCAACTCCTCGGCAATATGAGCACGGAACCAAGCCACGTCGAGCAGGGCGCTAATCCCTGACACCGAGACACCGTCCCAACGCAACCAGCCGACAGGAGCCACCGGAAGGCCGCCCGGCACCGCCACCGCGGCTACGGGTAGATGTACCCGCCCTTCGTGGCGTCGAACCGCACCATCGGTGCACCCTCAGGGGAGTGGCTTCGCAGCATGGCCTCAAGCGAGCCGTCGCACATCGCCACGCGGATCGTTGGATTCGCGCACGCCGTCTGCTCCGCCAGATCGCCGAACTCTATGCCCTCGACGGGCTCCCGCTTCGACAAGTCACTAGATCGCACGAACCGAAAGCTCCACTGCGCGGGTCTGCTCGACTCATAGGCCATCAGGAAACCCTTACCGTCCCGGCAGACCGATGTGTTGAGCAGGTGCTCGTCCCCTCGACGCGTCACGACCTGCTCCTGTCTCCATGTCCTCAGGTCGGTCGACCAGAAGCAGCGGATGTCCTTGGTCCACTCCGTGTTGGTGTTCTCGGTAGCGAACAGGCTGAGCCCATCGCCGTTGACGAACCCGCTAACGAAGGAGAACCCCGTCAGACGACCGCGGTGTTCTCCATCCCTTCGCCGAAGGCGAACGGCAGCTTGGTGAGCACCGGGTTGTCCGGCGCTGCCTCGCCCGGGGCGAGGAATGGGCAGACGCTCAGGGCAGACACGAGGCGCCGAGGGAGCCTACTCCGGCTTCGCCTCTCCGGCCACCCGCGGGTAGACCAGCCCCGAGGCGAGCGCCCCAACGATGGGCCCGACCCAGAACAACCAGAGCTGCTGCAGAGCCCAACCTCCAACGAAGACCGCCGGCCCCGTGCTCCGAGCTGGGTTCACCGAGGTGTTCGTGATCGGGATGCTGATCAGGTGGATGAGAGTGAGACACAGGCCAATGGCGATGGGTGCCAGGCCGGCGGGAGCCCGCGAGTCGGTCGACCCCAGGATCACGAACAGGAACATAAACGTCAGCACGATCTCCGCAAGCAGGCCCGATTCCAGCGGGTAGAAACCCGGCGAATGCTCCCCGTAGCCGTTGGATGCAAAGCCGCCTTTGAGGTCGAACTCCGGGTTGCCGTTGGCGACAACATACAGCACGCCCGCAGCCGCGATGGCCCCGGCCAACTGCGCGGCAATGTACGGCAGCAGGTCAGAGCCGCGGAACCGCTTGCCGGCCCAAAGCCCCAGCGAGACGGCGGGGTTCAAGTGGCACCCCGAGATGTGCCCGATCGCGTAGGCCATCGTCAGGACCGTGAGACCGAACGCGAGGGAAACCCCCACAAGGCCAATCCCCACCTCGGGGAAATTGGCCGCCAGCACCGCACTGCCGCAACCGCCGAACACGAGCCAGAACGTCCCGATGAACTCCGCTGCCGCACGCTTACCGATGGGCACCAAACACCCTCTCCTCTCCCCAAGCCGCGCCGACGATGCGGCTCGTTGCAGACCAACCTAGGAACGAGGAACCCAGTGAACTCCAACGGTGGGCCCGGTGACCGGGCTGCGCGACCTCGAGCATCGCGGCATAGTTACCATGTTCACGTAAGCACCACGCCACTCCTTTGCCACGACGCGCGGCTGAGCGCCGACAGGGGCCTAGGGGCGGGAGCCGCGCAGGGCGCGCACGTCGGCGAACTCGCACTGGCCACGCCCGCCCGGCTCCTGGAACTCGACGCGCGAGCCGTCGTACGGGACCTTACCCACCGCCAGCGACCGCGGCCCGTCCGTCGGCCCGACGTACTCCACATGAACCGGCCGCCACACCGACCCCTCGGACGATGACTCCAGCACCACGCACCCCTCGGCCAGCCGCACGCGAAGCCAGAACCACGTACCCAGCGGGTAGCCGTCGAACAGAAGCTGAGACCCCGGACGGTCGCCTTGAGCCTTCCCATCTGACCGCAGGCCAAACCGGAAGATCCGGTTCCCGGCCCGGAACAAGATCGCCGGGCCCCATGACATGCCGCACTCGCCTGTCGCGCGAATCCTCAGCTGCACGGCCGCGACGTCCCCGGGCAGGTCATGCTCCAGGCAGACCACCGTGTGCGCCAATGCGTCGATATGCAGCACGCCCCCCTCAGAGGAGAGCGCCGCATCGCTTCTCGGGCTGAGGTAGGCTCGCCAGCCGCCGGGGAGCTCATGCTCGCCGGGCCCGAGTCCCCCAAGGGCCGCAACGAAGCCGGGGTCCGCCAGGTTGGCCGCCCACACCTCCGACAGCCCGGCTTCGCCACCCTCCCGGGCCGATCGCATCGCCTCCCAGATCCCGGCCCCAGCGGCCTGTCGCCGAGCCGCGGCGCGCTCCACGCGACCCTTCAGGCGCTCATCGAGCGCCGGCCAGTACCACTTCCGCATGGCCTGCGTCCGCTGGTCTCTGGGGCCGCCCAGCAGGTAGTGCAGTCGGATGTTCCGGTCCAGCAGGCTGTCGACGAACGCCTGGTCCAGCGGGTAGTCGTTGTTGTTGCACAACACCCCGATGGAGTTGCTGATGTGGTACGTCGAGACGAAGTAGCGCAGGTAATCGGGGTTGGTATACTCGGCCTGGACGCCCTCGCCGCGCAGGATGTAGTCGAAGTAGGTGTCGATCTGCGGCAGATAGACCCCCCCGCCCGGTGGGCTCCCTGTGGCGTGGTACTCGAGCAGCCCCCCTTCGCCGACGATCTCCCGCGCCTTCCGCGACACAATGTACGTCCTCACCACATTGTCGTAGATGCCGTCGAAATACAGCCCGTCTGGCCGGTACTCGCGCATAACCTTGGCGATCTCCTGAACGAAGATCGGCCAGTTCAGCCCGCGGCCGTCGCCCGGCGAGAAGCCGGTCACCGCGAAGTTGTCGAAGCTATTCATCGCCTTGTCCTCAAGCCCGGTGCCTGTGAGGAAGTAGTACGGCGACGTGTACACGATGTTGCGCATCCCCAGCCGCTCGCACGTCCGATTCACCCGCTCGAACTCGCCGACGCCATTCCGGGGGATGAACCGCAGGCTCCAGTCCTTCCACAGCATCACCTCGGACTGCTGAAGCAGGATGTTTCCATACCGACACCACCGCTCGATCTGCGCATCGGTGGGGTACCCGGTCTTCATCGACCAGTGCCAGCACACCCGATCGCTCAGCGATGCCTCCCACGGGTACTTGCGCGGCGGCGCCACCGACACCCACAGAACTTGCTCGGGCGCCAGGCTACACGTGATGCGCCCGTCGTCCCCCGGAACGCATCCGGGCCCCGAGCCGGTCGCGAGGTAGCTCCCGATCCCGCCGTACTCGTCCAGTAGCAGCATGTTCCCTGAGGACTGGCGGATGGTCGCAGGCGAGAAGCCCAGCGCGTAGCTAAGCTCCAGAGCCCTCGCGTACCGGATCATCAGCAGCGAGTCGCCGTTGATGCGCATCTGCAGCCGGCCCCGATGGGCCGAGAGCATGACAGCACCGTCGCTGTGCCAGTCCACCTTGAGCCCGGTGAGCGCCGTCGGGGGGAAGGTGACCGTCGCGACCTGCCGCGCCTTCCCGATCCGCTGCCGCAGCTTCAGCGTGCCAGCCGCCGGCTCGAAGGCGAACTCAGCGCCGGTGGTCCGAACCGTAATGCCCCGCTCACTCTCCCGGACCCACTCCAGGGCCATACCGAACTGGGCAGACGAGAAGTCCCGCGTCGTCATCAGGTAGTCGGCATCGTGCTCGATCGAAGGCGACACGGGTGGCAGAGGCGACCCTTCTGCACCGAAAGACTGCAGCGCCAGAGCAATAGCAAGGACGGACATACCACCAACTCCGTGCTGGGAATGCACCTGTGTTCGGCAGGGCCCGGCCGAACCCTGCTCGCCCGCAGACCAACCGGCACTACCCTCGGAGACCAACCACCTACCGGAGACGGCCGATCGAGAGTAAGTGAATCACCAACCTGACCGCAGGCGGCGACATCGCGCAAGAGGTTAGGCGGCACGCGTGGGGAACTGGGGGGCAGCGCACAGCGTGCTCCTGTCCGGACCGTGACGACAGACCAACGGTGAGAGGAGTCGCGATGCAAAGCGTGCTCGATGGCGTCAGTGTCCTCGTGATCGGCGACGAGTCCGAGATATGCGCGCAACTCGAGAGCATCCCGGGACCCACATGCGTTCGGCGCGCGGCCGACCTCGACCGGGCGCGGCGTGAGCTCGCGGCAAGGCCGGTGGATATCATTCTACTGGATCTCCACCTCCCGGGCTTTGCCGGGCACGGAGCGCTCGATGCACTCCTCGCCACGACCTCAGACGTCCCTGTAATCGCGGTCACGGAGCGAGGAGACGACGCGCTCGCCACCGAGGCGCTGCGCCGCGGTGCCCAAGATTGCCTGCCACGGGCCGAAGCCAGCCGGACCGTGTTGGTACGGAGCATTCGCTATGCCGTCGAGCGCCGCCGGATGGAGCGCGAGCTCGGGGCGGCGCACATCGAGCTGAGCCAGCGAGTGCGAGAGCGCACGGCGGAGCTGGACGCGGCCAAGGAGCGAATGGCCCGCGAGCTATCCGAGCTCCGAGGTGAGCGGCTGCGCCTCGAGACGGTGCTCGACGGATTCCCCGCGTGGGTGTGCATCCTCGATGCCGAATATAGTATTACATTCACCAATATCATGTTCCGGGACACGTTCGGCCCGACTGAGGGACGCAAGTGCTACGAAGTGCTGGCAGCGCAAGCGCAACGATGCGAGCAGTGCCCTCTACAAGAGGTCGGCAAGGGCCTGGCCGCCGGCAGGTTTCACGAGACGACCCTCGCTGACGGCCGACGGTACCAGGTCTACGCCTACCCATTCCAGGACGAGTGCGGCGCGCCTCGGGTGCTTGAGATGGGCGTCGACGTGACCGCCTCCCGCGAGGCAGCGGAAGCCCTGGAGCGGAGCGAAGTCCTCTTCCGGGCCGTAGTCAACTCGAGCGTTGACGCCATGGTGGCCATCGACGCCCAGAGCCGGGTACGCATCTTCAACCCGGCAGCGGAGCGTATGCTGGGCTGGCAGGCCGAGCAAATGCTCGGGCAGCCCGTGGACGTCATCATGCCCGAGCGATTCCGTGGTGACCACAGGAGCATGGTGGCCAGCTACTTCGCGACCGGTCAGCCGTGCGGCGCAGTTGGCCGCACGGTCTCGCTTCCGGCGCTGCGGTCCGACGGAACCGAACTGCCCGTGGAACTGACCCTCTCGCACCGCTTCGATGCCGAGGACCCGATCGTGCTGGCCGTGATGCGGGACACCACCGAGCGCGAACGCGCTCTGGAGGCCTTGCGTGAGAGCGAAGCTCGCCTCCGCGCCATCTACGAGGGATCCAGCGACGCCATCATGCTCCTCAGCGAGGACCACTTCATAGACTGCAATCCTCGAACGCTGGCCATGTTCGCGGTGGAGGACCGGGCTCGGCTTGTCCAGATGCGTCCAACTGACCTGTTGCCGCCGGTACAGCCGGACGGTCGGCCATCCTGGCAGGTCGCACGAGAGCACATCAGGACAGCATATGAGCAGGGGCACCACCGTTTCGAGTGGATACACCGCAGGACGACGGGCGAGGACTTCGCGGCTGAAGTCATCCTTTCGGCCTTCGAACTCGGGGGGCGCACTGTGCTGCAAGCCACGGTGCGGGACATCAGCGAGCGAAGAGAGGCGGAGCAGCGCCTGCGCCGTGCCCAGAAGCTCGAGGCCATCGGACAACTCGCCGCGGGCATTGCCCACGAGATCAACACACCCGCTCAGTATGTCGGCGACAACACTCGCTTCCTTCAGGAGTCTCTATGTGGGCTCATTGAGCTGATAACAAGCTATGATACTCTCCTCACCCAGATCAAGTCGGGCGCGCCCGTAGATCCCGAGCTGGTGCAAGACATCGAGACGGCACGAGAGATTGCCGACATCGAGTACCTCTGTGAGGAGATCCCCAACGCCATCAAACAGTCACTCGAGGGCATCGACCGCATCTCCACGATCGTCCGCGCCATGAAGGATTTCTCTCACCCCGGCGTCGACGAGCGAACGCCTATCGATCTGAACCGATGTGTCGAGAGCACCATCACCGTGGCCCGGAATGAGTGGAAGTACGTCGCCGAGCTTGATGCGGAGCTGGACCGGTCTCTTCCCCTCGTACCATGCTTCCCTGCCGATATCAACCAAGTTGTGCTCAACCTCATCGTGAATGCGGCCCACGCGGTGGCCGAGGCCCAGGAGCAGGGCGCTCCTCGACCCGGCCGGATACGAGTATCGACACACCGAGCGGGAGACTGGGCGGAGATCCGGGTGGACGACTCGGGACCAGGCATCCCCGAGGCGATCCGCGACCGCATCTTCGAGCCTTTCTTCACGACCAAAGCGGTCGGCAAGGGTACGGGTCAGGGACTGTCGCTCGCCCACTCGACGATCACCCAGAAACACGGTGGAGAGCTGCTCTTCGAGACATGCATGGGCCAGGGCACGACCTTCATCGTCCGTCTGCCTCTGGCGACACCGAGCGCGGAGGGCGGAGATGCGAGATGAAGCTGCGCGTGCTGTTCGTCGATGACGAACCCAACGTGCTACAGGGTCTCCGCCGGATGCTGCGCCCTCAACGCGATGAGTGGGACATGGACTTCTCGAGCAGCGGCGCGGCCGCGCTGGCTGCCATGAGGGAGTCGCCCTACGACGTCATCGTGTGCGACATGCGGATGCCGGGGATGGACGGAGCGCAGGTGCTGGCTGCCGTACGCGACCAGTTCCCAGGCACAACGCGCATCATCCTCTCTGGCCAGTCGGACGACGAGAGCGTGATGCGCACCGTCGGCCCGGCCCATCAGTTCCTCTCGAAACCTTGTGACCCGTCGGCACTACGGGACGCTATTGCCAGAGCCCAGTCGCTGCGGAGGCTACTGAGGTCCGACAACCTGCTGTCACTCGTGGGGCGCATCGATGTCCTCCCTCCGCTGCCAAGGATCTACACCGAGCTCGTCGAGGTCCTCCAGTCTCCCGGTTCCTCAGCGAAGGAGGTTGCCTACGTCGTCTCCAAGGATGTCGGGATGGCCGCGAAGATACTGCAACTCGTGAACTCGGCATTCTTCGGATTGCCGCGCCGGGTCACCAACATGACCATGGCCGTCAGCTATCTCGGCAACGAGACCATCCGAGCCCTGGTCCTGACCGCCAGTGTCTTCTCACAGCTAGGGCGGCGGCGCATGGAATGGTTCCCCATGGAGGCGCTCTGGAACCACTGCATCCTGGTGGGCGCGGTGGCGTCTCGTGTGTGTACCATACATCAGGCCGACCGCCCCTTGGTGGACGATGCCATGCTGGCCGGTTCGCTGCACGACGTGGGGCGCTTGGTCCTCGCCGTCGCCGACAGCGCTGCCTACAAGGAGGCGATGGCTCTGGCCGCCAAAGAGCAGCTGTCGGCTGGCGACGCGGAGGCCCGGGTGCTCGGAGCCACGCACGCCGAGGCCGGTGCATACCTCATGGGCCTGTGGGGGCTGCCTGACCCGGTGGTCGAGGCCGTCGCCTACCATCACCGCCCTGCCGAAGGCGGCCCGCCCTCCTGGTCGCCACTCGCAGTTGTCCACGTAGCCGATGTGGTGGCCCATGAGGCAGTGCCGCCCCCCGATCGATGCCGGCCGGGTGTGCTGGACCAGAAGTATGTGGCGCCCCTGGGCGTGCTCGAGACATGGCACTGCCTGATCGAGGAATTCCGTGGCCTCGTCGAAGGAGACACGCGATGAACCACCGCGTCCTGTGTGTCGACGACGATCCAAACATGCTGGCTGCCTGCCGCCGGCGCCTGCGAGGCATCTGCTCGGTTCAGACCGCAACCGGCGGTGCCGAGGCCATGGAACGCCTGGTCTCCGGCGGCCCTTTCGCGGTGATGGTGACTGATCACCGCATGCCCGGCATGAGCGGCATCGAGCTCCTCAGCCGCGCGGCGGAGCGCGTGCCCGACACGGTCCGGATCATGCTGACAGGACATGCCGACCTGGCGAGCGCAATGTCCGCTGTGAACGATGGGCGTGTGTTCCGTTTCCTCACCAAGCCATGCGCCGCTGGGCAGCTCGAAGGAGCCGTGCGCGATGCCCTCGAGCAGTACCGCCTGGTGACAAGCGAACGGGACTTGCGCACGCGCCTGGAGGCTCGGGTACGGGAGCAAGTGGACCAGATCGCGGCGGCTCAACTGGCGGTCATCGTCGCCATGTCCCGACTCGCCGAGTCGCGCGACCCGGGCACCGGCCATCATCTGGAACGGATCGGTACCTGCTGCCGGGTCCTTGGCGAGCGGCTGCAGGCCTGCTCCCGGGACGGCTATCAGATTGACGGCGCCGCCCTCGACGTGCTGTGCGCCGCCAGCGCACTGCACGACATCGGCAAGGTGGGGATCCCCGACCGGATCCTCCTCAAGCCCGGCCCGCTCGCCGAGGACGAGTGGGCCGTGATGCGCACCCATACCACGCTCGGCGCCGAGACCCTCCGTGCCGTGGACCGACAGCATCCTGGAAACGCACTGGTGCGCGCCGGGATCGACATCGCAGAGGCCCACCACGAGTGGTGGAACGGGCAGGGCTACCCTCGCGGCTTGACCGGAGAAGCCATACCTCTCTTCGCGCGCATCGTTGCCGTTGCCGATATGTATGACGCGCTGACCTCCGATCGGCCTTACCGGTCCGCCCTTGAGCACGGCCGCGCGGTCGAGCTCATCGTCACTGCGGCTGGCCAGCAGCTCGACCCAGTGCTCGTGGACGCGTTTGAGGCCACCGGGGAGCGCCTCCACCAGCTGGGGGCCCGCCTCCGCGATGGGTGCGGGGCCCCTGCCGCAGCCGGCATACCAGGGGGGAGATCCGGTGAATCCAAAGGTTCTCTGCGTTGATGACGAACCCAACGTGCTGGCCGCGTTCCAGCGGCAGCTGCGCCGCGAGTTCGCGCTGGACACGGCGGAGGGCGGAGCGGCGGGGCTGAAGGCCCTGGCCGCGTCCGGTCCCTATGCCGTGGTGGTCTCGGACCTTCGCATGCCGGGCATGGACGGCATCGAGTTCCTCTCGCGTGTCCGGCAAGCGGCACCGGATACGGTGCGCATTATGCTGACCGGGAACGCGGACCTGAGCACTGCCATCGACGCCGTCAACGAAGGAGCGATCTTCCGCTTCCTCACCAAACCATGCCCCATGGACACTCTGGTGACCACCATCCGCGCGGGGGCGGCGCAGTACCGGCTGGTCACCGCAGAGCGCGAGCTCCTGGAGAAGACCCTTACCGGAAGCATCAAGGTGTTGACCGACGTGCTCTCCCTGGCGAACCCGGCGGCGTTCGGCCGCGCGGCTCGGGTGCGTCGGATCGTGTACTCCGTCGCCGAGGCGATGGGACTCGCCGATGCGTGGCTCTATGGCATCGCTGCCATGCTCTCGCAAGTGGGATGTGTATCCCTCCCCGAGGTCATTCTCCATAAGCTCAACTCCGGCCAGCCCATGGATGCGGAGGAACAGCGGCTGTTCGAGGAGCATCCAGGCATCGGAAGTGAGCTCCTCGCCAACATCCCTCGACTGGAGCCGGTGGCAAAGATCGTCGCCTACCAGGAGAAGAACTACGATGGCACCGGGGTCCCGGCCGACGACGTCAAAGGCGACGAGATACCTCTGGGCGCCCGTGTGCTCCACGCCGCGCTTCATTACGACGCACTCCTGTCGGCCGGCAAGTCGAGTACAGCCGCCGTTGCCGCAATGCAACGGCGCTCAGGGCACTACGATCCTGCCATCGTCTCGGCACTGGCCGAAGTGGCAGGGGCCGAGAGCTCATGGGAGGAGCGGCTGGTGTCGGCCTGGGATCTCGCAGCAGGCATGTCGCTCCTCGATGACGTAACCACACCAACCGGCGCCCTCGTGGTCTGCAGAGGCCAGGAGGTGACCCCGTCGATCCGAGCCCGCCTGATCAGCCTGGTCAGGCGAGCCGCTGTCCGAGAGCCATTTCGGGTGCTCGCGCCAGTCACCCCGATGAGGGGTGGCGATGTCTGAGGCCAGGTCTGAGCCCTGGTTGTCCGACCTCGCGGATCGCCCTGGCACAAGAGAGCCCCTCGGGTCGGAGTGTCTCGCCTCCCTGTTGAAGGGTGAATGGCGCCCCGTCGGCGAGCGCACCGAGTTCCCCGGCGTCTCCATCCGTCACACAGACTCGAGGCGGCCGCCGTTACTCCCCGTACTGCTGGACGCGCTGAAGCTGCTCTCGATGGCGTGGGAAGTCCTGCCGCCCAGGCAGCAGCCCGCCGACGAGACGACCCAGGCGGAGGGCTGACTCGACGGCGCCGCCCTGCTCGCCGCCAGTGCCGACGTCGCCAGGACCGCGCTGCGGCGCGCGAGCCGCGATGGGGGGCGCGGCCGCAGGCTATCTCCGCCAGCCGGCCCGCGAGGCCCGAGGGGCCCGGTCCGCCGCCTCTGCTTGCGCCACGATCTCGAACGGCAACGCAGGCAACACTCCGGCCGCAACCCGTCGTGTTGTTGCCGGCTTGCCGCCCTGGGCCTTGGTCTCGAGTTCCGCGTACAGCTCGACGATCAGATTGTCGACGTACCCGGCCGGCGGGGAGTCACTACCGGCGCTCAGTGTCAGCAGCAGGCCGCCGGGCACTGGCTCGACACCGTCCAGCGCGATCCCCGCCGGCGGCTCGCTCAGCGAGAGCCGAACCATCGACAGAAGCGGCCCGGCCGGCGAGTTCACCCGCACCTGCACACTCCCGCCCGCCGGGACCCGCACCGGCCCCGCGTCAGCCCAGGACACCGTCGGCACCCGCCCCCCCAACCCCGTCGTCGTCGCGAGCAGCTCCATCGAGGGCACCAGGTGCCGGTACGCGAAGGCCTGCATCATGTCTTCAGCCGGAACGGCTTCGTGAATCACCATCTGCCCAGCGATCGCCGCGGTCCCCTGCAGCCGCAGTGACACAGGCCTCCCGAACGGCTGCTTCGGCGCCGAGACCGTGATGCGGATCGAGTCGAGCCCAGCCGGGACGCGCCCTCCCGCCAGCGCGTAGCCGGCTGGGGCATCAGCGAGCGAGACCTCGATCTCACCGTCGAAGCCGTCCTTGCGGATGGCGTGTACCGTCGCCGCGGCCGACCGCCCCGCCGGAATGCTCAGGCTCGAGGGCGTCACCCGCAGTGCGAAGTCGGGTCGGGGCCCGCTCAGACGAAGCCGGTAGCCATAGCGTTCGCCCCCATGCTGCTGAACATCCGACACGCGGACGAAGTACGGGCCATCTGCCGGTAGCTCCGCCCTCACATACGAGTCGGCGTGGTGCGTGATAAGCCCGGCCCCGGGGTCGGGGCTATCGTCGTTCCACGCGATGATCTTGCCGGCGCCGTCCATGAGCCGCACCAGCGAGTCCAGTTCGGAGCCGAGCCGACGAGCACTCACCTCGGCGACGACTGTCTCCCCCGCCCGGCCATCGAAGCGGTACACATCCACATCGCCCGCCCGCTCAATCCGGCCGCTCACACACACAGGCAGACGGACACTCTGCGCACGCTCCAGGCCATCGTTCGGCTCGGCCTCAACGCACTCAGGCAGCTCACCGCCCCAAGGGGCCATCGGGGTCAAGCCTAGCGGCTCGCCACCAGGCGCCGCCTCGGCCACAACCAGCCGGTACACGAAGTCCTCTCGCCCGCGGTAGAGCGCGTCGCGCACCTCGATCTCATACTCGCCATCGCTAGGCACCTCGTACAGCAGCCGAGGGTCCGGATCGAAGCCGTTGTCGTCGCAGAAGGCCACCTCGGTCCCTTTGGGGTCGCGCAGGGCCAGCACCGCCTGGAACCACCCGGGTACCGCGTCGGCCAGATAGGGCATGAGCCGGCGCGCGTGGACTTCGATCTTCAGCCGCTCCCCTTGCCGCGCCGCGAAGCGGACTCGGTCGACATCGCCGGCCAGGACCTGTCCGTTCAGGACGAAGGCGGACTCCGCCGTCTGTTGCCGACTCCCCGGTCGGTCGTTGGGCTCGCTCTCGAGCAGTTCCGGCGCCGCACCAACCTCAAAGCGCAACGGGTTCGACAGCCCCATGGGACCCGCCAGTCGGATCTCGCGGCCGCCGGGCACCGCGTTCGCGTCGATGCGGACCTCGAGCAGCACCGTCTCGGCGATAGCCCGCTGGGGCGGTTGGAGGTTTCGTGGGCTGAAGAACCACCGGGCCAGCTCCACCAACTCCGGCAACGTCTTGCTGTCCAGATCGCGAAGCAACGGGTGATCGGGCAGGTTCAGCGGCTTTGCATCGGGCGCGCGCGGCGGGACCCGGCGCCGCAGGACGCCGAGCGTGTGTGCCGGACCCCGCTGGTCTTCCGGTATCTCGGCAACGCGCTTCTCCGCCGCCTCGGAAAAGTGGCGAGCCACTTCCTCGAGCAGGTCCTTGTTGAGAGGGGTTGGCGGGCCGCTCGGCCGCGCCACCGAAGCCCGTACCCCCGCACCCGACACATGAGCCGCGTTGACCCCGCGCAAGAACTGGCCCCCGACGATCACCCGCACCGTGCCGCCACGCTGCCCGCCCGCTGGGTACAAGTACCCCACGTGGGGCGATCGGATGTCCGCCTGGCCCCAGCACGCACTGGCCCACAGGAGAAGCGCGGACAACGTGGCCCTACATGAGCTCCGCAAGCAGCCCACCCCCCGCGACCCCGGCCGGCGCGGGAAGCAGCGACCCGCCTTCGGCACCGCGCATCGGCATCGGGCCGTCCGGGTCGATCCCCAGCAACGTGTAGATGCTCCGGATGACCTCGCTCGGATGCACCGGCCGCTCCAGAACCTCGGATCCCGTGGCATCCGACTCCCCGACCACCAGCCCGCCCCGGAACCCGCCGCCGGCGACCACCGTCGAGAAGCAGTTGCCGTAATGGCCCCGCCCGCCGTTCCACGGCTCCTCCCACTGCACGCGCGGGGTCCGCCCAAACTCCCCGCCCCACCATACGATGGTGCTGTCGAGTAGCCCCCGCTCCGACAAGTCGCCGATCAGCGCGGCCATGCCCTGATCCATCTGGGGCAGCTTCTGACGCATGGTCTCGAAGTGCCGCTTGTGTGTGTCCCACCCCTGGTAGTTGATGGTCACGTAAGGCACCCCGTGCTCCACCAGCCGCCGCGCCACCAGACACGACTGCCCGAATGTGTTCCGTCCATACCGATCCCGCATCTCGGGCGACTCCTCGCCCAGGTCGAACACCTTCCCCCCCTGCCCGAGGATCAGGTCGTACGCCTTCGCCTCACAGCCGTCGAGCTGCTCGAACAGCTTCTCGCCCGGCATCGCGGCCCCCAGTGAGTCCAGCGAGTGCAGCAAGTCGCGCCGCGCCTGCTGTCGCTCGGCCGTCACGCCCTCGGACACGATCCCCTCGACGGCGAACACCTTCTGGTTGGGGTCGCCACCGGTCGCGAACGGCTTGTACCGGGCGCCGAGGAACCCGGCCTCCGAAAACCGTCCCTGCGACTGGGTGAGCACGATGTAGGGCGGAATCAAGCCCTCATACCCGTGGTCGTAGCCCCTGAACAACGACACGACCGCACCGGCCGACGGATACACGCTCCCGCCGGGCTCGCGTCCCGTCTGGACGATGTACGACGCCGTCTCGTGTGCGTTGACCCTGTGAGTCATGCTGCGGATGATCGAATACTGGTCCGCCAGCCTGGCCAACTGAGGCAAGAGCTCACCGACGAAGACCCCGGGCACGTTCGTCTCTATCGGATGGTCTAGCGGCCCGCAGTAGTCCCGCCCGGCTTCCGGCTTCGGGTCGAAGGTGTCCAGGTGCGATGGCCCCCCCCACATCCAGATCTGGATCACGGACTTGGCCCTGGGAGCCGGCGGCGTCGGCTGCGAACGCGCCCGGCCGGGACCCAACAAGGCCACGCCCGCCGCACCCACCAATCCCCGCCTCAGCAGCTCCCTGCGCGTGAGACCCGCGCCACATCGTTGCCCGTCCATCGGCCCCTCCTCCAACTGCCGTCGGCGCGAGACTGGCCGGCCATACCGAGGACTCGCACGGCGGAGTCCTCCGCCACCCATTGGCGGTAACTGAGGGCTCCAGTGGCCCATCAGCCTGGTTGCGGAGGGGCGCCATGGGGGGAACCACGCGTCTCCCAGCGTGGTGGGCCCCCAACGCGCCCGATCGGCACGCGCCAACGTCGGGCCGGTCAGGGGCCCCGCGCCCTCTGGGCACACCCCTGCGCGGCCCCTCCGAAAGACCAGGCGGGCGTTCCCCGCGACCTTCGCGAGACCCAGCCGCCCGGCCCAGGGCCCTATGTTACCGCCAATGCCTCCGCCACCTCACCGGTGGTCGGACCCTATCCGGCCCGCGCCGGCCGCAAGGCCCACGTGGGCAGATCGCCAGCCGCTAATGCCGGCACAGGAACTCCTTCGTGTTGATCAGTGCCCACGCCAGATCCTCGACAGCCTGCTTGGGCGTCCGACCGCCCGCCTCCAAGTAGGCGGATGCGGTCGCGACTTCGGTCGGCGTCGGCGGGCGCGACAGGACCATGTAGTAGACCGCAGTCACCTGATCCCGCCGGTTGCCCCTCCTGAGGGCGATGGCTGCTCTGAGCCGCGGGCTCGTCTCGAGCATCCGCCGGATGTCCGTCGAGTTCAGGGTGTAGAGGCGCTGCGCATCGGTCGGCTGGCCGCTCCGTTCCGAGTCCGTCCCCGTGTCCCGCGCCGGGCGGCCGAACATCTCGAGGAACGAACTCGAAATACTGCCATCCGCCAACTCGATGGCCCGCTCGTCGTCAGGCACGTACGTGAACGGCTCGGGAATCGCGCTAATGTAGTGCTCCGGCTCCGCGCCCAGCCACCGCAACGCATCGTTGAGCACTTCGGCCTCCAACTGCCGCACCGGGTAGTAGGCGAACAGTGCCGCCGCCTCCGGGCCGTCGCTCTGCGGGATCGACGACTGCTGGTAGGTCCGCGATGTCAGAATCAGTCGGTACAGGGCCTTCAGGTCGTAGTGGCTCGCCACAAATGCCTGCTCAAGGTAGGCCAGCAGCTCGGGGTTCGATGGCGGGTTGTCAGGCCGGATGTCATCCGGCTCCTCGACAATCCCACGGCCGAGCAACCAGGCCCACACGCGGTTGACGATAGCTCGCGCGAACCATGGATTGCCATCCGCCAGCAGCCAGTCGGCGAAGACCTGTCGCGGGTCTTGGTCGGCCGCAATATGCACCGCTGTGCCATCCGGGAGAGTGGCGTCGAACGGCCCCAGCGGCGTCGGGTCGAGGCACACGATCTCCTCTTTCCATTCGTCGGTCTTCTTGTACGCCACCCGAAAGAAGAAGCGCGCCAGGTTCTCCCGCTCGGTCTGCGGCCAACTCGCAAGCCGCGTCCCCATGAACGTCAGCGCCACGGCTCCGGCGATGTCCTCGGGCTTCCGGCCCTGCACAGCACGGTAGAAGTTCGCCGGCGGTACCCGGAAAGCGCTGCCACTCGAGGTCAGCAGCTCGCGCGCGAACAGGTCGTAGGGCTTGTTGGTGGCCATGGCCTCGCGGACCCAGCGCTGGTAACACTGAACCGCGTTGGGCCACAGGTTGATGGGAAACTCCGCCTTGACCCGGAGCACATCACACCACTTCATCGCCCAGTAGTCGGCGAACTCCGGGCGCTCCAGCAGCGAGTCGATCAGTCTCGCGCGCTTCTCCGGCCGCCGGTCTTGCAGGAAGGCGCGCACAACCAGGGGCTCCGGCAGCGTGCCGATGATATCCAGGTGTGCCCGGCGCACGAACACCTCGTCGGAGCAGAGGTAGGCCGACTCGATGCCCGCAACCTGCAGCGAGGCACCGACGAGCTCATCAATGCGCGTCGCGGGCACGACCTCATCCGGCCGTTCGAAAGGCGCCACGGCCGGCGCCCGTGCGTCGACCGCGCTCGAGACGGCAATAAACGCCACCGCGCCCCACAAGGCTCCCCTCACGCGTCGAATCCTCCCACTCCCGCCCGAAGGCCTACCACACGCCCTGCGACGACAACACGACGGTTCTCAGCCATACTGCTGCCATCTCCTGTAACCCTCCACAACCCCTACGGGTCTCGCAACCAACCCCGCGCAGTCCTGACGGCACCCATCGGCCATACTTGTCCCGGACGCCAAATCCCCGCCCAGAGGACACACCGGCTCCGAAGCCGAACTCCCCACCCGCCGTGACACCGGGTGCGGTAGCCGACGATAGGACCTCACTCCATGACTTCCCGCGAGCGTGTTCTCACGACCATCGCCCGCCGCGAACCCGATCGCGTGCCCTACAACCTGCGCCCTTCCCACGAGCTACTCCTGCAGTTCCGTGCACACGTGGGCGAGGGCGACTTCGCCGACCACTTCGGCCATGATGTCCGGTATGTGAGCCTGGCACTCCCCGAGAGGCCCGCCCACGTCCCGGAAGACCAGTGGACGCCCACCCCAACGCCCGCTGACATCGCCGCAACAGCCGTCGCCACCGCCCGACTTCACGGTCGCGGGCTGGCCGTCTGCGGGGCCTACGCGTGCGGCGTGTTCGAGCAGGCCAAAGCCTGGCTCGGTGACGAGGGCGCCCTCGTGGCGCCTTTCGAGGACCCCGCCGGCCTTGCGCGAACGCTCGACCGGATCACCGAATGGAAAGCCTCCATCTACGGCGCCTACGCAGAGGCTGGCGTCGACATCGTCTGGATGGGCGATGACCTCGGAAGCCAGCGCTCACTCGTCATGAGCCCCGAGCACTACCGCCAGTGGTACCGTCCACGACACCAGGAGCTCGTCGAGCATATCCGCTGGCGCGGCCCGTCGGCCCAGATCGCCTTCCACTGCTGCGGGCACGTCACGCCGCTGATCCCCGATCTGATCGAGATGGGCATCGACGTGCTCGAAGCGGTCCAGGCCGAGGCCATGGACATCGCTCAACTCAAGCGCGAGTTCGGACGCGACATCAGCTTCTGGGGTGGGGTAGGGGCCCAGAGCATCCTCGCCCGGACCGAGCCCGACGAGGTGATGGCCGGCGTCCGGGATGCCCTGGCCATCATGGCCCCCGGCGGCGGCTACATCGCCGCCCCGTGTCACACCCTCACCGACGAGGTCCCTTGGGCCAGCGTCATCGCGTTCCATGAAGCCGTCGTGCGATTTGGAGGATATGGGTAGATGAGGATTTGGGACTGCCACTGCCACGCCCGAGGCAACGAGACCGCCGACCAGGTCCTGCGCTGGATGGACGACGCCAGGATCGACCGCATCAACCTCTTCGCCCGCTATCCCGGTCCGGTAGACGGCCAGTACCGTCGCGACGACGCTCATGAGTCCATCGACCACATCGCCCAGATCCAGGCCGCCGATCCCGACCGCATCTACGGCCTGATCTGGGCCGAGCCGCGCACACCGGGCATGGTCGAGGAGATCGAGTACGGCATCGTCGAGAAGGGCCTGCGTGGGATCAAGATGATCCCGCGCCACTGGTCGCCCACCGACGAGATGCTCTTCCCCATCTACGAAAAGATGCAGGCCCTCAGGAAGCCGATCCAATTCCACTCGGGCATCCTCTATGGCTTCGAAGACAGCTCGCGCTTCTGCCAACCGGTGCTCTACGAGGTGCTCGTCAACTTCCCCGGCCTGCGGTTCTCCTTGGCCCACATCGGTTGGCCGTGGGTCGATGAGTGCATCGCCGTGTTCGGCCGCTTCCGCGCGGCCGTCGGCTACCAGACCGCCAACTGCCAGATGTGGGTGGACACGTGCCGCGGCACGCCGGACGCTTGGCGCGAAGAGGCCCTCCGCAAGACCATCGCCTTCTGCGGCTCGGAGCACGTGATGTTCGGAGTCGACGCCACGCCGGCAACCTTGGTCGGAAACGCTCCGGTGCACGTGGCCAAGGACTTGGCCCTCTTGCGCGACATCATCGGCCTCAGCGAGACTCAGATCGACCAGTTCTTCTGGGGTGCCTGTGAAGCGTTCTACTCGCCCCAGTAGCCGGCCGCTGCCATCCCGAGCGCGTCGCCTGTACGCCAAGGCCGGCGAATGGCACACGGCGAAAGGATCCGGCGACGTCTCCTGGCGCGGGTTGCGAGCCGCCGCGCCCCCATATCGGAGGTCCCCATGGAGGTCGCTCTCGCTGGTCTGCTCGCCGCCGCTCTGGCGTGGGGCGTCGCGCCGCCCAGTGAAGTGGCCTGCGGGTCGATGGCGCTGGACTTCGACGCCGTCACGGGTCAGTGGTGCGGCTGGTCGGAGAACGGCCGGGAGCTCCTGTCTCCCTCAACTCGACCTGATGTTACCGTGGCCGGCCCGGAACTCGAATGGCCGGCACCCGGCTTGTGGCAGGCCGATGAGCCCGTCGCCATCGTGGAGCAGGGCGTATACCGCGTCTCCGTCCGCCGGCACGCCGGAGACTGGACGCTGACCACCCAGTTCGAGGCATACCCGGACGAGAGGCGCCTGGTCCGAAGCGTCACACTCCGCTGGAATGGGGCGGCCACGCTTCGCACCCACCAGGTAACCTTGCGCGTGCCTGGCCTCAGCCTGGGTGACTCGCAATCCGCCGTCGGCTGCCTACCCGGCGCCTACCCACCCCACGAGTTCCCTCTGGCAATCGACGGGCCGTCGCGGGCCGAACTCGAACCGGGGTGGACGTGGTCTGAGACCGGCTGCGCCTACGTGCGCTCGGACGCCGCCGGCCTTTCGGTGCTCGGCGCTTACCGGCTCGAGGACGACCGCGCGCGCGTGAGCCTCGAGACGGGCCAGGGCGGGCCGGCGCTCGTGCACCATTTCGAGGTGGTGGCCCGGCTCGCGCCGGGCAGCGAGATCACGGTCGGCTCCCAGTGTCTGCAGCTGGCGGAGCCAGACCTGCCAGCGATCCGCGAGGCGGGGGCAAGCCTGTCGGAACGGGTCAACTTCGGACCGCCGCCTGACCGGCCCCAATGGCTCGACGGAGCCGTGCTCTACGAGGTCCACCCCTGGGGCCGACTCGAGGCCTGGGGCGCCGGCGACCGCGGCGACCGGTTCCCGAGTCTCGAAACCCAGTTGCCTTACCTGAAGAGCCTGGGCGTCAGCGCCCTCTGGCTCCTGCCCGTGACCGAGAAGCCCCCGTGGGTCTACTACCTGCCGAAGCTGCGGGAGATCGACCCCGACGTGGGCACGCTCGCCGAGCTCGCCTCCATGATCCGCGCCGGCCACGGCCTCGGCATACGCACGCTCATGGACATCGTCACCTACGGCGTCGCGCCCGATAGCCCCGACGTGGCCCATCTGCCCGACACCGTGTGGTGTCTCGATGAGAATGGCGAGCGCCAGAAGGCCTGGGGTGGTACCGTCATGGCCGCGGACTGCTCCAACTCGGACTGGAATGCCCACATCGTCGACCTGGGCTCCTACTGGGTGCGCGAGACGGGCTGCGATGGCTACCGGCTCGACTGTGGTGGCGCCGGCCAGGTGCCCAACTACAGCCCGAAAGCCCACCCCAAAGCCAACCGGGCCATGCTCGCCGGCGGGGTCCGGCAGAACGCCCTACTGCGGGCCGCGATCCGCGCCATCAACCCCGATGCGGTCCTCTTGCCCGAGGCGGGCGCTACCGGGAACTTCCGCTCGGCCGACATGCTGTTCGACTACCCCTTCTATATGGCGTGTCGCGAGCTGACACGGGAGCCCGACACCGGCCTCGCCGTCACCCGGCTTCGCGACTGGCTCGCCGCGCAGCAGATCACCCACTCGCTGCGCCAGCAACTCTCGATGGTGCGTTTTCTGGAGCTGCACGACACCGTCTCGGCGCAGGAGTTCTTTGGTCTCGGCCCATCGCAGGCCCTGACCGCGCTGAGCACCTTCATCCCCGGGGTGCTCCTCCTCCAGCAGGAGCAGGAGATCGGCATGGCCGAGGAGCTTCGCCAGTGGCTGCAGCTCCGGCACGAACTCCCCGAGCTCGGCAGGGGCGAGGCCGACTACCGGGGCGTCACCGTCGACGACCCGCGCGTGCTCGCCTTCACGCGGCGGTCGGTCGACGGGGCCTCCATCGTCCTGGTCAACTTCGCCCCGGTGGCGCTGTCGTGCCACGTCCGCTGGCAGGAGGACCTCACCGAGGTGTTCCCCGAGGCCACCGATGCACTCACCGGCGCGGCCGTCGCGGATGGGCAACCGATCACCGTGCCCGCGTACCGCCCGATCGTCATCGCGCTCCGGCGGGACGGAGCCGGGCCGCGACCTCGCATCCCCTCGCGCGAAGCGACGCCCGGCCCCCTCTGGGCCGCCGCGCCCGAAGTCGCTCCCCTCGGCGATGGCCTCGAGCGTCATACCGTCCGCGTGACCGGCGCCACCGAATGGTTCGTCCTCACCACCGAGGGGTTCGCCATGGACGAGTTCGTCGATCGCCATCGGGGCACGAAGCCGGGCGAGACGCACGTCGATGCCGTGCCGCCTTTGGCCCGCGTGTGGCGGCCACTCGAGAACCGCCTCTGGGACGGCCCCGGCCCCACCGGGTTTGGCCTGGCCGGAGCCGCCGGAGACGCCGTGTGGCTCCCCATCACCGATCGCGAGGCACTCCGCGGCGCCCGGATCGAGGCTGACTCGCCGGCCGGCGGCGACGTCCGCCTGGTGATCGACGCCCCCGCAGGGGCCCAACCCTTCGAGATCGCCGAGACGACCCGCGACGAGCTGCTGAGCATGGCGCGAGTCGCACGACCCCCCGCATCGGCCGCGCGCGTCGAGGTCGACCCGCTCTTCGTCCGCGTCTCGAACGGCCACTACACCGCCAGCATGGCGCGCCGGCACGGCGGCGTCCTCGCGGGGCTCTGCGCACCCGGCGGCAAGCCCCTTCTGGCCGGCATGGCCGACGTCTACACGGACTGGGGGCTATTCGAGAGAGGCATCCGCATCGCCAGCGAGTGGGAGACGAGCCCGCGTATGTCCATCCGCGAGGCGCACGGCGCGGCCGAGGTGACCTTCGAGGGCGCCCTCCGCCGGCCCTCTTGGAACGGCGTGGCGGCGGGACCCGTGGCCGATCCCGTCGTGCGCTACACGCTGACCTACCGCGCAGATGACTCGGACACCCTCCATGTCTCGCTGACCGTCCGCCCCACCACAGACCGGCCGGATACGAACGCCTTCTTCGCGCTGCGGATTCCCTTCGCAGCCACGGCTTGGTCGGTGACCGGGGCGACGCAGGAGCTCTCCGGTGACGTCGGCACGCACCCCGGCCAGCGCATCTACCAGGCCCGCGAGGTCACCACCGGCCGCGATGGTGTTCGCATCCGCCTGAGCGGCGACGCCGGCACGGTCACGCTCTCCGAGGACGGAATCGCCCAGAACCCCTTCCTACTCGACGGCGGCCCGAGCACCATCCACCTCTTCTTCGCCCTGCTCGACGGCCAGGCCGTCACCTTGCCCGCCAATACGGACCGGACGGCAACGGCTCGCATCGAAGTGGGCCAGTAGGGCGTGGACGCAAGCAACACAGATCCGCAAGAGAGGAGGGGACAGGGCGCCATTGGCGGTAACTTGGGCCCAGGTGGTGCGCCGAAGGCCCGTACGCCGCACCGCCCCTCCACGACCGCGTCCACGGGCCGATGGAGCCCGATGTGACCGTCATGCCTCCCGGCCCCCCGGGCACTGACGGCTAGCGGCGCGCAGGGGGGATCGCGAAGCGCGTCTGGCTGATCGGGCGCGCGGCAATGGAGTCCACGGAATGGATGACCGCCTTGTGACGCTGTGTGGCCTGCCCATGGCGATGCTCGCGGCCGGCGCGGCCGGTCTGGGGACGCCCTGGTATCAGCAGGCGCTCGTCGGGATGGAGGTCGGCCCCACCGGCGCCCAGTTCGGCGCCGAGGGCGGCGACCCGCTCTATGCGGCGCGGTTCAACGGCAGCGAGATCGTCCGGCGATGCCGCGAGGCGGGAAGCGAGTACGTGGTAGTCTGGGCCCGCGATGGAGTCTATGCATACTACGACTCGGCCGTCCAGCCCAAAGCGCCTGGCCTCAGAGAGCGCGACGTTCTGCGTGAGGCGGTGCGGGAAGGGCGCCGCCTCGGTATGCCCATCATCGCTTACTGCGTGCTCCAGTACCCCACGACGGCTCTTGCGGAGCACCCGGAGTGGGCCATGCGCGACGCCGATGGCAAACCCATCCCAGACCGGGTGTGCTTCAACAGCCCCTACCGGGAGCACGTCAAAGACCTGCTCAAAGAGATGCTCGCCTATGGGATCGACGGGTTCCACCTCGACATGGTCGACCAGGGCTTCGGCCCGCCCCACGGATGCTGGTGCGACCACTGCGCCCGGCTCTACGAGGCCCGCTATGGTGCGGCCATGCCCACCGGCGTCACGTGGGACGAGAGCTGGAACCGGATGCTCGAACTCCGGTATGAGACGAGCGCCGGCTTCGAGCGCGAGCTCACGCAGTTCATCCGCTCCGAGGCCCCGGGCGTCACCGTCGACTACAACTACCACGGCAACCCTCCCTTCTCATGGGAGGTGGGCCAGAGACCGGTCCAGCACGCCGTGAACGGCGACTTCGTGACGGGCGAGACGGGCATCTGGGGCTTCAGCGCCCTCACCACGGGCCTCAATGTCGAGATCTACCGGGCGGCCACCCCCGGCAGACCCGTACAGGTGGCGATGCAGCGCGGCGTGAGGATGTACCACGACCAGACGACCCGACCGCTTGCCGACATGCAGTGGGAGTTGTACACGCTCCTGGCCCACGGCGCCTTCGTGACCATGGTCGACAAGACGGCGTACGATGGATGGCTCGACCCGGTCGCGTACGAGCGGATCGGCGAGCTGTTCGCTGAGGCGCGCCGCCGCCGCGACGAGTTTGGTCATGCGCCCGTCGCTGACGTAGCACTCTGGTTCAGCGACAGGAGCCGCGACTGGTACGGGCGCCAGGATCCGAGCCGGTACTTCGCCGGCTTCCTCGGCGCGCACAAGGCCATGACCTACGAGCACCTGCCATGGTCCGTCGTCCTCGAGGAGAACGCGTCCCTCGCGACCCTGAAGCAGACCCCGGTGGTGCTGCTACCCAACGCGGCCATCGTCGGCGAGGCCACCGTCCGCCTTCTCAGCGACTACGTGACTGGCGGCGGCAACCTCATCGTCACGGGCATCTCCGGCTGCTTCGACCACATGGGACAACCGCGCCCCCACTCGGCCCTCGAGAACCTCATCGGCGGGCGCTTGGTGCGGCCCCTCGAGTCCCGAGACAACCACGTCCGGTTTGCCCGGGGACAGGGTCCGGAGGCACTCACGGCGGGCCTGCGCCCTGATTGGCCATTCCTCGTCGAAGGCCCCGCAGTGGTGTACGAGGCGACCGAGGCGACCGCCATCGGCGAGTTGCTCGCACCGCACCGCACCGTCCGCCAGATCCAGGGTGTGGAGGACACGGCTTGGCCCATGAGCGCCGGCGAAACAGTGGGACCGGCAGCGCTCCTGAACCAGCTGGGCAGCGGCCAGGTCCTCACCCTGGCATGCTCGCCCGACGCAGCCACATCCGGCGAGCACCCGATCGTCGAGGCACGACGGCTCCTCGCGAACGCGGTTCGCCTTCTCGCTCCGGAACCGAGAGTCAGGGTGGACGCTCCGGTGACGGTCGAGGTGGTCGTTCGCGACGACCCGGAGCGACGGATTCTGCGGGTGCACCTGATCGGGTACTCCGCACCCCCGCAGACACTCCCCGCCCGCAACCGCCCGTACGTACTGCCAGGCCTGATGGAGGAGCCGCCAATCTACGAGGCAACCGTAACTCTGCGCGATAGGCCCCGAAGCCTGCGGGTGGTGGGGCGGGCTGACCCACCCAGGCGCGACGGGCGCCGTATCGCCCTGACGGTCAGAGACACCCACGCCGTCCTCGTGGTCGGCTACTGAGCGCGCGACCATGGCCTGGGGGCCATCCCCATCCCGCCGACCCTGAGCCGCCGCGTTCACGCGGCGTGACGAAGGGCGGCGGGACCGCTGCCCAGCGGTCGGTGTGCGGGAAGGCCGAGGAGCGCCTCGGCAACCAGGGCCATGGGCCGACATGACCCCAACGCCCGGCCAGTGCCCCTGGCCGCTCTCCCCTCAGTACGCGTACCCCTGCGACCTCAGGTAGTTGCCCACATCTGCGCGATGCGTGACCGCCCGTGGCGCTCCGCCGCCGGCGACGGGCTGCAGCCAGATCTCCCGCACCAGCCCCGGCGCGTCGGTCGTCGACGATAGCACGCCAGACCCATCCCACGTGAACGCTGGGCCAAACTGGTCCACGTCAGGCACCCCGGGAAGCTCGCGGGCCGCACCCCCGGTCGCGCTGACGAGCCCGACGCGATACAGGCCACCGCCCGTACGGATCGTGCACGCAATCCACGTGCCATCTGGCGACCACACCGGATGCAGGTACCAGGAGTCGCCTTCCGGGCTCAAGCGCTTGGCCCCCTGGCCGTCTGCCGCCATGGTCCAGAGGTCGTAGGCCACCCCCTCGGGCGTTTCCCTCTCACGGACGAACGCGATCGACTGTCCGTCCGGCGACCAGCACGCGTCCTCCTCGCCGGCCGGGTCCGCGGTGAGCCTCTTCACGTTCGTCCCGTCAGCGCTCATCGTGTAGATGTCGCCAGGCCCTCGGGTGGTGTCTTCGGCCACCGGGCGCGCGTCGAACAGGATCGTCCGGCCGTCGGGCGAGAACGTCGGACGGTAATACGCCATCCGCGGGCTCTGCGCGATGATGCGCCGGTTCCCACCGTCGACGTCCATCAGTGCGATGGCCGAAGGGTTGTCCGCGGCCCCGCCCGTTTCGAACACGATGGCCTCCCCGTCTGGCCTCCAACAGGGATGAAGACCCTCGTCGAGACGTGCATCATAGCCTTCAGGAGCGTCCGCCACATTCGGCGTCAGGTTCCTCGGGTTCGAGCCATCGGCGTCCATCAGCATCACGTCGTACTCGCTGTCACCGCCGTCTTGCACCGAGTAAACGATCCGTCCGTCGGCGTGGCACGCCCCGTATGCATAGGGGACCACATGCACGTCGACCGTGTCCGTCTGCCCGCCCGCAGCCGCCGACAGGGTCCCGTGGGCGCGCCGGGGCCCCGCCGTGAAGGTCCCGTCGGCATCGATGGAGCCGATCGGGCCCGCGACCGTCCAGGCGGGCCTCAAGTTCGGGTCGGCCGCGCCGTCGAACTCGATCCGGGCGCTCATCGACTGCCTCTGGTTGATGTAGATCACCAATGGCTTCGGCGAGACCACGATCGCCCGGACCTTCGCGTCGGCCTGAGCCAGGCAGTGGGACGTGGGGACCCAAGTCAGCAGGAAAACTGCGACCGACCAGATCAGACCGCCTTGGCGGAGCGAACTTGGCATGGTGAACCTCATTCCTATGGGGTACGCACCTCGGTGTTCGCATCGCGGATCACCACGGTTGCGCCCGGTGGTACCGAGCTGAGGATCCACACGCTGCTGCCGATCACCGCGCCCTTACCGATCACCGTGTCGCCGCCCAGGATGGTCGCGTTGGCGTACACCACCACGTCATCCTCGAGCGTCGGATGGCGCTTGATCCCCTTGACCAGCGTCCCGTCGTCAGCAACCTTGAAACTCCGCGCGCCCAGTGTCACTCCCTGGTACAGCTTCACATTCCGTCCGATCTCGCACGTCTCGCCAATGACCACACCCGTTCCGTGGTCGATGAAGAAGCTCTCGCCAATCTCGGCGCCCGGGTGGATGTCAATTCCCGTGTGCGAGTGGGCATGCTCGCTCATGATCCGGGGAATCAGCGGAACCTGAAGCCGGTAGAGCTCGTGAGCAATGCGGTGTGTCGTGATGGCCTTCAGTCCCGGATAGCTCACCATGATCTCCGCATAGGTGGTCGCCGCCGGATCGCCTCGATATGCGGCCTCCACATCTTTCACCAGCATAGCGCGGATCGCCGGAATGCGCGTCAGGAACTCCGCGGTGATGCGATTCGCCTCGGCCCGCGCGTCAGACATCGGTTCGGTCTTCCCCTCCGATGCCGCCAGGGCCCCGGTCCAGCGGAACGGTAACGCCTTCTCCACCTCGACCAGCAGGAGCCGGTACGCCTGGCTCAGCCGCTCCTCGACGAAAGCCTCCAGACTGGTCTGCTCCGTCAGCTCGGACGACATTCGCCCGGGGAACAGCACGTCTTGCAGGCAGTGCAGCGCCTGCACCACGTGCTGGAGCGACGGGATGCGGCCCGAGGCGCCCATGGGCACGTCGGAGCCGTCCTGCACGTAGCTCGGCAGCAGCGCCGTGGTAACCTCACAGATGCACCGCGCGGTGCTGTGCCTCAGGCACTCCACGGGCGCGCAACGCACTCGAGTGGTCGGCAACTCACCGGATTGATCTCCCATCGATCCTACCGCCTTCGTCCCGCCAGATTACCACCGGCTGCTCGGCCAGCCGCGAGGGCCGCTTTCGGCCACCAACGCGGCCCCGGAGGCAGGAGTTCCTCCGCCCAGGCGATTGGCGGAAGCCGATTGTAGCCACGTGACGCCTCGACACACAACAGGGGCGGCTACGGGGCAGGACGGCGATGGCCTTTCGGCGAAACCAGTCCACGGAGGTGCGTCCCATGCGCGTGTCTCGGCTCATCTGGACCGCGGCCGCCGTCGGCCTCGCCCTGGGCGTGCCCGGCACCTCGGCCCAGGCTCCCGGCGATTCGGCCCCCGAGCGAGTGCTCTTCGCCGAACCCTTCGAGGACGCCGGCTGGGCAGCGAGGGGCTGGTACGACGGCCCCCACATGGAGCTCACGGCGGACGAGCACGCGCCTGGCAGCGTCCACTCCTGCGCGTGGCACTGGGCGGAGGCCGGCGCCGTGTCTCCGCGGGGCGGTGGCGCCCGGGTCCGCCTGGAACCCGTCGACAACGTCACGCTGAGCTTCTGGATCAAGCACAGCGCAAACTGGGCCTGGACCGGGCTCGGGTGGCATCCACACGAGTTTCATTTTACCACCACAGAAGATGATGAGTACGTCGGTCCCGCCTATACTCATCTCACCTTCTACGTCGAAGCCGTCGATGGCAAGCCGCGGGTCGCCATTCAGGATGGCCGCAACATCGATCAGGACCGCATCGGGCAGGACCTGGTCGGCATCACAGAGCATCGCGCCGTGGCCGGCGGCAACGGGGACAGCGACGGCACCGGGGCCGGGGACCACTACCGGAACGGCGACGTGTATTGGAACGGGAAGAGCTGGGATGCCGATGGCATCTACTTCGGCGACGAAGCTGGCCCCCGCTACAAGGGCGACTGGCACCATGTGAAGGTCAGGCTGAAGCTGAACTCAGTGGTGGACGGCGTCGGTCAGAAGGATGGGGTGTTGCAGTACTGGTTCGACGGCGAGCTGCTGATGGACCATAGCCGGCTCGTTTTCCGCACGGGGCAGCACCCGAACATGAGGATCAACCAGTTCCTCATGGCACCGTACTATGGCCCGGGTGTGCCGCACGCTCAGACCATCTGGGTCGATGATCTCACGATCACCACCCAGTAGGCCGTCGTCACGGGCGCGCCTGGTATACTCACATGCTCATATGACCAGTCGCATGCCTCCGAGAACAGGAATCTCGTCCATTTCCTTACCATTCGGGGCCCGAATCTAGCTCGCGAGACGTACGCGAGCATAGCGAATGGTATGGCTCTCTCCGGGGCACTCGCCGAGCAGATCCAGGGTGTACGAGGGGGGCGAACCGGCCCGGACAGTGGCTGTGAAGAATGAAGAAAAAGGATACTCTAGGGGCACTCGAACGGCTGGCCCCGCCGGAGCACCGTCCCGCAGCTCGAGGAGCCGATCCTCGGAGAGCCCCTCGCCCGCCGCGTTCACTCCGCTGACATAGCCGAACACGAAGAGGCGGCCATCGGGGGTGACCTGGAATCGATGCTGCCCGGGCACCTCACCGCCCAGACCCTCGCCGGCTTCGAGCAGGGTTCGCCGGTGCGTCACCTGGCCATCGCGGACGATGGCGTACTCCAGTGCGTGTCGCTGCTTCGCCTCGGGGAAGAAGCGGTCGCGGAGCCGCTCGTCGATGGCCCGTTCGGTCCACAGGACATGGACGGCGCCGTCTGGAGCCACGTAGAGGTCGCAGGGCGAGATCCATCCGCAGGTCTTGTCGCGGCTGGCGATCTCGACCCACGGCGTGAACCGGGCTGTTCGGATGTCCGGGCACGCCGTAAGGAAGAGGCGTCGGAAGTCGTAGTCCCATTCGCGTCCAGTGAGCTCCCGCTTGAAGTCCCGCCAGACGTGGTAGGGCTCGACGATGTCGCTCACGCCGCAGAAGTAGACGGCTCGGTCGCGCAGGGCGACGTTGGGGTAGCACACCCGAATGGGCTGCGGATCGTCGTACTCGGCGCCGAAGGGCCACTGGAGCTTGCCGGCTGCGACCCACTGGCCTGAGCGGTCGCGGAAGGCCCACTCGGCATGGGTGTAGCCGATGTTCTGGAAGAGGATGAGCTCGCCGTTGGGTCCGTCGGCGGCGAAGCTACGGTAGGAGTGCTCGGTGAATGCCGGCTCGCCCTCCCATCGCGGTTCGAGGACCGTGGGAGGCGCATCGGGCGCGATGGCGCGGAAGGCGAGGATCTGAGGCTTGGCGGGTCCGCCGCCCTCGGTGCCCGGGGGCGTGAGTGTCGGGTTCACCGACAGGAAGACCTGGCCGCCATTGAAGGCGGTCATGGGGCTCGGCTCGCGCGTGCGTCCGCCGTCCTTGGCAATGAGCCGCCAGCCCCCGTCGTAACGGGTGTAGAGCGTCCACCGCACGTTATTGAGCGGCTGGGCGCCTTCGATGGTTTCCTGGCCCGAGGCGAACAGCCGGCCCCCGGATCGCACCAAGCAGGTGGAGCCGAAGCACCACATGGGCCCCGCACCGTTGTTGGGTGCGGTGTAGGTGTAGACCTCCTCTTCGACCTCAACCACTGGCGAAGCGAGGGCCACGATCGCACCCATGAGCAGCAGATCGGATCCGAGCATCATCCATGCCCCCTTGCGGCACTGCTGGGCGCTGCGCGGACGCGATTCGGTGCCCGGTGTCGGAGGACCTTGGGACCATCGAGCTCGGGCGGTTGCAGGTTCTGGCGTATCCGTCTACGGGCCAGCCGCAGTCTCGGGCAGGTCGGCATCCGTGATGGCAGGGCCCGCTGCCTGGCGGCGGGCCCTGCGGATTGACATGTGGATGGAGTCCGTGGGGCATCCCTGGACGCAATCGGCGCAGACCACGCACTCGGTCGTACCGGGCACGGTGTGCTGGATGCACTCCCTGGGATAGCGTCCGCACCCGGTGCAGCCATGGGGGTCGCGAGCGATGCGCCACAGCGAGATCTTGTTGGCGAGTCCGAGGAGCGCCCCCAGCGGGCAGAGGTAGCGGCACCAGCCGCGAAGCACGAGCAGGCCCAGCACAACGGCTGCGGCCAAGACCCAGAGGCGGATGGCGTAGTGGGGTCCGCCGAGGGCCAGCGCGATCCAGATGGGCTCGAGGCTGAACGTGTGCGGGGAGCGCACGACGTAGGGGTAGGGACGGGCCACGTCGATGCTCTCGGAGATGGCGATAGCGGCGACGGCAACGAGGGCGGGATAGCGGAGCCAACGGAGGGCCGAATCGATCTTCGGCCACCCGCGTTTCCACGCCGATCCCTCTGTCAGGCGGCGCACGAACGATGGACGCGGAAGGGAGCCGAGGGCTTCCTCGACGAGACCCATCGGGCAGGCCCACCCGCAGAAGGCCCTCCCGACGAGGAGGACCGACGCTCCCAACACCCAGATGAACCACCACTGGATCCAGGTTCCCCAGCAATCGGCGAGGGGACACGAGGCGCACCCCACGAAGGGGACGGCGAAAGGGCAGCGGGTCCAGCCCACGTAGAGCCACTGGCCGGTCAGCGCGAAGAACGCCAGTTGGGAGATGCGGCGCGGAATCGTGATGGGCTGTATCACCGGGCACCCTCTCGAACCAGAACGGCACGCGCCTGTTTCGCCCAGCGCGATCTCGGCCAACGGGAGATGACGTCATTGAGCGTGGCGCGAGCCCCCTCATCGTCGCCACGTGCGAGGAGGCACTCCCCCAAGCGACACGTGGCCTGGGCGGTGATGTCCCCCGCATTCTTCAGCTTCTTACTGGGAGCGGCAACGGTCAGGACTTTGAGGAACTCGAGCAGCGTATCGTCATGTGTCGCCAAGCCGGCGGTATGGAACTCCTGGGCGATGCGAAGGCGAACGAGCGCATCGTCGGATTCGGGCTCGTCCTGGTCCGGAAGAGGGCGTCCCAGCCGGGAGGTGCGATGGAGCGCTCTCAGAGCGGCGGCGGCTTTGGGTGACCACGGGGAGCCCGCATGAACCGCCGCGCAGACGTGCCACTGCCATGCGGCGCTATGGGGCCACCCGGCCGCCACCGAGGCGACTCCGGCCCTGTAGCGGGCCTCGGCCTGGTCGCCGTCGGTCCCGTACTCGCCGGAACAGAGCTTGATGAACTCCTTGAGGGCGCCCTGGTAGAAGCCGAGTTCGTAGAGGCGCATGGCCAGAGTCATCCCGCGTGCCCAGTGGGTGTCAAACTGCGGCGACCACGGGGGCATGGCCACGGGAGAGGACGCCACAGGCTCCGGACTGCCGTGTTGTTGCATGAGCGCCTGGATGGCGCGCTCGGCCGCCGGCATTTCGGTGCTGGGGTAGTTGAGTGTGCAGACTTTGAGGTAGTCCTTGACGGCGGCTTCAACATACCCGAGGGATGCGAGCCGCTCGGCCAGCGCCATCTGCCGGGTGCCCCCTTTGGGCGGGGCGCTCTCATCGACAGGCCGCCAGGCGGGTGGACGGGTGCCGGTCGCGCCATCGCGGGCGAGCCGATCCCGGGCCACGGATGCCCAGTGGCTGTCGTCGTACCACGCGATACCCGGGACGCCGCCCAGGCACTGGAGGGCATCGGACGAGAACTCGTTGGGCAGGGGCCTCGGGAGGATCTCGGCCGCATGGGCCCAGACCCGGTGGGCGGCGTCGGTCTGGCCCTGGGCGTGGAGGAGGTCGCCCAACTCGCACAGGGCCCGGCCGTCGTATATCGAGGGCCCGAACAGGCAGACCGCCACCAGGTACCGGCGCGCGGCGGCGGGGATGGCGTTGTGTTCGACGAGCATCTGGGCGAGGCGGACCTGCCAGCCAGGCATATCGCGGGGCGCGGAGAGCTCAAGCATGGGCCGGTAAGGGTTTGCCTCGGGTGATGCGGTGGGGATGTAGCCCGCCCGCTTCAGGAGTTCGGCCGATCGGGGATCGGCCAGTGCAGCGACGAACCGCGCGGCGGCCTCTGGCCTGGTGCTGGTTCGCAGGGCGGCGGCGCACTGGGGCATTGAGGCCCGGCCCTCTTTCATCCGGACCAGATGCCGGGGTGCGATGGACACGATGCGTACGGTCCCTTGGGCCGTGGCAGAGGGCGTCAAGGAGAGAGGGACCACGGCGACATCGGCGACTCCCTGGCGGAGCGGATCGAGCAGGTGGCGCCCGCACTTGGGTGAGTCAACCATGTTGGCCTGCCACCGCTCGACAAGGCCGGGGCTTTCGGCGGCACTGATCGAGGCCATGAGCTGCCCGACGACCTTGCCCTTGGGGCGCATGGCCGCGGGCGCAGCAGCCACGCGTACGCCGGGCTTCCCGAGGTCCTCGATGCAGGTGATGGGCTGAGCGCAACCGGGGTTGACGGCGATGACCATCGGGTCGACCGCGAAGAACGTGGGCTCGGCCGCCAGGAGTCCGCGCTTCTCGAGAGCCAGCCAACCCGGCCCACCGCGCCCTACGATGACATCGGGCTTCCGGGGGCCGCGCAGTGTGAGATCGAGGAGATACTGCACCGGCGCAGCGGTGTAGCAGACGCGAATGCCGTGCGCGGTCTCGAATCGCCTCACGAAGTCTGACAGGAACTCGTAGTTTCCGCCACAAGACCAGACCACAAGAGCCTTCCGGTCACGGAGGCCCTGGCCGGCCAGGAGTACTGTCGCGGTCGTCCACACCACTGCCAACGCCGCCGCGTTAGCCGCGCGGATCTGTCGCCGGCTCATGGGACCTCCTGCGAATCATGCCTCACTTGAACTGGGTGGTGGGTTGCTGCACCAGGAACTTGGCATGCCCGTCGAGGTACCCAACAACCATGGCGCGACGGTGACCGACATGCACGGGGTAGGCCGTTTCTTTGTAGAAGTAGTCGGAGACGATCCAAGTGGTGGGTTCCCACCCGTCGGTAACCTGCCGGGGCTTGTTGCCCCAGTTGTTCGGGTTCGTGAGAAACTGCTTGTCGACCCACTGCATGGGCAGTACGCCGGTACTGGGGAGTTCAGAGAAACAGAACCAGTAGTAGCTGATGTTGCCTGCGGCCTGGTTCTGCTCGTTGCAGACGATATCGGCGACCTGGGCGGCCGGTGCGCTCGGACAGTAGTAGATGCCCATGGCCTTGGTGTAGGGCCAGAGCTTGCTGATGAGGAGGGCATGGGGATTGCCGGCGTGGTAGTCGGACGGTAGCTCGCCGTCGTAGTCGGACGCGTACATGAGCGCGCCGTAGAGCAATTGCTTGCAGTTCGAGATGCAGGTGGCCACACGGGCCTTATCCCTGGCCTTGGCGAACACTGGGAAGAGAATGGCCGCCAAGATGGCGATGATGGCGATGACGACAAGGAGTTCGATGAGCGTAAAGCCTGGTGAGCGAGTTCGGTTGGCCACCTCTGCACCTCCGGTTGACCCGCGAAGGGCTTGCATCTATATGCAATTCGCATTGATATCAGGATTCCTGACAACGGAATCTGGGAAGCACAGGTATACGCGAGGCCGGCTGGTGGGGGCACTGCGCCTGTGGCGAACGAATGAGGCGAGCGAAGGCAGCGGATTGGAGTCGGCGAACGCGAGGGAATGGGGCGGGAAGCAGGGGCTGAGACGGTGAGGCGGACCGTGAGCGGACCCAAAGACCCAAGAGGCGCATGGGCGGTAACATAGGGCCTTTGGCCGGGCGGCTGGGTCTCGCGAAGGTCGCGCGGAACGCCCGCCTGGTCTTTCGGAGGGGCCGCACAGGGGTGCGCCCAGAGGGCGCGGGGCCCCTGAGCGGCCCGAGGTTGAGGCGTGCAGATCGGGCGCGTTGGGGGCCCACCACGCTGGGAGACGCGTGGTTCCCCCCATGGCGCCCCTCCGAAAGGCATTGGAACCACCGAGGAGGGGCGGCACAGGGGGGCGCCCAGAGGGCGCGGGGCCCCTGACCGGTCCGAGGTTGAGGCGTGCGGATCGGGCGCGTTGGGGGCCCACCACGCTGGGAGACGCGTGGTTCCCCCCATGGCGCCCCTCCGCAACCAGGCTGATGGGCCACTGGAGCCCTCAGTTACCGCCAATGCCCAAGAGGCGGGACCGGCATGGCCCCGCCTCTTGGGCGTGCTGGCGAACTGAACAGCGCCCCTCAGTCCCGCCCTCTCCGGAGAGGAGAGGGGGAGGACCTAGAAGTCGTCGTAGCCGCCACCACCGGGAGGGGCGGGCGGGGGCGTCTTCTCGGGCTTCTCGGCGATGAGCGCTTCAGTCGTGAGGACCAGCGAGCCGATGCTCGCGGCATTCTCGAGAGCGCATCGAGTGACTTTGACGGGGTCGACGACGCCCGCTTTGACCAGGTCCTCGTACTTTTCGGTGAGGGCGTTGAGGCCGACCATTGGGTCCTGAGCATCGCGGACGGTGGCGGCGGCGATGGAGGGTTCGAGGCCCGCGTTGGCCGCGATCTGGCGCAGGGGTTCCTCCAGCGCGGCACGGATGATCTCCACGCCCGTTTTCTCGTCGCCCGAGGCGCGGACTTTGTCGAGGGCGGCGATGGCGCGGATGTAGGCGGTGCCGCCGCCGGGGACGATGCCCTCCTCAACGGCCGCTCGAGTCGCGGAGAGTGCGTCCTCGTAGCGGTGCTTTTTCTCTTTGAGTTCGGTTTCGGTGGCGGCGCCGACCCGAATGACGGCGACGCCTCCGGCGAGCTTGGCGAGGCGCTCCTCGAGCTTCTCCCGATCGTAGTCGGAGTCGGTGGTCTCGATGGCCGCGCGGATCTCTTTGATGCGGCCCTGGACGGCTTCGGGGGTCCCGGCGCCGTCGACGATGGTGGTTTCGTCTTTGGTGACCTTGATCTGGCGGCAGGACCCGAGCATCGAGAGATCGACATTTTCGAGCTTGATGCCGAGATCCTCAGAGATGAACTGACCACCGGTCAGGACGGCCATGTCCTGAAGCATGGCTTTGCGGCGGTCGCCGAAGCCCGGCGCCTTGACGGCCACGGCGCGGATGGTGCCACGGATGTGGTTCACGACGAGCGTGGCTAGGGCTTCGCCCTCGACATCCTCGGCAATGACGGCGAGGGGCTTGCCGGCCTGCACGCACTTCTCAAGGAGAGGCACGAGGTCGGCGACGGCGCTGATCTTCTTCTCGTAGAGCAAGACGTAGGGCTCATCGAGGACGGCGGCCATGGTCTCCCGGTCGGTGATGAAGTAGGGAGAGAGGTAGCCTTTGTCGAACTGCATGCCCTCGACGACCTCGACGGTCGTGTCCATGCTCTTGGACTCTTCGACCGTGATGACGCCGTCCTTGCCGACTTTTTCCATGGCATCGGCGATGTGTGTGCCGATCTCGGGATCGTTGCCGGCGATGGCGGCAACGCTGGCGATCTCGTGGCGCTCGTTCACGGGAATGGCCTGGCTGAGCAAGGATTTGACGGCTGCCTCGACGGCTTTGTCGATTCCCCGCTTCAGGCTCATGGGGTTGGCGCCGGCGGCGACGTTCTTGAGACCCGCCCGGACGACGGCCTGTGCCAGAACGGTGGCGGTGGTGGTGCCGTCGCCGGCGACATCGTTGGTCTTGGAGGCGACTTCACGCACCAGCTGGGCGCCGGTGTTCTCGAGGCGATCCTCGAGGTCGATCTCCTTGGCGACGGTTACACCGTCTTTGGTGATGGTGGGGGATCCGTATTTCTTGTCGAGCACCACATTGCGCCCTCGGGGGCCGAGTGTGACTTTGACCGCGTTGGCGACGCGGTTCAGTCCGGCCTCGAGCCTACGGCGCGCGTCCTCGCTGAACACGAGTTCTTTCGCTGCCACAAAGACTCACCTCCTACAGGGATACCGCGCGCTACTGGCGGATGGCCAGCAACTGGTCCTCTTCGATGAGGATGTACTCCTCGCCGTCGATCTTGATCTCGGTGCCACCGTACTCGGAGAAGATGACGACATCGCCCTCTTTCACGCGCATGGGGGCGCGCTCGCCGTTGTCGAGGATCTTGCCCGGCCCTAGTGCGATGACCTTGCCCTCGTGGGGACGCTTCTGAGCGCTGTCGGGCAGGAAGATGCCTCCGGCGCTCTTCTCTTCCTCCGTGCTTGGCTTGAGAAGGACCCTGCTCCCAAGCGGCTTGACCATGCTGCGACCACCAACCTTGGTTTGGAGAAGTGCCCGCCGGCCAGTATGAAACGCCAGCACACATGGGCTGAGAGCATTAGCACTCGCATATCGAGAGTGCCAGAGCGGAGTGTACACCGCAAGAGGGGCCATGTCAACGGGCTGGCGCTGGCTGTGCTCTGTGTTGCGGTTGGCGTCATCGTGAGGAACGGCAGCGACGAAGGATCTCGTCCAGCACCAGGTTCCGGGCGGCCGCAGGCGCCGACGGCCCCGGGCCCCTGGTCGCCGAGATCCCTCGCTTCCGCAGATGCTCCGCTCAGGATGGCACCCCGCCCAAAGCAAGGCCGCAGTCTGTCACCGTGCCGGCGCACAAACGGGCCGGATGGGGCCTTACCATCCGGCTTCACGGGACGGTCCTCGGTCCTGCGGCGCCGTCTCGGGCCTAACCGAGCGCCAATGCACCCCGAGGGGGAGGATGGCAGACCGCTCCCGGAAGAGCCGTAGGCGCTGAGGGCTGTTCGCTTCACGGGGGGAAGGGAGCGAAGAGAAGGAAAGTGGTCGGGGCACGCGGACTCGAACCGCGGGCCTCTGGCCCCCCATGCCAGCGCGCTACCAAACTGCGCCATGCCCCGACCAG
>JAKPQA010000093.1 GCA_029547025.1 Armatimonadota bacterium
CCAGGGCGGCCCGAAGCTCCGCGTTCTCCGCCCTGAGCTCCTCGACCCGCGCGTGAAACCCCACCAACAGCGCGATCAGCTCGTGTCGACTCAGTCGATCCAGCTCCGGCATGCCACTCTTCTACGACACCAACCTCCCCCGTACCTCCCCCAATGTCACACCAACTCTGAACTCTCACATCCGGGACCCTGGACCCCCTGGCAGGTCGCCGCGCTGCCGCCGCGAACCGACAACCCATCCCGTCGAGAGGAACACGCCATGAACCCGGTGACCCCAACGTGCGCCGCCCTCCTCATGGCCGCCATGGCTGCCGATGCCGCCGACGCGCCGGCGCCCTATGGCCCGCTGCCGTCGCGCAGGCAGCTCGCGTGGCATCAGCTCGAGTTCTACGGCTTCCTCCACTTCACCGTGAACACGTTCACCGACAAGGAGTGGGGGTTCGGCGATGAGCCCGAGTCGGTCTTCAGCCCCACCGACTTCGATGCCGACCAGATCGTGGGCGCCGCCAAGGAAGCGGGCATGGCCGGCCTCATCCTCACCGCCAAGCACCACGACGGCTTCTGCCTGTGGCCGAGCCGATACACGAACCACTCGGTGAAGCACAGCCCATGGAAGGGCGGCAGGGGCGATGTCGTCGGCGAGATCTCCGACGCGTGCCGCCGGCATGGGCTCCGCTTCGGCGTGTACCTCTCGCCGTGGGACCGCAACCACGCCGCCTACGGCCGCGAGCAGTACGTCGAGTACTACCGCAAGCAGCTCCGCGAACTGCTGACCGAGTACGGCCCTATCTTCGAAGTCTGGTTCGACGGCGCCAACGGCGGCGACGGCTACTATGGCGGAGCCCGCGAGACCCGCCATGTCGACAAGCTGACCTACTATGACTGGCCAACCACCTGGGGCATCGTCCGCGAACTCCAGCCTGACGCCATGATCTTCAGCGATGTCGGCCCGGACGTCCGCTGGGTCGGAAACGAAAGCGGCATCGCCGGCGAGCCCTGCTGGGCCACCATCACCCCAGAGGGCACCGTGGGCGACATCGACCCCGCGCGCAACACCACCGGCGTGCGCGATGGCACCCACTGGCTGCCTGCCGAGGCCGACGTGTCCATCCGGCCCGGCTGGTTCTACCACGCGTCCGAAGATGAACGCGTCAAGAGCCCTCAGCAGCTTCTTGAGCTCTACTTCGCATCGGTCGGCCGCGGCGCGTCGCTCCTCCTGAACCTGCCGCCGGATCGCCGCGGCCGGATCCACGAGAACGATGTAGAGGCCCTGCGTGGGTTCCGGCGGCTGCTCGGTGCCATCCTCTCCGTCGACCTGGCCCGCCACGGAGTGGCGTCGGCCACGCACCAGCGCGGGCACGGCGACCGGTTCTCTCCATCCCGCGCCATCGATGGCGATCCCGAGACCTACTGGTCTACCGATGACGGGGTGACGACGCCCGAGCTCACCGTCGAGCTGAAGCAGCCTGCTCGCATCGCCACCGTCCGCCTGCGCGAGTACCTCCCGCTCGGCCAGCGCGTCGACGGCTTCGCCATTGACGCACGCGCCGCTGGCGAGTGGCACGAGGTCGCGGCGGCTCAAGCCATCGGCCCTCACCGGCTGGTTCGGTTTGAGCCCGTCGAGGCCGACGCCGTTCGGCTGCGTATCACGGCCGCGCCCGTCTGCCCGGCGATCGCCGAGTTCGCCGTCTTCCCAGAGGCGAGAGGTTAGGGGCGGCCGGCCGGTCGCCCGATTGCAGGTACCGGAGGCCAACCATGGTCGCATCGTTGTGCGCGCTGCTCTGCCTGGGCTCTGCATCGGCACCGGCTGGGCCCACGCAGTTCCACGTGTCGCCCACGGGTGATGACACGAACCCCGGCACCCGGAGCCGGCCCTTCGCCACGCTGGAGCGGGCTCGCGATGCCATCCGCGCCCTCAAGAGCGAGCAGGGGCTCCCGGAGGGCGGCATCACCGTGGTCTTGCACCCCGGTGTCCACAGGCGCACGGCTGGCTTCGTCCTCGAGGAGCAGGACTCGGGAGAGCCCGGTAAGCCCGTGGTCTACCGGTCCCTCGATGCGGGCGCGGCGCGCTTGGTCGGAGGCTTGCTCATCCCGCCACGCGCCTTCGCCCCGGTCACAGATGCCGCCATCATCACCCGGCTCGACGCCTCGGCCCGCGCCGCCGTGCGCCAGGCCGACCTTCACGCCCTGGGCGTCCACGAGCTGGGCGCCGAATGGCCCGACCGATTCCGGGGCTATGTCGGGTGGCCCGAGCTCTTCGTGGATGGGGTACCCATGACCCTGGCCCGTTGGCCCAACGAGGGTCTCGCTCGTGTCGCCCGCGTGATCGATTCCGGCTCGAAGCCTCGCTGGGCCGAGTCTCCCGACCGGCCCGGCGTCTTCGAGTACGAGGGCGACCGTCCGACCCGATGGCTCAAGGCTGACCGCGTGTACCTCAATGGCTACTGGGCCTACAAGTGGTACAACGAGTGCATTCGCGTCGACCGCATCGATCCTGATGCGCGCACCATCACATTCGCCGCGCCCCACCTCTATGGGGTCGGTGGGCCGTCCGGGGGCGAGTACTACGCCCTCAACCTGCTCGAAGAGCTCGACCGCCCTGGCGAGTACTTCATCGACGCCCAGTCGGGGAGGCTCTACCTGTGGCCTCCGGAGCCCCTGGTGCGTCAGGAGATCGGCCTGTCGCTCCTCAACGAGCCCCTGATCCAGATCCGCGGTGCCTCTCACATCACGCTCCGCGGCCTCACGCTCGAGCTCTCGCGAGACCTGGCGGTCACGATCGAGGGGGGCTCGGACAACCGCGTGGCTGGTTGCACGATGCGTAACCTGGCCACAGACGCCGTCCGGGTGTCCGGCGGCGAGCGCAACGGCGTCGTGGCGTGCGACATCTACGACATGGGAGGCGGTGGCGTCATCCTCAACGGCGGGGACCGGGCCACGCTGACCCCGTGCGGCAACCACGCCGCGAACAATCACATCCACCACTACGGACGGCTCTTCCGCACCCATCGCGACGCCGTCACGCTCAACGGGGTGGGCTGCCGGGCGTCGCACAACCTCATTCATGACGCCCCGCACCACGCCATCGACTTCGGCGGGAACGACCACGTCATCGAGTTCAACGAAATCCACCACGTGTGCCTCGAAACCGACGACGCCGGCGCCATCTACACCGGCCGCGACTGGACGGTCCGCGGCACGATCATCCGCCACAACTACTTCCACGACATCGGCGGCGGGCCGTCGGTCGGCAACCAGACCATCTACCTCGATGACACGGCCTGCGGCACCACCTGCGTCGGCAACGTGATCCGCAACGTCTACCGCGCCATACTGGTGGGCGGCGGGCGCGACAACGTGGTCGAGAACAACCTCATCGCGGACTGCCGCGTCCCCATCCACGTCGACAATCGCGGCATGAGCGGTGAGTGGCTCGAGGGCCAAGAGGTCTACACCAAGCTGCGCAACGACCTCAAACAGGTGCCCTACCAAAGCGAGATCTGGGCCGCCCGGTTCCCTGAGCTGGCCCGCATCCTCGACGACGATCCGGGCCTGCCGAAGGGGAACGTCATCCGGCACAACGTCTCCATCGCGTGCGGCGCGCCGAACATCGCCGAGGAAGCGCGGCAGCACGGCACTATCACCGACAACTGGGAACTACAGCACGATCCCGGCCTGCTCGACGCCTCCGAACCGGCCGCGCGCGCAGACCTGCCCGGCTTCGAGCCCCCGCCCCTCGGGTCGATGGGACTTGTGCCGGACGAGTATCGCCGGCGCGTGGCCGCCTCCATGCCTTGGGCCCAACCCGGCGGAGGCACGTTCGTGGGCGAGGCGCTCGTGTACCTCCGCTGCTCGACGGGCGATGCGGTGATCCGCTACACGACTGACGGCTCGGAGCCCGGCCGGGCATCGCGCCGGTACTCGGGACCCATCCGCCTGACGGAGACCACGACACTCAAAGCCGCGGCCTTCCCGCGGAGCAACCTGGGAGGTACACGCTCACCCACCCTCACCGCAATCTATCGGAAGCTCGTCCTCGCGCCGGGCCAGCCGGTGTACCTGAGCGACATCACGCCACAGGAGACGCAGCTGCATGGACTGCTGAGGTTCGACGTGGGCTACACGGGCCAGCCCATCGCCATCGCGGGCCGCCGGTTCGCCCGCGGTCTGAGCACCCATCCGGTCTCCGCGGCACTCGGGGGCACGGCAACGGTGACGTACGTCCTGGCGCCGGCACTGTCCCATGCACAGGCTCTCTGTGCGTGGGTGGGCGTCGACGACTCGGCCGAAGGGGCTGGCTCCGTGACCTTTGCAGTGGAGGTGCTCCGCCAGGGCGAGTGGGTTCGCGTCTACGAGAGCGGCGTACGCAGAGGCGGCGAGGCGCCCGTGGAGGTCCGCGCCGACATCCGAGGCGCTGAGCGGCTTCGCCTCATTGCCAGCGATGCCAGCGACGACCACTACTCGGACCACGCCGTCTGGGCAGACGTCAGGCTGGAGTAGGCCCCACGGCCCGAGCTCCCCGTCGACGACCACGACGAACTCCTCGCCGCACCTAGCCCGAGGCGATGCCCAGCCGCTGCCTGCATTCATCGAGGATGTCGGCCGTGCGGCTGGCGCCGACGCGGGTGACTCCCACCTCGCGTACCGCAAGCAGCCCGTCGAGTGTTCGGACTCCACCCGCCGCCTTGATCTGCACGTGCGCCGGGGAGTTCTCGCGCATGAGCCGAAGATCATGAAGAGTGGCTCCGCCCTCGCCGTAGCCCGTCGAGGTCTTGACGAAGTCCGCCCGCACCTCGCCACAGATCTCGCACAGACGGATCTTGTGCGTGTCATGCAGGAAGCAGTTCTCGAAGATCACCTTGAGCAGAACACCGCGAGCGTGAGCCGCGTCGGCCACCGCCCCGATGTCCGACCGCACGAACCCCCAGTCCTCACTCAACACGCGGCCAACGTTCACCACCATGTCGAGCTCGAGCGCGCCGTCATCCATCGCCTGCGCGGCCTCAGCCACCTTGATCGCGGTGGCGTGCCCGCCGTGGGGGAAACCGATCGTCGTCGTCGGCTTGACCCCGCTGCCGTCCAGCAGCTCGACACTCCGGCTGACGAAGTACGGCTTGATGCACACCGTGGCCACGCGGTAGCGCGCGGCCAGCTCGCACCCCGCTGTCAACTCGGCATCGGTCAGCGCGGGACCCAGCAGCGAATGATCGATCATCCCCGCAATCTGCTCATAGGTGTAGTCGGCGTCCAACGGGCCCTCCCGTCCGCCTGACGGCTCACGCGTAACGTCCCTCACGGCCCACGTACTCGACGACGGCCCGCATGTTCTCGAGTCGGGCGTCGGCCGGCACCTCGTCCGAGGTGGTGATGATGTACCCGCCGCCGTCCATCGCCGCATCGAGGCAACGCTTGGCCTCCCTCTGGGCTTCCTCCGGCGTGCCGTGAGCCAGCACCACCGGGCTGTAGTTGCCCATGAGGCAGAACCGTCGGCCGAAGGTCTGTTTCACTTCGGCCAGATCGCAGTCACCCAGCACATCCAGGTGCTGGATCCCATGCGGCCGGCAGCGGGCCAGATCATCAAGGACCCCGCGGATGCGCCCGGTCGTGAAGAAAACCACGCGCTTCCCTGGCGCCAGGTTCTCCACAACCCAGCGCGCCTCGGGGAGCACGAACTCGTGCACCATCTGAGGGTTGAGCAGGCTCGTCGAAGACCAACAGATGTCCCACACCAGCACATCGGCCGCCGACGAGTTGAACGCCTCCAGCCCTATCTCTCGCTCGACGTGCAGGTGGCGCAGCAGCTCCTTCAGCACACCGGGGATCTCCACCAGATCCACCAGGAACTCCTCGGAGTCGCGATAGTTGGCCAAGCCGTACAGAGAATCCCCCATCCAGTGGTTCACGAGACCATCATCGCGGACATAGTCCAGCGCTACACTGCTCTCGTGGGTCCGCGGTCGTGCACACCGGGCCCGTGCCTCGAGGTAGGTGGCGAGTATCTCGTAGTCCTCTCTGTTCTGCACGAAATACCGAGTGCACTTCCCAAGCAGTGGATCACCGGGAATCCCGCCGGTCTTCCGGCACTCCCGCAGCGTCCCCGAAGGCGTCACGATACGCGTCTCGGTCAGCGTCCATCCGTCTTCGACGCCCAGCTCCTCGCGCTCCACCGAGAATCCAGCCGGCAGCTCGCACTCGATCTCAGGCCCGACGCCCTGAAGGTTGAAAATCGACGACCCGACCATGCGGTGGGTGTCGCACTGCCCGCGCCAGCCGGCGTCACCCGTGTGCGCATAGGCGCATCGTCCCACCAACTCCCAGGTGACGGGAACCTGATCCGGCACACCCAGGTCGAGAGCCGTAAGCAACCGTTCGCGGTGCGTCATGATACCAGCCCCTCATCATTGACAACCCGCCGCGCACCCCGTCCGGGCAAAGCAACAAGAGCCCTCGCGCTTGGCACACGCGAGGGCACTCCGCGTCCGTCCCGACCGGAGCCTTGCTTGGCTAGAACTTGTGCTGATAGGCCACTTTCAGTGCAGGCGACCCGTTCCAGATGGCCGGTGTGACGTGGTACTGTGACTTGTCGCCCAACATCCAGTTGACACACACGTGGTAACGCCCCCCGTGCCAGCCGGCCTCCGCCGCGAAGTGCGGATCAAACACGCTGAGAGCGCTGCCAAACAGGCCGTGTCCTGCCGTACCCACACCCGCAGTCAGCCGAACCAGCGGATCGTCCCATTCCGGCTTGCCCTTGTCGGGGATGTTCACATTGTGCGAGACCACAATGTACGGCTGAACCGCATTGTAGTTGAGAAAGTTACCGCCATTCAAGTTGTACGCCCCGACCGATACCGTCGGGTGATTCGGCTTCTTGCTGTCCAGGAGACGGTACTCGGCATTGACCTGGAACATCGGCGGCGGGTTACCCGGAACACCCATGAACACCGCCGAGTGTGCGGAGATCTCGAGCCGGTCCGTGATCCCGTAGTAGAGGTTGTTCAGAACAACCCCACCAGCCGGCGCACCGAGAGGCTTGTCAATGTACGCTGACTGTAGCTCCGCTTTTCCCTTGGGCATGGTGTCGGCGAGCGGGACGAACAAAAGGTCAAAGGCCTCAGCAGCTCCAAGGACACACACCAAACTGACAAACACCGTCGACACGAGGAAGCGGTTGCGTGCGTTCATCAACTGGATTCCGGCCCCGAGGCACCACGCCAGCCGGCTGGACCCGGCCAACGGCAGCTCAGTCCCAAAACCCACCGGTCGGCGCGACTCAACGCCATGCGGTGGGAGGCCAAGCTGACCCTCTCGCTGGCTTACCCCCTATCCGGAGTTATCATTCGGTGCCGCTGCGCCGACTCCTGCGCTCGCCGCCAGAGCGCGGTGGCCCGGTGGCCCCACGGACTACACGGCACCCTCCGTTTGCGTTATGATGGATGCCGAACTGCGCTGCGAGTCTGCACCGCCGAGCTGGCGTGCTGGTTGGTGCAGTTCGTACCTCGCCGTCTGGCCCCCCTCCGGTCGCCTCGCGCGAGCCGTTGGTTGCATGGGTCCAGGGGCCGCGGAGGATGTACATGCCATCGTTCATTCGGTTCCAGAAGAGCGCCGGCTCCAGAAGGGCCTCCAAGATCATCCTCGCGATCATCGCGGCGATTTTCGGAGTGGGCGCCTTCTTCAGCTTCGGTGGGAGCCCGGGGCGGAACCCCATGGGCTCCATCCCCGACGCCTTCAGAGTCAACGGCAAGACCATCAACATGGCCGAGTTCCACCAGGCACTCGAGAACTACGAGAACCAGATGCAGATGTATGGGGGATCCAAAGGCGATCCGACCCGTGAGCGCGCCATGCAACTGGCCGTCATGAAAGAGCTCATCGTCGACACGGCCCTGCAGCAGGATGCCGCAAGGCGCAAGCTCAGTGCGAGCAGCGAGGACATCGAGAAAGCCCGCCTCGAGTGGATCCAGCAGCAGACCGCCAGTCTCGGCGAAGGAGCGGCCAAGCAAAAGGCGCTCATCGAGGAGAACATGACCGAAGCGGAGTTCAACGAGCGAATCCAACAGCGCGCTCGGTCGCTGGGTATGCAGCAGTACTTTACCCACAAGATCGTCATGGAGAAGCTCGAGGAAGCCATCACCGCGGACGCGCAGATCTCGGACGAGCATCTGGAGCAGTCCTACACTCAGGTCTCGCTCCGCCATGTGCTGGTGAAGTACGACCCCAAAGCCACCGAGACAGCGGATGCAGCCACCCCCAAGCCGGCAGAGACCAAGGGTGAGGGCGAAGGCAAGGATGGCAAGGGCAAGACCACGCGCACCAAGGCGGCGGCCGAGAAACGAGTGAACGAGCTCTATGAGCGCGCCAAGAAGGGCGAGGATCTGGCGGCCATCGCCAAGGCCGAGTCGGATGATTGGTCGGCGACCAACGGCGGACAGCTGACCCTCCAGCGCGGCGACTTCACGTCCGAGCAGCTGGGCGATGCGTTTACCGACGCGGTCTACAAAGCCAAGATCGGCGAGCTGTCCAAGCCGATCGAGGTCAAGGATGGTTTCAGCTTCTTCAAGGTCGAGTCGAGGAAGACAACCAAGCCCAACGACTTCGCCGAGAAGAAGGAGGACTACCGGAAGCAGAAGCTCGACCAGAAGAAGAGCCGCCTGTTCGCTGAGTACCGCGATGAGCTGCAGAAGAACGCGCAGGTTGAGGTCATCGACGAGCAACTCAAGGCTTTCAAGCTGATCGAAGACGGGAAGAAACAAGAGGCGCTGGCCCTGCTCCGCAAGCTATGCGCCGATCGAACGAAACAGGCTGAAGGCGGCCGTGGCGCCTCTGCCAACGAGCCCGAGCGCCGCGTCGGCGCGGTCATCTGGTACGAGATTGCCAAACTGGAGCAGGACCTGGGGAATCCCCAGGAGGCGGACGCTGCCTTCGCTAAGGCCATTGAGGAGGGCGAGTGCCCCGCCCTGCACCTGGAGTACGGGAACTTCCTCCGCGCACAGAACCGCCGCGAGGACGCCCTGCAGGCCTACCAGGCAGCGAGTGAGGCTGCCACCGTGCGCGATCTGCAGATCCGCTACGCCCTCCGGGCCGCCTACGAGGAGATGGGCGAGAAGGACCTGGCCAAGGCCCAGCAGGCCGAGATCGAGAAGGCCACCCAGGCCTCGGGGATGGGTGGCATGGGCGGAATGCCGCTGAACTTGCCCATGTCGCCATAGCCGCCGGCCGGAGGTGACGGCGGAGTGGAGTCGGCAAGCGGCTGTCTCTACGTGGTCGCCACGCCCATTGGCAACCTGGAGGATGTCACCCAGCGTGCCCTCCGCATGCTGGCCGATGCCACCTTCGTGGCGGCCGAGGATACCCGCCGTGTGCGGAAGCTGCTGTCGCACCATGGCATCCACACGCCAACGGTCGCGTACCACGAAGCCAACAAGCACAAGGCCACACCCGAGATTGTCGACCGCCTGGTCCGGGGGGCCCGCGTCGCCCTCGTCTCTGATGCCGGGACGCCGGGCATCGCTGATCCGGGAAGCGCACTGGTGCGTGCGGCGGCCGAGGCGGGAGTGCGCGTCGTGCCCATCCCTGGCCCCAGCGCCCTGACCGCTGCCCTGTCCGTGTGTGGGTTCGACACCCGGCATGTCCGGATGCTCGGATTCCTGCCCAAGCGCCTGAGCGAACGGCGGCGTGTGCTGGCCGGGTTAGCCGATGAGACGGCCACAACCGTCGTCTTCGAGGCGCCGGGACGCGTCGGCGACACACTGCGCGCCATGGCCGGCATCTTCCCCCAACGGCAAGTGCTCCTGCTGCGGGAGATGACGAAGGTCTTCGAGGAGTGCATCCGAGGAACCACGGCCGAGGTTGCGGTGGTCCTGACGGAGCGCGGCGAGCTGCGCGGCGAGTTCGTCATCGTCCTCGAGGGCGCCCCGGTCGCGTCCGGCGGCGCGCCATCCGACGAGGCCGTCCGCGCGCGTCTGCACGCCGTGCTCGGCGCCGGTGTCGACAAGCGAAGCGCCGTGTCGGCGGTGGCGGCCATCCTTGAAGTGCCGCGGTCGCGCGTGTACGATATCGCCGTCGACCTTGCCGAGAGCCTCTAGCAGGCAACTCGGTCTTGCGGGGGAGCATCCTCATGCTCGGGAAGCTGGCGGGCCCTCGGATCGGCTACGGGTCCATGGCGGCGTTCACAACCGCCTCGTGTCTTGCAATCCTCATCCCTTGTGGGGCGGCCCCGCTCCACAGCACCCCCGCCGACGCGCCCGCGGCCACCGTGAACGCCGAGACGATCCTCGCCGGCGACCTGATGAGAGAGATCCAGGAGCGCTACGCCCTGCAGACCCTCGAGCAGATGATATTCGAAGCCGAGATCGCCGGGCGGGCGGCGCGGCTCGGCCTGACGGTTTCCGAAACCGAGTGGCGGCAGGAGGCCATGGCGCGGTGGTCGACGACAGAGAGTCCTATTGGTACCGATGCCGAGCTCGACGAACGGCTCCGGCACGTACCCGCCTGGGTCGTCTCCGATCTGCGCAACGAGCTGCTGCTTGCCAAGATCCTCAACGCCAGCGTCCAAGCCACCGACGCTGAGGTGCGAGAGCTGTACGACTCAGGGGTCATTGCGACCACCAAGGGCACGGCGGTGAAGCTCAGGCGCATCGTCTTCAAGCGCGAGGCGGACGCCAGGGGCATGCGGCCCAGCCTTCGGGCCAGCAACTTCGCCGAGTTCGCCCGCCAGGTCTCGGAGGACGAGTTCCGCGACCAGGGAGGGGACTGGGGTTGGCACACGCTCTCTTCGCTCCCGGATGACCCGGAGCTGCGCAAGTTCGCCGAGACGGCCGAGATCGGGGTCCCAAGCCAGCCACTACCGCTGAAGGAGCCGCCGGGCTGGGTGATCCTTCTCGTCGAGGATCGCCGAACTGACGCGCCGCTGCCCTACGACGAGGTGCGCGGCCAGCTCGAGACGCTGGTTCTCGAACGCAAGAAGGACGAGGTGCTGCGCGGGTGGCGCACCCGGGTGCGGTCACTGGCCGCCATTGTCGCCCTCGACAAGGCCTTTCGCGCGATTGTCCCCGGACCGTCGCCCAGAGCGCTCCCTGCCGACCCAATGACACCCGCCGCACCCGAGGCGCCGCCACCCACTGATGGGGCCCCGACCCCTCAGCCAACGGGGGGCGGCGGATGACCGGCAGTGAGGCCCCCGCGGGCCACGGACACCCCGCCGATGCCATCTCGGGGCCGTACACTGGCGTCACTCCGCGCGAGTCTCGCTCCACCGCTTTTCTCTGGGGCCCCCTGATCGCTTACGTGCTGCTGCGGCTCGGCCTGCCAGCCCTTCGCATTCCGTCCTCGCCCGGGCTCGATGTCTTCTGGAGCACCGCCCTGGCGACTCTCGCCCTTTGGTCCGCCGTCGGGTTGGGCACCAGCTTGCGGACCCGCCTCCGCCAGGTGCTCGTTCTCGCAGCATCTGTGCCCGTTTTCATTCTGATCGTGAGGGTCGTCGCTCCGGCGGCCGATGGTCACTGGGCCGTCGCAGTCGCATCCGATCTGTGCCAGCTCGTTGCCGCCGCTGCCGGTGGGGCACTGCTCTCCTCCCTGGTCCGCGAGTCCAAGGTCGTCCCCGTTCTCGTGGTCACGGTCGGCCTCGTCGACGTGGTTGGTGTCTGGTTCGGCGGCCCCGTAGCCATCCTGATCGAGTCGAAGCCCGATGTCGTGGCCGCGTTCTCGCAGAAGATCCCGAGGCCAGGCTCTGCCGTCCAGCCAGCAGGGCCCGGGGAGGCACCCCGCGTGTCCTACCTCGCCACCGCGGGCCTCGGTGACCTGGTGTTCGTCGCCTTTTTCTTCGCCTGTGTGGCACGGTTCGGTCTCAGCTACGCCCCCACACTCGCGACCACCCTGGTCCTCGGGGCTGCCGCCATGTGGCTGGCCACCGCGCGAGACCTGCCCGTGCCCGCACTCCCCTTCCTGGCCGTGGGCACGCTCATCTGCAACGCCCGGCACTTCCGCTACACCCGTGCAGAGCGGTTCGCGCTCCTCTACGGCGCCGTGTTCCTCATCGGCATGTGTTTCCTGATCGTCTGGGGTACCCAGTGGCTCCGGTCGCTCTCTCGATAGCAGCCGGGCGCGGGATGACGCCCCACGAGCACCGAGACGGCCCCTCCGAATGCTGCCCGAACCACTGGGGAGGGACCAAGTGGAAGGAGCCCGCTAGGGGGGCAGGACGCCATCGGGCCCACGCTCGGGAGAGAGGCGACTTGAACTGGCTCCCTCAACTCCCTAGGGCCTCCGGTCGGCTCGAGTTATAATGGCCGACCAGTCAGCGGCCTGACGCCGGCTCTCGGGCTCCCGTGGCCCTCCGGCTGGGGCCGAGAGGAGTCGCTCCGTGAGGCACACCTATAGGCCTAGCGAGATCGAACCCAAGTGGCAGCAGAGATGGCGCGACACCGCCCTGTTCCGTACGTCGGATGACGCGTCACGGCCCAAGTTCTACTACTTGGACATGTTCCCATACCCCTCGGGCGACCTCCATGTGGGCCATGTTCGCAACTACGCTCTCGGCGACTGCGTAGCCCGGCAGAAAGTCATGCGCGGCTACCGCGTCCTGCATCCCATGGGCTGGGATGCCTTTGGATTGCCTGCGGAGAACGCGGCTCTCGAGCGCGGAGTCGATCCGCGCCAATGGACCGAACGGTGCATCGCCGAGATGCGGCGCCAGTTCGATCAGCTCGGGATCAGCTACGACTGGGACCGCGAGGTGGCCGCCTGCCGGCCCGAGTACTACCGCTGGACCCAGTGGGTCTTCGTGCAGCTCTTCCGTGCCGGTCTCGCGTACCGGAAAGAAGCCCCCGTCAACTTCTGTCCCAAGTGCAGCACGGTCCTGGCCAACGAACAGGTCAAGGACGGCCGGTGCGAACGGTGCGACTCGGTTGTGGGCCAGCGCAACATGGAGCAATGGTTCTTCCGGACCACGGCGTTCGCGGACCGCCTACTCGATGATCTGGCGCTGCTCGACCGCTGGCCCGAACGGGTCCGCACCATGCAGCGGAACTGGATTGGCCGGAGCCAGGGTGTCGAGATCGACTTCGTCATCGAGCCCGTGGGAGAGACCATCACCGTCTTCACCACCCGGGTCGACACGATTTTCGGGGCGACATTCGTGGCCCTGGCAGCCGAGCACCCCATGGCGGCTCGACTCGCCAGCGGGACCCCTCGCGAGGCCGAGGTGTTGGCCTTCATCGACGCGGTACGCAACGAGCATGCCACGACCCGTGGCGGCGAAGAGGCCGACAAAGTGGGCGTGTTCACGGGCGGCTACGCCATCAACCCCATGAACGGCGAGCGACTGCCGGTCTGGATTGCCAACTACATCCTCACGGGCTATGGCACCGGCGCCATCATGGCGGTTCCCGCACACGACCAGCGCGACCTCGAGTTCGCTCGCAAGTACGACCTGCCGGTGCGCGTGGTGATCCAGCCCGAGGGCGACGCCCTGGATGCTGAGACCATGACCGAGGCCTATGTGGGGGAGGGGACGCAGGTCAACTCGGGCCAGTTCGACGGCCTTCCCTCCGAGCAGGGCAAGGAGGCCATTGCCGACTACATGGAATCCCAGGGCTTCGGGCGGCGCGCCGTCAACTACCGCCTCCACGACTGGTGCATCAGCCGGCAACGCTACTGGGGCGCACCCATCCCCATCATCTACTGCGAGGAGCATGGCCCCGTGGCCGTGCCCGAGAGCGACCTGCCCGTGCTGCTGCCCGAGGACGCCGACCTCCGCGAGTCCGGCCGGTCACCTCTGGCCTCGTCGCCCGCCTTCGTCAACGCGCCGTGCCCGAAGTGTGGCAAGCCGGGCCGGCGCGAGGTCGACACCATGGACACCTTCGTCGACTCCTCCTGGTACTTTCTCCGCTTCGCCAGCCCCCATGAGGAGACTGTGCCCTTCGACCGGGCCGCTGTCGACTACTGGCTGCCCGTCGACCAGTATGTCGGCGGTGTCGAGCACGCGGTGCTGCATCTCTACTACGCCCGGTTCGTCACCAAAGCGCTGCACGACCTGGGATACCTGAGCTTCGTCGAACCTTTCGCCGAGCTCTTCACCCAGGGCATGATCGTCAAAGACGGCGCCAAGATGTCCAAGTCCAGGGGCAATGTCGTCCGTCCCGACGCCATCATCGACAAGTACGGCGCCGATGCGCTGCGCCTCTTCATCCTGTTCGCCGGGCCGCCCGACCAGGACGCCGAATGGAGTGACGAGGGCGTCGCGGGATGCTTCCGTTTCCTCTCCCGGGCTTTCTCTGCCGTGGCGAACCACACCGATGCCTACGACCCCGAATGGCGGCATGCTCTAGCCTCGGCCGAGTTCTCCCCTGCCGCTGCGGCGATCCGCCGGAAGCTTCACCAGACCATCGCCAAAGTCACCTCGGAGATTGAGGAACGCTTCCATTTCAACACGGCCATCGCCGCGTTGATGGAGTACGTCAATGATCTGACCCCATTCCTCGAGGGCGGCCTCGACGGCATCCAGGAGCGCATCGTGTTCAGTGAGGCCGCCGACACCCTGACTCTGCTGCTCTCGCCGTTCGCGCCCCACCTGGCCGACGAGCTGTGGGAGCGGCTGGGCCACGAGGGCAGCACCTACTCGCAAGCCTGGATCGACGCCGATCCCGAGGTGGCTCGCGAGGAGTCCATCGAGATCCCGGTTCAGGTGAATGGCAAGGTGCGAGGCCGCGTCGTAGTCCCCGTCGATGCCGCCGAGGATGAGGTCAAACGCCTGGCCCTCGAGCTCGATCGTGTCAGAGCCCAGCTCGAGGGAAAGCAGGTCCGCAAGGTCATTGTGGCCGCGGGCCGACTCGTCAGCATCGTGGCCTCTTAGGCCCGCGATCCCGCTGCCGAGCCCTTCGCCACCCGCGCACGGAGTCCGATGGAGCCGAGACGCAGGTTCATCTTCTACCTCCGACCCGGGGAGCGGCGGGTGATGTGGGGACTCATCGCCCTCCTCGCCGTCCTGGCATCGCTGCTGCTCTGGCAGAAGTGGCACGCCTGGCACATGCCGCCGCTGATAACCCCGCCGGCTCCACCTCTCCCTTAAGATCGAGTCGCGCACGGCCGATCCGGGGTTCTGTCTTCATGGCCCAACCCCTGGGCCCGCGGCCCGCGGGGTCAGTTGGGGGCCGACGGGGGTGCCCATGCACGACAAGGAGTCCCCGCGCGGGCGCCGAACCGAGCAGTGTGCGAACTGATCCGAGACACGAAGGGTGTGCATGTGCACCATGGCCAAGGCCAAGAAAGCCATCAAGACCAGCCCGAAGAAGTCCCTGCCATCGGAGATCCGCATGGCCGTCATCGGCTATGGCGGCGCGTTCAACATGGGTAAGGCCCATGCCTCCTGGGGGCAAGCGGCACCGGGTTTCCGCTTCGTCGCCGCGTGCGACATCGACCCGGCTCGCGCCGCCGCCGCCGCCGAAGACTTCCCCGGGATCGAGACCTACACCGACGTCGACACCATGCTGCGCAAGTGTGACTTCGACCTGGTGACCATCGTCACGCCCCACAACACGCACGCGCCACTGGCCATCCAGTGCGCTCGAGCCGGCAAGCACGTCGTCGTCGAGAAGCCCATGTGCATCACCACCCAAGAGGGCACCGACATGATTGCCGCCGCCAAGAAGGCCGGCACCTGCCTCACCGTCTTTCACAACCGCCGGCACGATGGCGACTACCTGGCAGTCAAGGAGATCGTGGACAAGGGTATGATCGGCGACGTGTTCAAAGTCGAGATGTGCATGGGCGGCTACGACGCACCCGGAACGTGGTGGCGGTCCGACAAAGCCATCTCCGGAGGTGCCTTCTATGACTGGGGCGCCCACATCCTCGACTGGCTCCTCCACGTGGTGCCGCAGCGCATCGAGCACGTCATGGGTTACTTCCACAAACTGGTGTGGCACCAGATGACCAACGAGGACCACGTCCATGCCGTGATCAAGTTCGTGAACGGTGCCACGGCGGATGTGCAGCTCTCGACGATCCAGCGCATCGGCAAGCCGCGTTGGCGCATCCTCGGCACCAAGGGAGCCATCGTCGACACGGGCCAGGGCAAGTTCCACGTCGTGACCGAGCTCAAGGGCATGGTTGTCGAGATGGATGTGCCGTACCGCCAGAGCAGCTGGCAGAACTTCTACGACAATCTGTCCGCGCATCTGCTCAAGGGCAAGCCGCTCGAGGTAACCCCCGAGTCCGCTCGGCGTGTCATCGCCATTATGGAGGCCGCCGAGGTCTCTTCGCAGACCGGGCAGCCCCAACCGGTGCCCTACGACGACACACTGCACCTCTAGCGTCAGTGCCCGCCACCTGCGGCGTCGTGGTGCGCGGAGCCAATGAAAGGTAGGCGCGAGCTTGCGGCGCGGGACCATGCCGTATCTGGTGGGCGAGCTGGTCGACCTGGCTCCGCCGGGTGACGATCTGCTGCCCTACTTTGTGACGTGGGAGAACGACCCGGCCCTCCTGCGCCTATCCGACAGCCCCTCGCAGGCCCCGCGCGGATGGGACGGGGCCCGGAGCATGTTTGACTCCCTCCGCTCCGGGCCTGGGCTCTTCTTTGGGATCTATACAAAAGGGGGGCACCCCATCGGCTATCTGGGCGCGAACATTGACGAGCGCGACCGGCGGGCTTGCGTGTATATTGTGGTCGGAGACGCGGGGTACCAGGGGCGCGGCTACGGCACCGATGCCATGCGCGTGCTCCTGCGCCACCTGTTCGATGGACTGGGGCTTCACCGGGCCTACTTGTTCGTGCACGAGTCCAACCAGCGGGCGATCCGCTGCTACGAGAAGTGCGGTTTCGTCTGGGAGGGCCGCCTCCGCGAACACCTGCGAGAGGGCTCCACTTACTCCGCGGAGATTGCCATGGGAGTGCTGGCGGACGAGTTCCGCGCCGTCGATCCGGGGCCCCCATAGCATCGCCTCTGATCTGCGCCTGTGGTCGGCTCTCCGTGGTTGGCCGGGCGCCTTCACACCGACACCGAAAGCAGTGGTCGCTTCGTGCTCGTCTCGATCGGGGCTGTCATCGTCAGCCTGGCCGTGATCCTCGCCGGCGCCGAGCTATTCACCAACAGCATCGAGTGGCTGGGACGCCGCATGCGCCTCGCTGAAGGGGCCGTCGGCAGCATCCTCGCCGCCGTGGGCACCGCGCTCCCCGAGACACTCATCCCCATCATCGCCATCGTGTTTGAGCAGGGCGAGCACGCCGACAGCATCGGCATCGGAGCCATTCTCGGCGCCCCGCTCATGCTCAGCACTCTGGCGATGTTCGTGACGGGGTTCGCCATCCTGATCTGCTCCATGCGGGGTCATCGCCCCCGAGAGGTCGTCGCCGACTACGCTGTCGTGGGGCGTGATCTGCGCAGCTTCGTCCTCGTCTTCAGCCTCGCCGTAGCCGCCGCATTCCTGCCGGCTCGGCCCTACAAGCATGCCGCCGCCGCGATGCTGGTGGTCATCTACGCGATCTACGTCCGGCGCACGTTCCAGGGCGCCAGCGCGCCGGAAGAGGGCCACGACATCGCGCCGCTCCACCTGAGGCGCTCCTCGATCATACCGCGCTACCGGTACGTGCTCTGCCAGCTGTTCGTTGCCTTGGCCGCCATCATCGGTGGCGCCCACCTGTTCGTTCATCACCTCTCCGAGATCGCTCACGCCACCGGCGTATCCGCTCTGGTGCTTTCGGTCATCATCACTCCCATCGCCACCGAGTTGCCCGAGAAGTTCAACTCCGTCCTCTGGGTTCGCCGCGGCAAGGACACATTGGCCCTCGGGAACATCAGCGGCGCCATGGTCTTCCAGAGCAGCATCCCTCCGGCCGTGGGCCTCATCTGCACCGACTGGGCCCTCACCGACCGCGCCATCGCCGCGGCCGTCGCCGCCATCGCGGCTTCAGGCCTGGCGTTGGGTGAGATGATGTGGCGCAAGCGCATCAGCGCGTGGTCGCTGCTGCTCGGGATCGTGTTCTACGCCGCCTATCTCGCCTATGTGTTCTCCACGCCGGGCGTCCAGTAGAGCCAAACCCGCGTCCCGCGCCGCCCAGAAAAACAGGGCCCCGGCAGACCAGCCGCCGGGGCCCTGCAGACGTCTCGTGGAGGGGAAGCCTAGTCGTCCAGCGCATCGGGCGATGCGTCGGGAGCGTCCTCGTCCGGGTCGTCGACGGTGAGGCCGGCGATGTCGGAACCCTCCTCTTCCTCCGCCTCATCGAGGCCCTCGTCGGCGAACAGCTCCTCCTCGTCCGCGGCCCCGCTGGGCTCAGCGTCATCATCCACCACGGCCTCCACCGGCTCCTCATCGCCCTCGCCCGGGACCTCCACGGCCTCCGTGTCCTCCAGCTCGTGCTCGTCCTCATCAGCGCTGAACAGGCGGAAGGACCGGTCGTCTGCCGTGTCCACGCCCGCGAACTCGTGCCAAACGGCCGACACGGGCAGTGGCGCCAGGTCCGTGTCGCGGTACGTGGCCAAGCCGCTCCCCGCGGGGATCAGTCGGCCGATGATCACATTCTCCTTCAGCCCGCGCAGCGGGTCGATCATGCCGCGCGTCGCCGCCTCGGTGAGCACCTTGGTCGTCTTCTGGAACGAGGCCGCCGAGAGGAAGCTCTCGGTCTGGAGGGAAGCCTCGGTGATGCCGAGCAACATCCATTCGCCCTGCCCAGGACGGCCACCCAGCGACTGCACGCGCCGGTTCTCCTCCTCGAAGATGAACCGATCGACCACCTGCCCGGGCAGAAGGTCCGTGTCCCCATGGTCGATCACACGGATCTTGCGGAGCATCTGCCGGACAATGGTCTCGATGTGCTTGTCGTTGATGTCCACGTCCTGGCCCCGGTACACGCGCTGGATCTCGCGAACCATGTACTCCTGCACCGCGCGCACCCCGCGCATGGCCAGAATCTGCTGCGGATCCAGGGGCCCCTCCGTCAGGCGATCCCCCGCCCGAACCTTCATGCCCTCTTCGACACTCAGATAGCCGCGGTAGGGCACCAGGTAGGCCCGGCGGATTACCACCGACTTGATCTTGTGCCGGCGCAGTAGCTTGATCTGACGCTCGCCAAGCTCCTCGCCCTCGTCGACCACCAACTCGTCGTTCTTCGTGCGAACGGGCTCGGCCGCCACCTCGCCACGGAGGATGTTCGTCTCGTCCACCGGCAGCTCGGAGTGGATGATGACCCGGCGCAGGCCCGTCTCATCGATCTTCGCCACGGTACCATCCAGGTGAGTGACGATCGCCATGCCCTTGGGCTTGCGAGCCTCGAAGAGCTCCACCACCCGCAGCAGGCCGCCTACCGGATCCTCGAGGACCTTGAGGACCGCCTGGATCGCCTTGACGTTCTCCCGCTCCTGCTCTCCCGCGTCGAGCTGCACCAGACCACGGCTAATGTCCTCGTGAAGCTGGCGGATGGTGTCCTGCCGCTTGCGCTTCACGTCCGCCACACCGGTGAGGTACTTCGCCGCCACCCCGCCGGTGTGGAAGGTGCGCATCGTCAGCTGGGTGCCCGGCTCACCGATCGACTGAGCGGCAATGATCCCAATGGCCTCGCCGATCTCGACCGGACGCCACGACGCCATGTCAACTCCATAGCACAGAACGCAGATCCCCTGACGCAGCTCGCAGGTGAGCGGGCTGCGGATCCGCACGCGCCGCATCCCCGTCGCCACCACGCGGGCAGCTGTCTCATGGGTAAAGAACTCACCGGCATTGATAATGACCTCGCCGGTCTCCTCATCGATGATCGGCTCCGCGGCCACTCGGCCCACGAGACGCTGGTCCAGGGGAACCGCCAGGTTGGCCGACACCGTGGGCAACTCCGCGCCGCAGAACTGGCAGTTCCATGGGGGCTCGCCATCCCGATGGAGGTCCTCCTCGCCACAGCGACGGCAGAAGCAGTCCTCCTCGTAGATGGGCGAGACCTCAACGCCCTGAGCGGTCCCGCAGTCCACGTCGCGGACGATGACGTCCTGCGCCACGTCCACGAGGCGTCGAGTCAGATACCCCGCATCCGCCGTGCGCAGGGCGGTATCCGCCAACCCCTTCCGCGCCCCGTGGGTCGAGACGAAGTACTCGAGGCAGTGAAGGCCCTCGCGGAAGTTCGACTTCACGGGCAGGTCCTCGATCAGACGCCCGAAGGGATCCGTCATCAGGCCACGCATGCCCGCCAACTGACTGACCTGCCGGTGGCTACCACGGGCCCCCGAGTCGACCATCATGGAGATCGGGTTGAACGGGTCGATGTGCTCCCGGATGGAACGCACCACACTGTCGGATGCTCTCAACCAGCTCTCGAGCACGAGCTGCTCGCGCTCGCTCTGAGTGATATACCCCCGCCGGAACTGCCGGTTGAGGTCAACGATCTTCGCCTCGGTCTCGGCGATGAGCTTGTCGCGGCCCGTCTCGATGTCCATGTCAGAGACCGAGATGGAGATCCCCGCCCGCGTCGAGTACTCGAAGCCCAGCTTCTTGATGTCATCCAGGTACTGCACGGCGCGGATGGCACCATGCTTGTGGTGAAGCCCCGCCACCAGGCGCGAGAGTGCCTTGCGGTCAAACAGCTGCTCGTGCAGGTGCATGTCGATGGGGGCCAGACTGTTGACGATGAGACGCCCGACGGTTGTCCGAACCCGCTCGCGCACAATGGCGAAGCGGAAGGTAGATTCGGGCGCCACCGTTCCCTCCTGGAGAGCCTCCGCCACCGCCTCCTCAAGCTGCTCGCGCAACGCGGCGGGACCCGACGCCACCGCCGGCGCCCGGCCGGCGATGGTAGCCAGCGTCGCCTCGAGACCCGCCATGTCCTCGACGGCCTCGTCGCGCTCATCCACATCCGCCTGGGCTTCAGCTTTGGCTCGTTCCGCCTCCTCGCGAGCGGCGACCGCATCGGCGGCCTCCTGCGCCGTGAACTCGATCGGCGGGTCGTCGTACGAGATGTAGGGACCACGTCGCTCCAGACGCCGGCCGTGCGCTTGACCGCACAACGCCTCGAGGCGGTCCATCAACTTCACGTTGGGCTCCCGATCGATGTTGGTGTCGATCTGAAGCCGCTCGACCCGAACGAAAGCGCTGCGGTGAACGTCCCACTGTCCCGCCTCATAGGCCAGAAGGGCCTCCTCAGGCGACGCGAAGTAGCGCGTCGGGTCTCCGGAGGTGTCATCCCGGCTGAGCTGAGTTAGGTAATAGCAGCCCAAGACGATGTCATAGAGCGGCGCCACCACCGGACGCCCGTCCGCCGGCTTGAACAGGTTCCGGTCCGCCAGCATGAGGATGCGGGCCTCAGCCTGCGCGTGGGCGGACAGCGGAACATGGACGGCCATCTGGTCGCCGTCGAAGTCCGCGTTGAACGCCTCGCACACCAGCGGATGGATCTTGATGGCCTTGCCGTCCACCAGGACCGGCTCGAACGCCTGGATGCCAAGCCGGTGCAGCGTCGGCGCGCGGTTGAGCATGACCGGATGGTCCTCGATCACATCCTCCAGCGCGTCCCACACCTCGGGCTTCAGCCGGTCCACCATGCGCTTGGCCGTCTTGATATTGGTCGTGAAGCCGTTCTCCACCAGCCGCTTCATGACGAAAGGCTTGAACAGCTCCAGCGCCATCTCGCGTGGTAGCCCACACTGGTGCAGCTTGAGCTCGGGACCGATCACGATGACCGACCGGCCTGAGTAGTCGACGCGTTTGCCAAGCAGGTTCTTGCGGAAACGTCCGTCCTTGCCCTTGAGCAGGTCGCTGAGTGACTTCAGCGGACGCCGGTTCGTCCCGGCCACCGGGTGGGCCCGGCGACTGTTGTCGATCAGGGCGTCGACCGACTCCTGAAGCAGACGCTTCTCATGGTTGATGATGGACTCCGGCGCCTTGATATCGATGATCCGACGCAGCCGGTTGTTCCGGTTGATGATGCGCCGGTAGAGGTCGTTGACATCCGAAGTGGCGAAGCGCCCCCCATCGAGCTGGACCATGGGCCGCAGCTCGGGAGGCAACACGGGCACGCAGTCGAGGATCATCCACTCGGGCCGGTTGCGCGACTTGCGAAAGCCCTCGACCATCGAGAGGCGCTTGATGGCCCGGGCGCGCTTCGGTCCGCTGGTGGTCTCCTCGATCTCCTTGCGGAGCTCGCGACCCAGCTCCTCGAGGTCGATCTCCGACAGCAGATCACGAATGGCCTGGGCGCCGAGACCGGCGCGCACCGCACCCGCGTAGTCCTCGCCCAGGCGCTCCGAGAGGATCTCGAGGAGGCGCATGAGTGCCCGGTACTCCAGCTCGGAGATGAGCTGCTTCTTCTCGACCCGGCCCAGGAGCTCGAGTGCCGCATCGATCTCGGTCAGCCGCTCGCGAAGGGCGTCCTCCTCCATCGCGATGCGGTCCTGGAAGTCCCGCTCGAGCTGAACCGGATCCAGCGGCCGTTCACCGAACGAGTCGTCGCCCTCATCCTCGTCCAGATCATCGACCAGGTCCTCATCCTCTTCCTCGTCATCCAACTCGGTCGTGGCCCGCTCTGGGGCCAGCCCCGTGTCGACGACCGCCACGGCACGCCCGTCGGCCAGGGCCAGGGCCTCCTCCGACAAGGCGCGCTCCTTCAGCTCCTCGAGCTGTTCGAGCTGAGCAACACGCCAACGCTCGAAGTTCTCGAGTTCCTCCTCGCGGTACTCCTGAGCGACGCGCTGAGCCTCCTCCAAGCCCTCGGTGATCCGGGTATGGTCCACATGAGTCACAATGTAGGAGGCGAAGTAGATGACCTTCTCCAGCGGCCGCGGGGACATATCCAGCAGCAGGCCGATAGGGGACGGCACTCCCTTGAGGTACCAGATGTGGCACACCGGAGCCGCCAGCTCGATATGGCCCATGCGACGCCGGCGAACCTTGGCCCGCGTAACCTCGACACCACACCGGTCGCAGATGATGCCCTTGAACTTGACCTTCTTGTACTTGCCGCAGTGGCACTCCCAGTCTCTGGATGGCCCGAAGATGCGCTCGCAGAACAGACCGTCACGCTCCGGCTTGAATGTCCGGTAGTTGATGGTCTCCGGCTTCTTCACCTCGCCCTTGGACCACTCGCGAATCTTCTCCGGAGAGGCCAGACTGATGCGAAGCGAATCGAAGGTGCCAATGTGGGCCAAGGCGTGTATCCCCTCTTTCCCGCGGTACCAAGCCCGCCGTCCCAATGGCCGCTCCGCACTCGAGGCGGCGGGGAAGGCGCACTGCTCCATCGACTAGTGGTGGGCCACGATCTCCTCTTCCGTGTCGTCCAGTTCCACCTCTTCGCCATCCTCACGCAGGATCGTGACCCGCAGCGCCAGGCTCTCAAGCTCCTTGATCAGGATGTAGAACGACTCAGGGACGCCCGGCTCCAGGATGTTCTCGCCCTTGACGATGGACTCATACGTCTTCACACGGCCCACGACGTCGTCCGACTTGATGGTCAGCACCTCCTGGAGCGCGTGAGCAGCACCGTAGGCCTCGAGCGCCCACACCTCCATCTCGCCGAAGCGCTGACCGCCGAACTGGGCCTTGCCGCCCAGCGGCTGCTGTGTCACCAACGAGTAGGGGCCCGTCGAACGTGCGTGGATCTTGTCCTCGACCAGGTGGATCAGCTTCAGGATGTACGCGAGGCCCACGGTGACCGGCTGGTGGAAGAGCTCTCCGGTCATCCCGTCGCGGAGCCACATCCGGCCGGTGCGCCCCAGCAGCCCCGCCCGGCGCTCTCCCAGCTCCCGCACCTTGTCGATGATGGCGTCAACCTGCCGCTCGACCACGTTCTTGCCCGACTCGATGCGATCGGCGGCCACGATGTCGGCGATGGCGAGAAGCTCCTCGGGCGTCCGCTCCCGCGCCGCAGCCCGGAACGCCTCGAGGACCTCCTGCGGGTCCAGCGTATCGGGCATGGCGAAGGAAGCCTTGAGCTCATCCTCGATGAGGCTCTTGAGGGCTCGTGCACGGAACCGGTCCGTCACCTGCTCCAGATACCCGTAGACCTCTTTGTCCGTGAAGCCCTCGAAGATAGGGCTGCGGAAGCGAACACCAAGCTCCTCGGAGACCAGCCCGAGGTGACACTCGAGAATCTGGCCCACGTTGAGTCGTGACGGCACGCCCAGTGGGTTCAAGATGACATCCACCGGCCGGCCATCACTCGTGAACGGCATGTCCTCCTCGGGCAGAATCGCCGAGATAACGCCCTTGTTGCCGTGCCGGCCCGCCAGCTTGTCACCCACCATGATCTTGCGGCGCTGCGCCACGTAGACGCGAACCAGCTGATTCACGCCAGGCGGCAGCTCATCGCCCATGTCCCGGACCAGACGACCGTCACAGGTTGGGCAGGTCGTCAGCTCTGTCGGGCGGCCATAGTGGTATACGGCCCCACAGCTGTCGCACGCGTACTTGAAGCGCGAAAACACCCGGATGCCGACCACTTTACCTTTCTCGCCATGCGGCATCCGCAGCGACACATCGCGCATCTCCTCGGCCTTCTTGCCGAAGATGGCGATGACCAACTTCTCCTCGGCCGTGAGTTCGGCCTGGCCTTTCGGCGCCACCTTGCCCACCAGGATGTCCTCGGCGCGAACCTCCGAGCCCGGTGTTACGATGCCATTCTCATCCAGATGCTTCAGGGCCTCATCGCCCACATTGGGGATGTCTCGTGTGATCTCCTCGGGGCCCAGCTTCGTGTCGCGAGCCTCGACCTCGTACTTCTCGATGTGAATGCTCGTGAGGACGTCATCTTTGGCGAGGCGCTCCGACAACACGATGGCGTCTTCGTAGTTGTACCCACGCCAGGGCATGTAGGCCACGAGGACATCGCGGCCCAGAGCCAGCTCACCGTTGTCGGTGCAGCTCCCGTCCGCCAGCAGGTCGCCTTCCTTGACACGCTGGCCCAGCTGAACCCGGCGGTGCATGTTGATGCAGGTGGCCTGGTTCGTCCGCACGAACTTATCAAGCCGGTAACGGTCGATCTGCCCATCGCGGCGGCGGACCACCACATGAGCCCCATCGACTTCCTCCACGCGCCCCGCAGCCCGGGCCAGAACCACCGTACCCGAGTCGCGAGCTGCCCGAGCCTCCATGCCCGTGTGAACCGTCGGCGCCTTGGCCGCCAGCAGAGGAACGGCCTGCCGCTGCATGTTCGAGCCCATCAGACCGCGAATCGGGTCGTCATTCTCCAAGAAGGGAATCAGCGATGTCGCCACCGAGAAAATCTGGGCCGGTGAGACATCAATGTAGTCGATCTCGCTGACGGGGACGCGGGGGAAACCCTCGCCCCGCCGCACGGTCAGCGCATCCGCCACGAACCGGTCGCCCTCGGTGGGCGTGTCGGCGGGCGCGATACTCAGCTCGCGCTCCTGATCTGCCGTCAGGTAGTCGACCTGGTCCGTGATCTTGCCCTTGCGCACCACTCGATAGGGCGTTTGGATGAACCCAAACTCGTCGAGCCGCGCGTGCACGGCCACGGAACCAATAAGACCAATGTTCGGCCCCTCGGGCGTCTCAATGGGGCAGATACGCCCATAGTGGCTATGGTGCACGTCGCGGACCTCGAGCTTGGCGCTCTGGCGGGACAGCCCGCCCGGGCCCAGGGCCGAGACCCGGCGCTTGTGGGTCAGTTCGGACAGCGGATTGACCTCGTCCATGAACTGCGAGAGCTGCCCGCTGCCGAAGAAGCTCCGCACGGCCGCCGTGATGGGCTTGATGCTGATGATGGCCTGGGCGGTCAGCTTCTCAGGGTCGAGACTCGTCATGCGCTCCCGCGCGACCCGCTCCATCCGCAGGAACCCCACACGGAACTGATTCAGGAGCAGCTCACCCACACCGCGGATCCGCTTGTTCTCCAGGTGGTCAATGTCATCCACGCCATACCCCTCAGCGCCTTCACTCAGGCGCAGGAGGTACTTGATGATCGCGATGATGTCGTGCTTCGTCACCCAACGGATGTTGAGAGGCAGGTTGAGGCCCAGTTTCTGGTTGAGCTTGTGGCGGCCGACCTTGTTCAGGTCATAGCGCTTCACATCAAAGAACATGGAATAGCACAGCGTGGCGGCCCCTTCCTTGGTGGGAGGGTCACCCGGGCGAATCTTGCGGTAGATGTCGAGGATGGCTTCCTCATCGCTGTGCGTCGGATCCTGGGCCATGGTGCTGGGGATGTAACGATTGACATCCAACACCTCGAACTTGCCTCGCCGGAGAGCAGCAATCTCCTCCGCAGCCGCCTCGTCGATCCGCGAGTACGGACCGACAATCAAACGATCACCGTCGCGCATCTCGTCGACGGCGATCTTCCCGATGAGCTCCTCGGGACTCGGATGGTTCAGCGTGACCCGTTCGCCAAACAGCTCGAGGAGGTCCGGGTCACGTCCGCACTCGACCGCGTGGGCCGGGTCGGGGTCGTCGAACACGTTGACGGCCCGGAGGAATGTGGTGGCCGGGAACTTGCGCGCTTGGCCAATCTTGACCCAGATCACATCATTGGCGTCGGTCTCAAACTCGATCCACACCCCCTCGGTGGGGATCAGCTGCGCCGAGAACAACTGCCGGCCTGAGAAGTCGATGGACTCCTTGAAGTAGACCCCCGGCGACCGCGCCAACTGACTGACCACCACGCGCTCGGCGCCATTGATGAGGAACGTGCCCTTCTCGGTCATGAATGGGATCTCGCCCATATAGACCTCAGACTCGAGCACGTCACCCGTCTCTTTGGTGACCAGGCGAACCTTGGCCTTCAGCGGCAGTTCATACGTGATATCGCGCTCGCGGCATTCCTCGACCGAGTACTTGGCATCACCCAGCTGGTAGTCGAGGAACTCCAGCGAGAGAGTCCCCGTGAAGTCCTCGATGGGGGAGAAGGTCTCGAACAGCTCCTTCAGTCCCTCGTTGAGGAACCGCTCGTAGGACTCGACCTGGATGGCGATCAGATCCGGGACTTCTGCCACGGAGTCTCTGGCCGCGGGGGCGACGATGACCTTCCCATTGCCGGTGTCTGCCATGTTCGGAGAACACACCTCGCAGATCCAAGTTCACGGCCCTCGGCGCGCCCACGCCAGGCCGAGGGGCAAGAGGAGCCCTTACCGTGCCGGTAGTCGCATGAAGGCGGCGCACACAAACGAAAACGGCCCAGGTGGGGAAGACGTCCTGGTCGGAAACGCACGCATACTCGCGGCGGACGCCGGGGGAGCTGGCGGCTGCCGGGTCACACTGCTCAGTCTATGCGACACGATTAGGTAATATACCCGCGTCCCATCACTGAGTCAATAGAGCTGTTGGGCCGGGGCTGCAGTGCAAAGGGTAGGTACGGGGAGGTACGCGAGAGAGGGGAGCCTACATCGGCTCTGAGGCTAAGCCAAGGAGCTGATGAGGGATGGCGGGTCGCCGAGTACGGGTCGTGCTTGAGGTGGAGATCCCCGAGGACGCGGACGCGTATGAGGTGGAGGATCTCATCTTCCGTGCGGCGCAGGGGGCTCAACGACAGGCCCTAGTCGAAGCGGGTGGAGAGAAGGAGCGTCCGACGGAATGCCCCCGGTGTAAAAAGGGGGGTCAGTCCGGGGCGGCTCGGTGACTCGGGTGTTCGAGTCGCTGTGTGGGCAAGTCCGGATACAGCGCCCTCGGTATCGGTGCCGCCGGTGCCAGGCCAGCTTCTATGCCCCGCAGCGTTTTCTGGACACGCTGGGTGGCCGACGGGTGGGCCCCAAGCTTCTGGAGTTGGCGACCCAACTGGCACTGTACGTGCCCTACAGCCAAGCGAGCCATCTCCTGGGGGAGTGTCTTGGGGTGAGCGTCACGGGCACGACTCTCCGGCGGGATCTGGTTCAGCGGGGCGAGGAGGAATCGTGGCGCCAGGGAGAACAGGCTCACGATTGTGCCAGCTTCCGCTACGAAGCGGCCCCGGGCGCGCCGTCGACGGCGCGGAACCGGCAATACGTCGAGATGGACGGTTGCTTCGTTCATCAATGGCACAAGAAGTCTGGTTTTGAGCTCAAAGTCGGAGAGATGTTTTCAGATCCCATCCTCACGGAGAGCAAGAAGCGGCACTGGATCTCCCGGAAGCAGTATGTGGCGCATTCGGGTAGCGCCGAGGCTTTCGGGGAGCGCCTCTATGCAGCGACGCAGCCCTGGGGTCTGGATGACGCCGAGGAACTGTATGTGCTGGGCGACGGTGCGAGTTGGATCAAGAGCCTGTGGAGCCAATACTACCCCCATGCGGAGTTCATTGTGGACTGGTGGCACGTGCAGAATGCAGTGTGGCGCGCGGTGCGATCGCTGATCCGCGACGAGAACAGCCGGAAGCAGTGGGGGAGACGGATCACGGCTCTGCTGTTCGATGGCCAATGCCAAGCGGCCCTGTCGGCCGTCGAACGGCTGCCGGCCTCGACGCCTCAGCAGATCGAGACACGGCAGAATCTGAGTCACTATCTGGACCAGAACCGGGAGGGCCTGCACAACTACAGGGCCGTGCAGGCCCAAGGGATTCAGATCGGGTCAGGTGTCATCGAGGACGCGTGCATGGACGTCGTCGGGCGCCGCTTCAAGCACCGAGGCATGAGCTGGAGCCCCCGAGGGGCTGAGGCGCTCCTGTGCCTGCGAACCCTCCACCTCAACGGCCAATGGCACCACTACCGGCACCCCGACGCACTACAACCCGCCGTTTGAGATACCTACCCAAGTTCTTGCAGCCTCACACAGCGCCACACAGCGACGCGACGGGGGCATGCCTTCGCAGGGCCGCAGCGCCGGGCGCAGGCGTCCAGCCCACTCCTTGGGGCACACGCCGGGGGACGGAGCCCTTCACCACGGCTGGAAACGGGTCCCCGATCCCGCCGATCCTGAGGTTGGCGACAGGCGTCATCGTCGGCGCCCCCTGGCCCCAACGGAGTCCCCGAGACGGCGGGCAGACTGGCCGGGACTCAGAACTTCCCGTCCCGGACCTCGAAATGCGTCGGCCTATCGAGAGACTCCCCGCCACGCGACACCCAAGCCGCGATCCACTCCATCAGCCGACGCGCGGTCACCCGGGGATACCCAAAGAGCGCGTGGGAGCGCCGGGCATCACTGAGCAGGGCATCGGGCTGTTCGGTACCGACCAACGTGACAGCGAAGTCCATGAGCCCCCCAAGCTCCTCGGCCACCCGGCGCACGCTGAGTGTCTCGGGCCCTGCCAGGTTCAGCACTTCGGGTGGGCTGGAGACCAGGTCCAGGGCCTGAAGAGCCATCGCATTGGCATCGCCCTGCCACAGCGCGTTGAAGTGCCCCATGGTCACATCGATGGGTTCCTGCGCTACCACCTTCCGCGCCAGATCGACCATCACGCCGTAACGCATCTCGTGCGCATAGTTGAGCCGCAACAGCACTGCCCGCGTCCCGTGCGCCCGGCTCACGTGTTCGACCATCCGCTCGCGGCCGAGGCAGCTCATGGCATACTCGCCCTCGGGACGAAGCTCGTCCGCCTCACGGGACCCACCCGAGGCCACCGGCACCATGCCATAGACGTTGCCCGTCGAAAACGCGACCACACGCGACTCGCGGTAGCGCTCGCAGACCATGCCGGCCAGGTAGGTGTTCATGGCCCACGTCAGCGCCTCTTGGCCGGTGGCCCCGAACTTCATCCCCGGCATGTAGATGACATTGGGGCAGTCGGGAAGCGAGGCCAGGGCGTCACGGTCCAGGAGGTCAGCTCGAATCGTCTGGACACCCCAATACTCGAGGCGAGAGCGCAAGGCCGTGTCACTGAAGCGCGACACGCCGATGATGCGCCGGTCGCGGCCGGCCTCATCGGTGGCCCGGCGCGCCATGCGTGCCAGCGTCGGACCCATCTTCCCACCGACACCTAGAACGAGGATGTCGCCCTCGAGACCTGCGAGAGTCCGAACCACGCCCGGCGAGGGCTCACTGAGCGCCTCCTCGAGCTGGTCGATGCTGGCGAAGCCCTCGGGCTGCCGGTGCTCCATGCACTCACCGTCCCTGGCTGTCGTCACGCCTACCCCGGGATGACGCCGCGTCCATCCACGACGAGCTCGCTGATCGCGGCAGGATCGCCGGAGACCACTCGCACGGCCTGGCCGTCCCACCGAAGCTCGATGTAGTCTACGGGATGGGCCAGCTTGAGTGATACATCGCCCACCTCGAGGGCAACGCCCCGGGCGAGCCCCATGGCCGCCACTCGGCCTCCCGGGTCCGTACGGACCCATGCGACCTCACCGTCGCAGCGCGCGTCCCACTCAGGCTGCACCATGGGAACCCCCCGACGGTAGGCCGGCACGAGGCCCAGCGGGTTCTCGGCATCAGCCAGCAGCAGCAGGTCGTGCCGGCCCTCGGGCAGGCTGACCTGCACCGCCACATGGGAGTCGGGCAGCGGCGGACCGTCCCCTGCTCGCAGCGGGAGCCTGACCGGACTGGTAACCGCCGGTGCGTCGCCGTAGGGCACCACGCACGCGACAAACGTCGACGCCAGTGGGCCCTGGTCGGCCTTACGGACCGCGAACGCCCTCGGCACCCACACCTCGCCGTTCTCGTTGTAGGAGCCCGCGACCGCCCAGCTCTCCGCAAGACCGGCTGAGGCGCCCTCGGTCAGATCCGTGTAGCGCAGACGCGCCGGCTCGCCCTGGGCCAGATAGCCGAAGACGTCGGCGATGGCGAAGTCGACCGACCAGCCCGGTTGCGGCGCCAGATCCTCTTGGTAGTGGCGCATCTGGAAGGTTCGGCCAAAGTCCTCTGTGGCAGCCAGGCTCAGGCCATCGGTGGTCACCTCCCCCGGTAGGCTCTGGACGAACCGCATGTGCTCCGTGCCGCCAACCACGCGGAAGACGTCGAGCACATAGAAGTCCTCGGCCGAGACGTCGATCAGGGCCGCCGTCCGCTCGAACTGCTGTCCGGCAATGAGGGCGGGCCCCGAGGCGCGCACGGCGCGGAACGTCTCCCCGTCGGCCCACAGTGTGGTGACGCCCGCCGCCGTCGCCTGATCCGCGCGGTCGACCACGGCCGTGTTGTGCGAGAGCGTCCCGATGTACCAGGCGGCACGGGGGCTATCCCAGCCGCCGTACTGCACGGGGGGGTAACCCAGATCGGGCAGCAGGTCGAGTCCCCGGCCGAAGAGCCCCAACGTCATGCCATCAAGGTGGCCATGGCGGCCGCCCGAGTCATAGTCCAACCATAACGCTCGGGCGCGCGGCCCGTCGCCCGAACGTAGTATGGCCAGGTGCCACTCCTGTTTGTTGACACTTCCGAGCTGGGGCTCCCGTCCGTGCTGGTCGAGCGCGGATCGCATGCGCCGCTGCAGGCCCTCCGGGTCTTCGGCGAAAAGATCATAGGGCAGCCCCTCGGTCTCGCCTTCGTTCGCGCGGACCAGCGTCTGAGCGAATGCCGCGTCGCCGGTCAGCTCGTGCAGGTTCGCCAGGAGCGTGTACGTCGAAGGGCCGACACCCGGGTTGCGGCTGAATGGGACCCCGGCATAGCCGCCCGCCTTCATGCCGTAGGTGCCCGTGTCCCCTGACCGCGGGTAGTAATCCCCGATGCACAGCGTATCGATGTGGAATCGGAACATGTCCGCGATCCGCGGCACCCGCCTCAGGGTCTCTTCCAGGAAGCCGGCATCGAGCAGGTCATACTGGCCCAGGAGGCGTGCGACGCCCTGGACCGCGTAGGCGGCGTAGCCGTCGAGACCCTTCTCCCCAGTGACTCCATCCACGGCCGTGGCCTGCTTCAGCATGGCCTCAATGCTGGCCAACACCTCATCGCGGTTCGCGGGCCACCAGAGCGTGGTCCGCATCACAGCATTGGCAATGTCGGTCCGTGGGTAGTTCGAGTTGATCTTCGAGTTATTTGTGAGCGTTTCTTGGAACAGACGGTCCTCGATGTTCCGCTGAATGTCGGCGAAGGAGGCCTTCCTGTTCTCGATCTGATGCTCGCTGGCTTTGGCGGACAGGAAGGCCACGAGCTCAGGGTCATCCTTCAGGCCATCGAACACCTGGTCATAGGCCATGGCGAGCTCGCGGATCTCCTCGCACGCGTCGTGCCATGTCGAGACATACCCGGTGGCGAGCGGCCGCTCATATACCAGCGCTTGGGTCTGGAAGTCGAAGGTAGGGTAGAGGTCGGCCACTCGATCCAGCAACACGCCGGCCTTGTGCGCGTAGCGCCGGTCGCCGGTGACGACATAGGCCTCAGCGAGGCGCGTGGTGCCCCTCACGATCGCCTGCTTCCACTGACCATGGACGAGATAGGCACCGATAAACCGCCAACGATGGTCGCCCTGTACGAAGCCTTCGCCATCGTCCACACCAAACAGATGCAGCGGATCGCCCTCGTCGGGGTGTTCCGCATTGAACAGCAAACGCCTGTCGGCGCGCTGCGGGTCGAACACCCCATGGACGTCAAGCCCCGACCGGTAGAACGCCGCGAAATCGTTCTTTGGAAACGCCTCGTGGCAGTGGGGGCAACGGACCTTCCAGGGGCGGCCCAGGGCATCTATCTCCCACGTGTACATGGGCACGGACTTCGTGCAGGCCGGGCAGAAGCCGTTCGACCACACCATCCACGACCGTGTGATCGTGCAGCCGAACATCCAGTCCCACAGCTCGTCGTCGGAGTAGGCGAGCCACGGCTCGGCGGCCTGCACGGTGGCGTCGCGGATCTCGGCCGCCCACGGATAGCGCTCCGCGTTCTGGCGGGCACGTTGGCGCAGCTCCTGGCCGTAGAACACACTGCGGTCCTTCACCTGAGCCGGGGCGGGCGCGTTCTGCCCTACGGCCGCACACAGCACCCATGCCGGCCAACCCCTCGTGAGTCGAGACCATCCATCGGCCATGGAGCACCGCCTCTCCCGTAGGCGCCGGGCGCTAACAAGGGCTTCGCGCGCACCACCCGGAACCACACCTGGTACCGATCACTCGCTCACCGGGGGTGCGCCGTGGATTGCATCCATGTGCAGGGGTTCGGCACCAGACCAGCGGCTCCTGCGGGCCGGAGTGGCCGCCTCGGCCTGTGTGCCATGGCGCTGACGGTACTCGCCGGCGCCTCGGGCGCCGAGACTGAGCTGGTGCTGGGCTACTATGCACCCGACCGTGGCACACACTACGCGTGGAACGAGGTGGCCCCGGGGATCCAGACCTTTCTCGATCGCGATTACCGTGCGGCAGGGCTATGTTGTCTATACATCCATACAACTGAGGGCCAGCCGGTCCGGGCGGTAGACCTCATCTGGAACGGCGTTCCCTTCGATGACCTGCGTCCAAGTCACGAGCTCATCTGGTGGCGTATGCTTCCGGATGATCTCCGGCCGGGAGAGGTGGCCGAGGTGCTGGTCCGGCCGCGGCAGCCCCTGACGGCGCCCGCGAACGTGGAGGTCCGGTTCTCCGACGGCTCCGCGGTCTCGGCTGCTATCGCCCCCGAGCCGAACCCCCTGCGCATCACGACCGTGGGCTTCAGCAAGGCGATGGACGAGGTGTTCCTGGTGGTCGAGGCGGTGGACGGCGGGCGGCACGAGGTGCGACGATGCCTGATCGACGGCAAGCCCGCCGCGGGCGAGACCCGGATCCTCGACCCGGGTTTCAGCTCGGGTCTCTGCCCCGTCTCCCTGCGGCTCAGCGAGCCGCTCGAGTACGGGTCATATCACGTCTACACGGTCGAGGAGCGTGAGGGCGTGGCCGCCGCGTGTTGCGTGAGGACCTATGACGGCTGGGTGCCCCTCGGGACGTACGGCTACAACCGCTTCGACGACTTCGCGCGGAACTCGTGCAACGGCCACAACAGCTTCGGCCGTTATAGCAGAGGTGACCTCGACGTCATGGCCGAGCTGGGGATGCGGAGCTGTATGATCCTGGGCGATGACGCGCCCGACCCGGCCATCGTCGGCCATGCGGCACTCCTCGGCTACTGCCCCATGGATGAGCCCGACTGCCGCGACTACACCCACGATGAGATTCCGGACCACGGGCTGCGTGTGGGCACCGAAGCCATGCACGTGGAGGAGTGCCTGCGCCGGTACCGTGCCGCCGATCCGCGCACGCTCACCTACCTGACCCTCGACCTGACCTACAAGCCGGCCAACTACTACGTCTACGGCCCCATGGCGGATATCTGTAATCCTGACTGCTACCCGCTGATGATCGATGCCGATCCGAAGATGGTGCGCGAGGTAGTCGAGACGGCCCGCCACGGCGCCGGGCCGCGGCCGGTGACCTTCACCTACCAGTCGGGCTACATCGAGCCGGGCGAGGAGGAGACGCCCACGCGCAAGGGCCGGGCGCCGTTCCCCGACGAGATGCGGACGATGATGTACTATGCCATCGGCGCCGGGGCGCGCGGCCTCTGGAACTACATCCACTGCACCGAGGGCCAGAGCCACGGCACACACGAGTACCCCGAGCTGTGGTATGCCATCGGGCAGACCTACCGCGAGCTGGGCCGCGTCGCGCCTCTCCTTGGCCGGGCCCACCCCATGGAGTTGGCCCAATCAGAGCAGGCCGGCCTCTGGCTGCGGACGCTCATTTGCGGCGAGAATGCCATGCTCGTCGTGTGCGTCGACGACCAGTACGAGTCCCGCCCCGATGCCTTTGTGGTCCCGCCCCGGACCGACGTGACGCTCTCACTACCCCACGTGCCCTGGATGTCTCCCCGAGCAGCGTGGCAGGTGACTGAGAGCGGATTCGCTCCGCTGCCACTGGCCGCCGGCGACCAACTGACGCTGCCGGAGCTCTCGTCGGTGGCCCTGGTTCTGGTGTCGGCGGACGCCGGGCTCGCCGGCGGACTCGAGGCGGAGTTCGCGGAGCGCGAGACGGAGCGCGCGCGCGGGCTGCTAAGGCTCGAGCAGGCACGACAGCGCGACGACGCGCGCCTGGCTCATCTCCGACGCACCCTGGAGAGCCAGTGCGCGGCCTACGCGGTCACGGGTGAGGGTATCGGGGCCTACGGCGTGACGCCCCAGGGCTTCTGGAACCCACGCGGCACGGAGTACAGTGGTTTCGAGTTCGGTGTGAACGACCAGACGGACGGCCCCACCATGGGCGCCACATGGCCCATCTCCGCCGCAGACGCCGGAACGCGGCTCGTCGTCTACGCATTGACCACAAACTGGGGCCAGCCGGCGGAGTGGACGCTGCTGGACGCAGGCGGACGGCCAGTGGGCATCGCGGCGCAAGCTCAGCTGCCGGGAACGACACTGACCGTGCTCGAGCTCACGCTCCCCGCGCCGGGGGAGTACTCGCTGCGGTTCACTCAGTCGGGTAGGGGCCCGAGGGGCGGCCGGGCCTCGCAGGTCATCTACGTCGTGCCGCGCGACGTCGCCCCGCTGCTGGCGAGCATGCTGTCGCGTCCCTGACGCGGGGGTCGCCTGAATAATATTCAAAGCTCAATGATTTTTGTTGAAACCCGACCGGCTCTGAGGCATTATCAAAGCATGGACGGAGCCAACACCTCACACCCGCTGAGCCGCCTGCCGGCCGAGGACCTGGACCTGATCCTCCGTTTCGTCATGGCCTCGGGTTCGCTCAAGGACCTGGGTCGGGAGTATGGGGTAAGTTACCCCACAATCCGCTCTCGGCTCGACCGGCTCATCGCCCGTCTGGGCGAGCTGGCGCGGGGGCAGGAACCCGACCCGTTCCTCGAGCAGCTGGGGGCGGCGGTGGAGGCGGGCGAGGTGACCGTCGGCGCGGCTCGCCGGCTCCGTCAGGCCTATCTGGAGCGCGTTGCCTCACTGAGGGGGTCTTGATATGGCGGAACCGTGGTTCGATCCCATGCGCTTCGGCATTCTGTTTGGTGCCATCGGTGGCGGATTGGGCGGTACCTTCATCGGTGTTCTAGGTGGGCTGACTGGCGCTCTGGCGCCCCAGGGCAAGGGGCGCGCCGTCATTGTGCCCATCTGGGTAGTGACCTCTGCCCTTGGTGCCCTGTGCCTGGCGGTCGGCATCGTGGCCGTGGTCTCGGGCCAGCCCTACGGGATCTGGTATCCCCTGGTGCTGGCTGGCGGGCTGGTGACCGTCCTGTGCCCGACCCTGCTTTGCCTCGTCGTGCTTCCCCGTTACCGCGAGGCCGAACAGCGCAGACTGGCGGCGCGGGAGATCCGCGGGGCAGTGTAGCGGAGGCTCTGGGCGGCCGTGGGCGCCGGCGAAGCCGCCATCGTTCCCCCGTCGGGCCCGGCGCCATGGCACGCCGCGCTTGGGTGCCCATGGCCGGGGCATCGCAGATGCAGGCCAACAAGGGGGCGTGGGGAGGGGCTAACTCCCTCCGGACGGCGGCGGCGACCATGAGGCGAAGCGTACGTTCTCGTCGACGATCCAGCGCGCCTCACCAGGAGTGGCCACTGCCAGAACGCCACCGGGGTCCTCGGCGCCCTCGGAGGACAGCAGGAGCACATGCCGGCCCGATGGCGACCAGAGGCAGTGAGCGACGTCCACTGAGCCATTGAGTCGTGTTCCCGGTGCGGATCCGTTGGTTGCTGGCAGGACCAGTGCGTCGGTGATGTGCCGCGTCTCCGAACGGACCCGGACCAGCAGGGCGCTGCCATCCGGGCTCCATGCAGGGGGGCCGTCGGGCAGCTGCTCGAGCAGCTGCCGGGGCGGGCCGCCCGCGGCCGCCACCACGTAGAGCCCCGGGTTCGGCCCGTCGGCGGTGCAGAAGGCAACCCGCGCGCCGTCGGGGCTGGGCACCGGCCATGTGACGCCGTCGGCGGCAGCCAGCATCCGCACGGGTGCGCCGCCAGAGCCGATGACGATGAGTCCGCGCTCCGCCCCACCTGTGGCGCACGCGGCAAGACGTGGGGCGCCCGGGAACCAGGCGTACTCGCCCAGTCTGAGCGTCTCGGAGAGCAGGCGGGCCTGCCTGTGCCCTGGTCGCCACAAGAGCAGAGCGCCGGGGTGAAGCGCCGGGTCGGGCGCCAGCACGAGCGCGGCGCTGTCGCCGGACCACGAGCCCAGGCCGGGCCCGAGCCCCGAAGCCACGCGCCGAAGCGCGCCGGCGGGCAGGTCATAGACGTAAGCTGCCGCGCGATAGTCCTCGTCGGGAGCGAAGAGCAGGAGCTTGCGGGCATCGGGCGACCAGAAGAACCCCGCGATGCCGATGCCGCCCAGGGAGACGGTCTGCAAGTAGCCGTCCGCGGGGCGCAGGAGTGAGACGGCGCGACGAGTGCAGGCGGCCAGCCACTGGCCATCGGGGCTCCAGGCAATGGTGTGCCCCGCGGGCTCCGATGCAGCCAGGCAGGCAGCCAGCGCGGCCTCCTGTATCTCGGTTGCCCCGGGGGCAGTGACGTACACGTCGACGCGAGGATCACCCGGCTCCGCCGGCCGGGGCACGGCGAAGGCCATCCACTCGCCGGCCGGTGCCCACCGCATCCAGTACGAGGCGTTCCCCACGGGCCCAACGGGAAGAGACCCACTGAGCTTGCGGCGGCGTCCACCACCGATCGGGCTGGCATAGAGGGCCATCCGCGTACCCGAACTCGCAATGTATGCCAACCAACTTCCGTCAGCGGACCAGGCCGGGCTGGAACCGATAGCCAGGCGGTGGGCGACCTCGCGCGTCGTGCGGCGGCCGGGTTCGGCAATCCAAAGGCTAGCGGCCCCCCTCGCTTCGACCGTGTAGGCCAAGCGATCGCCGGATGCCGGGGTGGTGGTGGCCGAGCGAGGCTCCGCAGGCGGCGATGGTACCGAGGTACGCTGGTTGCGGCAGCCCGGTACGGCTCGAGTGGCCATCAGCCACACCGCGAGGGCGACGCAGAGGAGAAGGGCCGCTCCCGGCCACCCGGGGCGGCGGGACCTGGGTCGGCGCATGGTCATGGGGCCCCGGGTCACTGTCTACACTCCGATGATGGACTCAGAGATGGGGTACCACGGTCCGGCTGATCGGGCCAGAGCCTGGCGGGCCGCGCCGGTCAGAGGCAAGATCATCTCAACCTCGCGTGCCACCACCCGCAGGCCGGCACTGGCAAGTAGGCGTGAACGGGGCCCATCGGCCTCGTCCAGAAGCCACAAGACGTCCGGGCCGGGCGCCCGGAGGAGTAGCCGGCGCAGTTCTGGCCCGTCGGTGAAGGCCGTGGCGTCGCAGGTCACACTCACGGGGCGGACCGAGCCGGCCAATCTCACCGGGGCAGTGGCATAGCAGACGCTGAGCGGCCTCCCCCCATCGCAGGCCGGGTCGACGAACCACCGCCGAGGTGCAGGCCCCGCACGGTGCCAAGCACGATCGGCATCGGTGTAGACCCGGAATCCGTCGGGCTGGGCGGCGAGTGCCTCGGCGCCGGTCGGCGACACTGGCTGGACGGGCGACGGATGCGGGACAGCGCCGACCCAGTAGGCGAGGGTCGCGCACACCCGGTAGCCGAGGCGTTCGTAGAGCCTTTGGGGATCTGAGCCGGCCGCCGTGTACAGCACCATGAGGTCTGCGCCTCGGGACCGTGCCGCCTGGTGCGTGCGTTCCATGAGGGCCGAAGCCAGACCGCGTCCGCGATGGTCGGGATGGGTCATCACGGTGTCGATGGCCGCAGCCAGTAGGGCCTCCCTGCCGACGACCAACGAGATGGACGTCAGGAACACACTGGCCACGAGGGTACCGTCGGTCAGCAGCGCCGCCTGGCAGCCGCCGGGGTCCATGCCTGGACGAGCGCGGTACCAGGGGATGAACCGGCTGTCGCTGGCAATGACGCCGTCGTAAGCTCCGAAGGCCCGGGCCTCCAGGGCCGCGAGCTGGGCGTCAGTGACGCCACCTTCGGCGTGGGTGACCATGGAATACGACGCGCGATAGGACAACAGGACTCCTTCGTGGGGCAGCACCGGTCTACAACGGCCTCATGGTGACTCTTTGTACCTCGCAGGGGGCGCGCACGCAAGCGACGCGGGGCCGCGCCAGGGTGCTTTCGTTCTTCCTCCAGGCCGCACGCCTCCTCGGGCACTGATGACCGCGAGCCGGCTCGGGTCCCATTTGGCTGTGGCTCATTGCCCCTGTGGGGTCCCTCCAAAGAGCCTCCGAATTGCTGGGGGCTGACTCAGTGGAATGGTTGGGCCCCGTCCGACCCGCACCCGCAGGGCAGCACACCGCTGCGCCGCAGCGTGCTGGGTCGCTCCGGCGCCGTTGCCGGTCACTGCGGCACTGGGTATCCTGCCTATGGCCCGCCGGGGTCCGACTACTCGCTAAGGAGATCAGAGTCTTTGAATGCCCTACTCGCCGGGTTCATCCCCTCACTCCTGCTTCCCACAGCCGCGGCGACCACTGGTCGCGCGGTGACACGGCCACCGGCTGTGCCATTGGTGGCTCACGACCCCTACTTCAGTATCTGGAGCTGTGCCGACCGGCTGACGGATGACACCACACGCCACTGGACGGGCACGCCACACTCGCTGACGGGCCTCGTGCGCGTGGACGGTCACGTCTACCGCATCATGGGCGCGGAGCCAAGCGATGCGGCGTCGCTCGCACAGGTGGACCTTCGCATCACCCCCACGCAGACGGTCTACGAGTTCGAGGGGGCGGGCGTGCGGGTATTGCTGCGGTTCACCAGTCCACTGCTGCCGCACGACCCGGATGTGTTGGCGCGCCCGGTCACGTACATCACGTGGTCAGTGGCGACCACGGACGGCAGAGCCCACGCGGTGCAGGTCTACCTGGATGCCGCAGGTTCCATCTGCGTGAACTCGCCGGAACAAGCGATCACCTGGGCGGTGGAGCCCCTGGGGGAGCTCGTGGTCGCGCGGGCTGGCTCGGTGGAGCAACCGGTGTTGGAGAAGAAGGGCGACAACCTCCGCATCGATTGGGGGCACCTGTACCTGGCGGTACCGGAGGCCTCGTGGTCAAGCGTCAGCGCTGGCGAGCAGGCCCGCAACCTACGCGTTTTCGCCGAACAAGGCCGGCTTCCACACACCCCCGACACGCGGATGCCGAGGGCGGCGTCGGATGAAACACCGGTATTGGCGGCTGCGTGCGACCTGGGCCGCATCGGGCCGCAGGCTGTTGAGCGGCACTTGATGTTGGCGTATGACGACGAGTTCAGCATTCTCTACTTCCGAGAGAAGCTGCGGCCCTATTGGCGGCGCGATGGGATGGACGCCGCCGGTCTTCTGCGGCGCGCGGAGCGCGAGTATGACGATCTGCGGGCGCGGTGTGACGAGTTCGACGCGGAGCTCACGGAGGATCTAGTTGCGGTTGGCGGCCGCGCCTACGCCGATATCTGCGTTCTCGCGTTCCGCCAGGCTGTTGCCGGCCACAAGGTGGCCGCCGATTCGGCCGGGCGCCCGCTGGTGTTTGGCAAGGAATGTTTTAGTAATGGGTGCATTGGCACGGTCGACGTCATCTATCCCGCGGCGCCCTTCTTCCTGTTGCTGAGCCCCACGCTGACCAAGGCGCTGCTGGTGCCGGTGCTCGACTATGCCAGCTCGGAGCGCTGGACGTTCCCCTTCGCGCCCCATGACCTCGGCACGTACCCCCATGCAACCGGGCAGGTGTACGGCGGGGGCGAGCGGACCGAGGAGAACCAGATGCCGGTGGAGGAGTGCGGGAACATGATCCTGCTGCTCGCGGCGCTGTCGAAGGCCGAGGGCAACGCGGACTTCGTCTCGCGCTACGGGTCCGTGGTCGCGAGGTGGGCTGAGTATCTAAAGAGCAAAGGACTGGACCCAGAGAACCAGCTCTGCACCGATGACTTCGCCGGTCACCTGGCGCGCAACGCCAACCTGTCGGCTAAGGCGATCCTGGCCCTGGCCGCCTACGGGTACTTGAGCGAGCTGCGCGGAGACGTCGAGCAGGCGCGCGATTACCAGAGGTTGGCCAAGCGTTACGCCAGGCGATGGACCGAGATGGCTCTCGATGGCGACCACTACCGGCTGGCTTTCGACCGACCCGGCACGTGGAGCCAGAAGTACAACCTGGTCTGGGACCGGATCCTCGGACTGGGGTGCTTCCCACCCGAGGTCGCCCGCACTGAGGTTGCGTACTACCAGAGCATCCTCAACCCGTATGGGCTCCCCCTGGATAGCCGCCAGACCTATACGAAGACGGATTGGCACATCTGGACAGCCTGTCTGGCTGACACTCCGGAGGACTTCGAGGCCTTCGTGGCGCCCGTCGCGCGTTTCCTGAATGCGACGCCCGAACGTGTGCCCATGACCGACTGGTATCAGACGACAGATGCCACCATGGTCGGTTTCCGGGCGCGGCCCGTGGTCGGCGGTGTGTTCATCAAGATGCTGACCGACGGCGGGCGGTGGTCGAAGTGGCGCGGTCGGGGCCATACAGATGACTCGGCGTGGGCGCCGTTTCCTCGGACACCCCGGTTCGAGCCCCTCGTGCCGTGCGCGCAGCAGGGCGGCGTGGTCTGGCGCTACACGACCGATCGGCCCGGCGGAGACTGGTTCGCGCCCGGCTATGACGACTCGGAATGGCTGCGAGGCGAGTCGGGGTTCGGCCAGGAGGGCACGCCCGGCTCGGTGGTACGAACCGCGTGGCGGACGCCGGACATCTGGATGCGCCGCACGTTCGAGCTAGAAGCCGGCGAAGGCGAGCCGGTGGCGCTGTGGATCCATCATGACGAGGCGGCCGAAGTGTACCTCAACGGCGTTCTCGCCGCGAAGACTTCGGGTTACCTGACCGAGTACGATGTGGTGGACATCGCTGGCGCGGCTCAGCAGAGGCTGTGTCCGGGTGTCAACACTCTGGCCGTGCACTGCCACCAGACGGTCGGGGGGCAGTACATCGATGTGGGGCTAGTGCGGGTGGTAGAGCCTTAGGGTTCGGGTCGCGAGGCCCGCACTTACGTCTCTTATACAGCGAGGCGCTCCTTCGGGGGCTCAGCGCGGAGCGCCCGCCGGCCGCACGAGCTCAAGCCGGGCCGGATGGGCCCTCCCGTCCGGCCCCTCCGGACGGCCTGGCTGCCGGTCTCCGCCGATCCTCAGCCCATCAGCTCCACCGTCTCCTGTGCCACGGCGGTCAGGGAGACCTTGTGGTAGCCGGCCACCCCGGTCATCAGCGTATCGTTCATGGGTGCGATCCAACGCTCGGGAAGGGCCTTGCGGCCGAGCATGAGGCCCAGGACACTGCCGGAGGTGGCCCCGTTGCAGTCGGTGTCGAAGCCCGGCATTACCGAGTAGCAGATGGTGCGTCCGAAGTCCCGCTCGCCCCACAGCAGCGCCATGGCGACGACCTCGGCGTTGCTGATGGTGTGGCACCAGTCGTGGGAGCGGTCTTCCTTCCAACGAGCGTGGAGGTCCTCGACGGCCTCCCAGTAGTCCACGCGCCGCTGCCACAGGCCGAGCACGTGCTCGAGCCCGGCCGTCAGGCGGCATCGGGCGGGGATCTGGGCCATCCCGGCGCGGATGACCGCCTCGGGATCGTCGGTCACATAGGCCGCCGCCAGCATGGCGGCGACCCACATCTCGCCGTAGATACCGTTCTTCACATGGCTGATGCACGCATCGCGCCAGGCAAGCCCGGCGGCGCGCTCCGGATCGCCCGGGCAGACGTAGCCAAAGAAGTCAGCGCGGATCTGGGCGCCGATCCACTCGCGGTAGACGTTGCGGCACGCGGCCGACGCCGGGGGCCCGATACCGTCGACGAGGTTCCGGTAGGCTACGCGCTCGGCAGTACATACGTGGAAGATGGGGATGTTCGACAGCCAGAATCGGGCCACGTCGACTGGTGTGAAGCCGGGACCTGACTGCTTGTAGATGGCCAGCCCAGTGACGGTGTAGTTGGTGTCGTCGTCCTCGGGCATGTGGTCGATGCCCTCGGTGTACGCGGCCCGCCACGAGAGGTCGAATCCGCACTCCCTCGCCAGTTCCGCATCGGCCTGCAGCGAGAAGTAGTCATCCAGCGGCCAGCGCGATTGTGCTTTGAGGTACTTCTCGATCTGCCAGCGGCGCCGGCCCTCAGCGGGCTTCCCCAGCAGGCAGCCGCTGGCGCGGCCACACCAGGCTCCGAGGGCCTTGTCCTCGAGGGTGGCGCGATCGGGTCGGCCCTTGGGCGGGAGAGCAGCCTCGGGCCGCACGGCGCGAATGCCGTCGAGGTCGGACGGCTCCTCGTGGGCGTAGCCGGCCACAAGCGGCAGCTCCTGGACGCGGTCGAGCAGTGCCTCCGCGCGGACGCGGAGCTCTTCCGTGTCAAGCTGCGAAGCCCTCAGGTCCGCGAACTCGGCCTCCACCGAGGCCAGGTCGCGCCCTTCTTCCGTGGCCTGCTGCCACTCGACCTCGAGGTCGTTGTGTTCGACGAGCATCCACGGTTGGCTGGCCCAGTTGGTGCGTGCTCCTAACGGCATCGGCGTACTCCCTGGGTGTCGTGGAGCCAGGTGGCTAACCCGGGTACCACATGCTGTGCTTGCTGTTCTTGATCCATTTGGCGTGGCCGTCACAGAACGAGGCGTTGAAACCGTCGTTGTGCCGCTTGGCGACATAGCCCCCGGCCGTGCCGTAGTCCGCATAGGTATCGGGGTCCCAGATCTCCAGATAATAAGGCATCTCGAAGATATGGATCAGGTCAGCGGGGTTTGTGATCACGGCCAACGGCCGGTACATGACGAGCGAGTTCACGCCATAGCTGAGCGGGGTGTTCCAGACACAGGTGTGATGGCCGGATGGGCACACACGGATCTGGTTGTTCTTGACATAGGGCTCAAGCAGATGGAACCAGCCCGTCAGGTTCCCACAGCCCGTGGCGGGCCCCGTCGGTTCGTAGATGTAGGTCGGCACCATGGTGTCGTCATAGTCCTGAGCGTACATCATGGCAGCCAGTCCATACTGCTTGAGGTTGGAGAGGCAGGAGGCCTGGCGCGCCTTCTCCCGGGCCTTCGAGAACACAGGGAACAGGATGGCAGCCAGGATAGCGATGATGGCGATGACGACGAGCAGCTCAATCAGCGTGAAACCCGCTCTACGCATGACACGCCTCCTCAGTTGTGGCCTGTGGCCCCGTGGTTCATGACCCTTCGGCCAGACACCGCATCGACCCTCCCAGCATTGACTCGCCTCGCCGTGGCCCAACTTGCCGGGTCACGCAGGGGACACGTGCCGCGGGGCGAATCGCGCCGGGTGTCGGCCGCCCCGAGGCCGCCGAGTGGAGAGGGAGACTCGCATGGCCGAACTAGCCCCACAGGAAGTCTTCTCCGGCGAGTGCCTAAGCTACCCGGGCCCGTGGGCATTCCACCTGCCCAGCGCCGGGATCATCCTGGTGAGCGACCAGGAGCTCGTGGACCTGGCTGGCGATCCCGACAAGGTCCTCAACCTCACCACGGGCCGAGACCCGATGAACCGCAGCCTTCGCCAGATCTGCGATGAGGCCCAGGCGCGTGGCGCACACACGCTGGTCGTGGCCTTCGACCACTTCTTCGCCCAGTACCGCCCCGGGATCGACCACGCGCGGACGCTGACACCCGATATGGACGAGTACGTGCAGCTCATCGCCCGGGTGGGGCGCTTCGCGAAGGAGCGAGGGCTCAAGCTGGAGCTCAGCCTACTCAGCCCGCTCGAGATCGGCCCAGCGTATGGGAAACAGACTGGCGAGTGGGGCCGGTGGTACCACTATCGCAAGGGTTTGCGGGACCCGCGGACGGGCGCCTTCAGCGTCCAGATGTGGCAACACCTGCGCTGGGTGAACAACAAGGGGCCCATCGACCTCGAACACCTGGGTGTGCGGGTATTCGCCTTCGGCCAGCGCCCCGTCGGCGGGACATCGTGCTTGGCCGTCGCCGAGGACTCCATCGTCGAGATCAGCGACGTGGCCCGGGTGGAGGCGTTTGAGGGGATCCGGTCGGGATCGGTGGGCCGACGGATTCGCGTTCACGGCACGGGGCGCACCGACGTGGGGGAGCTCGACCACGTGCTGGTGGTACAGCAGTATCGCACACCGGAGATGGACTATTTCAGCGACTCCGCTCTGCCATATCTCAAGGCTCTCATCGGCCGGTACCTGGATGCGGGTGTCGAGCTCAGTGGGTTCTACTCGGACGAGATGCACATTCAGCAGGACTGGGACTACTTCGGCCACCACGAACACGGGCAGTTCGCGCTGCGGTACGTGAGCCCGGGGCTCGAAAGGCGATTCGCCGAGCGATACGGGCCGCAGTATGCAGACCTGGCCAAGTACATGGTCTACTTCACGTACGGGCAGGAAGATGCGGTGGCGGGCCTAACCGCCACGGAGCCCATTCCGCACGTGTTTGGCCCCAGTGCGGAGGACATCCACCGCACGGCACTGTTCCGCTCGCGCTACTACGAGCTGCTGCAAAACGGGGTGGTCGACCTGTTCCTGGCCGCGCGGCGGGACGCCGAGGAGCGGACGGGCCGGCGGATGTACACCCGCGCGCACGCGACGTGGGCCGAGAGCCCGACCATCGACTACTACCGGAGTGGCGCGCGGAACGCGAACAGCATTCGCTATGAGTACGACTCGCGATTCGTCTGGTCGAACACGGTCCACCAGGCGGCGGCGGCGTGCCACGATTACTTCAAGTGGGGCGAGTTCCTCACTGGAACGGGGAATGACCACCCCGAATGTGGGTGGCTGGATCGGAACTACTATGGCATGGCGTTGGCCTGCTCAACGGGCATCGTGAACGAGCTGCCCTATTCGTACTGTGCCCACTGGGGCAGCCCGAACGAGGTGGCCTGGCGGAGAGAACACGTGGGGAGAGCGTTCGGGACCACCGGTCACATGACCATGCACACCCTGGTACAGGAGATGCAGCATCGTGACGTGAGCGTGCTGATGTTGTACCCGCTGGACCTGGTGAGCACGGAGGAACGGTTCGGTTCGTGGATGACGCAGTACGCCTATGCCAACTACGTGACCCCGGCGAAGCTACTGGAGATGGGCCGGCTTGTCGATGGTGCCGTCGAGCTGGGCGGGCGGCGGTTCACGACGCTGGCGGCGCTGTTCGAGCCCTTCCCGCGGCCCGAGCTGCTTGATCTGATGTCGCGCTTGGCCGAGGCCGGCGGGCGCGCGATCTGGAGCGGGCCGCCGCCGCTGCTTGGGCGTGATGGCGAGCCGGTTCGGGCGCGGTGGGCGGACCTTTTCGGCGTGGACCCGGTCGCGTCGCCCGACGGACTGGGGGAGATGGCTCCGGGCGGGCGAGTGACCTTCGAAGGGGCACTGGAGGGCATCGAGGCGCAGATCATCCTCACGGATGCCGTGGTGGACCACATTCACCCCGTGGGGCCACGCGAGGGGACCCAAGTGACGGCTCGCTGCGCGGGGCGAGTCGTGGGAACGGTCCGCGGGACCATCGCGGGAGGGGCGCTGGCCTTCGTGGGCTACCGGCCGCGCGATGACCAGTCGGCCAGCCTGGGCTACGAGACGCGGAACTGGTTCGAGACGCTCAATGCCCTGGGGGCCTATCCGCCCTCGGCCGCCGACCTGCCGGCCAACGACAACACGGAAGTACTTTCCCGGACGACGCCGTACCTGTTCTGCCACTTCCCCAACGGCACTGTGGCCGTGGCTCCACACCTGACACGGCTCGAGGAAGACTGGCCCGGCGGGTTCGCCCGGAACCCCGAAGAGGACGACCCGATCGTCCAGCGCCTGAACCTGCCGTCGCTGGCGGTGTCGCTGAGAGGAGTACGCGTCCACGGGCACGTCGTGGACTATGAGGGCCACGGAGCCATGTCATTTCGAACGGGCGCGGGAGGGGACCTCATCGCTTTCGCCGGCCATGGGTGCCGCGAGATCACCATCGACGGCCGACGGTTCGAGTTCACCCCTCAGCCCGCCGGCACGGTGGGATGGGCGCCAGTGTCCCCGAGCCGCCGGGTCGCGAACGGCGCCGCGCTGATCGTCCAGTGCGACGCGCCGGGCCCGTTGCGGGTCCCGCTCGTCGCGGGAGAGGCGCCCATGGTCTTCTTCGCCGAGGGTGCCCTCCCCGGGCAGAAGGGCGTCCACGTCGAGTCGCGCATCGAGGGGGACGCCGTCATCATCGAGATCACGCCCGAGAGCGCCGGGCGCTGGATCTACGGCGTGCCGGGGGTATAGGGCGGGGCGACTGGCACTCGAGCCGGATGGGGTCATACCCGCGTGCGGCTAGTCCGCCCGTATTCGGCCACTCCGAAAGGCCTCCTGGCCTGGGTAACGCATGAGCAAGTGTAGGAACAGGGGCAGCGAAGTCGCCAGATCCGCTCGTGCCATGGGTCTGTGCCAGCCCTTCGGAGAGCGGAGTCGAGTTCCCGTGTCCACCGTTTGCTACCGGCAGACCGAGCTCGATCTCCGGCAAGCCAAGCCCGGGGTGGCCGGTTTCGATGGCGGCGATCTGACATCCCACGCGCGCATGTTCGCACGGTTGGGTCCGCCATCCTGGAGCTGTTCCGCCAACGCATCTTCGGCCTGGCCGCGGGCTATGAGGATGTCAACGACCCCAACACCCGACTCGGCCACCCCCCGATCGGGTATCCGCCTGACACGTATGCTCTGCGCATAGTCCAGGCTAGAGGGGCACGGTCTGTCGGAAACGGCGGAAGTTGCGGAAGTCGACGGCGGCCAGGTAGAGCTGGAAGATGCCGACGGCGACCCACCAATAGGCGCCGCTGATCCCGTTGAACACGTTCCACCCGCCCATTCCGGCGAACAGGAGGGCAGAGAGACCGAACACCCACCGCTGACGGATCGCGGCGGCGAGCATTCCGACCAGGATCATGACCTCCGGCAGGAAGCGCACGCCGGGGGTCAGCCACTTGGCGAGGCCACCCCAGATCACCAGCCAGCTCGAACAACTCCAGATCTCAGCGAGCATCTCGCGGCGTGGCACGCCGATCAGACCATCCGGCGTCACCGTGGCCGGACAGCGTAGCCCGAGGCAACGCACGGGCTGGCTGGGCCGCACATTCTCGGTGCCGCAGTAGGGGCAGGTGATCGTGGCGTAGCCGCCGACGGCCTCACTAGGCCCTGCATCGTCCGATCTCGGCTGAGAGGGGATCGCCACCGGGCGCAAGCGCTGCAGGAAGCGCGAGCCGATGCCCGGCTCCGCGCCCCCACCACGCGCGGCGGGCGCGTCAGCGGGCGCTACGGTCAGGTCGCCCAGCTCTCGGCCGCAAGCGGGGCATGCGGTCATCTGCTCCAAGTCCACAGTCGCGCCGCAGCGCGGGCAGATCATCTGGCTCATCCTTCGGGTCGAGATGTGCGGTGGTTCTTCTCGCCTGGCGTGTGGAATCCCTTGTGGCTCCCACAGGAGCTACGGGGCCGGTTCACCCGCCCGCATGCGTTCCACGAGTGCGGTGACCTCGTCCGGTGAGACCACGACCTGCTCGGCGAACCCTTCGGTCGCCGACGGCACCTGCACCCGCCGGGCCATGCGCAGGATGGCGTCGTCCGGTACCCGGCGCTCGCGCAGCGCGTTGTGGGCCAGGGCGTCCTCGACACTGCAGGCGAAGTAGACGGACCGGGCAGGCACGCCCAACTCGTTTGCGATGGCCACCCACCGAGCGCGGTAATCGCGAGTGAGATTGGTGGCATCGACCAGAACGTCCTCTCCACGGGCCAGCGCGTCGCGAACGCGGCTGGATGCCGTCACCACCACGCGGTAGTTCTCGTCCTGGCACGCGGCGTCGCCAGTGAGCTCCTGGCGGATGTCGTCAAGGCAGACTACGGTTGCCCCACCAGCATGGGCCCTGCGCCAGGTCGTTTTGCCAGAGCCGGGGAGGCCGCAGTACACCGTCAGCATGGGTCGAGGGTTCGACACGGCGGGCCGGCTCGCCCTGCAGACCCGCGCCACGGGCCAGCGTCGACCATGAGGTACCCGTGATCGGCGGGATGGTCGTAGAGGGACCAGGGCAGATCGGTGGGATCCCGCTCGGTCCCGATGGCTGGAGCGGCCCCGGCAGCCGACGAGACATGTTCGGCGCTCAGGCGGGCCCGGGCCACGAGGATCCCGCCGCCGCCGGGCTTGTAGGCCCATACGGCCACCCGGCCCCCCGGCAAGGGGTTTGGATCGTCGTAGGTGATCACCGGACGGCCATCCACCAGGACGGTGACGCACTCGCCGCGTTTCGACACCTGCACGTGGAACCAGTGCCGGTGAAACCCCATGTTCATGTTCGTGGGGTCGTTGAACCGTACCGATGGATTCTCGGCGACGACACGCCCCCGGCGCAACAAGGCGGTCTTGCGGTTGTTCCAGCCGGCCAGGACGACTGAATAGCCCGAGTCAAGCCGTTGTCCGTCGCCGCAGATCGTCAGGTTGAGGTCGCCGGGATGGCTGTAGCCGGGGAAGTCTGCCCGGTCCATGATCGACGCGCAGTAGACCTCGACCAGCTGGTCGCCGTCGAGCTGTCGTTTGCTCCACAGCGTCGGCACCTCGGTCCCCGAACCAGCGAACCACGCCCAACCGGGGAAACACTTCCACCGGTCGTGGATCTCCCAGACGCCTGAGGTAGACCACCAGTCGGTGGGTGCCTGAGAGAAGGTGTAGTCGTGCAGGCAGGCGGCTGTCACGCGGATGCACCGGGGATCGAGTGACATGTCGCGGACGCGGTAGCCTATCTGAGCGCCGTGGAGTGGCTGAGGGTCGTGGAGGCTGAGCAGATCCTGCCCATCCATCGACGCCAGAAGCCAGGTGCCTCGCCGTTCGAGGTCGAGCACGTGGGTGCCCGCCGGGTCCTCGACCCGCACGGCGCTGGACGCGGCGACCTGCCCCAGCCTGAAGAGGGTGAGCTCGCCCTGGGTGCCCGCCATGGGGCTGTAGGTGAAGCGGTAGCCCGAGTCGAGCGCGAGCCCCTCGGAGGCCAGCGCGACATCGATGGAACCCGTGCGGGCCGACAACTGGCTGAGCTCGATCTCCACGAGTCCGTCGCCGAACACGAGGCCGCGGTAGAACCGGGCGCGGTCGGGCCCGGCCGGAGCCGTCCACGCCCCTCCGGGGCTGGCCCAGCCGGACATGCTAGCCTCTCGGGTGAACTGCTCGGTGATCGTCGGGGTCGTGTCGATCGGGTCCGCCGAGCAGACGCGCGCACTGCGAAGTGCCCCGGTGCCGCCAACCACATAGAGTCCCGCACGCCCGCCATGCAGCCGCGCGTCGTAGTAGTCGGCCACGCGCTGTCCCCCCAAGCCCACCGTCACGTAGGGCCCATGGGTCTCGAGCCGCACCCGGTAGCTCCCCGGCAGCGGAGGAGCGGGCATCGACCACAGAAGGTCTTCGCGCTTGCCGTCGATGCGCACGAGCTGCCATTGACCTCCGTGGCCTGGCACGCGGCGGAAGGCAAACATCCGCCACGGGCCCTCCCACCCAAAGCATATGCCCGCGGAGGTCTCGTCGGGATCGAACGCCGCCTCGACGGATGTGTCCCGCCAGTCGCTCTCACCCGTTACGAGCGCTGCGTTGCCCGACCTCTGCCACAAGCCGCCGGTGGTCGACGCCGAGCCGGTGAAGTCCTCGGTCACCTGCTCGTACCGGCGCACCAGCGCATCGTCGAAATAGGCCCTCTCGGCGCCTTCGGCCCACAGCCCCATCGCGCCCTGTCCCATAGCGTCCGTCCGGGCCGATAGCACAACCTCGCCGTCGATCAGGGCCTCGAGGTACCCCCGGCAGGCGCGGATGCCTATGCGGTACCACTGATCGGGCACATAACCACCCTCGGCGCATGCTACCGTGTCGGCCTGACCGCCCTGAACGACAACCAACTGCCGCCCCTGCTGGGCGACGGCGTCGCCCGCCGCCCAGCGGAATGCGACGTAGTGGCTCGGGTCCCGGAAGTAGGCGCAGATGCCGAGCCGCCCGCCCGACTGCCCCTTGGCGGCAACGGTCGCCTCGTAGCCGTCCCAGAACCAGTCGCCGGCCACCGAGAGCGCCTCGGCCGGTCCCAGAGCCGCATAGGTGAACGGGTTGGCCGCCATCTCGGGCCGAGGCCTGGGGCTTCTCACGCCGGTCGGTCGGAAGCGCCCGAGCGGGACTTCCCAGCCCGCCACGACGTCCCCCTCCGCCGCGAAGTCGGCCTCCAGGCGCAGTTCCGACATGGGCTGGATCAGCGCGTCCTCCATCGAGACGTCCGGTCCCGATGAGCCCAGGAGCACAGAGCCTCGGGGCGCCTCCGGGTCGAAGGTGGTCAGAACTCGCCGGCCGCCCCAGATGACATCGGTGAAGCCGGTGCTGCGGCGCACGGTGAGATCGCCCAGGTCCGAGTCCGGCCGTGGGGCTCCGGCGGCCACTTGGGCCTGGCCGCTGCGGACCCGGGTCAGGGTGGCGCCACTGGCGGTGAGGGTCAGCAGGTCGTAGTCGGCCGGGCCGGCTACACCGATAGCGATGCGAAGCACCCCCGCCGCCGGCCAACTGCTTGGCGGTGCGGTCTGGACGGACAAGGCATACCGTGGGGCATCGTCGCCGATCCGGATCATGCCCTCCAGCGATGGGGTGGGGGAGTCCTCAGACCGTAGGGGGAAGGTCGAGCACAGCGCGGCGGCAAACATTATCGCCGCGGCCACGTGAGAACCGGACGCATGCACGGGGGGCCCTCCCGTCGCGCCAGATGGCGGTCGCTATCGCACCTGACTATGACGGCCGAGGACCCCGGCGGGTTTGCATGCTGTTGTCATGGCCGCGCTGGGTTGCCCGGGGGCGGCCGCCGGGCGAGGTCGAGTGCGCCCCGGGCTGACAGACCGGCGGGCGGCTCTGGTCTGCACGGAAAGGTGCTGTCGCTATGAGGAAGTGGAAGGTTGGCATTGCCGGTCTGCGGCGCGGACGAGGGTTCGTCTCGCTGTTCGCCGCACATCCGCGGGTCGAGGTGGTGGGGCTCTGCGATGTGGACGAGACGGCTCTGTCTGATCTTGGCGAAGCGTTCAGGCTCCCGGACGGCGACCTTCACACGCAGTTCGAGCGCTTCGTGCAGGCGCCGATGGACATCGTGATCATCGCCACGCCCATACGGTTCCATGCGGAGCAGACGATCCAGTCGCTCGAGAACGGGAAGCATGTGTTGTGTGAGCAGACGGCTGCCTACACCATCGGCGAGTGCGAACGGATCGTGGAGACCGTTCGGCACACCGGCCTAACCTACATGATGGCCGAGAACTACTGCTACTTCCACTACATCCGGCAGTGGCACGACCTGATTCGCCAGGGGAAGCTGGGCGGCATCTTCTACGCCGAAGCCGAGTACGTCCATGAGATCGAAGACCTGCTGATCGACCGGGCAACGGGGAACTACCACTGGCGGCACGAGCGGCCGCCGATCTGGTACTGCGCTCACTGCCTCGGCCCGCTGCTGACGCTCATGGATGACCGCATCGTGCAGGCATGCGGGAGCCACGCCGGGTTCCACAAGCATCCGGATCAGAAGGATCACCTAGGCTTCCTGGACGCCGAGGTGGGCCTCTTCCGCACCGCCAAGGGCGCGCTCATCAAGATCCTCCGCAGCCAGGTTGCGCCCCGCTACCCGCACCTCGTCTACTACTCGCTCTACGGCCAGCGCGGCTACCTCGAAAATGGCCGGTTCGGCTGGGGCGATACGGACGGCCAGGTTTGGATCCAGGGCGAGACGCCGGACAGCCCGAACGGGCACCCGGAGGCCGCTCCCATGCACTGCGCCCTCTCGGACCCCAATGCGCCGGAGGAGGCCCTGCACGGCGGCCACGGGACTTCGGAGTATTACATGATCCGAGACTTCCTCGATGCCGTGGAGAGCGGCACTCGGCCACCCATCGATGTCGTGCGCGCCATGGACTTCACCGTCCCCGGGATCGTGGCCCACGACTCGGCCATGAGCGACGGCAACTGGCTGGACGTACCCCTGTTCGACTGCTAGCTGCCATACCGCCCCCGGGAGGTCGCCATGCGCCCCATCCGAGCCGGATTCGTAGGCTTCGGCGAAGTGAACACACCGCGGGAGATCATCGAGCGCAAGTGCGCGGAGGCCCAGCGGGCTCTCGCCGCCGAGGGCATCGAGCTCGTCGCCACAGCCCCCGTCAGCGACGATCCGGCGGGCGCGGACGTGGCCCGAGCCATTGCGGAGCTGTCTGCCAGCGACTTCGATGCCCTCGTGCTGTGCATCGCGGGGTGGATCCCCTCGCACGCCGTGATCGCTGTGGCCGATGTCTTCCGCCACAAGCCCATGGTGCTCTGGGGCCTGACGGGCTGGACCGAGGGCGGGCGGTTCATCACCACGGCCGATCAAGCGGCGACTACCGCGTTGCGGAAGCCCATGGTCGACATGGGCTACCGGTTCGCCTACATCGCGACACCCAAAGGCGCTCCGCTGCCGGTCGGCCGTGTGGTCAGTTACCTCACTGCCGCTCGGGCGGCGGCGCTGCTCCGCAGCGCGCGCATCGGGAGCATGGGCTACCGCGACATGCGGCTCTACGGCACGATGCACGATGGCGTCTCGCTCCGGTCGCGCATCGGGCCCGAGGTCGAGTGCTTCGAGATGCTCGAGATGACACAGACCATCGACCGACTCGATCCGGCCGCGGTGTCGGAGCTGTGTGAGGAGCTGCCGAGCCGGTGGGAGTTCGTCCGACCGCCACAGCCGGCCACGCTTGAACGCACGGTGCGGCTGTACCTCGCCGTCAGCGGCAAGGTGCGGGAGCGGGGCTACCAGGCTGTCACGCTCATCGACGTCGATGGCGTGAAGAAACTGCTGGGGTTCGCGCCGGCCGGCGTGTTCATGCTGCTCCACGAAGAGGCCGGCGTGTGCACGGTGCCCGAGAACGACATCCTCGGCGCCGTGACGCAGCTCGTGACTCGCTACCTCACGGGCCAGGTTGGCGCCTACATGGAGTTCTACGAGTTCCTCGAGAGCGGCATGCTGATGGGCGTCCCCGACTACGTACCCACCGAGGTCGTGGACGGCCCCGTCACGGTTCTGCCCACGGCCTTCGGGGACTTCGGCGAGGGCTTGCTCAACGTGTCGAGAGTGAAGACCGGCCGAGTCACCCTCGCCAGGCTGACCTCGTCCGGCGATCGCTACGAGCTCCACCTGGCCACGGGCACGGCGATCACGCCCGGCCCGTGGGAGGAGGCTGGCTGGGTGCCCCCGGCGCCACAGCTCCCGGGCCTCGAGATCACGCTCGACGGCGACGCCGAGGCCTTCTTCCAGAACGTCGCCAGCCAGCACTACATCATCTCGTACGGCGAGCACACGCAGGTCTTCCGCGACCTGGCAGGCATCCTGGAGGTTGGGGTGGTATAGCAGGCGACCGCGGGCCGCGGCGCTCCCCATCCCCGCTGTTCCTGAGGAGCCGCGCCCGCGCGGCGTCACGAAAGGCGGCGGGCCCCTCGCCCCACGCGCCGCCCGCTAGTCGCCAAACAGCAATGGCGCGAACTTGGCCAGGTAGTCGCGCCAGTTGGCCCACGTGTGGCCGCCCTCTGACTCCTCGTAGGTGACCTCGAACCCGTGCTTCCTGAGCATGTCCACGGTTGCGGTCGACGTCCTGAGCAGGAAGTCGTCCTTGCCCGTCGAGAACCAGACTAGCCGCAGGCCCTGCTTCGCCTCGGCATTGTCCAGCGCCCCCTTGTTCCGCTCCTCCCAGGCCGTGTCGGTGGCGGCGCCCTGCCTGCCGAAGATGCCCGAGCTGAACACGCCGATGTAGCCATAGTCCGCCAGGTAGGGTATGGCGATGTTGAGCGTCTGCAGGCCGCCCATCGAGAGGCCCGCGATGGCGCGGTGAGCCTGATCGGCCTCGATGCGGTAGTGCGACTCGATGTATGGCTTGATGTCCATCAGGAAGTCGCTCGCGAACTCGCCGATCTGCTTGCCGAGGTCCGCGCCGAATGACGGCCCGAACTGGAACGGCCCCGTGTGCCCCGCCGGCATGACCACGACCATCGGCTTGGCCTTCCCGGCCGCGATCAGGTTGTCGAGGATGAAGCCTGCGCGCCCGACGGTGGTCCAGGCGTCATCGCAGTCGAAGGCGCCGTGGAGCAGGTAGAGGACCGGGTACTGCTCCTCACTCCGCTCGTAGCCCGGCGGCGTGTAGACATGCATGCGCCTGAGGCGTCCCAGGCTCTTCGACTGGTAGAACACCTCCGCTACCGCACCGTGCGGTACGTCCCGCGCATCCATCACGTCCGAGCCCGGCACGACCACGAGGCTCTGCACGCCCGAATTGGTCTCGCTGGTCGCCGCGTTGGCCGGATCCACCACCGTGACGCCGTCGATGCTGAACGTGTACCGGTAGGCGCCGGGGCCGACGGGACCCACGGTGGCCTCCCAGATGCCCTCGGCGTTCTTCTCCATGCCGGCGCCGGGGCCGAAGCCCAGCATGTCGCCGCTGCTGACCCTCACCGCCGTGGCGGCCGGGGCGAAGAGGCGGAAGGTGATGCGGCCATCCTCGCCCACCACCGGGGACGTTACCGAGGGCGGCATGGCCGGCTGCGGCGGCTCGGTGGGCTGCTGGGCTCGGGCGCACGAGATCAGGGCCGTGAGCACCAGGGCTCGAACCGTGGGGGTGACGCACGCGCTCCATGTCATGTCGGGTTCACCTTGGCTCGTGGGATGGCCGATCATCTTCAGTGGCCAGGGTTCGCATCGGGCGCCGGCGATGCCTCGTCGGTGGGCAGGGCGTCCGAAGGGGCGAACCCGAACGCCGAGGCATGCGCCGACGCGGCCGCCACGGACAGCGAGTGGAACAGAAGGGGGGCAGGCGCCACCGCACCGCTGAGAACGGTGACACGGCTGGCCTCGGGACAGCCCACGAAGCCCCACTCGACGGTGGCCCCCAGTGCGCAACACGCTGAGCCCCCGGCACGGTGGCCACTCTGGGCGACGATGGCTGAGGCGTGACGGGTCTAGTTCTCTGCCCGGCAACAGGGACCGAGGCACAGGTCAGCGGGCACCAAGGAAGAGCAGAAGGAGTGACCGTGCGCGCAGTCGGCGAGTATCACGACCAGGGACATCGCCCCAGCAGCAGGAAGGATGCTCAGTTGCCCAGTCATCACAACATTGGGCTGTCGTCCGCGGCCTCGGCCTCAGAGGCCTGCCGTCGATGCGCCGTCGTCGTCTTCACCGATGGCGTCGTCGCCAGAGTCGCCCGATGAGGAGTCGGACCCGCTTGAGCTCGTGTCGCCGCCCCAGTCCTCATCCCCATAGTCAGCGCTGCCGCCGTCGTAGCCGTAGTCATCGTCGTGGGAGTCCCAGGGGTCATCCGACTCCCACCGGTCGTCGGGCCAGGACCAGCCGGGGTCGCCCCACTCACCGACGACGATGCCACAACCGCAGACCAGGGAGCCGAGCCCGAGGATCAGCGCAACCAGCGCTGAGACGAGAACCATGCGACAGGCAATGGTCTTCATGGCCTTCAGGGCCCCGGGAAGGACCCTACTCGCCCCCTCTCAGCTTGCGGAGCGCGTCGCTCGCCGCTGCGTAATCCGGCTTCAGCCGGAGTGCCGCCTCGTACTCCGCGATGGCGCGTTCCCTGTCCCCTCGGTCACGACACAGATTACCCCGGTTGGTGTGGGCATAGGCGGCGGCGGTGTGGTCATTATCGAGCGCGATGGCCTTTGAGAACGCCTCCTCGGCCCCGGCGATGTTCCCCTGCCGCTTCAGCGCCACTCCGAGGTTATTGTACACCATGGCATACTCGGGCCGCACGGCCACAGCCTCGTGGTAGTGGCCGACGGCGGCGACGAGGTCGTTCTGCCTCAGGGCAATGTCGCCCAGCAACCGATGCGCATAGCTCAGTGCCCAGCGGTCATTCGCGAACTCGACGGCCCGTTGGGCCGCGTCCGCAGCTCTGCCGAACTGGTCCTGCAGCATGTAGGTCCGCGCCACGTTGGCATGGGCCATGGCGTACCGGGGCAGCATCCGCCGCGCCCGCTCGAAGGCGGTGAGGGCCTCCTCATACCGTTTGGCCCTCAGATAGGCCACTCCCAGGTTGTTGTACGCGTAGGCCGATGCCATGGAGTCTCGGCCCAAGCCAATGGCCTGCCGCAGCACCGACTCGGCCCCCGCCGTGTCATCCATCTCCGCCAGCGCACGGCCAAGATTCGTGAGTAGAACGCCACTATTGGGTTCCTGCTCCAGTGCCGTCCGGTACTGGGCGGCGGCCTCCTCCCACAGCCCGAGGTCGAGCAGCAGCGCCCCCAGCTCCTTCCGGGCCAGCGTGAACCCCGGGCTCAGCTCGATGGCACGCTCGAAAGCGGCCCGGGCCTCCTGTTGCGTCGCGGGATCGCCATCGAGCCGGCAGCCCTCGCAGAACGACGCGAAGGCTTCCGAGGTAACGGACGGCAGCGCGGCGAGTGTGCCGGCCGACCCGGCGCCCTCGAGAAGCGTTTCGGCACCGGACGCGATGGCTTGGGCGATGGCGGCAACCGGGTCGCTAGCGTGGGCGGCAGGCCCGACCTCTTCGGCCGCCGCCTGGCCCGCGACGAGAACGCTGGCCCGCGCGGTGTAGTCGGCACCATCGGCGCGGAGGCTAACCAGGACAGCGGCACTGCAGCCGATACGATCGCACGCCTGCTCGGCCTGGGCGCCGGTGGGCGGCCGCCCCGCCGCGACGCCCGCCTGGGCGAGAACCCACTGGGCTTGGCGTCGATTGGCCATCGCGAGGGCCGGGTCACGACGCAGGAGCGACTCGGCCACGGCCAGAGCGCCCGGAGAAAGCGCGGGGTCACCATCGGGGCCGGGTAGGACACACACAAAGGGAGCGGCCCAGGCGCCAGCCGCCGCAACCACACCTGCCACCACCACGCAGAGCGAGATTCCACGCTTCACCGCAGATCCCCCTCAGCGGGCCCGGGCCCGCTCCACTTGTATAGACGTATGGACAACTCCCCGGCTCCCTGGCCGCTCGGGCGCTACTTGGGCTTCGGCGCGTCGAGCAACCGCGGACACCACCGCGCCACCACACACTCGGCGCAATGGGGCCGGAGTGCCGTGCACACCTGCCGGCCGTGGAAGATCAGTACGTGTGCCGCCATTACCCACCGTTTCTTCGGTAACAGAGCCATCAGGTCTTCCTCGACCTTGTCCGCATAGAGCTGCGTGGTGAGGCCCATGCGATGCGCCAGTCGGAAGACGTGGGTGTCGACCACCACTCCACTGGTCACGCCGAATGCGTTGCCGAGGACCACATTGGCCGTCTTCCGCGCCACACCGGGAAGCGTGACCAGCTCCTCGAGCGTGTCGGGCACCTCTCCGTCGAACCGCTCCACGAGTGCCTGGCAGGTCGCCCGGAGCGACTGAGCCTTGCGCCGGAAGAGGCCGATGCTCTTGATGTCTTGCTCCAGCTGCTCCTGGGTCGCCACGGCGTAGTCGATGGCCCGGGTATATTTGATGAATAAGTCCTTGGTGACGATGTTGACCCGCTCATCGGTGCACTGGGCCGAGAGGATGGTCGCGATCAGAAGCTCCAGGGGGTTCGTGTAGTCCAGCGCACACCGCGCGTCGGGGTACTCCTGGATGAGCCGGGCGACGATCTTCCTCGCGCGGGTCGTGGCGTCGAGCTCGGTGGCACCGGGCATGGCGTCTCTCTCAGTCCTCCAAGACAGCGAGATCGGCGGCAAGATCGAGCACGGTGTACCGCGCTCGCAGGTACCGCCCGTAGCGTACGGCCGCCCGGGCGCTCTCGGGGCTCTGTCCAACCTGCTCGGGCGCAGTCGGCGCGCCGGCCGCCTCGAGGCGCTGCCGGTGCTCGGGGACCGTGGGCAGGTCGGCCCGCAGTCGCGCGCGCATCTCGTCCCAGATCTGGGCCAAGCTGCGCAGGCGGTCGGCTCTGGCCGCGCCGTCAACGTGCTTCCTCGCGAACTCGGCCTCGACCCCTGGAGACAGGCTGCCGTACACACGCCGTATGGTGCGTAGGTGCTCGTCGAGAGGACGAGGACGCTTCTCGGCCGCTCGCAGCACCTCCTCAGGTGAGACA
>JAKPQA010000099.1 GCA_029547025.1 Armatimonadota bacterium
GAAGCGATCCGGCATGGCCACGGCGGGGCAGTCCATGCCCAGGTCCCGCGGGTCCGTGATGACCCCGGTGGCGACGGCCGCGGCCGCCGTCTCGGGGCTCACCAGGTAGACCTCGGCGTCCTCCGTGCCCGAGCGGCCGAGAAAGTTGCGGTTCGAGGTGCGCAGCGACACGCCCTTCGAGCCGGGGCTGTGGCTGCCGCCGATGCAGAAGCCGCAGCTGCTCTCCGTGAGCCGCGCCCCCGCGGCCAGCAGGTCGGCGAGGTAGCCGTCGCGGGCAAGGTTCTCCAGGACCTGGCGCGAGCCCGGCGTGACGATGAAGCTCACCCGGGGGTGGGCCACCTTGCCGCGCAGGATGCGGGCGACCGTGGCGAGCTCCCGGTACGAGGAGTTCGTGCAGCTGCCGATGCAGACCTGGTCCACGGGGATGCCCGCAAGCTCCCGCACCGTGCCGACGTGGTCCGGGCTGTGGGGCTTGGCGGCCAGCGGGACGAGCGCCGCGAGGTCGACCTCGACGACCCGCTCATAGACGGCGTCGGGGTCGGCCGCAAGCGCCGACCAGTCGGCCTCCCGCTGCTCGGCCGCCAGGAAGCGGCGCGTCATGGCGTCGCTGGGGAAGACGGAGGTCGTCAGGCCCAGCTCGGCCCCCATGTTGGCGATCGTGGCCCGCTCGGGCACGGTGAGGCCTTCGAGGCCGTCCCCGCCGTACTCGAAGACGTGGCCCACGTTGCCCCGCGTCGTGAAGATCTCGAGGAGCTTCAGGATCACGTCCTTGGCCGAAACCCAGGGGGGGAGTTTCCCCGTGAGGTTCACGCGCACCACCCGGGGGCAGGTCAGGTAGAAGGGTTCGCCGGCCATGGCGAGGGCCACGTCGAGCCCGCCGGCCCCGATGGCGAGCATCCCGAGGGCCCCGCAGGTGGAGGTGTGGCTGTCGGAGCCCAGCAGGGTCTTCCCGGGCTTCCCGAAGCGCTCCAGGTGGACCTGGTGGCAGATGCCGTTGCCGGCCCGCGAGAGGCGGATGCCGTAGCGGCGCGCCACGGAGTGC
>JAKPQA010000369.1 GCA_029547025.1 Armatimonadota bacterium
TGCGGGCCAGGGCATGGAGACCGAGATGGCCCAGGCGGGCAAGACTCTCAAACATGATTTGACGCGGTTTCCCCACCACAGGGCCAATCCTGGGGATCGCCCGTGATCGGGCGTGGTGTCATTCGTCTCATGACCATTGGCTCAGGCGTCTCCGGGTTCCAGGCTAGCCTCCAGCAGATCCCCCGCCAGGGGCACGGCCGGATAGTGGAAGTGGACTGGCCCATCGGGCAACCCCTCCATGAACTGGGTCACCCAGTCCGAGGGGTTGGCGCGGATCTCGGCGGGGGTGCCGTCGGCGATCTCCTTGCCATAGGACAACACGACGATCCGGTCCGACACCTCCATGACCAGGCCCATGTCGTGTTCGATGAGGACGACGGCGATGCCCAACTCACTGATCCGGCGGAGCAGCGCGAGCAACTCCTCCTTCTCGTTGTGGTTGAGGCCTGCGGCCGGTTCGTCGAGGAGCAACATCTGTGGCTCGCGCGCGAGGGCGCGGGCGATCTCGACTCGGCGCTGCTCGCCGTAGGGCAGGTTGCGCACCTGCGCCGTGCGGTCCGACTTTATCCCGACGAAGTCGAGCCACTTGTTGGACTCGTCAGTGGCCAGTTGTTCCGAGCGGCGATAGCGCGGGGTCCGCAGGATCGCGTCAAAAGCGTTCTGCCGCAGGCGGACATGGGTGCCGGCACGCACGTTGTCCAGGACCGTGAGCTCTCCGAAGAGGCGGAGGTTCTGGAAGGTGCGGGCGATGCCCTTGGCCGCGATGTTGGCCGGGCGACCACCGGTGATGTCGTCGCCCTTGAAGGCCACCTGCCCGGACTGCGGCTTGTAGAAGCCCGTGATGCAGTTGAAGGCACTCGTCTTGCCGGCACCGTTGGGCCCGATGACCGAAAGCACCTCCCCCTCACGCACCTGGAAGGTCAGCCCGTCCACGGCCTGCACACCACCAAAGGCGACGGAGAGCCCCTTGACGTCGAGCACGACAGCGCTCACCGGGCCACCTCCTCTGTCGTCGTGCCGGCCGTGTTCCCTGAGCCGCCGCCCTTGAACCGACCGAAGAGCGACTTCTTCACGGCCTGCTCGGTCGGGGTGTAGGGCCAGATGCCCTGCGGCCGGAAGATCATGACGATGATGAGGAGCACGCCGAAGATGAAGTAGCGCCAGTTCTCGGCACCACGGAGCAATTCGGGGAGCAACGAGATGACGAGGGCGCCCACGACGACACCGGGTGTCGAGCCCATGCCGCCCAGGACGACGGCCATCAGGATGAGCGCCGACCACAGGAAGTTGAAGCTGGGCGGCGAGATCGCCGTCTGGTGCACCGCGAAGAGCACCCCTGCGAGCCCCCCGAAGATGGCACCGGTGATGTAGGCCGCCAACTTGACCTTGTAGGTGTGGATGCCCATCGCCTCGGCCGCGTCCTCGTCCTCCCGGACGAAGCGCCAGGCCCGCCCGAGCCGGCCGCGACCCAAGCGAGAGGATGCGATGACCGCAAGGATCACGACGACCGCTGTCGTCCAGTAGATCGCCACATCGGCACGCAGCCCGAACTCCCCGAAGTCGGGGATCCCGAAGAGCCCGTTGGGTCCCCCGGTGACGTCGAGGTTGTTGGCCGTGATCCGGATGATCTCCCCGAAGCCGAGGGTGACGATGGCCAGGTAGTCACTGCGCAGCCGCAGCGTGGGGCCACCGATGATGATGCCGCCCGCGACGGCCGCCAGGATGACGAAGGGGATCGTCGCCCACATGGGCATGCCCTTGGCCGTGGCGAGGAAGCCGGCCGTGTAGGCCCCGATGGCGAAGAAGGCGGCATAGCCGAGGTCGAGCAGACCGCAGTAGCCCACGACGATGTTGAGGCCGACCGCGAGCATGATGAAGATCAGCGCATCGGTGGCGATCCGAAGTGTGTACGCCTGACTGTTGATGTAGGGCAGGGCGAGCGCCACGACGGCGACGGCCAGCGCGAACCACGGACTCGCGAGCGCCTTGGAGGCCGCCGTCTGGTGGCCCTTGGACCGGCTCGTCGGGGTCAGGCCGGCGCCGGCGAGACCGACATTGGCCGCTCCACGCTCCTCGACGGCCCGGACGAAGGCCGAGCTCTCCTCGGGGGCGTCAGTGCCCGTCACACCCGGCTCCTTGGGGGTCTGGTCGCTCATCACACACGCTCCGTCACTCGCTCGCCGAGCAAGCCGGTGGGTCTGACGGTGAGGAAGAGGATGAGGAAGCCGAAGGCGAAGACGTCACGCCATTGACTCCCGAGCCACGCGGTGCCGAAGGACTCGAGGAGGCCAAGCACGATGGCACCGAGGACTGCGCCACGGATGTTGCCGATGCCACCGATGACGGCGGCCGTGAAGGCCTTGAGCCCGATGATGAAGCCCATGAGGAAGTCGATCTTCCCGTAGTAGGCACCGGCCATGACGCCGGCAGCGCCGGCCAGCGCCGAGCCGAGGAAAAAGGTCCGGGCGATGACTGAGTCGACGTTGACGCCCATGAGAAGGCAGGCGCGCGGGTCCTGCGAGATGGCCCGCATGGCGCGACCCGAGCGAGTCCGGCGCACGAGGGTGTCGAGGGCGATCATGAGGATCACCGCGATGACGACCATGACCAATTGGCCCGTCGAGATCCGCACACCGAAGACGTTGAAGGACCCGGTCCCCATGCCCACGGGGTAGGCGCGCGGATTGGGACCATAGGCCAGGGCGATGCCGTATTCGAGCGCGAAACTCGCGCCGACGGCCGTGATGAGGATCGACAGGCGGGGTGCCCCCCGAAGCGGCCGATAGGCGATCCGCTCGATGATCAAGCCGAGCGTGCCTGTGGTGAGCATTGCGAGCACCATGACGACGATGAGCAGGAGCAGCCCGCCCTTGGCACCCATGGCTCCGGACGCGGCAGTGAGCATGGTGAAGCCGACGAAGCCGCCGACCATGTAGATGTCGCCATGGGCGAAGTTCAGCAGCTTGATGATCCCGTAGACCATCGTGTAGCCCAGCGCGACGAGGGCATAGAAGGCGCCGACGAACAATCCGTTCAGCACCAGTTGCAGGAAGTAGTCCATGGGTCCTCGATGTCGGTCCGGCGTGCGCGGGGAGACGGGACGAAAGTGCGGATGCCGGGCGGCTCAAGGGGCGACCCGGCATACCGGGGTATGCCGGGAGGTCACCTCGGGAGGGGCGGCGCGGCATACGCCGATGGCTGGGAGGCCGGGTCCGCGGACGAGAGGCGCCCGCGGACCCGGCCGTCAGCTCACTTGTTCAGGACGAAGTCGGTGCCCTTGACCACGAGGATGTCGAAGCCACCCTCGCTCAGGGTGTGCTCCGGCGTGAACTTGAGGTTGCCCGAGAAGATCTTGAAGTTGTCGATCCCCTCGAGAGCGGTGATGACCTTGGCGCCATCGGTGCCGCCGGCCTTCTTGACCGCCTCGGCCGCGATGCGCACGGCGTCGTAGGACTGCGTCGAGTAGGGGCCGGGGTCGGCGTTGAACTTCGCCTT
>JAKPQA010000110.1 GCA_029547025.1 Armatimonadota bacterium
TCCTCGCAGAACCTGCGCATGCCCAAGGCCGACGGCATGGTCTATCGCAAGGGCGAAGGCCATTGACCCAGCCGCCCCCGCCTGACCGCGCGGACGCGGCATACCCCTCGGGTATGCCGCTCCCGGACTGGGCCGCGCTGCGACGCGCGGCGCTGGAGGCGCGAGACACGGCATACGCGCCGTATTCGGGGTTCCCGGTCGGCGTGGCGGGCCTGGTCGACGACGGCCGGATCGTCGTGGGCTGCAATGTGGAGAACGCGAGTTACGGCGTGGGGCTGTGCGCCGAGTGCGGGATGGTGTCGGCCCTGGTGGCTGGCGGGGGCGGTCGGCTGGTGGCCGTGTCGTGCGTCGGGCCCGAAGGCGACACGCTCATGCCGTGCGGCCGCTGCCGACAACTGCTCTGGGAACACGGCGGGCCCGACTGCCTCGTCGCGACGTCGATCGGGCCGAGGCCGATGTCCGAATTGCTGCCGGACGCGTTCGGTCCCGCCAACCTCGGCCACTGACCGGCGGTGCGTTGACGGGCTATGTCTGAACCGTGGACGCTCTGTGTGCGGGTCGCCCTCAGTGGTGACGGTTACGGGATGCCCACCCGGGACTTGAGTGCTCCGACGAGATATCCCTCGTCGATACCCCAGTCGTCCATCCACTGGTAGCCATTCTGGTAGTAGTAGTTCACGAAGTCGTTCCACTGCTTGACGGCTCCAGGGCTGGCGTTGGTGGCATGGGCCGCTGCGTAGAGGGACGTCAGGTCGGGCAAACGGCCGTTGACCATGAAGGACGCCTCGGCGGGACGCCTAGCCGCCCAACTCTGGGGGGAATTGGCCCCCGAGGAGTGCAGGCCGGACTCGTCGAGCCACTGGACCAGTTGCAGCCCTCCCTGGGAGTAGGCCCAACTCCTCAAGGCTTCTCCCTCCCTCGTAGCGGAATCGCCGTATTTGGTGTCCGGGACGATGGTGTTGACAAGCCACTCCTTGATCGCGTCGGTCCCGAAGCCGATCACGGTCCCCGTCACACCGCCGACACCTGACTTCGCGACGAGTTTGTCGATCCCGAAACCGAGGACCCAGTCGAGTGCCTGCTGCGCTTGCCGGTTCGCTTCGTCCGCACTGAGGCCTTGGGCTTGTAGTGCCTCGGCAAGCGCGGTGACGTTCTCGGCTCGTCGGTACCCCATCTTCTCTGCAAGCTTTTTGAGCATGTTGGGGTTACCTGCATAGTTCGCGGTCACCTCAAGGAAGTCCAGCCGGAAGGCCGCGTCGGAAGCAGCCTGAATCTGCGCGTAGAGCGGGTAGCCCTTTGTGGCGTCCGCCTTGTGGCTGTAGTAGTCCACGCCGAACATCGCCGTCATCACGGCCTCAAGGTCAGCAGTGGACAAGACAGCGAGGTCGATCCGGTTGAAGAGCAACTGCCCGGAGGCTGTCCCCTGGCTGACTGTGCCCGCGAACGGGATGCCAGCGTTGTTCACGGCCTGGATGTGGTTGGTGAGGATGTCCGCCAGGTGCGGGTGGAACGTGACGTTGCCGTTGAGCAGGTCCGGGTGGGTGGCGCAGTAGTGGACCAGGTCCGCAACGATCTCGGCGGAGGCATAGTTAGCGGTCCCCGGCCCGCCGGCACCGATGTGGTCGGTCGCGGCAGACAAGGCGGAGCCCAGCATGTCCTGCCAGACCCACATGTTGCCCTGCGCGCCAGCCCTGCCGTCGTAGAGGTAATGGAGCAGGTCGGTGTCTGCCATCCCATCCGAGGAGGTCAGCGTCGCGAGAGCGGCGGTCCGGTCGTGGCCGAGGGCATCGAACAACATGGACAGCGCATCGACGAGGCTCGGAGTCGGCCCCAGGAGGCTTCTGCCCGCGGCGGTTGGCCATAGGCCGGGCGAGTTCCCGTAGACATCTCCCCAGTAGAAATCACCGAACGTCTTGGTGATCATCCGTTCGAAGGCGATGGTCTCCTCGGCGACCTGCGAGAGCAGTCGAGAGTCCCACGTCGCGCCCGATCCCTGACCGGCCTGCATGAGCTCGGCCAGCAGGAGGTATCCCTTGGCGCGCAGGACTCCACTGGCGTCGTACCGGTCGGCGTCGGGGATCAAGCCATAGTCGGTGTAGGAATCGACGAGCTTCTCGTACCAATCCACCGGCATCGGGTAGGTCGACTGGGTCGAGGTGTTGGACGCCTTGGCCATCATCCTGGCGATGGCGGTGATGAGCTCTCCATCGGCCTCGTGGTTCGGGGTGTAGTGGGCGGCGTCCTGCCAGCGCATGAAGGCCTTGATGTCCAGATTCGTGAGGAAGGCCTGCCGGAATGCCTCGCTGTCCATGTTGAGCTCGGCCAGGTAAGCCCGAATCTCGTCGGGGCTGGCGCTGCCGCGCCCCGGCCCGTCGGCGAACTCCTTCGCGAGCCTGGTGGCCAGAACCTGCTGCCCGGCAGCGTCGGCCAAGGACCCTGCCCCCAGCGCCTTGCCGCGCAGGTCGACGAGCATCCCCTCGGGGATCGCCCCACCGCGCACGACAGCCCACTCGGCGTCGCTGAAGGCGATGGGCATCGCGGCGCGCAGCCCGTTGCCCAAGGCAGTGGCTGCCTGCTGCAGGTCACCGACGAACACCTGGAACTCCGAATCCAACCGCTCCCGGGTGCGGAACCGGTTGTCCGCGGCCGTCGTCAGCGACTGGTCGCGGGTGCGCTGGGCCTTGGTGCGGGCATCGGCCCGCTCGGCCTCGGGCAGCATGAGGATGTCATCGAGGGCGACCGAATAGCTCGACTTCGCTCGTGAGGTCGCCGAGGTGTAGGTCGCGTTCGCCGAGTCCCAGCGCCGGTTCAGGTCGGGCAGGGTCGTCTGGATCGCTGTGTCCGCGACCCGTTTGAAGGCATCGATGGCCTCCCCGGCAGCACCGGCCTTGCCGCTCGCCAGGATCATGGCGTCGGCCAGTCGCG
>JAKPQA010000138.1 GCA_029547025.1 Armatimonadota bacterium
TTGACGGCCTCGACGCCAAGGCGCATGGCCTTCCACATCTCGTCTCGGACGACGACGCGCAGGTCGCCGGGTGCGGCGATCTCGCGCATTCCCCTGCCCCAGCTGTTGAGGCAGACCAGGGCGATGCCGATCGCCTCGTCGCCGAGGGGGTTCAGGCGAGACAGGGACAGGGACTGGATGGGGGCGGCCCAGTCGACGTCGATGTTGGTGTGGTCATCGACAAGGCCCGCAAGGGCACCGGAGACCAGTTGCCCGAGGGCGTCGCGCAGGAGCCGGGTCTGGTCGTAGAAGTGCTGTCGGCTGCGGAATCGGCACTGCTGGATCAGGGCGTCGGTGGGCTGGTCGAGGCAGCGCCACAGTTGCGGGATGGTGGTCTCGACCAGGGTGGTGTTGCCGGCGGTGTAGCCGGTGAGGTCTTGGAGTGCGGCCTTGACGACCGCCTCTTCGGAGGGGCCGAAGGGGACGCGTTCGTTGCCGATGCGCTGGCTGCCGATCAGGGCGCGCATGAGGGTGAGCCAGCGGCTGAACACGATCGCCGATCGACTTTGCGCTTCCTCGGCCGACAGCCGAGTCCAACCCTCGCCGAGGGGACCGAGTCCGAGAGGGTTGATCCGTGCGGGCATGCCGGGCCCGAGGACGAAGGGCTGGACGCCGAAGAAGTGACAGAGGCGCTCGTACTCGTCCTTGGGATCGCCGAGGACGAGGACCCGATAGCCGAAATCCACCATCCGCAGGCAGAACGCCTTCGTCGTGGCCGACTTCCCGGTGCCGGGTTTCCCGAAGCAGCCGACGTTGGCGTTGGTGACGGGGATGTCGTCGCGCAGAACCCAGCCGATGGGGTCGGCGTAGAACGAGGAGCCGGAGAGGACGTCGACGCCCATCTGGGCCCCGGTCGGGGGCAGGCCGGGGCCGGCGATGAACGGCCAGAACACGGGGGCTTGGTCGGAGGTCATCCGGTAGGGGGTCACCGGCGCCGAGGCCGGGGACCATCCGCGGCCCGGTCTGCGTTCTCCGTGGCGCGCGACGTGTCGGAACAGTCGCGCCTCTTTCGGGGGTGCTCCTGCCGTCTGGGTGGTGGGCAGCTCGTGACCGAAGTCGGACAGGAGTTGGCTCATGTCGCGGCCGGTGCGGCTGGGTCGGCTCATCGGGTCACCGCCGTGATCGCGGCTGTGGTGTCCCGCTCGGGTCGTCTCAGGTGGGTCATGCCACCTAAAGCAGCGCGAGCCGGTGGGAGGGTCAGGATTCTCCCTTGCGGGTCAGGCTGATACCGAGCGGCACGACCGAGGCCGCGAAGGCGGCATCCTGGGCGAGATCGAGCCGCAGTGGCGCGAACCCGGCCCTGCGGATGGAGGCGTCCAGGCGGCGGCCGTATTCGGCGATCCGGACCGTCTTGGGGGCGGTGACCGTGCACACGGCGTAAGGGCGGGTCAGTGCCGAGCCGCGCGCCAGCTTCGCCTCCAGGCTTCGGACCTGGTCGGCCTCGTCCCTGGCCTTGGTGCTCTGCTTCATCTTGGCCTTCTCCCGCAGCGCCTGACCCATTTCGGAGGTCCATTCACTCGAGGCGGACTGCCGGCTGGCCTTGCTCTGCGAGAGGATCGGGAACGCGACCAGGAAGCTGCGCCGCTCCCCGGTTCCGGTGGGCGCCAGGATCGGGGCCAGCGCGCCAAGCACCGCACCCTTGACCGGCAGCTTGATCGTGGCGCTGATCGAGTTCCACGCGTCATGGCTGTAGTGCCGCGCCGCCGCGTCAGCGCCCGAAGGGCCGGCCATCGCCCACGGGATCTCGGTGTTCACGTCAGGGTTGGCCGCTTGGGCGTTGAGTGCGTCGATGATCCCTGCCCGGTCCCCTGGGGCGAACCCGGTCCGGCAGGCGATGGCCAGTTCCGGGCTGGTCAGCCAAGAGACGCTGGTGCAGCCCATGCCGCCTTTGAGTTGGGCTTCCACCTCGGCCATCTGGGAGTAGAGGATCTGCGCTCGAGCCTCGACTCCTCGCCCGGCTTCTCGGGAGGCCTTCCCCAGCCTGGACTCGGGAACCACGATCATGACGAATGCTTCGGTGCGCACCGACGCGCCGGTGAGGACCTGCTGGAGTTCGTCGTTGATGACCTTGACCTGTGCCGGCCCGTCGAGTCGGCGGTGGCGGCGGATCCACTGGTCGCGTTCGGCTCCGTCCTCGGGGACGGTTCGGACCAGGAAGAGGACTTCGTCGACGAGTTCGGTGCGGCTGACCTGGTCGAGCAGGTCAGCCAGGCCGCGGCCGAACCGGCTGCGTTCGTCGGCGTCTCTCATCCCGGTGCCGGGGTGCACGATCGCTGCGGTGGCGGCCCAGGTGCGGGTCGCGTGGTTCTGGATGATGGCCACCCGTGCGCCAGTCAGTCCGGTCGGCGGACCCTCGTGGATCTCGATCCCGGCAAGGGATCCGGGCAGGTCGACGTCGGCCAGGTCCTCGGCTGCACCGCAGGAGGCGCGGGACCGGAAAGTGGTCCAGTTCGCCAGTCCTCCGGAGGCGAACTTGGTGGAGGCGATGATCCAGCCGATCGCGGACCGCCCGCGGACCGGGACCACGGTGACCAAAGAGACGGCGGCGCAGATGAGGGCGAACATGCCGGCCGATGCCCACGCTTGTTCCTTCAGGGACCAGAACACCGGGAGAGTGGAGACCGCGACGATCGCGCCCTGCCAGCCGGTGAGGCCGAAAGGGAACCACCCGATCCGTGCCTTTGAGTACTGGTTGTAGACCTGTGTCATGACTGTTCCTTCGCGTTAGACGGGGACGATGGGGACGGACGCGGCTGCGCCTCCCCCGGCGGCAGCGCCGGCTCCGCCGGCACCGGCTGCGCCAGCGCTGGGACCTGCCACTCCAGCGCCGCTGGCCGCAGGCGCGGCCGGGGCTTGAGGCATGGGCGGGGTGGGCGGAGCCGGTGGGGCTGCGGTGGGGGTTGCCGCGTCCGAGTCGGGGCCCGAGCCGTTGATCTCGGGGTTGTCCTGATCGCTGGGGCCGGCGTTGTTGCGGCCGCGGGAGCGGCTGGAGGAGAAGTCTGGGATGTAGGTGTTGTGGCCGACCCCCATCTGGTTGGTCAGGTCTGCGCCGAGGGTGGCGGCGCGTGTGCCGGCGCCGACGGCCATGCCGAGGCCGGTTGCGGCGACGTGGCCGGCTACCCCGAGGGCGCCCATGAACCCGCCAGCGCTGTTGGCGAACCGTTGGCTGGTGGCGGCCTCG
>JAKPQA010000142.1 GCA_029547025.1 Armatimonadota bacterium
TTCGGAAGTGCTCAGGAGCAAACCCGAAGCTCCCCGTCAGGGTCACCTCATCGTAGTGCACCCGCTTCGCGTCTACAGAGATCGTCGTGCCTCCGGAAAGCCCGCCAAACACGTTCACAGTGCCTCCCGGCCCTGCCGCCGCCATGGCCTCACCGACAGCTTCAGCGGCGCCAACGCACACGAAGACCACATCCGCGCCCGCACCGCCGGTAAGGTCGTTCGCCCACGCTGCGGCGCTGGTCTGCCCGGGATCGACCGTCTGCGCTCCGCGCCGCTGGGCCTGCGACCTCCTAAGTTCATCAGGCTCGCTCACGAGCAACCTGGTCGCCCCCGCGGCCTTGCACGACTCCAACATCATCATGCCCATGGGCCCGGCGCCGATTACCAGCACGGTGTCGCCCATATGCACGCCCGAGTCGGTGACCGCGTTCAGACAGCAAGCCAGAGGTTCTGCCAGCGCCGCCACTCTGAGATCCAGCCCGTCGGGCACCCGGAACGTTCCCTTAGCCAGAACCCCGGCAGGCACAGCCACATACTCCGCGAACCCGCCGTCAATCCAGTCCTTATGCCCGCATAGCTCATGGCGACCGCGCGCACACAGGGGGCACACGAAGCATGGCACGTACGGCGCAACCGCCACGAAGTCGCCTTCCTTGACACTGACCGACGCATGCGGGTCCTTCATCTCTACGATCCGCCCAACAACCTCATGGCCCAGCACACACGGTGGAGTGAACATGTGGTGGCCCCGCCGGTAAGTCTTGATGTCAGTGCCGCACAGGCCGCAGTAGCTTACCTCAAGCAACGCGCCGCCCGGCATGGCCTCAGGCTTCAGGATCTGCTCCACGACGAGATCGCCGGGCCCATGATACACGGCTGCCCTCAAGCTCGTCGCACCTCCCCGCATGACGCCACAGGTCCGTGAACGATCGCGCTCAGTTCGCGCACCTTGGCCCTGGGGTCTGCCGATTGAAACACGTTGCGACCGAAGGCAATGCCCGCCGCCCCGCACTGCATGGCCTGACGAACTACGGTATTGGGATCGGCAACCTTGGGTCCGCCTGCAATGATGATCGGCGCCCGGCAGGCCCGCACGATGTGGGCGAAACCTTCGCTGGTGAAATAGGTCTTTATGAAGTCCGCGCCCAGCTCGTAACCTACGCGGGCGCACACCGATATCCATTCGGGGTCGAAGTTGTGCGCAGGGTCTGCCGGAATCACCTCGGCCAGCACCGGTATGCCAAGACCGTGGGCATCGGAAACGACATCGCCCATGATCTCGAACATCTCCTGTTCTTGCTCCGAGCCGACTAGAACCATGACGCACACAGCGTCCGCGCCGATTGCGCATGCCTCCTCCACGCTGCAAACCAGGGTGTGAAAGGCTGGATTGGGGCTGAACTTGGTAGATCCCCCTGTGATTCTGACTATGAGGCCGGTGCGACCAGCGTAGCTTTCCCACTCGCTCCTGGCCACCCCGGGGTTGACCAGGATCGCGTCCGCCCCGCCCGCTACCACCTGGCCCACGATTTTGGGTGGGTCATCTATGCCCTGCACAGGCCCCATGAACCCGCCGAAGTCCAGCGGGCACACTACGGCCTTTCCATCTCGGAATATCCTGCGGAGCCTAACATCAACTCCTGTCATGAACAGATCTCCTTTCTCTCACACACACCAATCGGCCGGCGAGCTCGCGAATGCTGATGCCGTTGACATCCTCCACGGTGCGGACCCATTCCGCCGGAAACCCGCCGATGCCACAGAGCGCTCCAGTCACGGCGCCCACGATAGAGGCAAGCGTGTCGGTATCGCCTCCCATATTGACCGCCGCTTCCACGGCCTTGGCGCAGTCCGCGCCGAAAAGCGCCACAATCCCCATGGCCGTCGGCGCCAGCTCGGTTGGGAGCATCCCCACCCCGCAGATCTCGTACAGCGCATCCAGTGCCTCGCCGGGGCGCCGGCTTTCGGCGACAATCCGCCGAGCCAGGCGTATCCTGGCGGCAACCGATGCCCCAGCCCAGGCCACGCCGCGCGCCTCGCCATACTCGGCGCCCCAGACCGCCGCGTCGAGTATCTCGCCGATCACGCCCTCGTCGGCAGCAGCCGGAGTGGCTCCGTGCGCCGAGGCCGCCGGGGGAGTCGCCGCACCGGCAACCCTGCAGGCCGGCTCACAGGCCGCCGCGCAGGCTACTGCGCACGCCACTGAGCACGCGCCCCCTATGGCGATGCTCACCCCGTGCGTCGGCAGGCATGACGTGTAACACTCTTTGGCTGCTTCAGCAAGACGGCCCGCGTTCACCAGGCCGATCGGCGCCACTCTCATGGCCGCCCCCACGGTATCGCCTGACGACCCTGTCGTGCGCGGGTCCTCGCCGGCCTTCAGGCGTTCTAGGGCCCGCCTGGTGCTGGGCCCCATTACCGTCGATTGCCAGGCATTGCAGTCATCAGCCCACTTCAGGTAGGCCCTTGCCGCCACCTCCGGAGTGATCCGGCCGTGCTCGTCGAGAGCCTCGATGAGGGCGATGGTCTGCTCAGTGTCGTCAGTGATCCGCCCGGCACACATTCCATGATGGAAATGGCTCGCGTCCGGAGCGGTGAACCAGTCCAGCCAGGCGTATCTCGTACGTATCTCCTCTCGCGTCAGGAACTCGCACGGCATGCCCATTGCGTCTCCTATGGCCACGCCGGCGAGACTCCCCGCCATTCTGTCCAGCAGAATCTCCGTGCTGTCGCTCATGACTCTGCTCCATCTCTCCCTCGCAGCTCTACGCCGCCGCGGGCCGCGAGGAACATCTCAAGCTCTTCCCGGGTTGGCACGGCCTCGCGCGCTCCCACGCGCCCGATGGCCATGGCCGCGCAAGCGTTGCCGCGGCTCAGGCACTCGGCAGTCGGCCGCCCCTCTACCAAGGACGATATGAAGCCGGACGCAAATGCGTCTCCGGCGCCCGTGGTGTCCACAACATCTACGCTGAACGAAGGCGCCCACGCCGGGCCAGCGTTCTGCTCGGGCCGTCGGCTGTAGCAGGCCGCCCCCTGCTCGCCCAATGTCGCAACTACGCCGGGCACGCCCCACTCCAGAAGCAATTGCGCGCCCGCATCCGGCTCATCGCGCCCGGTCATGGCGCGAAGCTCAGCCCGGCTCGCGAGCACGAAGTCGGCCAGTCGCATCAGCTCGGCCAGGTTCTCCATGCCGATC
>JAKPQA010000147.1 GCA_029547025.1 Armatimonadota bacterium
GGGGCGCAAAGCCACAGGGCTCACCGAGCCGGCTGGGCTGCCGCCGAAGAGCTGCACACCACGCAAGCCTGGGACCCCGCACCGGCGGACGTCGCAGGCTTCTCGCATGAGGGGCGCGCACAGCACGGCAGCAAGCACCACGTCGAGTGCGTTCACGCAACAGAGAGGAGATGGAAGGCAAATGAAGAGGTTCCGCAAGGGTCAGAAGGGCTTCACCCTCATCGAGCTCCTGATCGTGATCATCATCATCGGCATCCTGGCCGCGATCGCGATCCCGATGTTCCTCGGGCAGCGCGACAAGGCCAAGGAGTCGGCCGTCAAGGAGGGCGTGCACAGCATCCAGATCGGCGTCCAGAGCTGGGCCGTGGACCACAACGACACCTATCCGGCTGATGCGGCCCAGGCCACGTTGGGCAACCTCGTGGACATCTGGCCGAAGAACCCGTGGACCAACGCCGCCATGGCGACGAATGCCGCCACCCAGGGCAACGCGCTCTACACGCCCACCGGCACTCCGGCGACGAGTTTCACGCTCGTCGGCCACGGCAAGGACGGGGCTGCCATCATCACGGTCCCGTAAGTCGTTCCGACGCGATGGCCGGCTGCAGGATGCAGCCTGCGCCCGGGGCGGCCTGACGGCCGCCCCGGGCGTTTCTCGGTACGGGTTTCGTCGCAGGCGCCACCAGGACAACGGCGCCGACCGTGCTCAGCGGCAGAGAGGGGCGCGCGAGTGTCCAGCGAATCTTCAGTTGGGCAGAGTACTCATGGACGCGAGAAAGGCAAACCACTTGCGAGGGTGGGGCGCAAAGCCACAGGACTCACCGAGTCGGCTGGGCTGCCGCTCTGGAGGATCCCGAGCCCGTGGTTGCGAGATGCGGCCGCGGGCTTCGTCGTCGAGCGGCGCGGCGCAGGGGAGAGGATCATGAAGAGAGAGAAACGCGGGCAGAGAGGCTTCACCCTCATCGAACTGCTGATCGTGATCATCATCATCGGCATCCTGGCCGCGATCGCGATCCCGATGTTCCTCGGCCAGCGCGAGAAGGCCAAGGAGTCGGCGGTCAAGGGCGGCGTGCACAACATCGAGCTGGGCATCGGCAGCTACGCCGTCGACCACGCCGACACCTATCCGGCCACCGTGAGCAGGGCCACGCTCGTCGACTCCGTGGGGACCCCGTACGTGGACAACTGGCCGCAGAATCCCTGGACCGGCGGCGACATGGTCGATGGTCCGGATCAAGGTGATTACGCGTACACCCAGACGGGCGACACCTTTACCCTTGTGGGGCGCGGCGCCGGCGGCAGCCCGATCTTCACGGTGCCGTGAGGCGGGGCGGCGCGTGACGGAGCAGAGCGCGCTGCGCATCGCCGGCCTGCACAAGGCCGTCCACGTCGGCTTCCGCCGCCGGCGGGTGGATATCCTGCGGGGCGTCGACCTGGAGGTCGCGGAGAACGACGTCTTCGGCCTCCTCGGCCCCAACGGCGCCGGCAAGACCACCACCGTCAAGGTCGCGCTCGGCCTCATGCGTCCCACCTCGGGGTCCGTGGAGCTGGGCGTGCCGGGCGTCTCGCACGTCGGGTACCTGCCCGAGAACCCGTACTTCTACGACTAC
>JAKPQA010000155.1 GCA_029547025.1 Armatimonadota bacterium
TCATCCCCCTGGCGCCGACGCCCGCGCGGGCCGAGCCCCTATTCTTTCATCTCACCACGGCCGACGGCCTCTCCCACAACATCGTCTATACTATCTTGCAGGACCGTCAGGGCTTCCTCTGGTTCGGCACGCAGGATGGGCTGAACCGCTACGACGGCTACACCTTCACCGTCTTCCGCCATCGGCGTTCGGACCCCGCCTCGCTCGTCAACAACACCGTCAACGTGCTCTACGAGGACCGCGCCGGCACGCTGTGGGTGGGCACCGTCGGCGGGCTGGATAGTTTCAGCGGCGTTGGCGAACGCTTCCACCATCACACCGCCCTCCCGCCCGAATCCATCGGCGCACTCCACGAAGATGCTGACGGCATCCTATGGGTTGGCACGCTTGGCTCCGGGTTGTTCCGCTACGATCCGGCGACCGGTCAGGCGCGCCAGTACCGGCACGACCCGGCCGACCCGACCAGTCTAAGCGACAATGACGTGCTCTCCCTCTACGCGGACCGCGCCGGAACGCTGTGGGTGGGCACGCTGCACGGCGGCCTCAACGCCTTCGACCGCGCCGGCGGCCACTTCACCCACTACACCCACGATGCCGCCAATCCCCACAGTCTGAGCGACGGCGAGGTGACCGTCATCTATGAAGACCACGCCGGCGACTTGTGGGTGGGCACGGGGATCGCCCACGAGGATGCCGTCGGCGGGCTGGACAGGCTGGAGCAGGCCGACGGCCGGTTCATCCATTACCGCTACAACCCCCAGGATTCCCAAAGCCTGAGCCACAACCACGTCCAGGCCCTCTACGAGGATCGCTCCGGCGCGTTGTGGATCGGTACGGAGGAGGGGCTGAACCTCTTCGACCGCGCCGGCGGGCATTTCCTGCGTGTCGTTCACGATCCCCTGGACGGGTATAGCCTCGGCCACAACGACATCACGGCCATCTACGAGGACCGCTCCGGCAACCTCTGGTTCGGCACCAAGGGCGGGGGGATTGACCGCTACGCGCGGGCCAAAGAGCGCTTCCGCCGCTACGGACACGACTCGCGCGACCCAAACAGCCTGGGCGCTTCCGCCGTGGGCGCCATCGCCCAGGACCCCGCCGGCATCCTCTGGCTCGGCCTGTACGGCGGCGGGCTAGATCGTCTGGATCGCGCCACCGGCCACATCACCCACTACCGCCACGACCCCCATGACCCCCACAGCCTGGGTCACGACCACGTCACGGCCCTCTCCATAGACCATCAAGGAGTCTTGTGGATCGGCACCAGCGCGGGGCTGGACCGCTTCGACGCCCCGACCGGCCGGTTTGTCCACTACGTCCACGACCCGACGGACCCCCACACGCTGGGCGCGGGCAGCGTCAAGGTCATCCTGGAAGA
>JAKPQA010000162.1 GCA_029547025.1 Armatimonadota bacterium
CCCGCCGTGCACGGCAGCCCACTGTCGAGTGCCGGGAAGCTCCACTCGGTGATGATCATCGGCTTGCCGGCATGGTCGAAGTAGTCACAGAGCTGCTGAGGCACGTCGAGCACCTGCCCGCGGTCCATGTCGACATAGGGGTAGCTGTTCAGTGTGAAGATGTCGTTGTGACGCCCCGCTGCCTCGAGCACCTCCGGCGGGGTGCGGCCAGCGAACCGGCACCCGATAACCATGTGGTCGGGGTCGGCCTCGCGGAGCGCGCGGCATGCCTCGCCGAAGTACGCCTCGGCGATCACGCGCAGGAACTCGGCACGGACCGCGTCCAGCTCGGCGGACGGCTCGGGGAGCTCTGTCGAACGCAGGAAGGCCTCCTCATCCGCGTACGCCGTCCCCAGGGCCCGGTTGACCCCGTCCCAGTCGCCATAGCGCTCCTTCAGCCACCGCAGCAGCGCCCGCTTGGCCGCATCGCCCGGCCCCAGGATGAACACATCATCCACCAAGTGCCCCGTCTTGCCATACCATTCGAGCTCGTTGTCGAGGAAGGTGCCGAGGAGCCACGGGTCGCCCCGCGTCGTGTCGGCCACCTGCCGAGCCACGAGCCGGCAGTGGCGAGGCCACTTCTCGCTGAAGACATCGGGAAACCCCGTCCAGTGAATGGGCTCCGCAATCCAGTCGATCTGGGCAAAGCGCTGGCCGACGGCGGCGAACTCGACATGGGCGAGCCCGCGATGGCGTGTGCTGCCGCTGTGCCCGGCGCCCAGCACATTGAACCCCCAGGCCTTCAGCCGATCGGTGGCCGCCGCGGCCCAGTCGGCCTCGTTGGGGTACTTCGCCTCCATGTTGCGGCCGTATGGGGCGTAGCCAAGGGCCTCGCACCCGTGTCCCGTGTAGCGGCAGTGGTCCGTCCCCACGGCGAAGAACGGCTTGCCTTCGGGGTCAAGGAGCCACCAGCGGCCGTCCTGCTCGTGAGTCCTGAAGAACCCGGTCCCCGGTGCCAGGGGCTCGCCGGGCCGAGATTGCCAGGGGGGCGCTGCGGAACGCTCGCCCCTTTCGCCAGGATCTTCAGCCACCTGAACCACCTCCGCGCGGGCGTTATCGAACCAAACGCGCGTGTTGGCGGCACGGACGAAAGGTCGACCGGACCGGACGCACTCGACTCCGCCATCGAGACGGAACCCGAACCGCCCGACAACCTCGCCCCCGCTCAAGATCCGGCCCGAGACCTGGTCCCCGCCAAGCGCAAGCTCAAACCGATAAGTTGTTCCCCATTTCCAGTCAAATTCATCGCCCTGCCGTCCAGTACTGATGAGGTTCCTGCCGGCCTGGGACTCGGCTAGCCACACGCCATGGACCGACTCGTGCAGCTCCAGATAGTGGCGGTTCCCCTGGGCCTCAGGCGCCGCGATGAGCTGCAGGGCCCAGCAGTTGGCGAAGCCGTCGCCGATGCCGATCCCTGCGATACGCCAGTCAGCCGGTCGGCCGGTGTCCTCGACCGGCGTGACATCGCACACGAAGGTCACCCCCGATGCCCACGGAACTGCACGCCAGACGCTCTCGCCCGCCTCGGCCCAGTAGGCACCCTCGCGGGCCTCGAAGCTGATGCCGTTGGGCTCCCATGCCGGGCCGCAGTCGGCACCGAACCCGTAGGCCTCGAAGTCGTCGGTGAACACCTGGGCGTGGGCCGTCCAGGGCAGCGCTAACAGCAGCACTGGGAGTGATCGCCACATGGTTACCCCTCCGAGACAGCCGGACACAAGAGCATCGGCGGTCGGACTGCTGGCCCTCGGCGCGGCGGCCTTGGCCTGTTCCGTCAGTCTCGCCCAGACACGCGACGCGACACCGGCGGCACCCAGTCCCACCGAGACGGATCGCCTGGTGGGCGCATTCTACTTCCCCGGCTGGAGCCAGCCCGACCGATGGTACTGCGTGAAGGCGAATCGGGCCACACTTCACCCGTTGATGGGCTACTACCGCGAGGGTGATCCCACCGTCGCCGACTGGCAGATCCGCTGGGCCCTCGAGGGCGGCGTGTCCTTCTTTGCTTTCGACTACTACTGCTACCGCGGGGGCGAAATGCTCGAAGCCGCTCTGGCCGATGGGTTTCTCCGCAGTCGGTACATCGACGAGTTCCGCTTCTGCCTCAACTGGTGCAATCACCAACCGCCGGAGACCCAGGACGCCGAGGAGCTTGAGCTCTTTGGCGATCTGGTGATCGACAAGTACCTGCGGCACCCCTCCTACCTGCGAATCGATGGCCGGCCCGTGGTCATGATCCTGGCCGGGTACAGCTTCGTGAAGACGCTTGGCGTCGAACGGGCCAAGGAGGCCTTCGATGCCCTGAAGCGGCGATGCAGTGAGGCGGGACTAGGCGGGATGTACCTGGCGTGCGGCGACGGCGAGGTCACGTCTGAGGAGGGTGTCCGGCAGTGCATCGATGCCGGGGTCGACGCTTTTTTCCAGTACAACTACCCGTATGCGGGCTCTGGCATCAGCGGCCCCGGCACCCACGCGGAGGCTCCCTACGCCGACCTCGCACAGCAGGGCCAAGGCCTCTGGAGATACTGGTCGGCCCTCACGAAAGGAGCCTACTGGCCCACGGTGATGGCCGGCTGGGACCGGCGGCCGTGGACAAAGGACCTCGACCTCGTGCGAACAGGCTTCAGCCCCGACCGGTTCGCAGACCAGCTCCGCTTGGCCAAGGAGCACACCGATCGTGGTGACGTCATCCTCATTGAGGCCTGGAATGAGTGGGGGGAGGGTTCGATCATCGAGCCGAGCCAAGAGCTTGGCTTCGCGTGTCTCGACCGGGTGCGCGAGGTCTTCGGGCAAGCGAAGACGGCGCCGCGCTCGGAACCGGCGGCGCCCCCGGCGGCCGACCTGACACTGCCACTCATCGAGCAGTGGCGGTTCGACCACGGGCCGGAGGGCTGGACCCCCGCCAACACCACGCCGGTCACGCACTCATGGGGGACCATCAGCGTGACTAGCACCAGCAACGACCCTCTGCTCAATAGCCCGGCCACCTACCTTGCCGCCGAGGCCTATGATGCCATCGTGGTCCGCATGAGGATCACCCCCGGCGAGGGCCAGACCGGCGTGACGACCGGGCAGCTCTTTTGGTCGACGGTGGACCGGGCTGTCTGCGAGGGCCTGAGCTTGAGTTTCGAGGTCTCGGTTGATGGCGAGTGGCACGAGTATGTGCTGCCCGTGGCGGACAACCCTGAGTGGAAGGGAACCATCGATCGGCTCCGCCTCGACCCCGTCGCCGCCCCCGGCCTGAAGATCGACATTGACCGCATCGAGATCCGACCGCGGGCCCGGTAGCGAGCGGAGCGGCCCCCACCGCCATTCGGCCCGACGGATTGGTTCCCCGTGTCCGACTTGGACCACACCCATAGCAAACCTATCCTCCGGGAGCAAGGGGTTCCAGGCAATGCACGGCGAACCAGGAGCTGCGCTGGCGGTACCGCCCGAGGTTTGCCGATGAGGCCACCGGTGCCCGACTGGCTGGGCTGGTGCACCCACAGCGAGAGAGCTCTTTCGGACACGGGTTGGTGCAGGGGCCTCCTGCCGAGCGGTCCCGATGCCCTGTGGTTCCATAGCCGCCAGTCGGTGAGCGCTCCACTAGCTGGGCGTGCACCTGATGGCCGTCTCACGCTCAGACAGTGCGCCGCTCGAGGTTAGGGGCGGTGGGTGTGGGCACGGCTACGAGCTTCGGGCGCCCACTACGCACGTGCCTGTGGCAGCCTGCACCAATCGTGAGCAACGGTCTAGCTGGCGGCCCTGTTGCCGAGGGCATCGGTTCTGGGAGTGGGTGTGGCGATGTGGCAGCCTCTGGTGTGGGGCGCGATGATGGTGAGTAGCAGCGCGGCGGTGCCGGTGGAGCCGTACTCATCGCGGCCGACCGATGCCGAGATGGCCTTCGTGGAGCAGTGGACGGGCTTCCTGCTCGGGCGGGGCCCGGCCGCCACGGGGCGCTACACCGCGGACCTGCCCTTCTCGTTCAAGTGTGGTGACCGGAGCAGCCGCGACTGGGTGAAGATCGAGACGGCACGCATCGAATCCGGCGACTGGCAGGAGAACGGCGCTCGCACGCATGTGCTGACGTGGAGAGACGATCAGACCTCGCTCTCGTGCGAGATGAGGTTGAGGGAGTTCCGGGGCCATCCGGCCTTCGACTGGGTCGTGCGGGTTCGGAACGAGGGGACCGCCGACTCGGCGAAGATCCACGACTTCTGGGGTATCGACACGTGCTGGAACGCCACAGACGGCTCGATGCCCATCCTGCACCGCTCGATCGGCTCGCCGGGGCACGAGGATGACTTCCAGTTCCGCAGTGAGTTCATGCACAACTCGATGTGGGACAAGCGGCGCAGGATCCCGATGGACACGCCGTCGAACACCCGGTGGGGCGAGATCCACTCGTACAACATCCCGAACGACCATCGCTCGAGCGCGGTCTGGCTACCGTTCTTCAACTACCAGACGGGCGGCGACGGCCTCATCACGGGGCTCGGGTGGAGTGGTGCCTGGCGAGCGTACTTCGATCACCAGGGGGGCGGATCGTCGACCATCCTGGCCGGCGTGGAGAACCTCGACACGATCCTCCGTCCCGGCGAGGCGGTGCGGTCGACCCTGAACCTGGCGCTGTACTGGCAAGGCGAGCTGATGCACGGGCAGAACCTGTTCCGCCGGCTCGTGCTGGACCACTACACGCCGCACATGGACGGAAAGCCGGTGGAGCCACCGATCCCCGGGGTCGTCTGGGGCGGTATCCCGTCGGCCGAGCACCTGGAGATCATCGAGAAGATCCAGGAGTACGAGATCCCCTTCGACGTCTACTGGTTCGACGCCGGTTGGTATGGGACGGGGACCGTCCCCTCATACAGCGTCTTCGAGGGCGATTGGGGCATCATGGCCGGAGACTGGCGGCCGAACCCCAACTGGCACCACGGCACGCTCAAGCCGGTCAGTGATGCGGCGCACGCTCTGGGGATGAAGTTCCTCGTCTGGGTCGAGCCATGCCGGGCGCTGCAGGGCCGGCCGGTCACTCTCGAGCACCCAGAGTACTTCCTCACCGGGAACGCCGACGGTGAGGCGCGCGACGGGCAGACCCTCCTCCTGGACCTCGGGAATCCCGAGGCCCTCAACTGGGCCGTCGACGTGGTCGCCAGCCTGGTCGAGGACTACGGAATGGATTGGTACGAAGAGGACTTCAACCTCGATCCCAACCCCTATCTGGAAGCCGCCGCCGAGCCGGACCGCTGGGGCATGAGAGAGATGCGGTTCATCGAGGGCCACTTCGCCTTCTGGGACACACTCCTCCAGCGGTTCCCGAACCTGGCGATCCTCAATTGTGCGAGCGGCGGGCGCCGCATCGACCTGGAGTCGATCTCGCGCGGGGAGCCGCTCTGGCGGAGCGACTACAACTGCTTCCCGGAAGCGACGGCCGAATCGACGCAGGACCAGAGCTACGGGATCCAGCACTGGCTGCCGATCCAGGGCAGCATGATCCGTGGCTGGTCGATGTACGACACCTACGAGGCCCGATGCGCGCTGAGCCCGGGCATGGAGACGGGCATCGTGGCCAAGACGCCGGAGGAATGGCTTCAGCTCAAGGCCAACGTCATCCAGGCGAAGCGCTGCAAGAGGTACTTCATGGGCGACTACTACCCGCTGGCGAACCAGCAGCGCGACCCGGCGGCGTGGACGGCGTACCACCTGTTCCTCCCCGAGGAGCAGGAGGGGATGCTCGTGGCGCTGCGGCGGGCCAAGAGCGACGTGGCGGCCATGACGTTCGACCTCTTGACCATCGACCCGGCGAGGCAGTGGGAGTTCGAGGACTACGACAGCGGCAAGAGGTGGGTGGCCTCGGGGAGACAGATTCGCGAGGAAGGCTTCGAGGTCGCGATCACGCAGCGGCGCGGGTCGCGGCTGATCTTCTACCGTCCGGCGCCGTAGGGCGGACCACCAAAGGCCAACACCGCGGGACTCTGTCCCGGGCCCTGCCAGGGGACCAGTCCCCTGGACCCCATCCGGCTGCCGCCCGGGCTCCAACGGGCCCTGCTCCGGCGTCGCGCGATGCGGCCATCCCGCTTCGCGGTCCGCGCCAGTCGGCCCCCTCGGAGACACCTCCGGCGCCTCCGTGAGGCCGACTCGGCGCGGCCAGGCAGAGCCCGGGACGGCCGCATCGCGCGGGGCTGCGGGGAACGCCGTATAGGGGCGACCGCGCGTCGGGAGGACGGGGGACGGAGCACTCTGCCACGGCGGGCGCCGGCCGAGCGACTGCCCGCTTTGGCAGAGGGCTCTGTCCCCTCTGTCGCAGACTCACTGAGGGCGCGCCCGGGATTCGTCAGTGACGGGCGGGGTGTACGGGCGCCCGCGGCGACGGCGTAGGGGCCCATGGAGCAGGGAGGAGGTTGGACGTCCACTGACACCATCTGCAGATGGACGCCGTGTCGTGTCACCGATCCGCGTGGCTCCACACCCGACCAACAGGACCGTCCGCCCGGAAAGCCGAACACTGACGCTCGACCGCCGCTCGGCGTGGTAGGGCGCCGGTTCGGGAGTGGATGCCTCAGTGTTGCCCCCTTTGGTATGCACCGCCGTCCTAATGACCGGCGCACATGGACTCTCGGAGCTGCAGGCACTCGACAAGCCCCTCTCTCCGCTGAGCGGCGCCGCCGCTCTCGGGGATCTGATCCGTGGCCCCGGGACGTGGGACGTCCAGGACGGCGTGCTGCGCGTCAGCGCCGCCGACGAGGTATACGGACGCGCCTTTGTAGGTGGCCACCCGTGGATCGACTGCATCTTCGAGGCGACGGTCGCCGTCGAGCAGGCCGGAGATGTGCCCTGGGCAGGGCTGCGGCTGATCGTCCGCGGCGACGAGGCCACGGGCAACCTGACGACGATCGGCCTCTGGTGCGGGGACCGGACCATCGTCATTGAGCAGTCGACCGGGCTGAAGTTCGAGACCCTCAAGAACAGCACCCAGCCCGCCATCGCGCCGTTCGACTTCGAGCTCGGCCGGCCCTATCGCCTCTGTGTCATCGCCGACCGCGGCGGGCTGTTCTGCTTCGTAGACGGGCAGTACGTCGTCCACGCCACCGAGCCGACGTTCGCCTCGCGGCCGTGTGGCCTGGTCGGCTTCTATGCAGCCAAAGCCGCCGGCACGTTCAGCGATATCACGGTCCGGCCGCTGAGGCGCTCGACGTCGCCCTTCACGCTGCACCCGGCAAGTCCCCTGGACATCAGCGCCTACTCGCCCACGGTGCTCAAGGTGGGCGACCGCTACCAGATGTGGCACACGAACCGCGGCCAGTCGTACGCCGAGTCGGCCGATGGGGTGCACTGGGTGCAGCCGGCGGGGCCAGACCCGGTGAAGCCACTAAGCCCCGCGGGCCAGTGGGGCGACCAGTGGGAGGCCGACGCCGACGTGCTGCGCTATGGCGACCGCTACCTTATGTCGAACCCGGCGTGCTCCAGCGTCGTCGGCGGGGCCTGGGACGGCATGGGGTTCCAGCACTCGCGCGACGGTGTGACCTGGCGAGCCGAGCCGGGCAACCCGGGCTTCTTCATGGGCCCCACGGGGGCGTGGGACGAGCTTGTCGTCGGCGACCACTGCATGATCATCGACGGCGGCGTGTGGAAGATGTGGTTCACGGGCATCACGGACTGGCAGCGCGGGTTCCGCAACGAGTTCGGCTACGCCGAGAGCGCGGACGGCATCCACTGGCGCAAGTGCACGCTGAACCCGGTGGTCACCCAGGGCGCCCCGGGAGACTGGGACGGCGGGTGGATCTACGCCGCAGCAGTGGTGAAGCTGGGCGATGACGAGTCGCAGACGCGCGTGTATGCGGGACGCGGCGGCTCCTACCACCTCTTCTACACCGGGCAGCCGACGAACGACGAGAACGTGGGTGGGGTGAAGCGCCTGGGCTGGGCCTTCTCGCTCGATGGCCTGCACTGGGTGAAGTACGACGACGCGCTGACGGTGGATCCGCCTCTACACCACAGTGACCCCATACTGACGTGGACCGACTGGGGCTCGTGGGGGTACCTCGGCCTACGTGCGTGCACGGCGCTGACCGATGGCGACGAGGTGAAGATCTGGTTCTCGGGCGAGGGCACGAGCTACACGGGCACCGGTCTGGCGACCGCGAAGGTGGCGGACCTCCTGCGCATCGTCGAGGAGGCGCGAGCCGCGGGGAAGCTCCAGCAGGCCACGCGGGAGGAGATCGAGTCGACGCTGGTCGAGCCGCTCCCCCTGACGACGTGGGACGACCTGGCGCGTGCGGTGCTCGACACCGCAATGGCACGGCAGCAGGGCAAGGACGCGCGAGTGAGGCAGGCGCTCGGCAGAGTCGATGACCTGCTCTCGCGGATGACGCGCTCTGAGAGGGCGTTCCTGAGCCAGAGCATGCCTGCACTCGATAGCGCGGTAGAGGCCATCCGGCAGGACGGCTGTGGCGTCTCGGTGGAGCGGCCGTGGCGGCTTGGCCTGCGGCGCTCCAGGAGCTTCCGACCCGCGTACCTCCAGGGGGCGACGTTCGAGCTAGGTGACGATGGCCGCGCCGTGCTGACGGCGGTCGCCCAGGGGGCCTTCGCCGCGCTGCCGCCGATGTCGGTTCCGGTGGAGGCCGATCTCGCCATACTGGAGCTCGAGGCCGAGCTATCAAGGCCGGGCGAGATCGCGGTGTCGTGGGCCGTCGATGGCGCGGGAGTCGATCCCGCACGGCGCGCGGCGCGGCGCATCCGGTGGCCTGAGGAGCAGCGGCGGATCCTGCTCGTGATGCCGTGGCAGCGCGGCCAGCGGGTAACGCAGCTCCGCATCGACCTCCCGCAGGGCGCCACGCTGCGGCTGAAGGATGCGGGGATCTACGCGGTAAGTGTGCGGGGCGAGGGCCTTCGAGATCGCGACGTTGCGGGTGACGGCGGGGCAGGCGGGCGCGCCGGGGCCTGGAGCCGCCTCCTGACGCGGTGCTGCGCGAAGGGGGCTCCTGACTCGGCAGGGACCACCGCTCGGCATTGGCGGTAACTGAGGGCTCCAGTGGCCCATCAGCCTGGTTGCGGAGGGGCGCCATGGGGGGAACCACGCGGGCTTCAGCGTGGTGGGCCCCCAACGCGCCCGATCCGCACGCCTCAACCTCGGGCCGG
>JAKPQA010000229.1 GCA_029547025.1 Armatimonadota bacterium
ACCGAGGCGCGCGGGGCACTCCGCGATGCGCTGGTGGGGGCTGACGGCGCATGGGCCAGGGCGCTGGTCAACTCGCTGGGCGCGCTGCGCGACGCCGAGTCCTTGCCGGCCATTGCCGGGCTTCTCGCGAGCAACGACGCCGGTCTTCGGGCTGCGGCGGCCCGGGCCCTGGCCTGGACCGGCGATCCGGCGTATGCGGACCGCCTCCGCCGGGTGGCTGCCGAGGCGACGCCCGAGACCCAGTTTGATGCCACGGACGCGCTGCTGCGCTATGCGGACGCCATGGCGGTTCGCGGGGGCAACTGGGACCGCGCCATGGCGCTGTTCCGCGAGGTGCTCGAGAGCCAGCCCGAGGGAGTGCTGAAGGATGGCGCACTCGTTGGGCTGGGCAGGTTCGGCGATGAGACCGTAGTGGCTCCCATCCTGGCCACGCTGGCCTCGGCCGAGGATCCTCGAACGCGCGGCGCGTGCATGGTGGCGCTGGAGGCACTCAAGGGCCCCGGGCCAGGCAAGGCCCTTGTCGCAGCCTATCCCGGGCTGACGGGGCAAGCTCAGGTAGCGATGATCGCGATGTTCGGACGCAAGGGCGGGGCAGCCGTGTTGCCAGCCATCCTTGAGGCGGCGAGGAGTGAAGAGGCCGAGCTGCGCCAGACGGCGCTGCGCGCCCTGGGGATCTGTGCCGAACCGGGCGGCGTGCCCGTGCTGGCCCAGGCGGCAGTCTCGGGCCCGGATGAGGAGCGTCCGCTCGCGGTAGACGCGCTGGCGCGGGCCGCCCAGACGCTTCGCGAGCGGGGCCGCACCGACGATGCGGGCCGCGCGTACGGGGCCCTGTACGAGGCGGCGCCGACGCCGGAGCTGCGTCAGACCGCGCTGGATGGCATCATCGCGTGTCCGGTAGCCGAGGCGTTCGACATTGTGTTCCGCGTGGGCGGCGAGCTGGAACCGTCCGCTCTGTCACCCCCGGCTCAGATCGCGATGCTGGGCGCACTGGCCAAAGTGGGGCGCAAGGGCGAGGCCATGGAGCTCCTCGACGCGCTCACGAACCAGCCACTCGTGGGCGATGGTGTGGCCCAGCTCGCCGCGTCGCTGGCTCCCCTGGCCGGGGATATGAATGTCCCACAGCGGCTTGGGTTCGTGACGGACTGGCGTGTGGTCGGGCCCTTCCCCTTCGGCGGGCCGGGGTCAGGGCTCGATGAGGAACACGTGGGCGAGCCGAAGGTCGATCTGGCCGCTCGGTACCAGGTCGGCGACGCGGAAGTGGCCTGGCAGGAAGTACACAGCCGAGACCTGGCGGGCATCGTCAGCCTGCACGACGTGTTCGGTATGGTTGAGCGGCGCGTCTGTTACGCCTACACGAGGATCGATGTGCCTGAGGGCGGAGACGCGATCCTTCGTTGTGGCAGTGACGACGGGATCAAGGCCTGGGTCAACGGTGAGGTCGTGCTCAATCATGATGTGGATCGGGGGGCCCAGGTCGATCAAGACCAGGCGCCCTGCACGCTTCGGGCAGGCACGAACGAGCTGTTGGTGAAGATCAGCCAGGGCGGCGGAGGGTGGAACTTCTGCCTGCGGTTCACCACACCCGATGGCCGTCCACTGGTGTCGAGCCCGGCGAGGTAGAGACAGCGCTCGAGTGGCACCGACAGAGGGGAGGAGTCCTGCCGATGTTCCGCCGGCTCCGAATCCAGAACTTCAAGTGCTGGGCAGACACCGGCGAGATGCGCCTGGCCCCCATCACAGTGCTGTTTGGCCGGAACAGCTCCGGCAAGACGAGCATCATTCGCTTCCTGCTCATGCTGAAGCAGACGGTGGAATCGCCAGACAGGCTGCGAGTTCTTCACCTCGGCGACTCGGCATCGGCCGCCGACCTTGGCACGTACCATGACTTCGTCCACGGCCACGACGCGCGTCGAGACTTGCGGTTCGAGCTCGAGTGGGACCTGCCCTCGCGTCTGGTTCTCAGCGAGGTCGATGAGACAGGCAGCCGGACCTTTGCCGGGCGGGCGCTTCGCTTCGAGGCCGCCGTCGGCGAAGCGAACGGGGCGGGCGCACTCTCGGTGCGTCGCATGGAGTACGTTCTCGGGCCGGATGAGGCCGATGGCACGCGAGTGTGGATGTGCGCGGCCGAGGACCGCACCCGCCACGAGCTGGGCAGTTCGCCCCTAGCCATGAGACGCAGGCAGGGCCGGCCGCGGCAGCGCGTCGCTCCCGTCAAGTTCTATGGCTTCCCCGAGGAGGAGGTGGCGGCCCACCAGGATGCCGGCGGCCTTCTCGATCTGGTTCTCGCACTCGAGCAGCGGCTAAGGGGCCTCCACTACGTGGGCCCACTCAGGGGGTACCCAAACCGCTCCTATGTGTGGTCCGGGCAGGCACCCCAAGAGGTGGGGGCTCGGGGGGCCGATGTTGTCCCGGCCCTACTCGGCGCTCGTGACCGGGCGATCTCGCCGGGCCCACGGAGAAAATCGGTACCATTCCACGAGCTCATCGCGCGCTGGCTCCGCGAGCTCGGACTCGTACACTCGTTCGAGGTGAAGCCGCTCGCGAGCCATCGCCGCGAGCATGAGGTCCTCGTCCGCGCGTGGGGCGGCGGCCCTGAGGTGAACCTGGTTGACGTGGGATTCGGCATCTCCCAGGTCCTCCCCGTCATCGTTCAGTGCTTCTACGCGACGCGGGGTTCGCTCGTCATCCTGGAGCAACCTGAGATCCACCTCCACCCTTCCGCCCAGTCTGGGCTGGCGGACCTGCTGACGGAGGCCATCCATGCGCGGGAAGATGGCGAGGACCGCGGCGTGCAACTCCTGGTCGAGAGCCACTCGGAACACCTCCTGGAGCGGCTACAGCGGCGGATCGCGGAGGGGAAGCTGAGCAAGGATGATGTGGCGGTCTACTTCTGCGAGCAGGAAGGGGCGGCCTCGAAGATGACGCCGCTCGAGCTCGACCGGTTCGGCAACATCAGCAACTGGCCCGATGGGTTCTTCGGCGACGAGATGGGGGATGTGCTTGCCCGGGCGGAGGCCGAGGCGAAACGGCGGCAGGGAGCTCTGAAGTGAGCGACTTCGTCATCGACACGAATGTCGCCGTCGTTGCAGACCGTCGAGGCCCGAGCAACACAACGGAAGGATGCATCCTCGCGGCGATAGCGGCACTCCGGCGAGTTCAGGAGAGTGACCGCCTCGTGCTCGATGCGGGCGGGCGCATCCTGGCAGAGTACACGGAGAACGTGAGGACGGCCGGACAACCGGGCCCCGATCAGCGCTTCCTCAGGTGGGTCCACCGCCATCAGTACAACGAGCAGCGGTGCGTCCGAGTGGCGATCCACGTGCGCGGAGATGAAGGTGAGGACTACGAGGAGTTCCCGGACGCCGCCGACCTGACTGACTTCGATCGGTCCGACCGCAAGTTCGTGGCAGTGGCTCTGGCACGCGGGCCCGTTACGCCCATCATCCAAGCCACCGATGCCGAGTGGTGGCGGCGCCGCCATGCGCTGGCCTCCGCTGGCGTGAGGATTGAGTTCATCTGCCCGGATGACATCCAGCGCTCTCACCGCGCCCTCCTCAACACGCGGTAGCCGCGCGGGGGCGCAGGACATACGGTCCACGTGCTGAACACGCGAGACGACCCAGTTGGGGAGGTCCGCGTGGGGAGTCCTGTTTGGAGGCGAATCGCATGGCCGATACGCTGCGCGCGGGTGTCATTGGGTGTGGGGTCATGGGTGCAGACCACGCGCGCCTGTATGCCGAGATGGCCGATGTTGAGCTCGCGGTCGTGATGGATCCCGCCGGCGCCCGGGCCCGTGAGCTTGCCGGACTCCATGGCTGCGAGGTGTGCACGGATCTGGATACGGTGGCCGAGTTCGGGCTCGATGTGGTCAGCATCTGTGTTGATGATCGGTACCACCGCGAACCGGCGGTTCGCATGGCCCAGTGTGGCACGCATATCCTCATGGAGAAGCCATTGGCGACGACGCTTGAGGACTGCGACGCGATCATTCAGGCGGCGCAGCAGGCGGGCGTGAAGCTGATGGTGGGCCACTGCGTGCGGTTCGACCCCCGTTACCATTCGGCGCACCAGGCCATTTGTCGTGGTGACTTGGGCGAGATCTCAACGGCCTACGCGCGGCGGGTGAACACGCTCTCGACCGCCCGGCGGATCGGGGGACGCGTGGAACTGCCCTTCTACCTCGGGGTGCACGACATCGACATCTTGCGTTGGCTGGTGGGGAGCGAGATCCGCACGGTCCATGCCGTGGCCAGCAGGAAGGTGCTCCCGACGTTGGGCATCGATGCGGCCGACGCGTACCATGCGACCTTCGGGTTCGACAATGGGGCCATCGGAGCGCTCGAGCTCTCGTGGGCCGCGCCCGATGGCATGGGGTGGATGCTGGACGCCGTGTGCACGATTACCGGCACACAGGGCATGGTGCGGATCGACGTATGCGGCGAGGGCTACACCAAGGCCGACCGCTCCGGGGTCAGCGGCGGCGGAGTCACCTACGGCTACGAGCTGGGCGGACGGCTGTACGGGGCCCTGCAGGCGGAGGTGGCCCATTTCGTCTCGTGTGTCGTTGATGACCGGCCACCCCTGACTGCCAACACCGATGCGCGCCGGGCGGTCGAGGTGGCCATCGCGATGGTCGAGTCCGCGCGAACCGGCGCGACGATCACACTCTAGGAGGGACGCTCGGCCCCGCGCCGAGAGCACACAGCCATGGGCGAACGGATCCCGCTGATACTCGACACCGATATTGGCTCTGATATCGACGACGCCGTGTGCCTGTCGTACCTGCTGCGCGAGCCACGGTGCGAGCTGCTGGGCGTGACCACGGTCACGGGCGATGTGGCGAAGCGGGCAGCTCTGTGTGAGGTCATCTGCCGGGCGGCGGGCCGCGAGGACGTACCCATCCATGCGGGTGTGGGCCCGGCGCTCCTCGGTGCGCCGGGGCAGCCGCACGTGCCTCAGTACGAGGCCATCGCCGACCGGCCCCATCGGCGGGACTGGGAGCCCAACACGGCCATTGGGTTCCTGCGGCAGACGATCCGCAGCCGGCCGGGCGAGGTCACGCTGCTGACCATCGGGCCTCTGACAAACGCCGGCCTGCTGTTCTCGGTAGACCCCGAGATCCCGGGGCTACTGCGTGAGCTGGTCATGATGTGCGGCGTGTTCACGGCGGGCAAGGGGTTCGGGCCGGGCGCACGCGAGTGGAACGCATTGTGCGACCCCCTGGCCACGGCCATGGTCTACCAGGCTCGTCCGCCTCGGTGTACCTCGATCGGTCTCGAGGTGACGACGCGGTGCGTGCTGCCCGCTGACGAGTGCCGCCAGCGCTTCCGCGCCATCGGCGGGCCGTTGGGCATCGTGGCCGACATGGCCGAGGTGTGGTTCCGGGGCTGCCCGGGCATCACGTTCCACGATCCCCTGGCAGCCGTGGCGACGTTCACGCCGGATGTGTGCACCTATGCCTCAGGTACCGTCGACATCCACCTGGGCGACCCGAATCTGGCCGGGCTGACCCGATTCGTGCCCGACGAGAACGGCGCGCACCGCGTGGCGGTGGACGTCGACGCGGAGAGGTTCTTCGAGCTCTACTTCACCTAACGGCGGCGGAGAGCTCACAAACCGGTGACAGTCACCCATTTCTAGAGTTCAAAAAATAGATTACTATCACAGATGGTCCGCAATTAAGCCCGATGCCAGAGGCGTATGTCGCATCACCTCTGTAGCCGGGGCTTTAGCCTCGGCTCACAATGGCCTGTAGAGCCACTTCGCGCGAGGCTGAAGCCTCGCCTACGGTTGGGTGTGCGTGGGTGCCGACCCCAAGTGCGTGCCATTCGCAACTGTCACCGGTTTCCGGCCCGCCGACGTGCGGCCGACCGTCTGGGCCGGCAATGGGGCTGAGGGCCATCAAGCGCCGCGCCCCCTCAGTGCATCTGAGTGTCGCCGAGTAGCCGCTGGATGTAGCAGACCTGGCCCGCGTGGTACATGTTGTGACCAGACGTCAGGAACAGGAACTCGGCTACGGACATGACGGCGCCCCATGGCATGGTGACCTGCTCATCAAGCCGCGCATCGGGCACGGCGCGTATGGCGGCCGCCAGCTCAGTCTTCGTCTCGAGGGCCAGGGCCTGTGCGGCCTCAAAGGTCGGGTAGTCCTCCTTGCTGGGCCCTCCCTCCGTGTCCGGGGCCTCGCCGCGCAGCATGGCGGCCACCATCCGCTGGATGCCCGCGCACTCGACGAGGACGTCGAGGGCGGAGCGCGTGGTTTCGTTGGGCGCCCAGTCGCGCTTGTCGACTGGAGTCTCTTTGACGGCGGTGAGGAGCTGGTCGACGGACCCCTCGAGCGCCATAGCGGCCACGTCCTGGATCCTGGGCATGCTGGCACCATCCTTCCGGGTGATGGGTGGGGCTTCGTTGGGCAGGAACCGGTCACCTGCCATCGGCTGCGGCGCCTGCCGGCCTCTGATGGCAGGTTCGTCGCCGGTGCGGGCTGAAGAATGACTGGGCTGCGGAGGCGTTGTCCATGGCAAGCGCTGCCCGCGGCGAGAGGTGATCGTGATGCGATGCCCCCATTGCGGTAAGGACGTGAAACCCAAGGGCCCCAACTGCCCCGCGTGCGGCCAACGCATCTTTGGCAGTGGGGGGGCCCTGGACTCGACACCGGCGCCACCGACGACTGCCCCGAAGGCGCCCGCCGCGCCGCCAGCCGTGGCCCCGCCGCCCAAGCCCGCTCCTCCGAGCGCTGGTCCCGACGATAGCGGCGTGTCGCTGGCCGTCGATGTGGTGGCCGACCTGGGCGACACGGGGGACGATGTCGGCCTGGACCTGGACGCCGAACTGGGCGTGGGCGCTGTCCTCGGCAGCTCGGGCGCGACAGCAGCCGCGGAGGTGGAGCCGGCGGCGGCTGCCGAGGGCACCGGGTGGACCTCGGTGGACCTCGATGCCGAGGACGTCGTCGAGGCTCAAGAGGCGCAGGAGCGAGCGCGGGCCGCCGAGTTGCAGGAGTCGATGGTCACCGAGGACCGCATCCGCAGCCGCCGGGAGACGGCCTTCGTCGAGGAGTCCGCCGAGTCGCTATATGACGAGAGCCTCATGGGGGGACTGTACATCGGCGGGCTGGTGGGCGCACTGGCGGGCTACTTCCAGGCGAAGGGAAGCGGGGGGAGTCTCTGGGGCGGGCCGATCGTGGGAGCGGTGATCGGCGCCCTGATCGGTCTGGCGATCGGCGTCGCCGTAGGGCGCGGGGGAGCGGCGGGGGTGCGGACCCATCGGGGACAAGCGTTCCTGATCGGTGTGGGCATCGTGCTGCTGGCCGGGCCCATCATCGCGGTGCTGGTGGCGCTGATGGCCTGGGGATTCGGGAAGCATCCCCTGTGGGCGGCACTGTCATACCTGGTCCTGGCTTTCGCTTTCTTCGCGCTGACCTGGCAGGATGCGAAACGCAGGCAGGCCGACAGCCCCTTGACCTGGGGGCTGATCGTGGCCGCGCTGCCGCCGTTGCTGGGTCTGTACTACTCTCGCAGGCCCCATGGGGAGCTGGTCCAGTGTGGGTCTCCCCAGTGTGGCGAGTGGCATCTCTCGACGCACACCAAGTGCCCGCACTGTGGCTATGCGCGCCGCGCCGGCGTCATCGAGAAACATGTGGAGCTGTAGAGGCCTACCGACTCGCCCTCCCCACGAGCCAGAGCAGGCGTGCGCACCCGGCGTTGGCGAGGAGTGTCTTCACCAGCGGCCGCTGGGCCACGGGGAGCGCGAGGTGCCCGGAAGCTTTGCTCCGCTCGTCCTCATCGGGGTCGAGATGGCCCTCTTGCCCCGTGAGCCGCTCCCACATGCGGAGCTGCTCCTCGCTGATGCGCCAGAGCCGCCAGTTGCGGAAGAACAGGCCATCGGCCGGGTCGCGCACGTAGTCCAGCGCGAAGTCCGCGTGGCGCTGCGCCTCGCGGAGCAGTAGTGGGTCGCGTGTCTCGCGGTAGAGGGCCAGCCATCCCTCAATCACCCAAGGCACGAAGTAGCTCGAGTCATAGAGGAACCGATGCTCCATGTCGTGCACCAGGCTGTCGTAGAGCGCGCCCCCACGGTGGAGGGTGGCATCGGCAAGACGACGGGCGATGCCGAGAGCGCGGGTATCGGTGGCCAGCCGGTAGAGCAGGACGTGAGCGCAGATGGCGATACCGGTGTTGTAGGTCCATTTCACCCGGCGCAGCCGCCAGTCGGGCGGTTCGAGAGCATCCATCACCAGGCCGTCAGTGTCGAGCAGGTGTTCGACCAGCCACTGCAGAGCCCGCCGGCCCCACTCGATGTTCGACTCGACCGCTACGCCGGTGTCGGCAAGCAGCAGCGCCGCTAGTGCGGCGAGGCCCGTGGAGCAGGCCGCGCGGTCCGCGGTGCCGGCTCGGGTCGGGTCGGTGCCCCACCGTACGCCACCGGGCTCACCATCGTCCCAGCCGCTCAGGCAGAACCTCGACATTACGTCCCATGCCCGGTCGATGTAGGCCTTGGCGCGTGTCACCCGAAACGCCTTGGTCAGCGCGATGACCACGATGGCATTGTCGTCGTAGTACGTGTCGTTGTTCCCCGGGAAGTTGAGCCAGGCAGTGTAGGCCTTGCGCTCCGCGTCGAAGTACTGCTCGAGCCCGCCGAAGACCTCGTGAAGGGCGGCTCGGTAGCGGCCGGGCAGGCTACGGTTGGCTTCGACGAGGGCGTGAAAGGCTTCGACGGAGGGCCAGAGCACATAGCCGTTGTTGTGCTGGGGATCACTGTCAACCGTCTCGGCGCTCCGCTGGGGCGCCCGGTACATGCGCGCCGCAGGATCCCAGAACGTGCTCTGAAAGGTGTCAGTCAGTCGTCGGGCGGCCTCCAGATACCGCGCGGCATCGTCGGGACCCGCGGTGACGAGGTCGGGGCCGACGGCCGCGAGCACGGCGCCCCTCCTGAGGAACTCGCGTCGGCTCAGCCTGCTGGGCCATACCATGGGCAACCACTCCCTGTGCCGAGAAGGTCTTCCAAGCTCAGGGCGCCAACCATCTGGGCGCCTGGCGGCTCTGGTAGACCGCCCAATCCGACATCGCTCCGGAGGGACGTCCCCACATGGCAATGCCACCGAACGTGCTGCTGCAGGGCCTGGCCACGGCCAAACCATTCATCGCCAAGCGCAAGAGCTCGTGGGATGTCACGGGCGGGAACTGGGATGCCTGGCGTATCGAGCCCGGCGAGACCAAAGTCCTGGCCGACATCGACGGCCCGGGTGTCATTTCGCACATCTGGTTTACCATCTCATCGCCCGACGCATTGCACCTCCGCAAGCTGCTTCTGCGCGCCTACTGGGATGGCGAGGACAACCCTTCCATCGACTGCCCGGTGGGCGACTTCTTCGGCCTGGGCCACGCCCGGACGTACAGCTACCAGTGCGCCCTGTTCAACACAAGCTGCCACCAGGATGGCGGAGTGGGTGGCGGGTGCGCCATGAACTCGTGGGTGCCCATGCCCTTCCACCGCAACGCCCGCATCGAAATCGTCAACGAGCAAGACGATCCAGTGCACAGCTTCTACTTCTACATAGACCATCAGCTCTATCCAGAGTTGCCCGACGATGCCCTCTGGTTCCATGCCAAGTGGCGGCGCGACAACCCGTGCGAGGGGTGGAAGGGCAAGGGCAGCGTGTGGTTCTCGCCCGAGTGGCACGACCGGCAGAACGGCCCGGAGGGGAAGAACCTCTCGGACAAAGGCAACTACCTGATCCTCGAGGCCGAAGGGCGAGGGCACTACATTGGTGCCAACTTCAGCATCGACCACCTCTACAAGGGCTGGTATGGCGAGGGCGATGACATGATCTTCGTCGATGGTGAGCCCTGGCCGCCATCGCTACACGGGACGGGCACCGAGGACTACCTGGGTCACGCCTGGGGGATGCAGAAGAACGCTCACCTCTACAACGGGCAGGCCTGGGCGGAGATGGACAACTTCAACGAGTGGGGGAAGGTCTGTGTGTACCGGTACCACGTGGTCGATCCCGTACCCTTCACGAAGAGCATCCGGGTATCCATCGAACACGGCCACGCCAATGACCGGAGCGACGACTACAGCTCAGTAGCCTACTGGTACCAGACCGAACCGCACCGGGACTTCGCACCCATGCCGCCGGTGAAGGCGCGCATACCCAACGGGTAGAGGAGCAACGACGCCAGAGGCCGCCCGGCGGCCTCTGGCGTCAGACCTACTCCGCCCCGAAGATGGCCTGCCGCATCGCCTGGACACTGCCGATGCGCTCTCCGAGGACCCGCAGCCGCTTGGGCAGCTTGCGGTACAGCGCCACGAGGCGCTCGGCGCACGCGGCGTCTTTGGCGTAGGTTCGCAGCGAGCGGAGCACGTCGGCCCTCTCGGCCTCGGGGAAGTCCAGCGTGGTGAGCGTCATCGGCGCAAGCCTGCCCTCCGGAACGGCCCGGACCTCCCGGTAAGGCCGGCCGGCGTAGCGCATCATGAGCCGCTCGAGCTTGGCCTGCGTGAGCTGGCCGGGGGCGATGGGCTGACTCAGGGCCCACTCCCGGAAGGCCGTGCGATCGGCATTCAGATAGTACTTGAGATGACCGACCCAGGGCTCCGGCGCCCCCTCATCGATGACGACCAGGCTGAATGTCCTCTGCTCGCTGAAGGGCAAGGGCACATGGGCCGCGGGACGGGTCGGGCTGGCGCCCGGTCTCAGTTCCTCGGCGCCGTGGGGCGCGGCCACCACGAACAGCTCGTAGCGATCACGGTCGAGCACGTCCAGCAGCGTCCTACGGGCGCTGGCTGGCGCAACGCAGTCGTTGAGCCGCATGGTGAAGCCCTCGGGGAACATCCCGGCGGGTGGCTTCCGCACCAAGGCGCGCGACATCTGGTCGATGGGGACGAGCATGTCGGCCGTCGAGAATGTGACCTGGGTGGGACACGTGATCGTCTCGAGGTGCGATATCGGTGACATGTGGAGCCAGGCATCGGAGCCCGTGTCGGGTCCGAGCATCTTGACCCCATCGTCGGCTAGCCCGATAACGACGTTGAGGACCGGCAGCGGCGACTGTGTCTCGCCAGCAGGCACCTGCCTGGCCCGCTCGCGGTTCCGAATGAAGTAGGCCGCGTTGTAGCCCCAGTTCGTGGGCGGAACGTCGGGCATGGCTGCGGTCAGCGGGAACGTCTCCGCCGCCAGCATGAGTGTCGTATACCCGCCCGCGCTGCCGCCCTGGATGAGCACTCTCGAGTCGTCGATGAAAGGCAGTGCCCGCGCACCGTGCAGGATCGCCGTGTCGAGATTGGGGCCGCGCGAGATCGGGTTCTGCGGATGGGCGTGAGGCGTGGTCACCACGAAGCCTGCCACGAGGTAGCCCGACGCTCCGCCCGCGTCGATCTCGTAGCCCGCAGCGTGAACAAGCGGCACCCGGAGGGTGGGGTCATCCACCAGGGCGGGCGGGACGAAGATCCGTGCCTGGGCCGTCTGCGTCTCGCCATATACATCGCGGTGGAGCAGTTCGACCGTCACCTGGCCACCCCTGCGGTCGCCGACCGGGATCTCCTCGGCCGCCATGCGCCGGAAGCGCGGCTCGCATTGCGCCGGCGGGTCGGTGTTCGGGAACAGCGCCGCCGCCCATGCCGGCTCCTCTGCTGACCCCGCCATCGGGAGCACGGTCGAGACGAGCACCACGAACCATCCACCCATCGCTGACATGGCCACCACCCTCTCGGCTGTCACGGCTCACGTTCCCGACCCGGCGGCAGCCGACCTCCGCGGGAGGCCGCGAGGGCGAGCAAGCAGAAGGTCTTCGACCGAACGGGGGGACGCGGCATGAGGCAAACCATCGAGTCGGTCCTCGCAGGCAAGTCGGTGGCCGTAGCGGGTGTGTCGCGCAGGCCCAGAGGCTTCGGTCGGCAGCTCTACATCGCACTGAGACAACGCGGCTACACGACGTACGCCATCAACCCGCATGCCGAAAGCATTGGCGGCGACCCGTGCTACGCCAGCCCCCGGATGCTCCCGCGGCCCGTCGACTGGCTACTCGCCGTCACACCGCGGAGCGCGACGGCGCAGGTCGTCCGCGAGGCCGCACAGGCGGGCATCACGCGCGTCTGGATGCAGCCCGGCTCCGAGTGCCCGGAAGCCATCCAGGCCGCGCGGGAGGCAGGCATGGTCACCGTCACGCGCGCGTGCCTGTTCCTACACCTCGAGCCCGTGACATGGCCCCACAGCTGGCACCGAGCGCTGGCGAAGGTGTTCGGCAGGCTCTACCGCTGAGGGCATACGGGGGTGCCGTTGCGGGCGATCCCGCCGAGGCGCCCAGCACCGACGATCGGCGGGTCGCCCGGCCGACCTACAGCAGCCGCAGCTGCGCGCCCCGGGGACTCGCGACCACTCGACCGAACCGGCCGCCGCCGCCGGGCTGGAGCAAGAGAGATCCATCACGCGCAGCCACGATGTGCTCGGCCAGGCGCGTGCCCACCACGGACGCAAGCTCGTCGGGGGCGGCATGATGAAGCACCGCCATCTCGCTGCCAAACCGGTTCAGCAGCCGCGTCATCGCCACGGCGCCGAGCTTCGGGACGAACTGCAGGGGGACCTGGTGGTGGTAGGGCGGCCGGTGCGGCGGGTGGACGGGGCTTGGCCGGTCAGCGATCTCGACGATGCGGTCCAGCACACCGAAGGTGACCTTCGTGCCGCCGCACCGGGTGCACGCGCGCGCCGGTGGCTCGGCGGTGACCACCTGGCCGCACTCCTCGCAGAAGGTTCGGTGGTACTTGCCGAGCCGGGGGTCCATGCCGTAGTTGCCCACGACTCCGCGCCCGTCCTGACGACGCAGAGCGAGACTGAGCTCCTCCCACGAGTCCGACTCCATCCGCAGCACGTTGTACTCGCGCGCAATCTTCGGGAGCGAGTGTGCATCGGAGTTCGAGAGGAACGACACCTCGGCGAGCTCCGAGAGCCGGTCGGCGAGGTCGGTATCCGCGGACAGGCCCAGCTCAATAGCCGCGATGCCCGACAGGGCCTTCGGCCCAAACACACGGCCGATCCGATCCGCGCATGAGCCGTAGAGGCTCTTGTGCGGTGTGAACGCGTGCGCAGGAACCACGAAGCCCCCATGGTCCACAGCAATGAGCGCCAGGTCGTTCGCGGGCATGTGGCACTGCTGCGAGCTGAGCTGCAGATTGCTTACATAACCCGATAGCGCGTGGGCGAAGCCGCGAATGGCGTCGACCGTGGGGAAGTAGCAGAGCACGTGGGACAGGCCGCCGTCGACCTCACGGGTCTCGAGCTCGGAGCCCAGGATGACGGTCAATCGGTCACGATAGCGCAGCCCGCCGCCGGGCTGCGGGACCATTTGGCCGCTCTCGAGCAAGAGGTCGATGTCGCGCAGCACGCCCGGCGAGGCGCAGTCGATCATGCCGGCGATCTCGATGCCTTTGCGGTCCACGCACTCAATGCAGATGTTCTCGAATGTCAGATCGCGAGACGCCGTAACCTTGACGGCCCGGCCGTCCGATGAGCGGCCGATGTGGATGTGTAGGTCGGCGAAGTACGTGCGCAAGCCCGGCGATGCACCTCCGACGAGACGGCAGCTCTCACGACGCCCTCAGTCTTTCCGCGCGCACCACCGGATGGCGTTGCCCACCAGTCGGCGATAGCTCGGGTTCGCGTAGGCCGAGGGGCCGTGGCCGAGTTGGATGGCGGCCACACGGCCTCGACCCAGCCTGCCCGCCCACGCCATCTCCGGCGTACTCTCCGGGTGGTCGGTGCGCAGGAGCAGGTGGGCATCGGGGCTCACCCACATCCCACCGTAGACCTCGTCATGGATGGTGAAATCTTCGAGGCCACGAGTCACCGGGTGATGCCGGTCGGCGATCTGCACGCGGATGTCCACTCCCTCCCGGAATGTCGATCCCGGCAGGTCCCGCCCGTCCACCGTGCGGGGGGTCATGAGGTAGTGCCCGCCCACAACTTTCCACCACTCGGGCCATGTGTCATAGGAGCCCAGAGCGTGGTGCAGAACGACTAGACCCTTGCCCTCTCGGATGCGTGCGAGCAGGTTCGCCTTCTGGGCGTCGGTGATCTCCTGCATCATGTCGTATAGCACGATGGCGTCGTAGCCCTTGGCCCGGCTTTCGGTGTACTCATCACTGGCCGCGGGCTGGAGGGCCTCGCGCCACTCGAGGCCCTCCTCGGCACTGAACATGGCGAAGAATGCATCGCGCTCGAAGTCATGCCCGCCCGTCACGATCAGGGCCCGTACCGTCGCCGTGCGTCCGACGGCCGGTACCCTCGCCGCCAGCGCCGCGACCGCGACGGCGCCGACCAGCAATCCGGGAGCGTACCGCATCGACCTACGCCTCCTCCAACACTCGCCGGAACCACGGGACCGAACGCTCCGTGGGCGCGTCTCCGCTGACCTCGAGCGAGCAGACTACGTTCTTGCCATGCTCCTTGAGCATGCGAACGCACTGCCGGATGCCCTCTGCGTTCGCTCCCTCACCGATGGCCGCCGAGCTGGCGGCGATGCCGGTCGACTCGCCGCGGAGTGCTGCCGCCAGCTCGTGGCTCACTTCCTTGATGTGCATGTGGTGCACGTGGTCGATGACCTGGCGGAGGAAGTCCGGTGGGTTGTGACCGGCGATGAACGTGTTACCCGTGTCGAAGTTCACGCCCATCATCGGCGACCGCGTCTGGGTGACGATCCGCAGCAGCGAGTCGGGGCGCTGGGTCAGTACTCCATGCGGCTCGACACAGACATACACGCCATGGCGCTCGGCCGAGGGGACCACGCAGTCGAAGTGGTACTTGTAGACGCCCATCCACTCGTCGAGCGAGTACGTGTCAGGAATGTGCTCGCTGTCCGTAGTGGCGATGGCGCTACACCCGAGCACCCGTGCGAAGCGAATGGCCTTGATCATGTAGTCGATGCACTGGTAGCTCCAGATCGGCCAGTGGGCGCTCAGGCACGAGCAGCGCAGGCCGTGTTCGTCGATCAGGTCCTTGAGCACGTACGGGTCGCTCTCGAGACTGACTGATGGCGAGAACTGCTGGCCCTCAAAGAAGTCCAGGCCGGTGATCACATCGAACTCAATCCACTTCGAGCCCAACTCCGCCACGCGCCCGACACAGAAGCGCAAGCTCTTGTTCTCGAGTCGCCAGTTGTCGGTGCTGATCCCGAGTTGCGGTCCCACACAGAGCCCTCCCGGCCACCAGACTGCCCGCACACTTCGCCAGGAACCCGCGCGAGCCCTCGCCTCTGCCGCAGGCCCCGGCAACCGACAGCGCGAACGCGCCGTCGCTGAATCCCGAGGAGGCCCTAGCGATGCTTGTGTCGTGCCTGCCGGCCGTTCTCGCCGCAGTCTCCGCCCTGTGGAGCCCGCTCTGCCTCATCCCCGAGCCGAGGGACGTACAGGTGCAGCCCGGCCGGTTCGGCTTCGAGCCGCGGACTCGGATCCTGCTGGGCAGCACTGACAGCTCCGACGACCGTTTCGCGGCGGAACAGCTCGCCGACGAAACCCGGCGCGAGTGGGGCCTCCGGCCGGCCGCGGACTCGCTCCGCACGGGCCATCCCGCCGCCGGCTGTGTGCTCCTTCTGCGCCCGACAGCGTCCGAGGCCGCCCATGCGTTCTGCGAGCATGCCGACGCGCTCCCTGATCCGGCGCTGGGCGACGAGGGCTACCTCCTACGCGTCGACCGGGATCGCGTGCTCGTCGCGGCCAATGCCGAGGCGGGGCTGTTCTACGGTGTGCAGACACTCAAGCAGCTCATCCGCGCGAACTCCGAGGGGCGAGCGATCCCGTGCGTGCGCATCCGGGACTACCCCGGCATGCGCTACCGGGGCATCCTGGATGACATCACCCGCGGCCCGACACCGACCCTCGACTTCCTCAAGCGCGAGGTCCGGACGCTGGCCGAGTTCAAGATGAACCTCTGGACACCATACATCGAGCACCAGTTCGAGTTCCGAAGGCACCCACTGATCGCTCCAGAGGGCGGCAGCCTCACAGCCCAAGAGGTTCGCGAGCTCACGGCCTACGCCCGGCGCTATCATGTCGAGATCGTTGGGTGCCTGCAGTCTTTCGCCCATTTCGCGAACATCCTCAAGCACCCCCAGTACGCGCACTTGGGCGAGACAGACGGCGGGTGGATCCTCCGGCCAGTCAGCGAGGACTCGTACCGTCTGTTGGGTGACCTGTACTCGGAGATCACGCCGGCCTTCGAATCGCCGCTGTTCAACGTCTGCTGTGACGAGACCCAGGGTCTTGGCGAAGGCAAGAGCAAGGCGCTGCTTGAGGCTTTCGGAATCGAATGGCTCTACGCGACGCACATCAACCGCATCCACGACATGCTCGCGCGCCGGGGCAAGCGAATGATGATGTGGGCCGATATCGCCCTCTCGCACCCCGGCATCCTCGACCGGATCCCGCGCGACACGGTGATGCTGAGCTGGGGCTACCACGCGGCCGAGACCTTCGAGCCCGCCATCGTGCCCATCGCCCAGCGCGGGTTCGCCTTCATGGTGTGCCCGGGCGTGAACTGCTGGGGCCGCATGTTCCCCGACATCGATACCTCGCTGGTCAACATCGCGCACTACGCCCGCGACGGTGCGAAGCACGGGGCGCTCGGGATGATCAACACCTGCTGGGATGACGACGGCGAGAACCTCTTCTCGGTGAACTGGTACTCGCTAGTCTTCGGCGGCGACTGCGCGTGGAATCCCGGGCAGGCCAGTGCGGAGCGGTTTGCCGGTCGCTACTCGCAGTGCTTCTATGGCACCCATGACGACTCGGCCGCGCTCGCCAACCTGGCGCTCTCGGCCGCCCAGCGCCATCCGCTGTCGACCGGCATGTGGAACCGTGTCTACTGGGCCGACCCAACGGCTCCATCACCCACCACTCGCGACCGCGAGCACCAGTGGCTTGCCGACCTGCAACAGCGGGCCCAGAGTGTCCTCCGCCAGACCGGGGCTGCGCGCGCCAGTGCCACGGCCAACGCGGACAACCTGGCCTACCTCGAGATGACTGCTCTGAAGCTCTCGACCCTGGCGGGCCGACGGCTCGCTTTCCTGCAGGCCGCTGACCTCTACGCCGAGGCCGCGAACGCCGCCAGCGCGGACGCGGCGGTACCGCGCCTGATGACGGCCCGGAGGCTGCTGGTGGCCGCCCTGGCCGATATCCGTGCCATCGGCGACCGCTACGCGAGGCTGTGGCTGGCCGAGGCGCGGCCCTACTGGCTGGATGTTCAGACCCCCAAGTACGCCGCCATGGGCCGGCTCATCAAGGACCGCGTCGATAGGCTCGATGCGGCGGCAGCCGGCCTGCGAGACGGCAGGCCCTTGCCCCCGGCAGCCGAGGTCGGCCTCGCAATCGCCTTCCCCGCCGAGCGCGGCGTCCGGCCTACCGTCAGCGATCAGCCGCTGCCCGCTGGGTCCAACGACTGGTTCGACCCCGCGTGGCACTACCGCATCGGAGTACGCATCGAGGCACGTTCCCTGCCGCGGACTGACTTGCCGGTGGAGATCGAGCTGGACCTGGCCCCACGGCTCCCGGGCCACACACTCGATCCCGGCTCCATCCGGGTCGTGTCGTGCGATGCTTCGGGCCACCACGAGCACGAGATCCCCTCTCAGCTCATGACCGACGGGCTGAGAGTGCCGCACATCGCGTTCATCGCGGCCGGGCGAATCGAGACGGGGCAGAGCCGCCACTTCCGCATCTACTTCGACACGGTGGCGAACGGCTCCAAGACCCACCCGACGTATCCCGGAGTGTCCCTATCGCGGGCCGACGGCGGGTACGCCATCGCGAACGAACGCGTCCGCTGGCTCGTGCTGCCCGAGGGTGCCCACGTATACGAATGGCACGTGAATGCCTTGGGCGGCGTCGACATCACCGATCCGGGCCGGGCGGGGTACTCTGGCTTCCTGGACGTGAACACGAGCCGCACCGCGTCCTTCGCGCTCACTCCGCTGGCCGAGGGGCCTGTCGTCGCTCGCCTCCGGTGCGAGTCGCCGGACGGCGCGGAGAAGGTGCTGAGCTTCTATGCCGGCGCGGGATGGGTCGAGGCCGATATCTCGCCCGAGACCACCTACTGCTGGAACTTCGACCCGGCGACGCTGATGGCTTCAGACAGCCCGACGCCCGGCACGGCACGCTTCTCGACCGGGTACAGCGCGCCGGTCGGGCGCTCCGGGGTACTCGGGCAGGTGAGGGCCGCCGGGGCTGTCTGGGGCTGCAAGTACCGTCCCGACGGGCTGACGTTGGGCATGGTCACCCCGGGCCGGCCGACGACCCACGTCATCGGGCCGGGGGGCGGCTGGGGTGGCGCCGGCATCGAGGGCGGCGCGGGCGCCAGCCACTTCGTCGCAGTGGGCGACGTTCTCCTTGACCCTCCCGCCGTGCTCAGTTCCCTGGCGGCCACACTGGACTACACCAACCCGCCGGCCATTACACTCGGCCGGGTGGAGCAGAAGCCTGAGGACGCCGCGAGCGGAGGGCGGGCGGCGCGTGCCGTGCCGTTCGCCGCACCGGTCCGCTGCGACGCGGCCCGGTGCAGATGCGAACGCGCCGGGGGATCAGGTAGAATACAGCGCTGCTGCGGGCTCGCCGGGTCGCCATGCGCTTGACGAGGCCCGTGGCGAGACCGGGCAGACTGACGCGGGGCCGGCGGCACCGCGCGGAGGAGGAGCGCGCCCATGGGCAGGTCGTTCGAGGGAACTCTTGAGGCTCGCGGGCTTCGGTTCGGCATCGTGATCAGTCGCTTCAACAGCTTCATCACCACGAAGCTGCTGGACGGGGCCATGGACGCGCTGGGGCGCCACGGCGTATCGCTCGATGATGTGGACGTGGCATGGGTCCCGGGGGCATTCGAGGTGCCCTTGGTGGCTCGGCGGTTGGCTGAGACCCGGCGCTATAGCGCCGTGCTGTGCCTCGGCGCCGTCATCCGCGGCGATACACCACACTTCGACTATGTCGCCAACGAGTCGGCGCGGGGGATCGCGGACATCAGCGCACAGCTCGGGGTACCGGTGATCTATGGGATCATCACGGCCGACAACCTCGAGCAGGCCATCGAGCGTGCCGGCACGCGTATGGGCAACAAGGGGGCCGAGGCGGCATTCGCCGGGATCGAGGTCGCCAACCTTCTGGCCCGCATCGACTCCGCGCTCGGCGGACCCGATAAGGTGGAATAGCCGCATGGACGACACACTCTCAATGGATCCCTCTCCCCCGCCGGTGCCCGACCTGCTCCCACCGCCGCGGCCCCAGCGATCGGGTTGCGCCCTTGTGGCTATCGCCGTGATATCCGGCGCCATCGCGGGGTTGGCCGGGTGCCTCGTTGCCCTGGCCTACTTCATGCCGCAGATCCAGAATCGGGTGGGCTCGCAGGGCGCACCGGCCCTCGCCCCACTACGCCCCGGCAAGACGGTCACCGCGCAGACCGACCTCACCATCGAGGGAGGCGACTCCGAGGCCATCAAGCGGGCCATCGCCAAGGTCATGCCTGCAGTGGTGCACGTGACCCAGGCCATCCCGCGGGATGTGCCCATCCGCACTCCGCAGGGCGGCAGGGACGTGGGCGCCGGGAGCGGGTTCATCATCGATGGCAAGAAGGGGTTCGTCGTCACCAATGCCCACGTACTTGCCAACCCCGGATTGCCGACCGAGCCCGAGCTCTATGTGAAGCTCGCCGGGCAGGATGACAGCCAACGGATCCTGGCCCGCCGACTGGCAGTGGACCCGTACCACGACCTGGCGGTGCTCAAGATTGACACCGGGGGCAAAGAGCTGCCTCAGCTCCAGTTTGGCGACTCCGAGAAGCTGGCCCTGGGTGACTGGGTCATCGCGCTCGGCAGTCCCTTTGGACTGGCCGAGACGGCGACGGTGGGGATCGTCAGCGCCAAACACCGGCGCCTTGCCATCGCCGATAAGACCTACGACGACCTCCTCCAGACCGACGCAGCCATCAACATGGGCAACAGCGGTGGCCCCCTGGTCAACCTCAATGGCGATGTGGTTGGGGTCAACAGCGTGATCCAGTCGCCCACGGGCACCAGCGCCGGAGTGGGATTCGCCATTGCATCGAGCCGGGCCCGTACCTACATCGAAGACATGATGTCGCGGGGTTACCTCGGCGTCGTGATGGGCCCCTACGAGCAGAAGCCGGGCACGGCCGCGGCTCCCGACGGGCACATGTGCGAGGTGCGAGACGTACTCCCCAAGGGACCGGCCGACGCTGCGGGGATCAAGGTCGGTGACGTGATCCTCCGTATCGACTCCACCGACATTGCGGGCATGGAGGAGGTCGTGAACCTGGTGGGATCCAAGAAGCCGGGCACCGTGCTGGAGATCGTGGTGTTCCGGCCATCGGAGGACCGCCAGGTGAGGCTGAAAGCGACCGTGGGAGATCGGACCGAGTACTAACAGGTGGGAGTGTTATTGTCGAGTTCGGTTTGACAGGGTTGACGGGTGCCGCTACAATCTGCCGGAATCTTGTTTCGGGACCTTGCAGGGGAATCCGCGAACGGGGTTGAACCCCGTGAACGGAGCGGAGGGTTTGGCCCCTGGGGTAGGAGCACAATCTTGCGCAGGAAGGGAGGCGCCAAGAGGAGAGACGTCGTCCGAAGCGGGTGAAGTACCGCCGCGCCGCAGCCATGAGGAAACACGGCAACTCACGCTGCATGCGACGGGCTCGCCAGCCCAGGCATTGTGTCTCTCCGCCTGCGATAGCGCCGTGCTTCTACTGTGGGTCACACCGAAGCATATCGTAGGAGGAAAAACGCAAATGGGACGCAAGCTCGCATGTGTTCTGGGCTTGGCGCTCGTGCTCATGGCCGGTGCCGCGGCATGGGCCGATGCGGGCGCAAAGGATACGGTAGCTCCGCCCGCCAAGGCTGGCATGCCGGCCGACGTGGCCTTCGACCACTGGGCCTATGACGCAGTGGCCGACATGTACGACGCTGGGCTGCTTGAGGGCTACCCCGACGGGACCTTCAAGGGCAATAACAGCCTGACTCGGTACGAGTTCGCGATGGCCCTGGCGCGCACGCTGTGGACCATCAAGACCAACCCCGAGTACAAGGGCCCCAAGGGCGACAAGGGCGATACCGGCGCTGCCGGTCCCGCTGGCCCCAAGGGTGATACTGGCCCAGCCGGTCCCGCGGGTCCTGCTGGCCCCAAGGGCGACAAGGGCGCAACGGGCCCTGCCGGCCCCAAAGGCGAGAAGGGTGCGAAGGGCGACAAGGGCGATCGTGGCCCTGGCCCGACGCCCGCTGAGGTCGACGAGGGTGTCAAGAGGGTCTTCGGCGACATGGGTCTCGTGAACCAGGACCAGCTCAACGGGGCCATCAAGAAGCTGAAGGACGAGCTCACCCCGCAGTTTGAGGACCTCTCTGATCGCATCGACGACCTCGCCGATGAGATCGATGGCCTCAAGGTGCGCGTCCAGGCCCTGGAGGAGAAGCCGGATACGGTTAGCGGCTCGATTTCCTGGGATGCTGGGACGGCTTGGCCGACCTTCAACACCAACGTGGATTCGGCGCGCAACGGTATCTTCAACTCGCTCGAGACCGTGGTGCAGATCCACAAGAAGATCAGCTCCAACTCGAGTGCGACCGTGGTCCTGTTCGAGAACCTTGGCAACGGCCTGGGTGTCGCGCCCCGTTCGTTCGCCATGGCCGACGAGGCCTACTTGACCTTCCGTGACACCGATATCTTCGACATCGACTCCGACATCGTGATCGGTCGCCAGTATGTGGGTTATGGCTATGGCCTGACCTTCAACAACAACTCCTGGTCGATCGATGGCGTGCGTCTGATCAACCGCGACTGGGACTTCGAGACCGAGCTGTTCGTCGGGTCGAAGTTCGGTGACATCGTCACCGTCCTGCGCGTGGCCGATGACATCGGTGATCATGTCAATGCCGGTATCACCTACGTGGCCAATCCGATTGGTGGCACCTTCCTGACGCCGCGCTACGGCTTGGACGTGACGGTCCTGGCTGGAGAGCACACGATCTACGGCGAGGTCGCCTGGGATAGCAACATCTCCTGGCTGGTCCCGTCGGCAGCCTTGTTGGATGTCCAGGTCCTGTATGACGGGGACTGGGACGTTCACTTGGGCGGATCGTATGTCCGCGCCGCGTATGCCGCCGCTGATCCTGCGACCCTGCTGACCCCGTACACCCGTGCGTGGGGCAACGAGCCGTTTGCTGGGTTCTTCTATCAGCGCCTGATGACCCCGCTGGCTTTCGGCAAGGGCGAGGCGACGGCCTACCTGAAGGCGACCTTCCATGACGACAGCCGCGACTGGCGGTTCGCGTACATCCAGAGCAGCATCAAGGGCAACTCCATGGCTTCGGTCGGGACCGATATCCCCATCGGCGGGGACTTCGATCTCAACGTCGACGTGGCGCAGACGCTGTTCGGCTGGGTGAACAACACCCCGCGTACGCTGGTCCGCATGGGTGTGAGCGTGCCCTTCTAGGGTTCGCCCAATCCAATCGGCAGACGCGACGGACGGCTCGGCTTCGGCCGGGCCGTCCGTTTGTGTCACGGGCGGCATGGCGCCGGGCCAACCCGGTAGCCGGAGACGCGGGGCGTGGGGGGCACGACATTGGTCGAGAGAGACCTGACAACCAAGCTCTGCGAGATGCGGGCCACGGGCGAGTTCGTCGCCGCCCTGGCTGAAGCACGGGCAAGACCCCGACGGGCCCGGCCATCCCCGGACGGACGGCTCGCTCTCATCGCGGCCGACCACCCGGCGCGAGGCGTGACGGAGGCACTGGGAGACTCGCTGCGCATGGCCGACCGGCACGACTACCTCTCTCGGATTATGCGGGCTCTGGAGGCCCCGCTGATCGACGGGGTGATGGGGACTTCCGACGTTCTCGAGGACCTGCTCGTGGCGGACCTGCTCAGGTCGCGGGAGGCGCGAGGGGCCTTGCTGCGGGACCGCCTCCTTATCGGAAGCATGAACCGAGGTGGCCTCTCCGGGACGACATTTGAGCTCGACGACCGGGTGACTGGGTACACCCCGGACGGGCTCCAACGCTCGGGACTCGACGGCGGCAAGGTCATGGTGAGGATCGACCGGACATCAAGGGACTCCGGGGCGACACTCGAGTATGCGGCAGCGGCAGTCGAGGCTTGCGGACGCCTGGGACTGGTCACGTTCGTCGAGCCGCTTCCGGTGGAGAGGCTGGAGGGGCGGCTTCGGGTGCAGAGAACCGTAGAGGCACTGGCCTGGGCGGCGGGGATCGCATCGGGGCTGGGTTCGACCTCAGTCCGCACGTGGCTCAAGCTTCCGTGGTGCGAGGGCTTCGCTGCCGTTGCCAGGGCTACAACGCTGCCCATTGTGCTGCTGGGCGGTCCGGCAGAGGGAGAGCCGGAGAGAACCATCTCGGAGCTCGGCGAGGCAATGCGTTGCGCTCCCAACGTCCGAGGCGCCCTGTGCGGTCGGAATGTGCTCTACCCGGGCGACAGCGATCCGCTCGAGATAGCGCAGCGGATCGCTGAGGTTGTGCACGGCACCATGAACGGTGCGGCACCGGCTCCCGTTGTGGAATGAGTACTGTGGGGTGCCGTCTGGGGTCGCTGGTATGAGAATTGGCGTAGTGGGTAACATTAACATGGACTTCGTCCTTCGAGGGCAGCGTCTGCCTCGGGAGGGCGAGACGCTTGTGGCTGACGGGCTCCATGTCTTTGGGGGGGGCAAGGCCGCGAACCAGGCCGTGGCGGCCCGAAGACTGGGCGCCGACGTGTCCATCGTCGGCTGCCTTGGGACGGACGACCTGGGAGACCGGGCGCTGGCCCTCTTGGACGAGGCTGGCGTTGACACCGCATTCGTGGTGCGGACCCAACGGTGCCACACGGGCACTGCCCTCGTGTTCGTTGACCGATCGGGGAGGAACTCCATCGTTACGGCGCTGGGCGCCAACGATGACCCCGAGGGCACTCGGGGCGCAGTGGAGGGCGCCACCAAACTGCTGGGGTCGGTCGACGTCGTGCTCATGCAGCTTGGACTGCCGGTTTCGACTGTCGATCAGGGGATCAGGTTGTGCCAGGAGCATGGCGTTCCGGTATACCTGGATCCCACGCCTATACGGCGCTCCCTGCCCGAGCTGTGGTGCGGTGTGGCTCTGATCGCGCCCAACGAGACCGAGTCCCAGATTCTGCTGGGTGGAAGCCGGACTGACGGCCCGGAGGAGGCTCGGACGGCGGCCGCCCGGCTACGGGACGCCGGTGTCGGCGTGGCGGTCGTGAAGCTGGGCGCCGCCGGATGCGTGGTCGCGGCGGATGGGTGGACGGCGCACGTGCCCGGGGTCAAGGTAGATGTGGTGGACACCACCGCGGCTGGCGACGCCTTTATGGCCGGGCTGGCCGTGGCGCGGGGCGAGGGGGCAGACTGGGTCGAGGCGGCCCGATTCGCCAACTGTGCCGGGGCGCTGGCCGCCACGAAGCTGGGTGCCCAGCCATCATTGCCATACCGGCCCGAGGTGGATGCGCTCTACCGGAGTGGTGATGCTGGAGTGCGGCATTGCGCGCCGACATTGGGGGAACGGGAAGGGGGAGGATGATGGCCGGAGTGGGCGACGCGTCTGAAGATATGAATGGTGATGCAACCGTTCTAATAGCGCGACACCGCATGACTGCGGCGGTCACGATCACTCCCCCCGTGGGCAGAGGGGCGCCCGTTCTCGCGCCGGGAATACGCCAGCGACTCGCCGCGGCGGGCGTGAGATACGGGATCCAGGACTCGGCCATCGAGGAGCTCCTGCTGCGCAGCCGATCGTCTTCCGAGCCGGTGACGGGCGATGTTGCTTTCGGCGCGCCAATGGTGCCGGCGGGCGACACCACCTTCGAGTACCTCATCGACATGACGGATAGCGGCAACTGGGTCAACGACGAACAGATCGTCAGCCCGCTATCCGGTTCCGACACCGGCGCGCGCCACGCGCCGAGTGCCGACGAGACCGAGGCAAGAACCGACTATCACTTCCCGGCCCCCATTCCCGTTGTGACTCCGGGAACGGTCATCGGCGTCCGGCGGCCCGGGAGTCCCGGCCAAGCGGGCATGACGGTGCTGGGCCAACCCGTGGAGGTGCCGCCTGCCAAGGACGAGACACCGCGAATCGGAGCGGGCGTCACACTGGTAGAGAAGCCCGACGGGACCGCCGAGGTTGTGGCGCAGGTGGCGGGCAAGGCGGTCCTCGACGGGAACAGGCTGGTTGTGTCGTCGGAGCACACGGTGATGGGCGATGTCTCGGTCCGGGGCGGAGACGTGATCTTCCCGGGCGACGTCGTGGTGCGGGGCAACGTCCTGGACGGCGCGGTGGTGAAAGCGGGAGGCAACATCACGGTCATGGGCCGCGTCGATGGCGCCCACCTGGAGGCCGAGGGCACGATTGCGGTGAGTAAGGGAATCGTGGGTGGAGGACGCGGAATGGTCCGGGCCCGCGGGGACATCACCGCAACGTTCTGTGAGGGCGCAACGGTCGAGTCGCGAGGCGACGTGGACATCAGCCGCGGTATCATGAACTCTGACGTCTCGGCCTCAGGCACAGTCCGCTGCATGCAGGGCCGGGGAGCCATCATCGGAGGCACCATCCGGGCGGGCAGAGCCGTCGAAGCCAAGAACATCGGGACCGAATCGAGCAGCGAGACCCAGATTATCGTTGGCACGGACTTCGGCTTGCTTCGCGAACGGGACGATGTACTGCGAACGAAGGAGCAGTGCGAGTCACTCCTGGCCCGGCTGGACGTGGCACTCGGCCCCCTGTCAGAGACGAGCGACCTAAGCCACCTGCCCGAGGACCGGCGCGAGATGGTCCGGAAGGCGCTGCAGGAGCGAGTGAGACAGCGCGCTCGGTTGTCACAGATCCAGACCCGCCTCGAGGACCTCGAACGCCAGATGGCTGCCACCGACCAGGGAGCGGTGAAGGTGTTTGGCTGCGCGCAGCCAGGCACACGGATCATCATCCGAAAGTGCCAAGTCCTGCTGACGGACACGGTCAACTACGCCCAGCTCGTGGAGAACCAGGAGATGGGCACCATACGATCGGCGCCGCTATAGCGGGGCGCCAGAGCCACCGGCTGAGACCGAGCCCGCGGCCGTGCTCTGCAGATATGCCTGGATATACGGGTCGATGGCCCCATCCAGCACTCGTTGCGTATCGCTGCTCGTGTACCCCGTGCGCAGGTCCTTGATCATCATATACGGGTGCAACACGTATGAGCGGATCTGGCTGCCCCACCCGATGGTCCGCTGCTCACCACGCAGGGCTGCCTTCTCCTCCTCCTGACGGCGGCGTTCCTGCTCGAAGAGCCTGGACCGGAGAATCCTCATCGCCGTATCGCGATTCCGGTGCTGGGAACGCTCATTCTGACACTGCACGACGGTGCCGGTCGGGATGTGAGTGATGCGGACGGCGGAATCCGTCTTATTGACGTGCTGGCCCCCCGCGCCCCCCGAGCGGTACGTCTCGATCCTGAGGTCATCAGGAGAGATGTCGATGTGGATGTCATCATCCAGCTCGGGCACGACGTCAACCGAGGCGAAGCTCGTGTGCCGGCGATGGGCGGCATCGAAGGGCGACAGCCGAACCAGCCGGTGAACCCCGACCTCGGACCGCAGGAGGCCAAAGGCGAATGGCCCCTTGACCAGGCAGGTCACGCTCTTGATCCCCGCCGACTCACCGGGGGTGCAGTTGAGAACCTCGACCTCCATGCCGCGTCCCTCGGCCCACAGCGTGTACATGCGCTGTAGCATCTCCGCCCAGTCCTGGGACTCGGTGCCGCCCGCTCCCGCGTTGATCGAGAGATACGCGTTGCGGAAGTCGTGCTCGCCCGAGAGGAGCAATGCATGCTCGCAGTGGGCGAGCTCGGCTTCGACCTCTTCGAGCTCGCGAGCGACATCCTCGACCAGGCTCTCGTCCCCCTCGGTCTGGGCGAGCTCGATCATCTCGAGCGCTTCGGCCACGCGACGCTCCATTCGCTGCCACGGAGCCAGGAAGCGCTCAAGCTGGCTCATCTGCTGCGAGTGAGCGCGCGAAGCCTCCAGGTCGTCCCAGAAACCCTCTCGAGCGGCCTCCTGGCGCATCTCGGCCAGACGCCGCTCCTTGCCGGCGAAGTCAAAGACGATCCCTCACCTGAAGGAGCTTGTGACGTATCTGCTCCCCCAAAGCGCTGAGCGACTCCCAGGTCGGAGCCGCCGGTGCTTCCGCGCTGCCCAAGACTACCCCGCCTTTCCGAGGCAACACCGCTTGTACTTGCGCCCGCTGCCACAGGGACATGGGTCATTCCGGCCGACTTCCTGGCCCTTGCGTACCGGGGCCCGCCGTCTCTGCCCGGGCAGTGCCTCGCCCGGGCTCGAGCCGCGGCCCTCTTCCTGAGGTTGGTAAGCGCTCTGCTGAGGCTCCTCCGTCTCCGCGAGGCGGACCCGGAACAGGGCCCGAATCGTATCCTCGCGGATGGCCTCCAGCAGCTCCTCGAACATGTCGAAGGCCTCTTTGTGGTAGAGCACCACGGGATCCTTCTGCTCGCCCTGGGCACGGAGGAAAATCCCGTCTCGCAGGTAGTCCATGGCGGCCAGGTGGTCGATCCACTGATCGTCGATCACCTGCAGCATGCACCAACGCTCCAGCGCACGCATCTGCTCGGCGCCGAACTGCGCCTCCCGGGCCTCGTAGCCGCGCCGAATGGCCCCGATCAGCTGCTCCCGCAGCTCATCTCCTGGTGGCGGGTCAGCCGCCAGTGCCTCAGTATCCATCAGGTAGTCGATGGGGGCCACGCCACGGAGAGTATCCAGGAGCTCACCCATCTCCCACTCCTCGGAGGAGAGGCGCGGACTCGCATACCGCTCCATGGCCCGATCGACGACGTAGTCGATCATGTCCATGATGGTGTCGCGGAAGTCCTCGGCCTCGAGGATCTTCCGGCGCTCGCCGTAGATGACACTGCGCTGGGTGTTCATCACATCGTCGAACTTGAGCACCTGCTTGCGGATGTCGAAGTGGTGGGACTCGACGCGGCGCTGGGCGTTCTCGATCATCCGAGACAGCAGGCGGTTCTCGATGGGCTCATTGTCGCGCCACGAACGCTGCAAGCTCTGGAATCGTTCCTGTGCGCCGAACAGGCGCCAAAGCTCGTCCTCCAGACACACGAAGAACCGCGACGAGCCCGGGTCGCCCTGTCGACCCGACCGGCCCCGGAGCTGGTTATCGATACGCCGACTCTCATGCCGCTCGGTGCCCAGGATGTGCAGCCCGCCCAACGCCCTTACGGTCTCATAGTCGGGGCTCACATCCATGCCCTCGGGAGGCTTGCCGCCGAGCTGGATGTCCACCCCGCGGCCCGCCATGTTCGTCGCAATGGTCACGGCGCCAATGCGCCCCGCCTGCGCAATGATCTGGGCCTCTCGCTCGTGGTACTTGGCGTTGAGGACGTTGTGCGGGATGCCACTGCGTAGAACCTCAGCCAGCCGTTCGGCCTCCGATGGCACCCCAATGGCCTGGGCGAACGCCGCCACAACGTCGTCACTCAGCGGGTCGGACGGCATGTCCACCATACGCGCGGCTCGACGAATGGCGCCCGGGTTCAGGTTGTCCAGTGGCTGGAAGAGCTGCTCCTCCAGCGCGCGACGCTCCTTGGGGTCGCCACCGCGCCCGCCCGTCTGGAGCCGCTCGACCAGCAGCGTGGCCATGGCCAAGCGCTGCAGCCGATCAGGGCTCAACCGGTCGCTGAGCCGTTCCGAGATCTCGATCGACCGCGTGCCGACCAGCACCGGCTGCCCGCGCAAGTGGCACTGCAGGATCTCCGTGGCGATACCACGGAACTTGGCTTCCTCTGTCTTGTAGACGATGTCGGGGTGATCGACGCGCCGCACGGGGCGGTTGGTGGGGACAATGACCACGGGCATATCGTAGATGCGTATGAACTCAGGCTCCTCGGTCTTCGCGGTGCCCGTCATGCCCGCCAGGCGCTCGTAGAGACGGAAGAAGTTCTGGAAGGTGATGGTCGCCAGAGTCTGACTCTCTTGCTCGACCTTCACGTTCTCCTTGGCCTCGATGGCCTGGTGGAGTCCCTCGCCATAACGCCGGCCGAACATGAGCCGCCCAGTGAACTCGTCCACGATGATGACCTGGCCATCGCGGACCACGTAGTCCACGTCGCGCTTGTACAGCGTGTGGGCCTTCAGTGCGCAGTTCACATGATGGACGTACTCCACGCACTCGGGATCGGACAGGTTGTCGATCCCCAACGCGCGTTCGACGGCCTCGACGCCCTCATCGGTGAGCGAGACCTGATGCTGCTTCTCCTCGACCTCATAGTGCTTGTCGCGGGTGAGGCTGGCGACAATCCGGTCGAACCGCCGGTAGAGATCCGACGAGGCCTGCTTCACCCCCGAGATGATCAGCGGGGTGCGGGCCTCGTCGATCAGGATGCTGTCGACCTCGTCCACGATGGCGTAGTAGAGGCCGCGCTGAACCAGGCGGTCGCGCGAGAACGCCATGTTGTCGCGAAGATAGTCGAAGCCGAGCTCATTGTTCGTCCCATAGGTGATGTCAGAAGCATAGGCCGCAAGACGGTCCGGCGCATCCATGTCATGCTGGATAATCCCGACCGTCAGACCAAAGAAGCGGTAGATCGGACCCATCCACTCGGCATCGCGCTTGGCCAGGTAGTCGTTGGTGGTAACGAGGTGGGCCCCTTTGCCCAGGAGCGCATTGAGGGTGAGCGGGAGCGTGGCTACGAGAGTCTTGCCCTCCCCGGTCTTCATCTCGGCGATGCGCCCACTGTGGAGTACCATGCCGCCGATGAGCTGGACATCGAAGTGGCGCTGTCCCAGGGTGCGCACCGACGCCTCGCGCACCGCTGCAAAGACCTCCGGCAGCGCCTCGTCGATCGATCGGCCGTTCTGCACCTGGTCCCGAATCGCCATCACGTACTGGCGAAGAGAGTCGTCGTCCCGGGCCTTCATGGCTGGCTCGAGCTCATTGATGCGCTGGGCGACCCGACTGTACTTCCGCACCAGACGCCCACTGGGATCGAGCCAGTTGATCGGGTTGAACATCAGATCCCCCTATCGGAGGGCCGTACTCGTAACACAGCGCGTGCGAGAAGCGGATACCCGATCCGCATCCGGCACCCGAGTACGACGTGATGGGTCAAAGCAGAACCGAGGAGGTTCGGAGAGCGGGATGGACCTCGTGCGGTCAGAACTCGACGGTGAAGGCGCTCCCGAATCTGGAGCGCGCGCGCCCCGAGGCGCCCAACTCGCCGTAGGCCTGCACGCCGGCACCGACCGATAGGCCGCCCATATCGTGCCGGACGCCTAGGGAGACCATCCCGCCAGCCCGGACGTCGTTCGCAGGATCAAAGAGCGACCGAAGTCCCAGGCCAACCGTGGTACTGCGCGAAAGTGGGTACTGAAGGCTCAGCCCTAGGTCTGAGCCGCGAAGAGTCTCGACCATCGTGCTCGAGCCGCCTCGCAGGGCGTTCTCCCTGGCCCAGGGCTGCGTAAGCTGGAGGCTGAAATCACCCAGCGGAAGCCGGATGATGTTCCGCCCGGGCGCGGCGGTGACCGACATGCTCAGAGGCACACTGGGACCGCCGGGCTGGGGCACGCGCCGAACCGCATACGACGGCTCGGTGATCGAGGTGCCGGCCGGCCGGCCGGTCGGTTCTCCCGGTGAGCGATCGACAACCCGGTCGCCCGTGGCCTCTTCGACCGTCCCGCCGGTCTGGCATGACGCAGCCACAATGACCACAGTCAATCCCAATGCCAGACGACGGTACATCCCACAGCACCCCGAACCCAGACTTGGAACAGACACACCTCAACTACCTTGATGATAGCAGCACCATGGCAGCCGCGTCAAACCAGGCACCCAGAGCCATCTCGCTCCCCACTGCGGGCCCGATGACCCTCTTCCCCGCTTCGCGGCCCCTCCCTCTTGGCCCCGCCTCAGTTGTTCAGAGGATCTTCGGAGAGGCGGCACAGAAAGGACCCGCCGCAGGTTGGCCGGACGCCATCCGGCCCACGGCCATCGGTGTCTGAGAAGGCACATGGCTTGCTGGAAGAACGGCACGACCCCGCGACGCCCCGGCTACCCGGCAGAGGACCTGCATGGACACCAAAGGAGCTGAGCCACCCCGCACAGGAGCCCTCTCCGCTGAACCGGCGCCGGGATGCGGCCTCAGACCCACTGGCGCCGCGAGGCACCGGTGTGGAGCCCCATCGGCTGATACGATGGGGGCACGGGCTCACGGCAGCGCCAGTACCGCGTCACGCGAGACCAGGCAATGCCGTGCCCACGACCGCCACTCCGAGGGGTCGTGGCCCGCAAACACCCACAGCCACGGAGTCTCGCCTCCGACCCAGCGTTCCTCAGGCCCGAGCCTCTTCCCCACTGCTAGGCAAGCATCAGGGTGGATCCCGCCCCCCTCGTCCTTCCAGAACCGGACTGTCCACTCACCCGGGCGGCTGACAGCACCGAAGATACCCCCCTCGATCTCGTCCGTGCAAGCACCGACGGACCCGAGGTAATACATGGGCACGCTGGGGCCCACGACCCGGTCGCCCTGGGGCGAACCCCCGACCAAGGGCCGGCAAAACACGAACACATCGACGAGTTCCCATGGCCTCGGATCGGTGCTGGCTGCCCAGAGGGGGCGAACCAGCACCAGAGGGCGCCCGGAGAGCACGGCCACGCGCACCCCTGCACGGTACCGTGCCGGCGCGCTACGCAGGGCTTCGGCCGCACCGTCGTCGCCGACACGGGTCACGGGCTGCCCTCCACCCGTGAAAGCGACCACGTAGTCCACCACCGATCCGGCACTCGAACGATGGACGGTCATCTCCTCGACCGCATCGGCCTCGGTCCACAGGTGCTGGCCGCCCACGCGCTGATGGAGCGCGAACGCCAGACGGCCCAGCCGGAGTCCGTCGTACTCGACCACCTCGAACAGGCCCCCTGATCCCTCAGGGTGGATGAACCGCGCTGCCTCAGCGCGCAGAACCAGCGAGGTCTCCGTCGTCGTTGTCACCCCGTCGTTGGCGATAGCGAACGCCTGACCCGAAGCGATCTCGGGCACCAGGATCGGACGGGGAGCAGTGCCCTCGAGGACCATAGGCACATCCCGGAGCTCGTCCACCCCGGTGTTCAGAACTGCCGGCGACTCCGAATGCGGGATCAGATCTCGGGTCGATCCGTCCCAGCCCGTCAGCCTGGCGAAGGCGAGATGCCCTCCTGGAGCGGGCATGACCCGACTCTCCGACGGGGCCAGATCCAGCTCGATGGTGTGCGCCTCCGCCCCACCGCTGACGAGCAGGCGTGCTCGAGCGTGGCGTTCGGAGGTGTTGACTGCCTCGACGGCGCCATCGGCGGTAAGCTTCAACTCGATCTCGCCCGACCGGATGCTGCGTGCGTGGCGCTCGGCCAACCTCGGGTTCACCTCGGCGACCCGCCGGACGAATGCCTCATAGGGCTCGTCTCGCTCGTTGACCAGCCCGTAGTTGCTGTCCTCGGGGAAAGTCGAACTGATGCCCAGGGCGGGCTCGTCGACCCACATGAAGTAGTGCTGCCCGACCATGAAGGGCAGATCCGCCACCATGTTGGCGAAGATCTCGTAGCACCGGGCCTTCTGTTCTTGGGTATCGACCCGCATCCCCGCCCCCGCCGTGCACGGCAGCCCACTGTCGAGTGCCGGGAAGCTCCACTCGGTGATGATCATCGGCTTGCCGGCATGGTCGAAGTAGTCACAGAGCTGCTGAGGCACGTCGAGCACCTGCCCGCGGTCCATGTCG
>JAKPQA010000241.1 GCA_029547025.1 Armatimonadota bacterium
ACATGTGGAGGTAGGAGACGGTGTAGCAGTCGGGGCTTCTGATCGACAGTTGGTAGCCCTCGAGCAGGGTCACCGTTCCGTCGGTGATGGCGAACACGGGGTCGTGGCAAGGGTTTGGGTAGTGCTGTAGGTCATCGGCGGCGTGCCAGAGGCTGGCCCCCTCGGTGACGAACCCGCGAGGGCCGTAGTTGCTGGTCATCTGGTAACCGGGGCCGAGCGGGAACACGAGGTAGCCACTCTGACAAACCGTGACGCCTTTGCCGGCGAGAGTGCCGACGACGGTGGCGGCATCGGCGTAGAACTGCTCGTAGTGGTGGGGGTCGGCGTTGCCTTGTACGCGGTGGGCGGCGATCGTGGGAGGCAAGCTTTCCCAGCCGTCCACCTGTTGAAGCGCCGTGAAGAAGTTGGTGGCGCTGATTGTCGGGTCCATACGGTCAGCGACTGACCCCCAAGCCCCGTTGTCGCGCTGTTGGAAGAGTCCCCGACTGTCCGGGCCGGCGGTGTCGCCGTGGTCGACCACGTACAGGCTGGACTCGCCCATGGCCGTCATGACTCCGATGATCTGCGCAGCGCGATCAAGGCCAAGGGCGCTGGCCGCATTCATGACGTAAGCCGCGTTGGTGAGCTGGGCGCCGCTGTAACCGGCGACCGCATCCTCGGGCAACTGGGTGAGGTCGACAGTTTGCCCGGGTCCGCACGCTCCGGCCTGTTGCGCGGGCCCGAAGACCAGGAGGATGCCGGCTACGAGGGTACCGACGAGGATTAGCGGCACGGCAACGACAGCCGCCACGCCAAGTCCCCCCTGCTTTGCCATTGTTAGCCTTGGGCCGGTCGGATGCGATCAGCCAGCCACGGCGCTGAGGCGTTGGGTCTGGTGAGGGTGATGTTGTAGGGTCCGACGTCGGTCGGCACTTGGACGATCAGGCTGACATCGGTGCTGTTTGCGAGCACGATTCCAGCCCCGGTGACCTGGTGCGCGGGGATTTGCGCGGGGTCGGTGCCCTCGTAGGCCACACCTCCCTCTTGGCTGAGTAGGGGAAGCATCTGGGCCCACCAATCGTCGGCGCTGAGCTGTGGCTGGGCGAACGTTTTCATCGCCTCTGTCGCCGCTTCGATTGCGTCTTGCTGGCTGTCAGGGCCCGCTTCAGGTGCCGCGGCAATCTCGCCGTCATCGATGGGCGATGTCGGAGCAGTTGAGGGTAAGTAGCTCGAGCTCGACGGTGTTGGGTCAGGCCCGCTCTGCTCGACGCAGCCGGAAAGTGCGCTGACGACGGCGATGGTGACGAGGACAGCGGCCGGGGTCCTACGCATCGCGACCGTCCTCGATGTGGTTCTGCGGGGCAGGGGCATCGCGTGCGACTTGGTGCTGCCTGTTCGTCGCACTCATGGTGAGATGGTAACTGTTGTAGGGGTGATTTTGAACCCTTGCGTATTATTTCACTGCCAAAGGGTATGATTCCCTGCAAGTGGAACCACGCTCCGTCTAACCCCCGTTCGAGGGTAGAACATTTCTGACGGAGACTGTGACTAGCGAGCAACACGAGGGGGCGCAGTGGCGGACAATCCGTGGGTACAGAAGTCGCCGGCATCTGAGCCGGCCCCGGTGGTTGCCGAGATGCCAGCCGAAAAGGGTCTGAACCAGCCTCGAGCGGCATCCCCGCAGGATGGCGTGCCGGTGCCGGACCAAGCGGACCGACTACCCAGAAGGACGACTCCGCACAGCGCCACGATCTGGTGGCTCGGCGTTACCGGGGGAGCGGGAGAGTCCACGCTCGCTGCTCTCGCGCGTGGGTCGCGCGCTGCCGGCCACGAGTGGCCGATGCCGGAGAATCGAGGCTCGGTCAGCCGGGTCGTTCTCGTGGCCCGGACCAACTTCGCGGGCCTCACCGCAGCGCAGCACGCGGCCATCGAATGGGCCTCGGGACTATTCGGCGACGCAGTGCGCGTCGACGGCCTCGTACTGATTCCGGATATGCCGGGTCGAATGCCCAAGGAGCTGCGCCACCTCGCGCAGGTTGTGGCCGGGGGCCTTCCCAACACTTGGACGCTGCCATGGGTGGACGCGTGGCGCTTCGGCCCGCTCGACCCCACCGGGGACATGCCAAAAGAGTTCCACCTACTTCTAGCCGATCTTCACCTCAACACCACCGCTCCGTAAGCCCTGAAAGGTTCACCCGCATGTCGCTAATCGCCCACTCATTCGACCTGCTCGGCTCGGTCCCATTTGCCATCCCGGATCCGGGACCGGTCGCGCCTCCGGGCTTCGAGGGACCGGTCGGCATCATTCTCGGCTGGGTGAAGTGGATCGGACTGATCGTCGCCGTGCTCGGCGTCATCATCATCGGAGCCAAGCTCGCGATCAACGTGCGCCGCGGGGAGGCTGCCGGTGAACTGGGCGGCCTCCTGTACGTGGGCCTTGGCTGCATCCTGATCGGCGCGGCCGTCTCACTCGTCGGCTTCCTGTCCGGCAGCTGACCCAGCAAAGGAACAATCGTGTCCGACGACAACACAACGCCGAGCAACCCCTTCACCAGCCGTGGTTTTATCGCGGCCGCAGTAGTCGTTGGGGTCATCATTCTTGCCGCGGTCATCGTGCTCGTGACCTCGCTGAGCGCCCCGCGCGATCCGGTCGCGCAGCCGACGTCGACGCCGGGCGGGCCCGTCGCATCCGGTGACGACAGGAGCATTTGCGGGCTAGAGGGCTTCGAGACAGAGAGCAGCTTGACTGCGGCGCCGGAAACGAAGTGGGAGCTCGTTGGGACCGTCGCGGCTCAGAGCGATCCGAGTGGCGCGGGGCCGGGCGTCACCGATGGGGACGGGTTCCGGACCTGTTTCGCGCACACGGCAGCGGGTGCTCTTTACGCCGCCATGAACTTTGTGGCGCTGGGGACAGATGGCACTCTCCGGCCTCGCCTCACTGAGCTAGTCGCTGAAGGACCGGGCAAGGACGCGATCGCGAGCAGCGACCCGGGCGCGTCCAGCGGCGACGGCGGTCGCGCACAGCTCGCCGGATTCAAGGTGGACTCTTACGACGGTGGCTCGGCCACCGTCGACTTGGCGTTGAACTACAACACGGGAGACTTGGTCAGCTTGCCAATCAAACTTGTTTGGGAGGACGGCGACTGGAAGCTCGTGCTCACCCCGACGGGTGAACTTCCGCTCAAGCCGGCCCAGCTACAGAGCCTCGGCGGCTACATCCCTTGGGCAGGCGCCTGACATGGCGTGTGCGCCTCTCGATCTCATTTGCATCGGCCAGGAGGGTATCGGGGACGTCGTATCGACCGCCGCCAACAACACCCTGCAGGAGCTGACGAATCAGGCTCTTGAGGGGTTCGGCCAGGCGGTGGGAAGTCTCGGCACGATGTGGGTTTACTTGCCGTCCCCTGTGCTCACCGGCGGCACTGGCCAGGCCGGTGGTGGGACCCCTCCAAGCTCTGACGGCGTGACGACGATTCTCGGCTATGTGATGTGGATCGCGCTGTCAATCTGCGTTCTCTCCATCATCGCCATCGGCGCAATGCTCGCGGTGCGAGTCCGCCGCGGCGATGGTGAGCAACTGCTGGGTCGCCTCGGCATCGTCTTCGGCGCGGTGATTCTCATATCCGGTGCGACTGCCCTCGTGGCGGGTCTGTTGCCTAACCATGCACCGGGTGGATCAGCGTCGGCGGTCGGATTCCTGCAGAACTCGCTGTGGTGGTATGTGGGGGCCATGGCGGTCGTGTCCGTGATCGTCGCCGGCATCCGCATGGCGTGGGAGCAACGCGCGAACCCGGGCAAGGAGCTTCTTCAATCGCTGCTGACTTTGATCGTCGTGTCAGGGGCTGGCCTGACCATCATCGGCCTTGCCGTCACGGCGGCAGACGCCTTCTCCGTCTGGGTACTAAACGGCGCGACGCAATGCGACGTGTCAGCCGCGGGGGAGTCCAACTGCTTCGGCACGAACGTTGCCGCAATGATCGGACTCAGCTCTACCTCCCCGCTGGCCCTGCTGGCCATCCTGATCCTCGCCCTGTTGGCGATGTTGATGTCATGGGTGCAGGTCGCGCTCATGATCGTGCGCGGAGGCCTCCTGGTGGTTCTCGCCGGCGTGCTGCCGATCACTGCC
>JAKPQA010000250.1 GCA_029547025.1 Armatimonadota bacterium
CCTAAGCCCAATGCCAGAGGCGTATGTCGCATCACCTCTGTAGCCGGGGCTTTAGCCTCGGCTCACAATGGCCTGTAGAGCCACTTCGCGCGAGGCTGAAGCCTCGCCTACGGTTGGGTGTGCGTGGGTGCCGACCCTAAGCCCAATGCCAGAGGCGTATGTCGCATCACCTCTGTAGCCGGGGCTTTAGCCTCGGCTCACAATGGCCTGTAGAGCCACTTCGCGCGAGGCTGAAGCCTCGCCCACGGTTGGGTGTGCGCGGGTGCCGACCCTAAGTGCGTGCCATTCGTGGCTGTCACCGGTTTTCGACCGTGTTCTGGCCTCGGCCTGCGGGCACCGCCCGTAGACGCGCTCAGGATGACACCGTTGGCAGCGGGGCGGAGCCGAGGCCGGCCAACCTTCCATCGCCACCCCCAAGGATCCAGCGCCCCCTCCGGCGTAGCTATGTGTGTCTGCTATCCGCGTCAGGAGGCCCGTCACCATGCGATCCATCATCGCCTGCGCGCCGGTGCTGCTTGTGCTCTGCGGGCTCGGCTGGGGCCAGGACCTGCCGCTACAGCTCTACTCGCTCGTCGAGGGCTTCGAGGGCGACTGCCCGCCGCTCGAGCTCTGGGCCAGCAATGGCAGCGCGCCGGTCATCGCCTTCAACGGGCCGACCGACGAGATGGCTGCCCAGGGCCGCCGTTCGCTCAAGCTCGACATCACGCTCGGCGATGGCTCCTACTACTACCTGGGCCGCCTGCTCCGTATCCCGTGCTCGGGCGAGCTGAAGATGAGCATCCGCATCCGCGTGGGCGAGGGGACGACCGCCAGGGTCGGATTCGGCGTGAACATGAACTTCCCCCCGAGCCGCCACAGCGGATGCGGCGCCTTCACTTCTACCGATGGGCCCACCGCAGGTTGGCTCGAGTCGACTTGCGACCTGGTCCAGCGCGGCGCCGATGACTCCGCCATGGTGATGGGGCAGTACACCGGCACGCTGACCGGGAAGGACGTGGGTGCCTACCTCGATCGCTGGTCTCTGTTCATCTACGGCTCCGCGGGCCAGCGCGCCGTGGTCTACCTCGACGACCTTCGCGTCGAGGGCCGTGTGCCTTCCGAGGCCGACTACGACCGGTGGCTGCAGGCGCGGTGGGACGCGGCCATCGCCACCTTCCGCCAGCGCGTTCAAGACTGGCGCCAGCGGCTTGACGACGCCGGCGAGTCGCTGGCCGAACTCGACCAAGCCCTGGCTCAGGCATCGAGGCTCGTGGCTCTCGTTCGCGACCGGCGGCAGCGCGCCGGAGACCTGCTAGCCGAGATGGATCGCGACGGCTACGCGTCTCAGGGCCAGATCAGTGAGCTGGAGTCGGCGCTCAGCACCATTCACGCCGGCCCGGCCGCGGTCCGTGTGTTGGCGCAAGCCATCGAGGCCGGACGGCCCATGCTCGTCAATGCCGCCGGCAACGCGGTCAGCCGCGCGCGGGCCGCGGGCGATCCGGCCCTCCTCCTGCCCGTGGAAGGTAACGAGCTTGTGTGCAAGGCCTGCCGCGGAGAGACCGAGTCGCTCTCCGCGGTCGTGTCGGCGCTGGCCGGGCTCACAAACCTGCGCGTGGTCGCATCGGACTTGCAGGGCCATGTCGGGACCATCCCAGCCTCTGCCGTCGATGTCCGCATCGTGAAGTGGTGGTACCAGGGCGCCAGCGGGTCCATCGGCTACTCGCCGAAGAAGGCGCTGCTGGCCGAGTTGCTCCTCAAAGACGATGCGCTCGTGCGGGTCGATACCGAGACACAGGACAACCTGCTGCGCAGTACGCAACCAGACGGCACCATTGAGTACTTGGTCTGCAGCGCCCCCGATAGCTCGGGCCTTGCCGGCGTCCGGCCGGTCGATGCCGCCACGCTTCAGCCGGTCGACCTAGCTGCCGGGACGAGTCGCGAGTACTGGGTCAATGTGACCGTGCCAACCCATGCGGCTTCGGGCGAGTATATGGGCACACTCACCTTCGCGTGCGACCAGGGCAGTGCCGAGTTGCCGTTGCGCCTCACGGTCCGGCCGTTCGACCTCGCCCCATCTCGGCTGACCTACTCCATCTACTACCGCGGCTGTCTCTCGCCGGACGGGCAGCCGACCATCGGGTCGGAGCTGAAGTCCGACGCGCAGTACTTCGCCGAGATCGCCGACATGAAGGCCCATGGCGTGCTCTACCCGACCAACTACCAGGGCATGGGCGATGACCGCGTCGAGCGAGTTCTCGAGCTGCGCGCGAAGGTCGGCCTGCCCAGAGGGAGGTTCTACAACCTGGGCACGGGCGTCGGACCCAGGGCGACGCCCGAGGAGCTCGAGGCCATGGTCGGCGACCTGAAGGCGTGGATGGACCTGCTGGCCCCCTATGGGTATGACGAGGTCTACTTCTACGGCACCGACGAAGCCACCGGTGACGCGTTGACGGCGCAGAAGGCCTCGTGGCGCGCCGCGCAGGAGGCGGGTGCTCGCACCTTCGTGGCCTGCTACCGCGGCACGTTCGATGCCATGGGGTCACTGCTCAACTGCGCCGTGTTCGCCGGGGCTCCCGACCCTGAAGAGGCCAGACGCTGGCACTCGGTTGGCTCTGAGGTGTTCTGCTACGCGAACCCGCAAGTGGGCGTCGAGGACCCGCCGCTTTACCGCCGCAACTTCGGGCTCGTGCTGTGGAAGGCGGGCTTCGACGGCGCCATGGACTACGCCTATCAGCACGGCTTCGGGCATGTCTGGAACGACTTCGACGACCACACCTACCGCGACCACAACTTCACCTACCCCACCGTCAACGGCGTGGTCGGCACCATTCAGTGGGAGGGCTTCCGCGAGGGTGTCGATGATGTGCGTTACGTGACGACGCTGGAACGCGCCATCGAGCGCGCCCTGGAGGCGAAGGGCGGCCTGGCCGAGCAGGCCCAGGCGTGGCTCAGAAACACTGATCTCGCGTCCGGCGACCTCGACGCGGCCCGCGAGCAGATCGCCGACTGGGTCGTGAAGCTGCAGGCAGAGTAGGTCGAGCGTCTCGCTCGACACTAGCCGGGCGCACCGGGGACCCGCCACGTCGGAACGCCCCGGTGTTGCCGAGCGTCTCAACTCATGCTAGAACGACTCTGATGGGCACGATCAGTCCGGGCTCCCGATGAGCCTGTGCATACCGGAGGCGGTCGCGCTGAACCTGGGTGGGCATTCGCGAAGGGACTTCCTGAAGGCCATCGCCGGGGCAGCGGGTGCGGCGGTGGCACTCCGTGCGGGGTTATGGGCAGACGCCCAGACGTCCAGCAAGGTGGCCATCGCGCACCACTCCAAGGTGGTCACACCCGACGGCGAGCGCGATACTGCAGTCCTTACAGCCATGGTCGACCAGAGCATGGCGGCCCTCACGGGCAAGACCGACGCCGTAGAGGCATGGCGGTCGCTGTTCGAGCCCACCGACGTGGTGGGCCTGAAGGTCAACTGCCTGGCCGGGTTCGGTCTGTCATCGAGCGTGGCCCTCGTCAGCGTCCTTACCCGGCGTCTTCAGGATGCCGGCGTCCCCGCGAGCAGCATCATCGTGTGGGAGCGCAGCGACCGGGAGCTCATCCAGGGGGGCTTCGAGGTCAACACTGACGGCCCGGGCGTCCGATGCTTCGGCACGAACGGCAAGGTCACGGCCGAGATGAGCCAGGGTCAGTGGAAAGGCGAGGTTAGTCAGATCCTGGCTGAGCAGATCACGGCCCTCATCAACGTGCCGATACTCAAGGACCACAACCTGTCCGGCGTAGCCCTCTCGCTGAAGAATCACTACGGCTCGTTCGCTCGGCCGGGTGACTTCCACGCCGACGGGTGCGATCCGTTCATCGCCGACCTCAACGCGCTTCCTCTGATCCGACAGAAGCAGCGCCTGATTGTGTGCGACGCCACGGTGGGCTGCTACGAGGGCGGCCCGACGATGAACCCACAGTTCGTGTTCGAGCCCGGAGCTATCCTCATGAGCACCGACCCGGTGGCACTCGACTATCAGGGCTGGCAGATGATTGAGGCAGCCCGCCAGGCGAACGGTCTGCCGCCCCTCGAGGCGGTGGGCCGGCACCCAAAGCAGATCGACTCCGCCGCCCAGCGCGGCCTGGGAACCAACGACCCAGCGTCGATGGAAGTGGCCAGGCTCGAGCTCGGATAGCTCCCGCCCGTGCCCAGGAGAGGCACCCGCCATGCCCGAAGTCCGGCGCTACCCCGTCCGAGCTGATCTCCGGTCTCTCGCCGCCGCCCTCGAGAGCTTCTTCCAGCGCGAGCGGTTCGAGACGCAGTGGTTCGAGCAGGGCGAAGGCTACCTGGTGACGGCCAAGCGGATGGACACCGTCCGGTTCGCCGTGGGTGTCGGCCGTGAGGCCACCGTTACCCTCATGCCGTCCGGCGAAGGCACGCTGGTCACTGTGGACCGCGGCGCCCTCACCAGCCAGGCCGTGGGTGGGGTACTGGGCTATGCCTTGCTGGGGCCCATCGGCATCGGGGCCGCGGGCTACGGGGCCTACAAGCGCCACCAACTCGCCGACGAGATCTTCGACGTCATCGAGCGCAGCCTTGCGCGGTCCTCGGGTCTGGCCTCGACGGACGACCTCGATATGCCCTGAGCCGGGGCAGCCGGGACAGGGCAGATTCCCGGCGGGCCGCGGAAGATGTCAGATGCCCCCGATTCCGGTCGTCGTCTGTTCCGCTACCGCCTTCTGGTAGGCTCCCGTGCTCCCGAAGCACATGACGAAGGTCTTCGTTGGCACATACACTCCCGGCCACCGGCCCCCAACCGCCTCCATGATCGCCTGGGCGCGAGCCAGGTACCTATCGCGGTTTGGATGGTCCTTCGGAGCATAGAGGTAGCACAGGGCGAGCACTTCCGAGTGGAAGCATGCCTGCTCGATCCAACGTGAGGACTCGTCGTCCGGCAGTGTGAGGTACAAGTCGCCGAACCGCATCAGCGTGTCGCGCGTCGTCTCGCAGTCGGTGTCCTCCTCGCCGTTCTCGCGCTTCATGTCAATGAAGCGCCCGGCGGCCTTGGCGAACAGCGTGCCGCCGAGGCCGGAAAAGGGCTCCTTCACATAGCGGACCATGGCCATTGCGGCATCGTAGTACTCGCGTTGGCCGGTCATTGCGTAGGCATAGACATGGGTCATCAGGAGATCGCCGATGCCGCGTTCGTCGCCCATCATCATCTCGGTGAACCATGGGCTGTGGATGGACCAGCCGGCCACCTCGAGGAAGGCCTCGCGGCTCACACGGTCGCCCGTCAGGTAGTAGTGCTGGGCCAAGCTGGCCACATAGCAATGCCCGGCATTCGGGCCGCCCGAGGCGTACTGGAGCCCGTACCGCTCCGCCTCGCTCGGGTACATGCGGTGAGTGCTGCGGAAGGCTGCCGTGTCGTGGGTGGTGTGGCTAAAGGGCGCGTGGGCGTAGGCCGCCGCGTCGTCGGCACCCGTGTGGTAGATGCAGATATCGGCGTAGTGCCGTGCCATCACATCGGCCAGCCACATCCAGCGCGGATTCTGTCGACGGATGCCCTGAAGCATCATGGCGTACGTCACGTCGTACTCGTTCCCGAAGTGGCTGATGGGCTGGCGGCCGAAGTGGTGCTCCGGGAAGTCGCGGATCATCTCGGCCGGCGCGGTCTCGTTGTCGGCGAAGGTGTCGCCGAAGTGCCGCCAGCCGTACTCGTCGATCTGGTCCCACTTGCTAAAGACGCTCTCGCCGCCGGCAGCCGGCTCGACGAAAGCGTCGCAGGTGGCCTCGAGCGCGGCGAACCGCTCGCGGTCGAGCGGCGCGGAGGGCGCGAAGGCCCGAGTCGCCAGCACGGCCTCCGGGTCGGGCATCGCATAGAGCGGATGCTGGAAGGCCTCCATACGGTGCTGCACGGCCCCGTCCGTCACCTCAGCGCCATGGAAGACAAACAGCGCCTCGTGGGTCTTCTGCTCGCCGCCGAGCAGTTCATGTGCGCCCGCGAACTCGCGCGGCCACAGGCCGATGCGAACGCTATCGCCGGGTCGCTCGAGGGCCTTCGGGCAGTTCTGCCAGAAGTCACGAACCGAGACCGCGATGCCGCCTGCGCCGTCGCGTCGCGCATGGAGCCAGCCCTCGGCGCGCTGGCCCTCACCGATCACCTCATCGCCGCCAAAGACGCGGTAGCCTCGGAAGCTCATGGGCACCCGCATGTCCTGGTCGACATGGTTGGCCGAGTTCCAGTTCGGCCCACCGGAGGAGTCCTGGTAGAGCTTCGTGGCGGCGACAGGCGGCATCCCTCCTCCCACACCCACGCGTGAGGTCCAGGCGCCATCGGGTAGTGGCACGACCAGCGAGAAGTCCTCGATGAATACCGACCCGCCGGTGCCGAGATCCCAGGTGTTCCCCGGATGCACATGGGCCGCGGGGTTATGGAGGGTGTAGGTGACTCTCGCCTCGCTCGAGCCCGCCCGGAACTCGATGCGGCACACGTAGTCGGCCAACGGAAGGGGGTCCGCCGGTCCGATGCTGCCGCGCACGCACAGCACGGCCGCGAGCGGGCCGGCCTGCTCGAACTCGGCCGAGACGACGTCCTCGACCCGCATCGTGCGGGCCCCATCGGCCCAGTCGAGGAATGCGCCTCCGCCCAGGGCGATGACGCTCTGCCCGCCGACTTCGACCGAGTCGAACAGGTGAAACCGGCGGGTGTCAATGGTGAACCGCGCGGCACCCGTGTCGATCGTCGCCACCCCACCGTTGAGTTCGCAGGTCAAGGGCTGCGGCAGAGCAGTGGGCCGGCCCTGGGTCAGCCGGTAGACGGCCCGCCCAGCAGCCGGCACATCGGCCGCAAAGCGCAGCAACACCCACCGCGGCGTGCCATCACGGAAGGCGCTCGTCGTCTCAACCTGCACCGGCAACGGGTTCCCGCTTGGGCCGAGCAGAGCCAGCTCCTCCGGCCCGCGGGCGAACCCGTGCACCAGCGGCACGCCGCACGTGACCGGCTCACCCACTCGGTCGAAGGGCAGATCACTGGCGAGGGTCAGTGTCACCTCGGCCGCGGCGGCTTGCCCGATCGGTGCCCACAGCGTTGCCGCCGCGACGGTGAGCGCTACTCTCATGTGGGCGTCCCTCATTCCATGGCTCGTGGTCGCCACCCCCCCTACCGGGCGGTCTCGCCCTGACGCGGCTCAGCCCTGCTTCTGCTCGGCCGGCAGTCCAGTGATCTAGACCTGCGATGCCCGCAGGGCCTGGTCGAGGTCCGCCATGATGTCGTCGGCCGACTCGATGCCCACCGAGAGGCGAACCATGTCCGGCGTGACTCCGGCCTGGAGCTGCTCATCCTCGGTGAGTTGCTGATGAGTGGTGCTGGCCGGATGGATGACCAGTGTCTTCGCATCGAGCACGTTGGCGAGGTGAGAGCACAGCTTCACGGCATCGATGAACTTCCGGCCGGCCTCCAACCCGCCCTTGACCCCAAAGCCGAACACGGCGCCGGGGCCCAAGGGGAAGTAGCGTTGGCTTCGAGCATGGTCGGGATGGCTCGGGAGGCCCGGGTAGTTGACCCACGAGACGCAGGGGTGGCTCTCAAGGAACTGAGCCACCTTCCTCGCGTTCTCGGTGTGGGCTCGAGCGCGCAGAGGGAGGGTCTCGATACCTTGGATGAAGAGGAAGGCGTTGAAGGGCGAGAGGCAGCCACCCACATCGCGGAGGATCCCGGTTCGGGCTTTGAGTGAGAAGGCAACGCCGCGGATGGCGGCCTGGTCGTGGTTACCGAAGCTGTCCCAGAAACTGACCCCGTGGTAGGCAGGATCAGGCTCGGTCAGCTCGGGGAACCGGCCGGAGGCCTTCCAGTCGAAATCGCCCTTCTCAACCACGGCTCCGCCGATAGATGTGCCGTGTCCGCCGATCATCTTGGTCAGTGAGTAGACGACCAGATCGGCGCCGAAATCGAACGGGTTGTGGATCGGGGGCGGCGTGAAGGTGTTGTCCACGACGAACGGGATGTCGTGGCGGTGTGCAACCTCGGCAATGCCTTGCAGGTCATCGACGTTGCATCGGGGATTGCCGACCGACTCGACGTACAGCAGCCGTGTGTTCGCATCGATGGCCCGCTCGAAGTTGGCCGGGTCAGACGAGTCGACGAATCGTGCCTCGATCCCAAAGCGCTTGAGAGGGAATGAGAAGAGCGTGGAGGTGCCTCCATATAGATTGCTGCCCGTGACGAAGTTCTGTCCCGCCGACGAAAGGGTAGCCACGACCGCGAAGATGGCGGCCTGCCCCGACGCGAAGGTGACGGAGGCCGTCCCGCCATGGAGGGCAGCGAGGCGCTTCTCAAGCACATCGACCGTGGGGTTCATGATGCGGCTATAGATGAAGCCCGTTTCCTTGAGGGAGAACAGGTTCGCGGCGTGCTCGGTATTGCGGAACAGGTAGCTCGTGGTCTGGTAGATCGGTACGGCGCGAGACAGTGTATCGGCATCGGGCGTGTGCCCAGCGTGGAGGGCGATGGTATCGACGCCCTGAGGGCGGTCAGACATGAGTCTCCCTGCTTCCCTGTATGAAGTGCCGCCAAGGCGCGGCGGCTATCCCTCTGTATAGCATCGGTGGCGATAGGGCGTGTTCCTCGGCGCGGCGATGAGGCCTGCCTGGCGCAGCCAGGCGGGGGACTTGGGCTGGTTGTGGGTCGAGCCGGACGCGGGGGGCACGGGCGCCAGCTCGGTCCGCGCAGGAAGCGGCGAACGATCGACGGGAGCGTGCCGTTAGGGCTCGGGGGGCGTCGGCCCGAGCGGGAGAGGCTCGTCGGCCGCGCGCTGGACGGGTATCTGTCGAACAACCGGGGCCGGAGCGCGTCTTCCTGGCGTGACACTCGGCGCGGGTGGGGGTACGATGCCCGTGGCCGGACGTACGTGCGCGGCACAGAAGGGCGGTAGACACGATGAGATGGCGAAGGTGGTACCTCCTGGTGGCCGCCGCAGGGCTCACGGTCTGGGGGGCGGCTGCGGCCGAAGAGCCTGAAGCCGGCGTCGCGTACACCATACGGGACGTCATCACGATCGCGAGCACCGAGCGAGCGCCCACTATCGACGGCAAGAAAGATGATCTGGCGTGGAACCGGAGCACCAGAATCCCGCTCACGGCGCCCGGTTCTGGCGGCCAGGCACCAGCAAATGAAACCATCGCTCAGGTCATCCGTGACGACACCGCACTCTATGTGCTGTTCACGATCGACGACCGGGGAACAGGGCGGCGAGGTGCTAAGCCACCAGCAACTGCACCCATCTGGGAGCAACATAGTGTCGAGGTGGTCCTCGACCTGGGCGCTGACGCCCGGAGCTACCACCACTTCGCCGTCAACGACGACAACCAACAGTTCGCCACAGCCTTCCTCGAGGGGGGAGGTTTCGCCAATCCGGTCCCCCAGGGCTCGTGGTCCTCGGCGACGGGTCGTTGGGCCCACGGCTGGCTGGCCGAGATCGCGATCCCGTGGTCGACCATTGGGCTGGCCCCCAAGGCTGGGATGCTGCTCGGGATGAACTTGATCGCCAATCAGCCGGGCGGGAACGGTACCGTGAGCTACCAAGGCGACCTGTCCAATCTACGGCACCCGGCTGTCGCGGGCGTGGTCGCGTTTGGGGCCGACTGGGAACCCGACCGCCCCACCCTGAGGATTGTGAGCCTCGACACTGAGGCCGGCCGTTGTGTCGTCACCGTCGAGGCCAAGGGCCGGGCGTATCCCAGTAGCAACTTCGGCCTCCTCCACCGTCTCACGATCCCCGGACAGCCGCCAGTCGAGTCGATCACGTCCATGAACTTGCGGAATAACAAGACTTCCGAGGTAACGCTGGGACCGGTACCGATTGGCGAGGCAGGTCCTGCCTCCCTCGTTCTGGCCGCTCGGCGGGGCATGAAGATCATCCGGGTCCTGGCGGTCACGTTCCCCGTGCACCCAGTGGCCCCGTAGACCAATATGATGACGCGCCGGCGATCCGATGGGTGAGAGTCCCACCTACGCACTGCTGCTTGCCGGATCCGGCGAGCTGGACGTGCTGGCTGCCACACGAGTGCTGGCTCCGGCGTTGGGGTTGCACACCACCGAAGCGGCGCGGCTGGTGGTCTCGTCGCACGGCGTACCCGCGACGGAACTCGATGGGGTCCGGGCCCAGCGGATCTTGATGGCACTGGCGGCCCAGGGCGTACCGGCCGCGCTGGTGCCGACCTCGGAGCTGGTGGCGGTCCCGCAGCCCCATGAGTTCTGCTCGCTGAACTGGGCCGATGCCGAACACCTCGTATCGGCCAACCGCGAGGGCGAGGTTCGCCGGCTGTTGTGGGCGGACATCGTCGCGCTGTGCGTCGCGCGTGTCGAACCACCGGTGAGCCGACACGGGAGTCTCGACCAGGTGCTTCCCACCACACCGCTAGCCCGGCTGATGACGAAGTCCATCCGCGCCTGGGCGGAGAGCGAGAGCGTCCCGAACCGCCCGGGGCTCTCGCGCGAACCCGAGACACTTCTGAGCCTGGTGTCGCGCGACGCCCATGACCACGTCGAGCACTGGCGTGCCGCCGCCGAACGCATGTCTTATGCTTGCCTGGGGGACCGCGCCTCGCCGCACGCGGCCACGAACTTCCACGCGGTGGTGACCGCCCTCCACGCACGGCTGGGCGGGGCCGGCACCAACTTGACCGAGCGCATGATCGCGCAACCCAATCTCTTCCCGTGGCCGGTTGTGGATCACCCGTCACGGCTCGATCGCCTACTCTTCCGGCTCGTCAACCTGCCGAGGCCGGAACGGGAGAGCCGATCCGTCCGCTGACACTCGACCGGGCACCCTCGGCCTCGGCTGAGCGCCACCCGGGGCGACGGCGGTACTCACCGGGTATGCGAGGACCGCCAGCTCAACCGACTGGCACTCGATCCCGAGTGGCCGACCACGACGGGTGCCCCGCAATGCGCGCAGCCGCGCATCGGGCCGGCAAAGGCGATGCGCCGGGAGTTGGGGAACACGGGGCGATGGGGGGCGGACCGCCCGCTCGTTTCGCGCCGGTGGGGAGGCGCCGTGAGACGACTTCTGGAGCCCTACGCCGCTGACTGGCGGAGCTTGTGCCGGTTCTATGATGTGCCACTCTCGTGCCAGCGTCTACAGCGGTTGTCGCGCTTCAACGACGCGTGGCGGCAGCGCCTCGCGGAGGTCGATTTCGCGGCTCTCGATGGCGACGGCCAGGTTGACTATCTACTGCTCCGCAATCATCTGGACCATGAGCGCTTCTTGTTGCAGCTCCAGGAGGAGCGAAGAAGTGAGGTGGCCGGGCTTCTGCCCGCTCTCGGTGAGATCACGGATCTCGAGGAATCGCGGCGAGCCATGGCCCACCCGGCACCCGAGCTTCTGGCCCAACGGTTGAGCTCGCTGGCTGACTCGGTCGAGGCGTCGCGACGGCGGGTCGGGCAAGTCGATGCCTCGGGCCCCTCGCGCAACGAGTGCCATCGAGCTGCGCGAAGCCTCGAGCAGCTGCTCCCCGTGTTCGACTCATGGCATCGGCACTACCACGATTTCAAGCCCGAGTACCGCTGGTGGACAGGGCAGCCCTTTGGGCGCGCACGCAAGGCGTTGCGGCGCTGCCTCAAGGACCTTCGCAGCCGCGCCCGAGGCGGTGCCGGCGAAGACTCGCCAAGATCACTGGTCGGGGATCCGATCGGCCGGCGGGCGCTTGAGGCGGCTCTGGCGCACGAGATGCTCCCCTATGGCCCCGAGGACCTGGTGAGGTTGGGCGAGCGGGAGCTCGCATGGTGCACCCGCGAGATGGAGCGGGCATCGGCCGAGCTCGGCTACGGGACGAACTGGCGCCATGCTCTGAACCATGTGAAGGAGCGTCACGTCGCGGTGGGCCAGCAGGACTTGCTCGTGGCCCGCCTGGCGCGCGAGGCTATCGACTTCGTGACAACTCGCGACCTGGTGACCGTCGACGACCTGTGTCGGGAGACGTGGTACGTGGACATGATCGACGAGAAAGGCCAGCAGACGCTGCCCTATCAGGGCTATGGCGGCCAGAGGCTGCTGGCGTCGTACCCCACGGCCACCATGGACCCGGCGGCGGCGCTCACCAGCTTGCGGAGCAACAACGTTCACTTCAGCCGAGCGGTCACGCACCATGAACTCATTCCTGGTCATCATCTCCAAGCATATGTGGCCGAGCGGTCAAGAGAGCACCGTGGCATCTTCGCCACCCCTTTCCTCAGCGAGGGGTGGTGTGTGTACTGGGAGATGTTGCTCTGGGACCTGGGGTACGCACGGGGACCTGAAGACCGTGTGGGCATGCTGTTCTGGCGCATGCACCGGTGCGCCCGCATCGTGGTATCGCTTCGGTTCCACCTCGGTGAGATGGAACCACCTGACATGGTCGATTACCTGATCGAGCATGTGGGACACGAGCGCGAGGCCGCTGAGGGGGAAGTTCGGCGGTACATCAGCGACGACTACCCACCGCTGTACCAGTGTGCCTACCTGATCGGGGCGCTGCAGCTCCGGGCTCTCCGGCGCGAGTGTGTCGACTCCGGGCGTATGTCGGACCGCGTCTTCCATGACGCCGTGCTCCGCGAGAACGCCATCCCCATCGAGCTGATCCGGTCGCGGTTGTTGGCACTCCCCCTGACCCGGGACTTCCGCCCGAGCTGGCGATTCGAGGCAAGCGCATTCGAGGGCCACGATGGGACCTAGGCGCCCGCCAACAGACCTGCCTGCTCGATCTCGTCAAGAAGCGGCCGAGTCCAGCGAAATGGATTATGGCAGGGAGCATTCAGGGGGGCAGTGGATGGGGCGCTCCGATGCCGACCTGCTAAGGGCGGTTGGGGCTGGCGACGTGAGTGCCTTCTCCGCCTTCGTTGATCGGCACAAAGACCGGGTCTTCAGCTTTGCCGTCGAAGTGATCGGGAACCGAGCGGATGCCGAGGATGCGTCGCAGGAGACGTTTGTCGAAGCCTACCGGTTCGCCCGGCGGTTCCAGGGCGAGGGCTCGGCGGTGGCGTGGCTCCTGGGCATCGCCTGGCATCGGTGCCTGACCTGGAAGTACCGCTGGCGACGGCATGCCGTCTCGCTGGATGACTTGCCGTCGCCCGAGGGCGTGGTCGGTAATGGCACCGACCGGCGAGTCGACGATGAGGCTGAGGCGACAGCGGTGCGGCTCGACGTGAGGCGGGCGCTGGCAAAGCTACCGCCGAAGTACCGGGTGCCCGCGCTGTTGCGGTATCAGCAGGGGTTGAGTCATGAGGAGATCGGTGCGGCTCTGGGTATCAGCCCGGCGACGGCGGCCCAGCGGGTCCACCGAGCCAAGGTCATTCTGCGCACGGCACTGCACCATTTGGACCCACGCGCAGGGGGAGGGTGATCGGCATGGACTGCCGTGAGGCACGGCGGTACCTCGGGAGGCCATCTGGACCCGAGCCGGGCACTGCGCACTGGGCCCGGGCTGAACAGCATGCCGCCGCGTGCCCGGTGTGCCGGGCTTATGTGGAGTCGCTTCAGCGAATCGATGAGATCCTCTCGGCCTCGCTATGCCCACACTTGGCACCGGCTGATTTCACGGCACGGGTTGTTGAGGCAGTAGCGCGACCACACCAGCCGCGAACGGCGCCAGTGGGCCTCCGTCCGGCTCTGGCGTGGGCGCTGGCGGCGAGCGCCATTGCGCTTCTGGCTGCCACGGCGACTCAGTGGCGATCAGCCATGGCGCCGTCGGCTGTCGCCACGGTTGTGGCCGCCCAGGGCGTCGGGCAGGTGCTGCGGGCGTCGGGGGCTGAGGCCGCGGTCCCGGGCGCACGGATCGAGGTCGGTGACACCATCGCAACGCAGCCGGGAGGATCGGTGTGCCTGTGCTTCCCCGACCGATCGTGCGTCACGGTGCAGGGCGGTACCATGGTCCGCATCGTTGAGCTTCCCCCGACCCGGTCTCCGGCCCGGCTGGACTTGGAGCGCGGCCTCATTACCGGCCGTGTTCAGCACGGCCGGGAGATGCTGGTACGGACGCCCTGCGCGACGGCTTCGGCCGAAGGCACGCGCTTCTGCCTCAACGCGACGGATGAGCAGTCGTGTCTCACCGTCCGAGAGGGCCGGGTGGGACTGGCCAATGACCACGGCCAGGTGCATGCGACGGCCATGCAGCACGCCAGCGCGACGCGAACGGCGGCGCCTGAGGCGCCTGTCAGTGCGCCGATCCCCGACTCGGGCGGTCACTGCTCGCGGTCCTTCTAGCCTCCGGCCTCGCCGAGAGCTCGTCAGCGCCCGAGCCAATCCGGGCGCTGACTTCGTTTCTGGCTGTCCCCCGACCCGGTGGCGCCGCTAAGGCCAGGGGCCCGCTCTGCCGATGAGGTAGACAAGAAAGCCCCGCGAGGCCGGGCAGTCGCGTCCGCCTGAGCATGACGTGGTGAACCGGACCACGGCCCAAGCAGTAGGGTAACGGGGCTGGTAGCTGCGCCCATCGAGTAGTTGTGGGTCCCGCCAGTCAGGGAAGTCGATGCCCAGTGGCCATACCCAAGCAGTGCTGCACATGCCTGAGAGTCTGGGAGCCCGGCAGTGGTACGTCGGGCGCGTGGCTCCCCGCGCGGACGAAGCTCCGCGACGCGACACATACCTACTGCCCCTCGTGCATGGACCAGCTCCGCCGGTCCTTCGGCGCCTTTCACGCGGCCTTGGGCAAGGCGGCCAAGCCCGTCCCCTAAGCCGGACGCCGGACGAAGCGATAGCGAGTCACCTCGGGCCGGCACCATAGCCGGATAGGGATCTTGCTCGTGCCTGTCCCCCGGCAGACGTAGGCCCAGGTGGTGCCGAACCGGTGGACTCCGCGCGCCAGCCGTGGGCTGCTGGGCTGCTTGGCCCCTGACACGAGTGGCCCGATCCATGGCAGGCACATCTGCCCACCGTGCGAGTGGCCACAGACGACAAAATCCACTGCCTCCGCGGCCGCTGCCTTGCGAATGTCGACGCTGTGGGCAAGCAGAAGGCGGAAATGGTCGCCCCGGGTCTGGGCCAACGCCCGGGCCAGGTCATGCCGATCGCGGGACGGATCGTCTACACCCGCGACCCAGATCTGGTCACCGTCCCTCTCGATGCAGCGGGCCTCATTGACCAACACCTGGGCACCCGTGGCGCGCATGACTTCGATGAGCGTGGCATCCCTCTCGAGTGCCCTGTTGTCGTTGTTACCCAGGACCACGTAGACGCCCAACTCCGCGCGGGCGGCTGACAGGAGGGCGCCGACCTCCTGTGTGGCGGTAGACTTCTCGAACAGGTCGCCCGTGAACAGCCACAAGTCGGGGCACTGGCTCGCCACATACTCACACAGCGCCCCGGCCTTGGGGTGGCCGGGGCGTAGGTGCGTGTCCGTCACCTGGGCCGCGGTCAGTCCGTCAAAGCCCGCCGGGAGCCTGGGCGAAGCGAACTCGACTTCGGTCTCATCGGCCCATCCGCACATCACCGGGCGAACGGCCACAACACGTGCGGAGGGCAGCCCTCCCCTCATGAGGCCGTCAGCCCGCGACCTTCGACAGCACGCTGCGTACGGCCGCCGACGCCTTCCGGGCCGCCTCATCCGCCGGGAGCTTGCTGAGGTCCTTGCTGAAGGTCTCGACCGAGACGGGTCCGTGGTAGCCGATGCTCTTGAGCGCCGCCAGGAACGCGGTGAGGTCGATGATGCCCTCGCCGGGCAGGAGCCGCTCAAAGTCCATCTGCTCTGCCACGGGCCGGTCGGGTGCATCGTTGATGTGCACATGGACGATCTTCTCCGCCGGAAGGGCGGCAATTTCGGCCGCCGTGGCCTCCGAGCAGAACCAGTGAAAGCTGTCGAGCAGTAGCCCGCAGTGATCGCCGCCGAGCTCCTCGGCCATCTTCAGCGCCTCGGCCATGGTGTACATGAAGTCGTGCGGGCCGGTGCGCGCCGTCTTGGGGCCGACGAACTCGATGCCGAAGTGAACGTCCTCAGCGCGTAGGATATCCACGATGGGGCGCAGGCGACCGACCACGAAGGCCCAGCGCTGGTCGTAGGGCACGTCCGAACTCGGCGCGATCCAGGTGCAGGTACGGAGGCACCCACACTCGGCGGCCATGCGGGCCAGGTCGGGCAGGCGCTCTAGGCCGGCGCGGAAGGTGGCCTCATCCTGGCGCCATTCGACGGGCAGCCCCCAGGCGCCGAGCTGAACGCCCGACGAGGCGAGGAAGTCCTTGGTTCCGGCCAGCGATCGTTCCTGGACGAGCTGGACCAGGGACTCGACACTGAACTCGACGGCGCCGAAGCCCGTTCGAGCGGCCAACTGGACGAACTCGGGGAAGGGCAGGCCTCCGCCGGCCGTTGCCCCGTTCAGGCACGGAATCATCTGCAGCACTCCCTCTTGGTCAGCGCCGTGCGGTGCAACCGCCCGCTACTCCGTCGGCGGGTTGAGCACTTTCTGGATCTCCGGCGAGTCTACGTTGTCGCGCGTGACCACGACTGCATCGGTCGGTATGCGCGCGGCGGGCTTCTGACCGGCCATGGCTTTGATGGCGCACTCGACGCCCTGGTAGCCCATCTTGAACGGGTCTTGCACCACCAGGGCCTCGATAATGCCGTCGCGCAGTGCCTTGACCTCGGGCTCACTGCCGTCGAAGGCGACGAGTCTCACCTTGTCCTTCAGGCCCCGCTCCCGGATGACCTGAGCAGCGCCGACGCCCGCGGGCTCGTTGGCCGCGAAGATGCCCACGATATCCGGCGTGGCGTTAAGCATGTTCTCGGTGACCTTGACGGCTTCAGTGGGGTCGCTCTTGGAGTAGAGAACTGCCTCGAGCTTGATGTTGGTGTACTTCTTGATGCCCTCTTTGAAACCATTCTCACGGTCCTGCGAGCTCTGGGCGGAGGGGTCGAAGGGGATCAGGCCGACCTTGCCCTTCTCGCCGATGGCCTTCGCCAGCAGCTCGGCTGCCTGCTTTGCCGCGGCCACGTTGTCGGTGGCGACGAAGGAAACGGGGATCGTGGCATCCTCGATGCCAGAGTCGATGGTGACGATGGTGATGCCGGCCTCCTTGGCCTTCTTCAGCTCAGGAACGAGGGCGCTGGCATCGCACGCCGCCATGACGATCGCGTCGACCTTCTGGGTCACGAAGTTGCGGATGATCTCGATCTGGCGATCGACCTGGGTCTCGGTCTCGGGGCCCTTCCAAAGGATCTCACAGCCGAACTCATTGCCGGCGGCCTTGGCCCCGGCCTCCACGGCCTTCCAGAAGCTGTGCGCGGTGCCCTTGGGGACCACCGCGATCCTCTTGCCGGCACCGGCCGCCTTGGTCTTCTCCACATCTCCCTTGACCTGGGCTCCACCGGGAAGAGGCGGTGGCCCCTCAGGCTGTTGCTCGGACTTGCAGGCCGACAGGCCGATGCCCAGGGCGAAAGAGGCCACGAGCACCACGGCGGCCGAGGCAAACGGATGGGTTCTCACAGAGCATCCTCCTCACCGCACCGTTGGGCCCACGGGAAGCTCGCGTGGAATGGCAAACGGGCGCGGCCGCCTCATGATACTCAGGGGGCGCATCGGCCGCCAAGGAGGGGACGGTGTTCGGGCGTAGCCCGGCCCTGTGCACCTACTCCTGAAGCGACTTGCGCGCCCGCGCGCGGAGGCGATCGAGGAACACGGCGAAGACGATGATGGCCCCCGTGGCGATCTTCTGCCAATACGGGTCCGCGTTACACAGATCGAGCCCATTGGCCACCACGCCGAGCATCAGGGCGCCGATCAATGTGCCTGCGATCCCGCCCTCACCGCCCATGAGCGACGTCCCGCCGATGACGGTGGCCGCGATGGCCGAGAGCTCATACCACTCAGCCGTGGTGGGGCTGCCGGCGGAGATGCGGGTGGCCTGGACCAGCCCGGCCAGCCCGGCCAGCAGGCCCATCAGGGTGAAGATGGCCGTCTGGTAGGCCCGGATGTTGACGCCCGACAGACGCGTCGCCTCGGCGTTGCTGCCCATGGCGTACGTATACCGGCCCATCCGCGTGCGGGAGAGCAGCAGGTGAGCGCCCAATGCGGCCACGAGCAGGATGAGCACGGGCTCACGGACCTCGCGCCAGGTGCCGACGGCCTCGGCGGTCTTCCCGCCGATGTAGAACGTGCCCCCCATGCAGTTGGTGAAGGCATCCGGCAACCCTGAGATGTTGACTCCCCCCGCAACACTGAGGGCGAGCCCCCGGGCGATGAGCATGGTACCGAGCGTGACGACGAAGGACGGCAGCTTGCCGTAGGCCGAGATCAGACCATTGGTTAGCCCGACGCCGCCGCCCACGGCGAGTCCGGCGAGAATGCCCTCCAGCGGGCTGTGACCCGACTTCATGGTGACGGCCGCGACCACGCCGGCCAGAGCCGTCACGGCGCCGACCGAGAGGTCGATGCCCCCCGCAATGATGACGAAGGTCTCCCCCAGGGCCAGTATGCCGAACACCGCCGTTTGCACGCCGATGTTCAACCCGTTCCCCCATGTAAGGAAGTTGCTGCCACGCCACGCGAAGAAGGCGACCACGACGCCCAGGCTGAGCAGGGGTCCCAGCCGGTCCGCGACGTTCAGGATCGTTCTCCGGTGGGTCCGCCACAGCCCGCCGGCCTCCTGGATGGTCTCGCTCACGCTGATGCACCCTCCGCTCCGATGTTTTGGAGAGCCGCGAAGTGCATGATGCGCTCCTGCGTGGCCTCGCACCGAGGCATCTCCGCCACAATGGCGCCCCGCCGCATCACCAGGATCCGGTCGCTCATCCCCAGCAGCTCGGGCAGGTATGACGACACCATGACGATGGCGGCGCCCTCACGGGTGAGCCGGTTGATCAGCGCATAGATCTCAAACTTGGCACCCACATCGATACCGCGGGTCGGCTCATCGAACAGGAACACGCGGGCGCGGCTCGCCAGCCATCGCGCGAGCAGCACTTTCTGCTGGTTGCCGCCGCTGAGACTTCCCGCCGGCTGGGCCGCGTCGCGCAGCCGGATATTGAGCGAGGTGATCTGCTCGCCCGCCAGTGAGGCCTCCCGGCGGCGATCGATCAGACCAAGGCGGATGAGCTGAGCCAGGCAGGCCAGAGACACGTTGGCTCGCACGGACAGGTTCAACGCCAGACCGTCGGCCTTGCGGTCCTCGGGTAGCAGTGCCAGCCCCGCGGCCACCGAAGCGGCAGGTGACCCGGGCGGCACGACCTGACCGCCGACCGACACGGTGCCCGCGTCCGGCGAATCGGCGCCAAACACGGCGCGGACGAGCTCGGTCCGGCCCGATCCGACCAGGCCCGCAACGCCAACCACCTCGCCCGCTCGAACCGAGAACGAGCACGGCGCCAGGACGCCGCGGCGGGTCACACCATCGACCCGCAAGAGCTCAGCACCCGGCGCCATGGGCTCGCGCAACGGTGCGTCCGAGACCTCGCGACCCACCATCAGCCGGATCAGTCTGGGAATGTCGGCCTCGGCGCGCGACAGCGTGGCCACGTTCGCGCCATCGCGCAGTACCGTGATGCGGTCGCCGATCTCAACGACCTCCTCCAGCCGATGGGAGATGTAGATCACCGCGGTCCCTGACGCCTGCAGGGTGCGGACCACGTGGAAGAGGGTCTCGATCTCCGCCTCAGCGAGCGCAGCCGTCGGTTCATCCATGATGACCACCGAGGCACCAAACGATACGGCTCTGGCGATTTCGATGAGCTGCTGCTGGGCGATCCCCAGTTGCTGGACCGGTACACCAAGGGGCACGTCGGCCCGAACGCTCTCCAGCGCCTGACGCGACCGCTCACGCATGGTCCTGCTATCGAGCCAGCCGATGCCGGGCACACGTTGCACCTCGCGGCCGAGGAAGATGTTGGCCTCGGCCGGCAAGTGAGGCGCCAGGTTCAGTTCCTGGTAGATCATGCTGATGCCGGCCTGGAGGGCTTCGTGGGGCGAGCGGAACCGGACGGGGTGGCCCCCAAGCTCGAGCGAGCCCGAGTCGGGAGTCTCGGCACCCGCCAGGATGCGCATGAGGGTCGACTTGCCTGCCCCGTTCTCACCGACGAGAACGTGGACCTCGCCGGGGAGAACGTCGAGGTCCACTTCGTTGAGGGCCACCACGCCGGGGAATCGCTTGGTGACCTTAGCCATCCGTACCGCAGGCGTCGGCGTGCTCACTCGTGCCTCCGGAGGTTAGGGGCTCTCGGGCTTGGGCTCAAGCACAACTCCATCGGCCATGAGGCGGCGCCGGAGAGCCGTTAGATCCACGTCGCGCGGGCTGGCCGAGGCCCGAGCAGCCATGGCCGCGGCCGTGCCGGCCGCCTGACCACAAACAAGGCAGCAGGCCGTATTGCGTGTGCTGTTATGGGCCACCAGATCCACCGTCATCATGCGCCCCGCGATGAGCATGTTCTCGAGAGCTCTGGGGACCAGTGCTCGGTAGGGGATGCCGTAGGCGCCTGCGTCCGCCACCACATGCTTTGGGTTGTCAATGAAGCTGAAGCAGCCGATCTGGTCATCGAATGACCGGCCGGTGGTGCAGTCGGCGGCCGTCAGCTCATACTCGCAATGGGCCGCCCGGGCGCGCCGCTGGCCCACGGAGGGGGCGGCTCCCGCCGGGTAGGCTTCCGAGCACCCTGCCACGTGCCTACGGAAGAACGAGGCCACCTCGAACATGCGCCAGCGCAGATCGATCTCGGCTTCGGTCAGTGCGCCGGCATCGAGGCCATCGTTGGGACCGTAGTTGATGCAGTTGCAGCAGGTCAGCTCGCGCGGCCGCAGGGAGGATGCCAGGAAGTAGGACGGGGCCGGGTCTGAGAGCCCCGCTCCCAGGCGCTGCATGTCGATGCCGATCCGGACCAGATCGGGCGCAGCCATGCCCGGCTTGGTGGCGTGAGCGAGCTGGGTGATGACGCCGCGGCCCTCGAGGTCGGCCTCCATGGCGGCCAGATCGATGTTGCAGAGACGGAACGTAAACCCAGCCGAATAGGCGCCGGGGTCACCAGGCCGGAATCGCTCGAAAGGCACGCCGGCATGTGCGGCGAGGTCGCCATCGCCGGTGGCATCGATGTAGACTCGGGCGCGCAGCAGACTGCGTCCGGCCTTGTTCCAGACGACCACGCCCTCGACGGCGCCTCGCGTCGAGTGGATCTCGTCGACCACGGTATGCAGCAGGAGCCGGACTCCTGCCTCGGTGCAGAGGCGGGCCGCAGCCAGCTTGAAGGTCTCGGGCTCGACCGGCGTCAGCATGGTCACGAAGTCGTCCCCGCGCTCCATGCGCACATGCCCGACTCCGCCGGCGAGCCGCTGAACCGCGTCGACGAGCTCCTGCCCGATGCCGCCCACGACGCGCATGAGCGGCGCGCCGCGGTGCGCACCGGCAATGTTGAAGAAGCTATGGAGGCCCGTGGCCCCAGTGACCCCGAGTCCGCCCAGCCATCCGGCCTGCTCCACGAGCACGGTGCGGGCCCCCATCCGCGCGGCGGCCACCGCGGCCGAGATCCCGGCCATGCCGCCACCCGCCACCAGCACGTCGCAGGGGGCGTACCGCCGCTCGTCGATACTTGGTAGAACCATCATTGCCTCCGTGTCTTCTGCCGACTTGTCTGGCCGTGGCCGGGGAGCCACGATGATAAGCCAGCCCCCAAGGCGAGGCAAGGAGCGGGCGGGCGCACGGGTCGGTGGGCCTTCGTCGACTTCGCTGCATTGGGCGCGCGTCGAGCCACCAAGACCGGAGACCGGTCCGGATCGTCGCAGGGTGAAGGGCTTCGGCCATTTGCGGTCTCGGCCGTGTCCAACCCCGGGCCTGTGGGCACCGCGCGTTGTCACGCTCTCGACTACGTCTCAGGGGCGATGTGTGCCGGTGTCATATAGCCGCTCGAACAGCCCCGCGCCGCGAGCGACCGTGTACAGGTCCGTGAACACGCCGTAGAGCCGATCGTAGATGGCCCGGGTCTCGTCGCCGGGGTCGTAGACGCGCTCGGCGGCTGCATGGGGCGCGAGAAAGGCTTCCAGGCCGGCCAGACGGCCCCCGGCCTCGGTCTCGGCGCGGAGCAACCCGGCCGCCAGTGCGCCGGTGACGGCGGCGCCGAGCAGCGACCGTTCGTCGAAGCCCAGTGCGCGCACTCGGCGCCCGGTCACGTTGGCCTTGATCTGGTTCCATAGGCCCGATCGGCCCGGCTTGCCGACCACGACCAGCTCCGCCACCCGGACGCTGTGAGCCTGCTCCATGGCCTCGAGGCAGTGACGGATCCCGTAAGCCACGCCTTCGAGCACGGCTCGCCCCATGGCGTCACGCGTGGTGGTATCGGTCAGCCCGAAGTAGACGCCGCGTGCGTCGGGATCGTGGACCGGCGAGCGCTCGCCCTTCAGGTACGGCAGGAACACCAGGCCGCCGGAGCCCGGCGGTACGTCCGAGGCGGCGCGTTCGAGCGCGGCGTAGTCTGCCTCGCCGCAGAACTGCGACACGAACCATCTCAGGCAGCCCCCCGTGTACGTCATGGGCGCGATGGAGACATACCGGTCCGGGACGACATGGCCGCAGCAGTAGAGCCGAGGATCATAGGCGTACCGATCGAGGCACAGCCCGAGAGTGTCGGTGGTGCCGCTCGATATGTAGAAGTCGCCCGGCGCCGTGGCGCCGCACCCCAGGGCGGCGCACAACGTGTCACCTCCGCCCATGGCGACGGGGATGCCCTCCGGCAGGCCGAGGTGGTTCGCGGCTGGCGCTAGCAGCGCGCCAACAGGCCGGGAGCCCTCGATCAGTGGAGGAAGCAGGCCGAGATCAATCCCCAGCGCCGAGCACAGTGTGGCAGACCAATGGCCCGCGCGCGTGTCAAAGAGCCCCGTCAGCGAGGCATTGCTTCGATCCATACCCCACTGTCCGGTGAGCCAGTGGCCGATCAGCGTGTTGACGTGGCCGACCGTGGTGGCTCGGGCGAATGTTGCCGGCTCGTGGTTACGCAGCCAAAGCAGGCTCGTGACCGAGGTGGTGCCCGGCGTCAGGGCACTGCCAGTCAGCTGCTCCATGGCCTCGCCAATCCCCGCCAGCCGAATGGCCTCGAGCTCGGTCTGGCTGCGGCGATCGGAGTAGAGAATGGCTGGACCCAGCGGATGACCGGCCGAGTCGAACGCGATGAGCGCAGGGAACAGCCCACTCACGCCGACGGCGGCCACCGACCCCAGGCTACTCTCGGCACGGAGAATGCCGATGGCTGTCTCGATCGCGTCCAGCCACGCCGCGGGATCGACCTGCGAGAAGTCCGGACGCTCGGGCACCCACTGCGGCTCGTAGGGCACCGAAGCGACACTCGAGAGCAGGCGACCATCGGCAGCGAACAGCGCGGCTCGCACGGCCCCCGTGCCGACGTCGATTGCCAGGATGTGCCCCAAGTTCGCCACTGCTCGACCACCGCCGGTCAGCCTTTCGGGACGGTGGGTGGACAACCCTTGTGGGCAGGCAATATGCCCGGGCACCTGGAAGGCACGAGGTGACCGTGCGGGCAGTGGACGCCCCATACCGTCGACCACGTCTTGGGAAGCGGAGGTGCACCATGCGCGAGGTGCGGTGGGAACGGATGTTCCCCGACCAACTCGAAGAGGCGTTTGCGGAGTGTCCGGTGCTCTACTTGCCGTATGGGCTGTGCGAGCCCCATGGGCCGCAGTGCGCCCTGGGACTCGATGCACTCAAGGCGCACGCCATCTGCTGTGAGGCCGCGCGAGCCCATGGAGGCATCGTTGCCCCGGCCGACTACTGGCACATCCACGAGCTGGGTGGTTACGCCATCTGGGCCCGCAAGTTCGTGGGCGAGCCGCCGCACACCTGGGCCACGGCCATGCCCCCGTGGCAGCACTTCCGCAACGTCCTGTATCACATCCGGACCGCGGACGTGCATGGCTTCAAGGCGGCTCTGCTGGTCACCGGTCATTACGGGCCGAACTGGCAGGACCTCTGCCGCCTGTGTGAGCTGGTCCAGCCGCGGGTGGGGACTCGGCTGTACGCGCTTCCGGACTTCGAGGCTAACGTGCCTGGCTTCGACAGCGACAACCGAAGCGGGGGCGATCACGCGGGCAAGATTGAGACCTCTCTGCTCGCCGCGGTCTACCCGGAGTGCGTGGACATGACTCGCATCCCCCCTGCGGATCAAGCCGGGACCCACTTCGCAATGGGGCCCGACGTCCGTGAGGCCAGTCGGCTCGTGGGCGAGCGGATGGTGGCCGACGAGGTCCGCTATCTCGGCGCCAGGGCCCGCGAGCTGCTGAACGAGTACGACCGAGTGCGCCCGGCTCATTCGCTCCGGACCTTTGAGCAGGTGGAGCAGCTGTGGGATGCCGTGGTGCAGCCGGTCTTCCACACGTTCCTCACCATGCAGGACGCGTGGGGCGAGCATGAGCCCGTCCCGAGCGAGAGCATCTGGCATGACAACTGGCGAGTGGCGAAGCGCGGATAGGCCGGTCCTGGCACCGTCGTCGCGCGCTCTGGCCCGGCGCATTAGAGCGACGGGGCGGAGCAGGCCCCGCCCCTACGCCGAAGCGCCCAGACGGTCGCGCAGGGCCTGCCACTCGGCGTCGGTGAAGGTCGTGGGCAGGCTGATCCTCTTCCCCAAGAGAGCCGACTTCTGTGCCGCAAAGAGCGCCTCGACGACCGCGCGGCCCACGGCGAAACGGTTCAGGTGCGGCGGGCCGCCGTCGAGCCAGTCGGCCACCGCCTGGGTGAAGTCGCGCTGCCCTGCTTGGCCCTGAAGGTCCCAGCTGCTGGCACCCCGCACAGGCTCCGCCATGCCGTGGGCCTGGTACCAGTACCCGCGGTTCTGGGTCAGATGCATCCAGCCTGTGGTGCCCAAGAAGTCGAAGTGAAGGTGCATCCAGAAGGAGTCCTCGCCGGGGGTGCCCACCGCATCGGGGCTGCAGTCGAGCAGAACGCGAACATCCCCGGGGAACCAGTATTCGGCCAACAGGCTCTCGGGGGCACGGTGCGTGGCCTGATAGTCGGTCTCGTTGATGGTGTGCGCTGTTGCCCACACGGCCTCGGGCCGTGCTTCATCGAGGAACAGCATCAGGAGATCCATCAGATGCGGGCCCATGCCCATCATGTTCCCTTTGGTGCTGGCGCGGATGAGGTAGAGGTTCCCGAGCTTGTTGTGAGCGATATCGCGGATGGTCCCATCGCGGAACTGAGGGTAGTATCGCCTCTGGCAGTTGACGATGATCTCCATGCCGCTTCGCTCGTGAACCCGGACCAGGCCCTCCAGATCGGAGGGCGTCACCGCCATGGGCTTCTCGACGATGATGGCCTTCACACCGGCCCGAGCGGCACAGTCGGCCTCCCACTCCCGGCGGGAGGGCTGAGTGACCACGTGGACGATGTCGGGCTGTTCTTCGGCCAGGGCCGTTTCGAAGTCGTCGTACGCTTTTGGGATACCGTACGTGCGCTGGAAGTCCTCTCGCCGGGCAACGTCGAGGTCGCAGCACGCCACCATCTGCATGCCGCGCAGCCCGGGGTAGACGACCATGTGCTCGCGGGCTCTCGGACCACAGCCCAGCAGCAGGCAGCGGTAGGTTCCCACGCTTTCATCCCCCTACTCCGGCGCCTCCGCCGGCCGGACATCGAGTCGAGCCCACAGGATCCTTGAACCGGGGCCTTCCTCGTAGTAGACCATCAGCACGGTTCCGTCGGGGAGCTCGCACATGCTCTGGTAGGCCCCGATGCAGGTGTCGATGACCACGTTCTCGCCCCACGTGGCGCCATCGTCGCCACTCACATGAAGAGACGTTCCCGGAACGCGGTGGGCACAGAGCAGCGCCCCCCGGGACGTGCGGAACAGGTATGGCGCGTGGCCCGTGAAGGCCATGGGTGCCGACGACGTCCAGCTCAGGCCCATGTCGTCAGAGTACGATTGCCACATCATGGTCTCCGCCCCCGCGTTGGTCCGCATGGCGCACAGGAGGCGGCCACCGGGCAGCTCGATGAGGTCGGGCTCATCGTTGTCCGGGTTCGCGGCGTCCACCGGCGTGGGCGTGCTCCAGTTGGCGCCGCCATCGGTGGAACGAATGACGAAGCTCGTGCAGCGCAGCGGGTCCAGCAGTTCATGGTAGACGGGCATGAGCAGAGTCCCGTCAGAGAGAACCCGGATGGGTGAGCTGCACGCGAAGTGGTCGTTCGCGGTGGACTCGATGAGCCGTGGCTCGCCCCATGTCGCTCCGCCATCGTGGCTGAAGGCCAGGTAGATCTCCTTGTAGTTGACGTCGTTGCCCTGGCGGTGCTTCTCCTGGCCGTGGGTGTATGTGAACCAGTTGCAGATGATCGTGCCATCGGCCAGCTGGACGATGGATGGATCGCGGTCGTCCCATGGCGTGTCGGCGACGATGGTGGGTGGTTCCCAGGTGCGCCCGTCGTCACGCGAGCGGCAGGCACAGACGCGTGCGCCCTTGGGTAGGCTCTCGCGTGGAAATGAGATGTGGTCATAGCCGGCGTAGAAGACGCACAGCAGGTCGCCATCCGCCAGGCGGACCACGTCGGGGAACGCCTGGTAGCCCCCAGCCCCCGCGTCGGCACAGACCACGCCTCGGTCCAGTATCTCGACGGCAAAAGATGTGGCAACTGGGGTGTATGCCGCCGTGATCCAGGGGATCAGAACCATGGTGTTCGCCCTCCAGGGAGGCGCTCCAGGCCCGGTTCCGCGGCCGCGCACAGCGTGCCGGATGGTGTCCGTCGCACTGCGGGCCCCTTCCATCCGGCCGCTGGTTGATGCGCACAGGGTATTCGGGCTCTCGCTTGCCTAGCTGAACTTCCTGACCCGCTCGAGTACCTCGGCACGGAACCGCTGGATGTGTTCATCCAGGAGGGCCGCGGGGTCCATCTGGTCATCGCGGATGAGCGGCGTGAGATCCATCCCGAAGGCCAGGCTCAGAGCCTCGTCGACACCGTGCGACGCGAAGTAGGTCGCATTGGCGCGACGGCGGCCCATGGTGGCCAGGTCATAGCGCTTCCCGCCGCAGATCTGGGAGTCGAACACCCCCAGCAGCGCCGCGGCGAGGTTCTCGTGGGCGCTGACGTCGAAGCCGACCTTGTCGGCATCGGCCATCCAGTCGAGATCGCGCCAGACCTCACAGCCATAGAGGACCTCAGGCCGGGCCTCGGCGGGTAGTTCGCGCAGGGCGCGGATCGTCCGCAGGGCCACACCCACGTGGGTATCATGCTTGTCGGCCAGGTTGTGGGTGTAGATGACCTGGGGTCGGGCCACATCGATGATGGCCTTCAGGTCCTCGACCAGTGCGGGGTTGGAGGGATCCTTGACCCCTGAACTCGGATAGTCAAGCAGTGCCTGGGCACCGTACTCGCCGACCACAGCTGCCTTCTTCTGCTCCTTGCGGCGCACGACTTGCATCTGCTCGTCGGTGTAGTCCGCGTAGAGGTCATCGCGCGGGCTCCCGCTGCCGTTGGTGCAGGTGATCGCGCAGTACCACAGGTCGTCGCGCCCGAAGCACTTGAGGATGCCGTCGTACGTCATGATCTCGAGGTCATCCTGATGCGCCGCGATGCCCATATGGGTGGTGCGCTTGAGCGCCGCGTCGACCGGCAGTCCGTCGGGCACGAAGATCTCGGCGGTTGCGTTGTGTAGCTTCATGGTGGCTCCCCTTAACCAATGGCCGGCAGGCTGGCCGCGGCGATGGCTTGACCGACGCGCCGGCTCCGCTCGTCCGGAAGGCTGACCGTGATGCGGGCAGCCAGCTCCGGGAACTCCTCACCCAACACCCGATTGGCGCGGTCGATGATGAGCTGACCGCCCGCACCTGAGGTGACTCGCCCCAGGACTAGCACATGCTTGAGTTCGTAGAAGTCCGCGTAGTGGGCGATGGCGTATCCCAGGTAGGAACCAATGGACTCGTAGATCGGCGGGACACGCTCGTCGCCCGCCGCCATCAGGTCCTGGACGGCCTTGAGCTTCTCGGCGGGGGTGGCCCAGGCCGAGAGGTCGATGCCGGCGGCGGGGGCCAGCCGGATTACACCCGTCTGGCACAGGTACTGGCTGCCCACGCCGCGGTCCCCGGACCATTCGTCTACGGCGGCCTCCGGCTGGTAGTCGAAGGGCACGAAGGCGAGTTCGTTAAGCCAGCCGGTTACGTTCCCCTCGGGAGTGACGTAGCCGCCCGCCTCTGAGGAGCCCATGGCGATGCCGAGCACCGGGTTGTCCTCGAGGGACATCGAGCCCGCCAGGGCCGTCACCTCACCATCGTTGATGACCTCGAGTGGCACGCCGAGCTCCTGTCCGATGCGAACGAACATGCCGGCAATCTTCGCATCGAAAAGGTCCTTGGGTATGCCGCGGAACAACGAGGCCACGCGGACGCGGTTGTTGATGTAGACGCCCGCCGAGCTGCCTCCGATGGCGTCGACTCGAGGCAGGTGGGCCATGGCCATCTTCAGGCCTTCCATGATCTTCTCGTAGTGGTAGTCGGGATCGGTCTGCTCGCGCGGATGCCAAACGATCTCGTCACTGAAGACGGACTCGCCATCAATGACCGCGGCGATCTTGTAGTCGCTGGCGCCGAGGTCGAAGCCGATGCGGCACCCCTCGAGGTGACGGCCCAGGGGCGCCGTGGCCTCCTGGGTGTCCGGCACCCGATCGGCGTCGGTGACGTCGACGGTGAAGGGCTTCTCGTAGACGCCGCCCATGAACTCGTGATCAAAGGCCCGGGGGCCCGAAGGGGAGTAGACCTGGCGGATGTGCTCACCGATGCCGTCGGGTCCGCCGATGATGACTCGCCAGCCACCACGCTGCCACAGCAGGGTCTTGACGATGCGCTCGGCGTACTCGAGATTGGCCTCGTGCTGGGGCCCGCCCGGAGCAACGGCCGTGGTGCGGTACGTGGAGATCGATCCATCGCCCCGCTCGAGGGCGATGGCCAAGGGTGCGGACTTGCCTGCGGCTTCGGCGGCCTGCCGCAGAGCGCGGTTGGCCAACGCAGCCGGGCGAAAGCGCGGATCCAGAGGGGGAGCCACGGCTGGGGTGGGAAGTTGCATGGGTCGTTCACTTCTCTCATCACGGAATCCGGGCGCTGCCTGCGAGACCCAGCGATGCCACACAGGGGCCTCACACGGCCCGCCACAGTCAGCCGGAGCAGTCAGTGTTCGCCGGGCGATCCCGAGGACCTTCGTCGGATCCGGGCGGAATCACTCCGGGAAGTCCCGGAGGACGGATCCCTGCGAGTCCTTCGTCGGATCCGAACGGCCGGTGACTCGAGCTTCGGGCGGCGATCGAGCGTCCCGCCAGCTGGCCGACGAGGGCTTTGGCTTGCGCTGCCCAGGGACTGCCGGGGAAGCGGGCGAGTAACGCTTCCAACGCCTCCTTCGCCATAGCGTGGTCGCCGGTGTGCTCGAGGCAGGTCACACCGATCTTCATGAGGGCGCTCTCGACCTCGGCATCGGCATGGGGATAGTGGGTCAGGATCTGTCGGCATACCATGATCGCCGCGTCGTACTGGCCCATGGTTTCGTAGCAGGCGGCCACGGCCAGATGGGTGGACGGCGGAAGCTCATCGAAGGAGTGGGCCTTCCAGAACGCGACGTAGGCCTCCACAACGCGCCGGCGGTCGCATGCGCCAAACAGGCTCCGGATGGCCATGTCGTAATGCCGAGCTGCCTTCTCAGGGTACTTGCACGCGCGATCCAGCTCGAAGGCCAGGCGGAAGTTCGCCTCGCCGTCAGTGGGGTTCTGCTCGACCATATCCAGGAGCTCCTCTAGCAGCTCATGGCGCTCGGCCTGCGAATGGATCTTGCGCTCGATGACCACAGACCGCTTCGCCTGTCCGAGTCCGCCGGTGAAGAGACTTATGAGTGCACCGGAGAGGAACCCGCCGACGTGTGCCCAGTGGGCCACCTGGTCCACGCCTGCGGAGGTGAATGAGTTGAGCAGCCCTGAGCGCACCTCCCGGCCGATGAAGAAGCCGAGCAGAATGGCGGTGGGGAACTGGACCCGGTGGCGCCCCCAGAGGCGCAGGGGCGTTCGGTAGAACCGGACGGCGAAGATCCCGAGAACCACCGACACGGCGCCGGAGGACCCGACGGTGGGCGCCGTGGCATCGAATCCCGCCAGGGAAGCAACGCCGTAGTGCATGAGGCATGCCCCGATGTTGCCGACCACGTACACCGTCAGGAAGCGCCCGTACCCGAGAGACTGCTCCACGGCTGGGGCGCAGAGGTAGAGCATCAGCATGTTCCCGGCGACGTGAAGGGGACTCACGTCGTGCAGCCACATCATCGTAAGCGCGCTGAGTAGGGTCTGGTACCAGGGCACGCCCTCGCCAAAGCGAAAGCCCAGGGCCATGTAGACACGTTCAACACCGGCCGGGCCGCGGGTCGCGAGCACCATCAGCATCACGGCGTAGGCGAAACCGTTCGCCATCACGATGCCGTAGGTGACCCATGGCACAAAGGGAGCTGGCATGCCAGGTATCTCGCGGCGCTCCATGGGCGCATGACCACTCCTCGGCCCGAGCTTTCACCGCACGCGACCGTGCATCCTGCGGCAGTGGCGACGGGCCGAGCATCCGATCAGACGCGGCAGGAGATCGGACGGGCAGAGGGAACCGTGTGCCTGCGCGTATGAGGGCAGCCCGAGGGGGAGTGCGCCATGGCACCGGTGGAGCTCCTGACTCCAACGTCCTGGTCCGAGGCGGCCTTGTTGCTGCAGGAGTCGCCCGAGACAAGTGCCGTCTTGGCGGGCGGGACCGACTTGATGTCGCGGACCTTCATGGGCAAGGTGAGTCCGGCACCTCGCCGACTGGTGTCCCTTCGCGCCATTCCCTCCATGGGGACGATCTGGCGTGCCGACGATGGCTCGCTTCACCTGCATGCGCGGACGACGCTCGCGCAGATTGCGGCGGACCCGGCCGTCCGCGAGACTTACCCTGCGCTTCACGAGGCATGCACTCGGATTGGTTCGCCGCAGATTCGAGCGCGGGCCACGCTGGTTGGCAACGTGTGCAGCGCCTCGCCGGCGGCCGATGGCGCGGTGGCCGCTCTCTGCTTCGGCGGGACTGCCGAGGTTGTCGATGACCACAGTGCGTTCGATGTGCCCCTCGTGTCCTTCTTCACCGGGCCGCGCACCACGTGCCTCAAGCCGGGGCAGATCGTCCGGGCTCTTCGGTTCCCGCCGCCCTCGCCTCGCAGCGGCAGCGCCTTCCGGCGAGTCGGCACCCGCCGCGCCATGGACTGCGCAGCGGTCATCCTCGCCGCATCGGTGGCTCTCGATGCCGCAGGGCGGATTGAGAGCGCCGAGATCGCCCTCGGGTCTGTGGCGCCCACCCCCATCCGGGTCACCGAGGCGGAGACGCGCCTGCTGGGCCAGGCGCCCCTCCCGGCCGGCTTCGCCGAGGCGGCTCGCATCGCTTCGGCGACGTGTGACCCCATCTCGGATATTCGCGCCTCGGCCGAGTACCGACGACAGGTCGTGCGCGGCGTGTTGCCCCTGGTCCTTCAGCAAGCCGCCGAGCGGGCCATGGCGGCGGAGAGGCAGGGAAGCTAGATGGCCACCTTGGTGCTGCATCTCCGCATCAACGGCGTCTTCCGGCAAGTCCCGGTGACACCGACGGACACGCTCCTCTGCGTCTTGCGCGACCGGCTGGGCCTCACAGGCACCAAGCGAGGGTGCGGTGAGGGCGAGTGCGGCGCGTGCACGGTGCTGTTCAACGGCGAGGCGGTCTGCAGTTGCCTCATCCCCGCCGCCGAGGCCGAAGGCGCCGATGTCATCACGATCGAGGGTCTCGCCGATGGCATCCGGCTCCATCCCATCCAGCAGGCCTTCGTGGACGAGGAGGCGCTGCAGTGCGGCTACTGCACGCCGGGCATGGTGCTGGCAGCCAAGGCGCTGCTCGATCGGGTCCCCAACCCGACAGAGGACGAGATTCGCACCGCGCTCTGCGGCAATCTCTGCCGGTGTACGGGTTACACGCAGATCGTCCGCGCCGTCCAGCGCGCGGCAGCCGTGTTGCGGGGTGAGACGTTGGGCGCCGGCCCGGGCCCGGTTCGTGCGGCCGTTGGTGAGCCTGTGGAACGTATCGGGGCCCGCGAGAAGGTGACCGGGCGGACCGTGTTCGCCGGCGACATGCAGCTCCCGGGCATGCTCCACGCGGCGGTGGTCCGGAGTCCGCACGCTCATGCCGAGATCGAGTCGATCCGCACCGAGGAAGCGCTGGCACTGAACGGTGTGCGGGCGATTCTCACTGCGGCGGACCTGCCAGACGTGCGCTTTGGCCTGCTGGCGGCCGATGAGCCCATCCTGGCGGTCGACCGCGTCCGTTACGTCGGAGACCGCGTCGCCGTGGTGGCCGCGGTCGATGCCGAGACCGCCCTGGAGGCCGCTCGCCGGGTGAAGGTGCGATACCGCCCGCTTCCCGCCGTGCTGTCGGTCGAGGAAGCAGCGCGCGATGGATCGCCACTGGTTCACCCCGGTGTCGATGGGTTCCCCGGCGGCGCATTCGGCATGGAGCTCGTGCTCGACGGCAACCGGTGCTATGAAGAGGAGACCGTCGATGGCGATGTGGATGCCGCCTTCGAGCACGCCGACGTGGTGCTGGACGAGACATACCGCACCGCCCCTCAGCACCAGGCATCCATCGAGCCGCACGCGGCCGTGGCGGCACCCCGGGGGGACGGTGGAGTCGCCATATGGACGTCGACCCAGGCTCCTTTCATCGTCCGCCAGGGGGTCGCAGCCTACCTGGGACTGCCCATGTCGCAGGTCCGCGTGGTCGCCATGGAGACGGGAGGGGCTTTCGGTGGCAAAGTCTCCGTCTTCATCGAGCCGATGGTCGCCGCGCTGGCGCTCAAGACCGGACAGCCCGTGCGGATGGTCTACTCGCGCCAAGAGGAGCTCGAAGACGCACGCCCCCGGTCGGCTACGGTGATCCGCGTTCGCACGGCTGCCCAGGCCGATGGTACGCTGCTCGCTCGTGAGGTGGACTTCCTCGCCGACAGCGGCGCGTACGCCGACTGGACTCCAGCCGTGGTAAACAGCTCACTCCGGGCTTGCCGTGGCCCATACCGCGTCCCGAATCTGCGGGCCAAGGGCGCCGCCGTCTACACCCACAAGTTCAACACGGGCCCCTTCCGTGCGCCGGGCTACCCCCAGCTCACCTTTGCTCTCGAGTCGCACATGGATGAGTTGGCCGCCAAGCTGGGCATGGATCCCATGGAGTTGCGGCGCAAGAACCTGCTCCGGAACGGAGAGAAGACCTTCTCGGGTACCGAGCTCAAGACCGATGTCCTCATGCGCTGCTTCGATACCGTGACGAAGGCCATCGCCGATGATCCGGCCGATGAACCGCATACCGCATGGGGTCTGGCGTGCGGCGAGTGGGAGATTGGCGGGTTCCCCGCCAGTGCCCTGCTCAAGGTGAACGAGGACGGCACGGTGTCGCTCTCGGTAGGCTCCACCGACCTCACGGGGTCACTCACATCCATCGCCCAGGTGGTGGCCGACGAACTGGGGATCGAGATGACCGAGCTCTCGGCCTCGTGCATCGACACCGACACATCGCCTCTCGCGCCGCTGAGCGGCGGCAGCATGGTGACCTACAACATGACCCATGTGGCGCGGGAGGGCGCCAAACAGCTGGCGGACGAGCTCAAGAAGCGGGCCGCCACCGCCCTCGAGGCCAAACCGTCGCAGATGGAGGTCTCCGGCCTGAAAGTTCGCCTGAAGAAGGATCCGAGCAAGTCGGTTTCGTTCGCCGGCCTGGTAGCGAACGAGCCAGCCGGCATCACCATCACCACCCCGGCGCTGCCTGCAACGCACTCGTTTGCCGTCCATGCGGTCAAGGTGAGCGTCTCACCGGAAACGGGCGAAGTGCGCGTGCTGCGTGCCATCAGCGCGCTCGACTGCGGCAAGGCCATCAACCCGAACATGGTCAAAGGGCAGATGTGCGGCGGGCTGGTCCAGGGCCTGGGCGAATGCCTCTGGGAGGAGATCCGGTTCGACGGTGAGGGCCGCGTCGCCAACATCGGATTCGGCGATTACCGCCTGCCGACCGCCGCTGACGTGCCGGAGATCGAGTGCCACATCGTCGAAGGCGAGACGTCGACCAGCCGGGGCCACGGCTGCAAGGGGGTCGGCGAGCCGGCCCACGTCCCGGCGTTGGCGGCCGCCGCCAATGCGGTGTGTGCCGCCATCGGCCGTCGCATCTATGAAAGCCCGCTGAGCCCGGAGCGTATCCTCGGCGCCTGACGAGCCCGCGGGCCGGTCCGGCATGCCTCCCAAAGGAGCCGTCCCATGGCACTTGGCAGCCTCATCGCGCTTCTGGCAGTGAACGCCACAGGGGAGGTGCGGGAGTACCTCGGTTCGCCGACCCTCTACGTCAACGGCCAGCCCGCCGTGCCCCTGGTGTTCTTCGGTTGGGCGGGAGGACCCGGGCCCCAAGTAGTGCAGCTGGCACCCGAATGGCGCCAGTTTCACGTCACCTTTGTGGCCCCGGAAGATGCCGACGGCCCGGCGGGCGTGCACTTCCGCATGGGCGGAGGCCCTCCGGGAACGGTCTGGGTGGATGACCTCCGCGTCTACCAGGGCGAGTTCCGTGAGAACCCACCCGAGAGCCTGCTCAGACAAAGCAGCTTCGAGGGCACGCGGGATGAGGTGGCTGCGGCGTGGAGCATGTTCCAGGCGGAGTACGCGGGCGCGGACGCATCGTGGGAGCTCGATCGCACGGACGCTGTCGAGGGTAAGCAATCGCTGAAGGTCACCATCCGCAACTCCGGCACCAATACCATGCACATCCACTTCTTCCAGTCCGGGCTGCGTGTCCGGAAGGGAGACACGTACACCTACTCGCTGTGGATGAAGTCGGCCGAGACGCGTACCGTCGACTTCATGGCCCTGCACATCGGAGAGCCCTGGACCATCTACCACTCTCCCAGCGCCGGCCCCTACGCCAGCCAGGTGCGTCGGTCGGCCGCGGCCGGGGTGCACATCCAGTCCTTCGGCATTGACATGCCGTGGCCCAGGCCGGGCGAGGAGCCCGACTGGCGCGGCGTTGATGACCCCATCGACCTGACGCTGGCCAACGACCCCGACGCGCTACTGCTGCCTCGCTTCGGCTGTGGCCCGCCCGGCTGGTGGCTCGAAGAGCACCCTTCAGAGCGGATGCTGTTCTCCGATGGCCAGACGGCGTCGTGGTCCATGGCTTCCGCGCTCTGGCGAGCCGAGTTTCCAGAGCATCTGAGGGCCCTCGTGCGGCACTGTGAGGAGAAGTACGGCCACCACATGCTCGGATACCATCCGTGCGGTCAGCACACCGGCGAATGGTTCTACGAGCGCTCGTGGGAGCCTGTGCTCAGCGACTTTTCCGAACCCATGTCGGCCGGCTTCCGTGCCTGGGCTGCCACCAAGTACCGGACTGACGAGGCCCTGCGCACGGCCTGGGGCGACCCCGCCGCCACCGTCCGCCACATCAGGATCCCGACGGCCGAGGAGCAGCAGCGCACGACGCTCGGACTGTTCCGCGACCCCGTGCGCGAGCGCAAGGTCATCGACTACTTCGAGTACAAGCAGCTCGCCATGGAAGAGCCCCTCGAGCAGATGGCCCGGGTCATCAAGGACGAGACCGAGCGGCAGAAGCTGGTCGTCTTCTTCTACGGCTACTTGTTCGACATGCACGGCATCCCCATGGGGCCGCAATCGAGCGGGCACCTGGCCATGGCGCGGATGCTGCGCTGCCCCGACGTCGACGTCCTGACCTCGCCCATCTCCTACCTCGATCGCGAACTCGGCGGGGCGGGCCTGTTCATGAGCGCGGTCGATAGCGTCCGGGCGGCGGGCAAGCTCTGGCTCAACGAGGACGACACGCGCACCTACCTCACGCCCGAGGACTCTGGCTTCGGCCGTGTCGACACTCCTCAGGGCACCTTCTGGGTCCATCAGCGGAACTTCGCGCAGCTGCTGCCCCGCCGCCTGGCCTGCTGGTACATGGATCTGGGCGGCATCGGCTGGCTCGACGGCCAGGACCTATGGGACAACATCGCTCGGTTGCGAGAAGTGTACGAGGACCGGCTTCCCACACCGGCCACTTTCGCCCCCGAAGTGGCCGTGATCGTCGATGAGGTCAGTCCCTTCTACACCCAGTGCACCAGCGCGCTGCACTCGCCGCTGGTCTACCAGATGCGTAGCCAGATGGCCCGGCTCGGGGCGCCGGCGCGGATCCACCTGCTGAGCGATCTGGTCGAGGGGCGTGTTCCCCGAGCCAAGGTCTATGTGTTCCTCAACTGTTTCCACCTGAGTGACACGGCGCGGCGGGCGATCAGCCGCACCACGGCCGGCCGGGCGGCCATCTGGTTCTACGGCGGCGGGTTCCTGGGCGACGACGCGGCCCCGGTCACGGCAGAGGGCGAGTTCGAGCGGCGGATGAGCGACGCCGTGGGCTTGCCGCTCCGCCGTACCGTTGTCCAGCCCGGCATAGCTCGACTCGTCGAGGACGACCGCAGTATCGGCACTGACCTCACACTGGAGCCCTGCTGGGCCGTGGACGAGGGCGCCGGGGCGGAGGTCATCGCCCGCTACGCCGACGGCTCGATCGCCGCGGCCTGGCGCCAGACGCGTGAGGGGCTGCGCGCCTATGTGGGAGCGCTGCACTGCCCGGCCAGTGTGCTGCGCCCCCTGCTTCGACGGGCCGGCGTGCATCTGTACGCCACCAGCGATGACGTGGTGCTGGCCGATGACCGCTTCCTGGGTCTCGCCGCCACCAGTGCGGGGGCGAAACGGATCCGACTCCGGCGCCCGGCCACGGTGATCGACCTCCTGAGCGGCGAGGTCCTGGGGGCGAACGTCGACGGGTTCGAGCTCACCATGGCCCTGGGCGAGACGCGCCTGTTTGGCCTGCGGTAGAATGGCTCCCGTCTAGCCAATGCACTGGAAGACCGTGGGGCGCTGGCCGCCCCACGGTCGTTTGACGGGAGCTGCTCATGTCCGGCGCCGAACCGCGGGGCGCGCTGAATCTGCTCGTCCTGGCCGACCTGCACTACATCCACCATGCCCGCCACCAATGCGGAGTTCCCCAACGCCGAGCTGATATGGGGCTCGAGTTGGTCACGCGCGCCGTTCGTCGCGCCCGGCGCATCGCGGACATCGACGTCATCGTCCTCCTCGGTGACCTCGTCGACAACGGCTGGGCCGAGGGGGCCGAGCGCGACCTGGCCGAGCTGCGAGACGCCCTCGAGAAGCCAGGCCTGCCGGTCATCGTGGTGCCCGGCAACCACGACGGCCCGCCCGAGCGCGTTCGGGCCGTCTTCGGCGCCGAGACGGGCGTCGGCCAGATCGCCGGCTACCAGTTCGCCACGTTTGCGGACACCTATGGCCCCGGCGACCGCTGTGTGCGTCCGGTGGCAGACCTGGTGCACACGCTGTGCCGCGCGCGTCACCAGGCCGACCAGCCCATCATCGCGCTCCAGCACAACCCGGTCCATCCGCCCATCGAGAGCGCCTACCCGTACATGCTCGAGGAGCGCGCCCAGGTCATGGAGCTCTATGCCGAGTCGGGGGTCGCGCTCTCGCTCAGCGGGCACTACCATCCAGGGCAGCCACCGACGGTAGTGCGCGGCGTCACCTATGCCACATGCCCGGCGCTGTGCGAGGCGCCATTCCGGTTCATGCTGGTCCGTATGGAGGGCCGGCAGGCGAACGTCGAGACCCTGTCGCTGGCCATGGACCCTGAAACCGGACTCGTGGACCACCACTGCCACACTCACTATGCGTACTGTGCCCAGGACATCACGGCCGAGAAGGTGATCGCCCGGGCGCGGGACATGGGCCTGGCGCGAACTCACCTGACGGAGCACGCCGGACAGCTCTACATGGCGGCCGATGACTTCTGGAAGGGTGCGTTCGTCACGGATCCTGACCTGTGGATCCGCGCGCGCGCCGAGCGCAACCGGATGCCAGCATTCCGGGCGGAGATCGGGCCCCTGCGTCGCCCCGAAGTCCGCTGGGGACTCGAAGTGGAGTGCGATGGCCTCGGCCGCCTGACACTGGCCGATGAGGACCGCGAGGGCTGGGATGTCCTCGTGGGGGCCCTGCACTACCTGCCTGCTACGGTCGGCGCCGGCGCGATGGACCCGGCGCGGCTGACCCGGGAGTTTATGACATTCTCCGAGCATCTCCTCCGGCAGGGCGCCCAGATTCTGGCCCACCCGTTCCGCATCATCCGAAAAGCCAAGGTACCCGTGCCGGAGTGGCTGTTCGCGCCGCTGGTCGACATGCTGGCCAGCTACGGCGCGGCGGCCGAGCTGAACTTCCACACGAACCAGCCCGACCCACGGTTCTTCGCGGCGTGCCTCGAGCGCGGAGTTCGGATCTCGCTGGGCAGCGACAGCCACGCCATGTACGAGGTGGGCGACTTCGCGCCACACCTACGGCTGCTGGAGGACATCGGCGTCACCCGGGACCGGCTGCCGGATGTGCTGTTCGGGCTCTCGGCCTCCTAAGGCAACTCCGCTTGGCTCTGATCGGCGAGCACGAACTTGTAGCGAGCCGGGAGGCGGTTGCGGCGGGACAAGACCACCTGGTTCCCGAGAAGGCTCGAGTCGATTCTCTCGGTGGCATCCTCGACCACACACTCGCTCAAGAGGATGCTGTACTCGATGTCGGAGTTCACGATCCGAGTCTTGGGACCGATCGAGGTATACGGCCCGATGTACGATCCCTCCACCTCGCAGCCCTCGGCGATGATGACCGGCCCGCGCAGATGGCTGCGGCGCACCGTGGCCCCTTTCTCGACGTAGACGCGGCCCTCGATGACGCTCTCGGCGTTAATGTCCCCGTGGACGCCCGGTTCGAGTTCCTCGAGCAACCGGCGGTTGAGGTCGAGCACGTCTTCGGGTTTCCCGGTGTCCTTCCACCAGCTCTCGATCTCGTACTTGCGGACCTCGAGGCCGGCGTCGATCAGCCCCTGAATGGCGTCGGTGATCTCCAGCTCGCCCCGAGCGGAGGGGGGAGTCCGCTCGATGCTGTCGAAGATCTCAGGACCAAAGGCATAAACGCCCACGATGCAGAGGTTGCTCGGAGGGTCTTTGGGTTTCTCGACGAGCCGCACGATGCGGTCGCCGTCGACCTGGGCCACCCCATAGCGAGAGGGATCGGCCTCAGGGCTGAGCAGAATCTGCCCAGCGGAGCGGGCATTGGCGAAGTCGGACACGAACCGCCCAATGCCGCCGTGGATGAAGTTGTCGCCGAGGTACACCACGAACCGGCTGTCGCCTACGAAGTCCCGCGCGACGCGGACGGCGTGCCCGAGGCCCAGCGGGCGCTCCTGTGGGATATAGGTCACGCGGCAGCCGAATCGGGCCCCGTCGCCCACGGCATCACTGATCTGCCAGCCCGTGGCGCCGACGACGATGCCCAGATCGGTGACCCCAGCATCGGCCAGCGCCTCGATGGCATAGAAGAGTATGGCCTTATTGGCCACGGGGATGAGGTGCTTGGCGCCCGTGTGGGTCAGCGGGCGGAGACGCGTGCCAGCCCCGGCACATAGCACGATGCCCTTCACAGTGGTGCCTCCCTGCGCGGCACGGTCGGAGCCCGCCGCGACTGCCATTACGTTCTACCACACTTGCTCGATACCCGCTCACACGGCGCGGGCAGGGAGGACCCCCGGGGGGCACGAAAGGTGCCGTGCACGCTGACTTGGGGGGATGAGCGATGGGTCGGGCGGTCGCTGCGGCGCTCGTCGCGTCGGGCACGATCGGGCTGATCACCTCGGGGGCCCTGGCCCAAACCGATGCTCCATTGGATGACTTCGAGCGTGAGAACGGACCGTCATGGTCATTCAGCAACGGTCCCGAGTTTCCTGGGGCGTCCGGGCACTTCGAGCGCTCCCCGGACGCCGCCCACTCCGGGGCGCACGGCGGCCGACTCTACTTCGACTTCTCGGCCGGGGGTGCCTATGTGCAGGCCACCGTCGGCCTCCCCGCGGAGCCTCCGGCCGGGGCCGTCGAGCTGTTCGCACGCAAGACCGTCACCAACTCGATCACCGTCCGTGCGGTCGACCAGCAAGGCCAGACGTTCCAGAAGACCTTCAACTTCCCTGAGGGCGACTGGCGCCACTTGCGCATCCGCATGGATGGCTGGAGCCACCACTGGGGCGGACCCAATGATGGCGTGTTCCACGGGGCCGCCAAGGCGCTGGGCCTGCTCGTCGAGCGCGGGGAGGCGACCACCGGATCGGTGGATTTCGACGATCTGACCATCGTGCCCGCGGCCCATCCCGCCGAGTCGGCGCGTTCCATCCATGAGTACGTGGTCGCGCGTTTTGGGCCCGAGGAGGGATGGGGCTTCTGGGTATCCGGACCGGCAGGCGGCACCCAGCGGGACGGCGGACGCGTCCAGTATGACTTCTCCCTGGGCGCCTCTGAGCTCCACTTGGGCAACGACGAGGCTCTTCTGGGCCGACCCGTGTCACTGAGGCTGAGAGTACGCAGCGATGGTTCTGGTCACGCGGTACGGATGAACTTGGGCTCGCACTTTCAGAGCTTCTGGCGCACGCTCGGCACGCTCGACGAACCCGGAGAGATGGTGCTCGAGGCCCCTCTGGGAGGCATGACCGAATGGGAGCATGGGGGTGGGGAGAATGACGGTGTCGTCCGTCTTCCGCTTCGCCTGCTGAACTTGAGCCTGGCGCGCCGCGAAGGCGGGCCCGAGCGGGGCGACATAGAGTTCCTCGAACTGAGTGTTCAGACCGATGTCCCGCCGGACCGCCTGCTGTTCCCTCTGGCCCGGGGGCCTGCCGCCGCCGGTGATCCCTTCCGGCTGACCCTGCGCAGCCTGGCTGCAGAGCCTTCGGATGCCCGGGTGACCTGCTCGCTGCGCGACTTCTCTGGACGTGTCCTCAGGACGGAGGAGCACGCGATGACGCTGCCCGCGTCGGCCCAGCCCGTCGCGCTGCAAGTCCCCGCCGATGTGGCCGACGTTCCCTTCCTCGAGGCCGAGTTCCGCATCCAGGCTCCGGGTCAGAAGCCGGCCACGGCGGCCGCGTGCTGGGTCATGCCGTGGCCGGATGAGGGCAGCGCCGAGCTCGATCCCGCGTCGCCGTGGGGGATGGGGCTCTACCTCTACCGCTACGGCGGCGACGCCGCCGGGCTGGCTCAGATGGACCGCGCGGCGGCCCTGGCGCGAGCCGCGGGAGTGAAGTGGACCCGCGAGGAGTTCCAATGGCACCGCATCGAGCCGCGCCCCGGCGAGTTCGACTGGACCTTCTACGACGCGCTGGTCGACACGGCCACTCGGCACGGCATCAGCGTCTATGGTCTCATCGCCTATTGGTCCTCCTGGACCCAGCCCTACACCGATCAGGGGGTCGAGGACTACTGCCGGTTCGTTCGTGCCCTGGTCGGCCACTACAAGGACCGCATCAAGCACTGGGAGATCTGGAATGAACCCAACATCTTCTTCTGGAGTGGCCCGAAGGAGCTCTACTTCACTCTGCTCGACCGCGCCTACGCCGCGGTGAAGGACGTAGACCCCGAGGCCGTCGTCTTCGGGTGCTCAACCGCCGGCATCGACCAGGACTTCATCCGGAGGACTATGGAGGCCGGGGCGCGCTTCGACGGTCTCACGATCCACCCCTACCGCGCGGTACTGGACGATCTGGGTTTCCAGCAGGAGCTCCGTCAGGTGGCCGACCTCGTCGCAGCCGCAGGACCTGCAAAGCCGGTATGGATCACCGAGATGGGTTGGCCCACTGAGGTCGGCGCGACCAGCGAACGCGACCAAGCTAACCTCCTGGCGCGCTGCTACGTGGGCGCGGTGGCATCGGGGACCGTCGGCAACGTGTCGTGGTACGATTTCCGTGAGGACGGCTCGAACCCGTACTACAACGAGCACCACTTCGGCATCGTCCGGCAGGACTTCTCACTCAAGCCCGCCTACCGTGCTGCCGCCAAGGTGTGCCGTACGCTCGCCGGCCTGCGGCCGACCGGCGTCGAGGAGTGGGGCGCCAAGACGCTCGCTTACCGGTTCAGCGGGGCCGAGCGCAGGGTGATGGTCATCTGGGCCACTCGAGCTCCCGTCGTCCTTGGCCTGCTCCGGTCCGCTGATCTGCGCATCACGGATCTGATGGACCAGCCGCTGGCCCCGTGTCCGCTGGGCGGCGGCGTCGCATTGTCCCTTTCGCCGGGGTGCCCCGTCTTCATCGAGTGCGCCGAGCCGGTGATCGGGTCCGTCACACCGCTCAAGCTCGTGGCCGAGAAGTCGGCTCTGGAGCCTGGCGCTGCCACCCGGGTAGTCCTCGAGGCCGGAGACCTGGAGGTGGCGGACGCTGCATTCACGTGGGACCTACCTCCCGGCTGGCAGATCGCGGCCGATGGGCCACTGACCTGGCGCCTTCTCGCCGCCCCCGATGCCATCGATGGCGCGTATGATGTCAGCGCCACACTCGGCCTCGAGGCCGGCGAGCTTCCGGTTCGGCTCCGCATTCGCGTGACACCGGCCATCATCGAGATCTAGGGTACGAAACGACAGGAGCGAGGCGCATGAGACGACCGTCTGCGGGGCAGCACTGGGCTGTCGTCAGCCTGCTGGTGCTATCGGCGATGATTGCCGGATGCAGTTTGCTCGGCAATGACCCGGCGCAGATGTCGCTAGGCCTTGAGGGCCAGCTGGCGCCCTATCAGCTACGCGTGGGCGAGGAGGCGGGGCTAGTGTGGCAGGTGCGCTCGAGCTCCGGAGCGTCACTCCACTACTCCAGCGACGCCTTCGCATTCGGGTCGTCGTCGAGCACCATCGCGACGATCGAATACTCGGGCGATAGAGACCCGTACGTCCGCGCCCGCAGGGCCGGCGAGTGCACCATCAGCGCGGTTCTCATCGACGAGGGAGTATCGGGGAGCTTCGTTCTGACCGTGCTGCCGTAGGCGGCGGCCGTGTCACTTCGCTGGAGGCGGTGTTCTGATGCCCGAGATCCCCCAGCCGCCCAGCGCGGCGCCCGAAGCCGAGAAGCCTGCCCCGCCGGTCCTGCCCGAGTGGGCCGAGCATATCCGCTCGAGCTTCATCTCATCAGCCGCGGTGCAGTTCCTCATCCATGGTGTCACCGATCTGGTGCCTCTCAACGGCGAATACCTGTCGGTGCGTCAGTTCCTCTATCGGGCCTTCTGCCGAGGCAAGAAGGTGGTTTTCTACGATATCAGTGAGGGTTTCCACTACCCTGGCCCCGAGCATGAGGTTGTGTTCCGGCGATTCCTTGACGTGTTCCTGACGCGGAACCCGGACTTTAGGCAGGTCTCGCTGTTGGCTCCTCAGCACGCGCTCCCAGTGCTCGAAGAGTTCCTGCTCATGCACAATGGGGCCGTCGCTGTCATCGAATACGGCGAGAAGGTCGTGCCCCAGAAAGAACACCGCTTCATGAGCTTCGACGAGAAGCAGGCCCTGACCACGCTCCAGCGCTGGGCTTCGGACCCGCGGCTCCTCCGAAAGAACAACGCCGTGTTCCTGGTGGCCCACACACTCGCCGAGGTGCACGAGGAGCTATACTCGGGCACGTCGCGTGTCGAGGTCGTCGAGGTGCCGCTGCCCGATGAGGCCGAGCGCCTCAAGTACATCTCGTACCTTCTCACCACCCCGGAAGCCGAGTTCCCCGACACCCGTACCGACCAGTCCTCGGAGGCCTCCCCCAAGCCGCTGCGCCTCCGGCTTGAGATGGAACCTGCCGTGCTGGCCAAGGCCACGAACGGCCTGAGCTACGTACAGATCGCCAACATGCTCCGGCGCGCTCGCCAGAGCGGCGAACGTGTGGGCCACGGCATGGTCACTCGCTGGAAGCGCCGCTCCATCGAGGCCGAGCTCGGCGAGTTGGTCGAGTTCGTGCAGCCCGAGGTCGGCCTCGAGGCCCTGGCGGGGATGGACCAGCAGAAGGACCTCCTGCTCCGAGTGGCCCAGGCCATGCGCGAGGGGCACCGCCGCGTCGTTCCGCAGGGCATCATGCTTCTCGGGCCACCCGGCTGCGGGAAAACATTCTGCATGGAGTGCTTCGCCCACGACTGTGGGATCCCGTTCCTCCGGCTCGGGAACATCTTCTCGCGCTACGTGGGAGCTACCGAGGCCAATCTGGAGAAGCTGCTCCACTGTCTGAATGCGCTCTCGCCCGTTTTCGTCTTCATCGACGAGTTCGACCAGTCGTACGGGCGCCGCGTGACTAGTGAGGGCGATAGCGGCGTCTCGCGCCGCGTCTTCGCGATGTTCAACGCGTATCTGTCGGACTCGAGCCGACAGGGCCGCGTGCTCATCGGTGCGGCCTCGAACCGGCCGGACCTCATCGACCCATCCACACTCCGGGCGGGGCGGTTTGACCTCAAGATCCCCTTCTTCCTGCCGGATGACGCCACGCGGTCCCAGATCCTCGAAGTCACTTACAGGACGCTGAGGATCGATCACCGCATTGAGGACTTCGCCGGTCCGGCCCAGGCAACCCGCGGCTACTCCGGGGCGGATCTGAGGGAGCTCGTGCTCCAGTCGTTCCGGCTGGCCACATTCGAAGGTCGGCGACGGGTCATGCAGCGCGACCTGGATGCCGCGGTGGCCGACTACATCCCGCCGGTCCGGTCGGACCCGGAGATGGTGCGGTTCATGGAGCTGCTGGCCGTGTCGGGGACGACGTCGAAGAGACTGCTCTCACCCGAGCACCAGGCACTCATCGACAGCGGCCGGCTTCAGGCCGAGATCGATGACCTTCGCCAGCGGGTCTCACAGCGCGGCGCGACGATGTAGGGGTGCGGCCCCAGCTAGTCTCTAGGCGAGATGACGAGGACCCGGGCGTCGCCTTCACCCTCGCTGTATGTGTACACATCCGGGTGATCCGCCAGCGTCAGGTGGATGATCCGCCGTTCGTACGCATGCAGTGACTCGAGCAACGCCTCCCGGCCCGTCGCCTTCACGCGCTGCGCCAGCTCGATGGCTCGAGCCTGGAGGGACTCGGCACGCCGCGCCCGGTAGTTCTCCGCGTCAACCACCACCCGAGAGTGGGGGCCGTGGCGCCGGCTAACGATCACACTCACCAGCAGCTGCAGTGCATTCAGCGTATCGCCGTCCCGACCGATGACTGTACCCAGGTCCGAGTCCGAGGATACGTCGAGGGTGATCTGGCCCTCGCCATCGACGTGGGCCGAGACGGTGCATTCAATGCCCATGCGGTCCAGTATCCCCTGCAGCGCTTCCCGGGCCGTCTCAGCCGCCGTGCTCGCACTGGTCTCGATGTCACTCAATGCTCAGTCGCCCCTGTGCTCTCGATCGTGCGGAATCGCCAGCGCCCTGCGAGGGGCGTGGCCCAAACCACCCACGCCCCGGTTAGGATCTGGACTTGGGGGGCGGGATGGATGGCTTGCGGCGTGCGGCGGCTCGTCCCTTGCCGCTGCTAAGCTTGTTCCCTCGTGCCGGCGCATCGATCACCGGTCCATTGCCGCGACCGTCCTCGCGCTTGGTGACAAACCGCTCCAACCAACCTGAGCCGCCGCTCGATAGGCGACGGGCTGGTGCCGGCGCCCCGTGCCGGCCCGGTCCCAGGTCTTCGGGCTTCGGGCCAGGATACGCCTTGTTCATCCACACCTGCTGCGCCGTTCCCAACACGTTGAACGCCGCCCAGTAGAAGATGAAGGCCGCCGGGAACGTCCGCAGCACCAGAAACAGGAAGGCCGGCATCATGTAGGTCATCATCCGCTGCGTGTTCTGCTGCTGCGGGTCGGTGGCCGGCGGTTGCGGCGTCAGCTTGGTCGACGCGATCATGCTCACCGCGTAGATCACCAACAGGGGCAAGTCCGGCCTCGACAGATCGGTGATCCAAAGGAAACTGCCGTTCTCAAAGTGGTACGAATATAGCCGAATCGCGTAGTAGAGGTAGAAGATGAAGGGGAGCTGGATGAGCTGAGGCAGGCAGCCGCCCATCATGCTGATGCCGCTCTCTTTCATCAGCTTGGACTGCTCCTGCATGGCCTTCATCTGGTCGTTGGCGTACTTCTTCTTGATCTCCTCGATCTGGGGCTGAATGCGGGCCATCTTGGCCTGCATGGTCTTCATCGCGACCTGGCCCCTGATGGCCAACGGGAGAGAGACAACCTTCACGATGATGGACACCAGCAGTAGCGCCATCACATAGGAAAGTGGCTGCTTCGCGCCGCCGCAGATGCGCACCAGGGTATCGAGGAGGCGATAGCCGAAGCGCGAGTTCACGTAGGGTTCCACGGCCTTGCCCGACTCGATCAGCGCGCGGCGTTCCTCCCACATTCCCGAACCGTCGTCCGAGGGAACCCACACCGACCGATGCTCGAACGCCAGCCCGCCCAGGAGCTTCACCATCTTCTTCCGGTGCCGGTCATCCCCCTGGGACACGTGTCTACCGTAGATCACACCGGCCCAGTACGTGGCATGGGCGGCCCAGGGACTCGCTCGGTGCTGGGCGGCAAACTGCTCGTAGGTCTGTGCCGCCTTCTCATAGTCGAGCTTCGCGTCGTAGTCACCGGCGGCCTCGCGGATCTGGGCCATCTCGATGTACCCCAGGGCCAGCAGTATCTGTGCCCGCTGCCCTTCGGGGCCCATGCGATTCTGCTCGGTGGCCAAATACTGGCTGAGCGCCGAGACACGCGCTTTGGGGTCGGGCTCCGCCGCGATCTTGTCCACGGGAGAGGATACCGCGGCCTGCTTGGTGGCCTCGGCCTGCTGTTGCTCCATCTGCTTCTTGCTCTGGATGGACATCCACATCAGGAAGCCCCAGATCGGCAAGAGCATGAGAAGCATGGTGAGGCGTTGCTGTCTGTTGTTCCGTGATGGTTGAGTCATCGGGGTAGGGTATCAACCGCCTTGGTGGAGGCGAGCGCTACGGCACCGGATCGTGCCCTCCTCGACAGAACGGGTTGCAGCGCACAATGCGCCACATGCCCAGGGCCAGCCCCTTGAGGACACCGTGGCGCTCGATGGCCTGGATGGCGTACTCCGAACAGGTCGGCACGAACCGGCAGCACCGGGGCAGCAGTGGGGACACGATCCGCTGGTAGATGCGGATGGGCAACACCGCCGCCCGACGGACCCATCGGCACACGCCGTCCTTCAGGGCCGCATCACCCCTCGCGCTGACGGAACCGCACTCGCCCTCGCCCCGCGCTCGGGGCGAGGCCGGTCCGGCCCAGCAGCTCCAAGGCCGCCGCCCGAAGCTCCCAGAACGTAGCGTCACGCGCCGGAGGCAGTGCTGCGAGCACAAAGTCCGCTCCCCCGACGCCGCCCGTGCATTCCTGTCGAACGATCTCGCGCAGACGGCGCTTGAGCCGATTGCGGCAGACCGCGCCTCCGACCTTAGCGCTAACGACCACAGTGAACCGGACGCCTGCCTCCGTGGGCCGAGGGAGGAAATACAGCCGCAGGAGGCGACCGCGGTGCAGTGTACCGTTCCGAAACACCCGTCCGATATCGCGAGTCTTCCGCAGTCGGCCGGTCACCACGGCACCCCGTCACCCGACCATCCGGGCACAGCGCCGTGCCGCTACGCCGACAGGCGCAGTCGCCCCTTCAGGCGCCGCCTCTTGAGTACACGCCGGCCACCCGTACTACTCATCCGCTGCATGAAACCGTGACGCCTCTTGCGGCGCAGGCGGTTCGGTTGGTAGGTCCGCTTCATGGGTTACTCTCACAAAAACGCGCCCGCGGGGGCACCGGGGCGCAGGATAGATGGACGCATCATACCACACCGCCACATCACGGGCAAGGCGGGTGCGTCCGTCGGGAGCCCACTGCCATGGCGCCCTCTGGCTGCGGTGCGCGGGTGAAGATGGCGAGGGCCAGGCCGCGACAGACGGAGGATGGCCCAGGCCATGCCAGCACGTGACACGTACCTTGGCGCAACCATCCAGGGCCAGGGGTCTTGCTCCGTCATCCGCCAGCCCAGCGCGTCATGTGCGAACGCGCACCGCCTGCCGTCCGAGTACGGCACGCCCGTCACCGCGCATCCCGTTTCACCCGATGGTAGCACCGCACCAGAACCCGAGGGGGACGGCGCCGGGGAGGCGCTCCCATATGAGGGCGCCGCGCGGCCAGCCCCCCAGGCCCTCGCCGCCCGCAGTCCCCCGCAGGGCCCGGTCCGCCGAGGGCGCCACGACGACAACTACAGCCACCAAGCCAGCCACTTCGGCGCATGGACACCACGGGCCGCAGGTGTTCGTGACCACGCTCCCGCCGGGCGCCTGGATCATCCGCAGCCGGTGCTCGCAGTCCCAGCTCATCGTGGTCACGCCGTGAGCCCCCCTTCCTATGGGCCGTGGATGAGCGCGCGATCCGGCGGGTCGGGAGACGACACCGAAACAGGATGTGAAGGATGCGCCGGATGAACCCAAGACAGGGCCGACCTGGGCCCTCGCATCGTGTCCGTTCCGGCCATCCTGTTCGATACCCCTCACGTTGCTCTTGGCGCTTGCGGCCACGCCACACGGGACCCGGCCCGCCCCAGCCCCAAACACCCATCCCCGGCCGCCCGCCAACCAGGTACCTCCCGGAATCCTGCCCAGACGGCTTAGTCGTTACATGGGTAGTCATCGGTATGGGCTGCCGTTGGCCGCGCCACCCCGGCCCTGGGTGCCGCCATCGGTCGCGCGCCGTGCGATCGAGACTGGGTGCGCCCCCGCCCCTAGCCAATCTGGGCCGGCTAACCGATAATGACCCTCCGCAGTTGCGCCACGGAACGGACCAGGGAGAGATGGCTATATGGCGCTGTTTGCCCCGGTGCAAGAGAGTGATATCACTCGGGCGATCATCGAGCGCTCGATGAAGGACCTGCTGGCGATGACTCCCACCGATGTGGTCATTGTCGGGGGCGGACCCAGCGGGTTGGTGGCGGCCAGGGATCTGGCCTCCCAGGGTGTTCGCACAGTGATCTTCGAGGCGAACAACTACCTCGGCGGTGGGTTCTGGCTCGGCGGCTACCTGTTCAGCCATCTCACGGTCCGCGCCCCGGCCCACGAGATGCTGGCCGAGGTGGGCGTCCCGTATGAGGAGTACGCCCCGGGCCTGTACACGGCGCTGGCTCCGCACTGTGTGGCCAAGTTCATCGGTGCGGCGTGCGATGCCGGCGCGATCGTCATTGGCATGACCATGGTCGACGACGTGTGCGTCCGCCAGGACAACCGCGTGGCCGGCGTGGTCATCAACTGGAATCCGGTCCGGTACCTGCCCAAGGCCATCGCTGCCATCGACCCCGTGTCGGTCGAGTGCCGGCTGGTCATCGACTGCACTGGGCACGACGCGCGGGTCTGCCAGTGCCTGGCCCACCGCGGGCTGCTCGAGCTCAAGGGCATGGGAGGCATGTGGGTCAACGAGTCCGAGGATGCCATCGTCGAGCAGACCGGTGAGGTCCATCCCGGGCTCATCGCGGCCGGCATGGCCGTGTCTACCGTGTACGGCGTGCCTCGGATGGGGCCGACCTTCGGCGGCATGCTGCTCTCTGGCCGGCGCGCCGCACAGCTCGCAATGGGGATCCTCGAGCGCGACGCCTAGCGGCGCCGCAGAGCAAAGCGGGCGGAGGCCGGCGCCACCGATCAGCATGACACCGCGTCGACCGCCTGCTCCTTGCTCCGCAGGTCCGCCACCAGCCACAGTGCGGCCACGAGGGCGAAAACCACGTACCCACCCGCGGCGGCCGAGAGCGGTGGACGTGTGCTGCCCGCCACCTCCGCCCACTTCCCGACGCCCCACAGCGCGGGCACGCTCAGCAGAGTGGTGGTCCCGGCTAGGCCGAAGACTGTGGCGAAACGATCCGGAAACCGCTGCGCCACGAGCCCCATGAGGGCCGGGTATTCGAGGCCGGAGAACAGACACGCCAGCACATAGCCGCCAAAGGTCAGCAGGTATGTGTCGGACTGGATGGCCGCGAACAGAATGGGACCCGCGATGAGGCCCGGCACGATGGTCAGTGTCCGACGGCCCACCTGATCGGGCAGCATTGCGAGTCCCAGTCTCCCGGCCAGGTAGGCTGCGTTGTAGAACGAGAGGATCCAGCCCGGCGGCAGGGGGTGCTCGTCGAAGGACGCCGTCAGGTGTCGCGTGATCCATGAGTACAGCACGTTGTCCGACAGGCCATGGGCGGCAGCCAGAAACGCAACGATACCCACCGCCGTCAGCGGCACACCGTTCAGGGCCCAGCCCCGCCGCAAGCGAGGCGTGTCAGCAGCCCCCTGGGCCGTGCTCAGCGATGCCACCCGATCGACCGGCGAGGCGAAGCGCATCAGCCAGAGCGCGAGCCCAGTCAGCAGGAGCCCCACCAGGACGAAAGGGGCGGCCATCATCACGCCGAACGACATCCGGCCGGCCTCGTGAAGGCCCTGGATGTACGCCACCGGGTAAGGCAACAGGATACCGGCCGCCGCCCCCGTGACCAGCAGGGTCGTGAAGCTCCCTCGGCGCCGCTCGGGAAACAAGGCCGGCAGTAGGCCCCCGCATGCCACATTGGCGGCGCTGCACCCCACCCCTGCGAGAGCCAGGCCAGCATAGAAGACGGCCAGCACTGAGGGCGCGGCGCACAGGTAATAGCCAGCCGCCGTGACCCCCGTGGCCACCGACAGGATCCGGACCCGCCCCCAGCGGTCAGCCAGCCATCCGGCCGCTGCCGCGCCGAGCGTCCCACCCACCATGCTGACCGACAGCAGTAGGCCTAGCCGCTTGGGCGAGAGGCCGAACTGGCACTCGAGCACCGGCGCGAGGATTGGGATCGCGGTCACATGGTAGATGCTTAGCGCAATGACCGACAGGGCCAGAACGGCCAGGCGCCGCCGGCCGGGAAGAGGCGTGGTCATCGGCGAACTAGTCCATCTCGAGGCGGATCGAGTCCACCTCGACCTGGACGCCTGGCTGGTTCGCCGGATCCAGCCGCAGCGACGTGATCATGCCCCGCCAGCTGGCCGTGTCGCCCACGCGGATGCGGTAGTCGTGGAACTGCCCGTCGGCGATGACCTCGAATCGCACGCTGGTACCCTCGGTGGCGGCACCTCGGGTTGTGCTCCAGAACAGCTGCGCCTCATCGCTGTGGCTCACCCGCATGCGGATGACGGCGAACGGGTACCGACTAGCCCTGGCATGAGTCTGGGGGCCGAAGAAAGCCGGATCGCTTGTGGTTGTCGTCGAGGTGAGCACTCCATCGACGACCCGCACTTCGCCCAGGCCCATGGTCGAGCCCCAGCCCTGGTCGGTGCCGTCGTCGAAATCCCACTCGGCCCGGACCGCCACGGGAGGTAGATCATACGGTCCGAGACCCACGTCCTTCGGCGTCAGGTCCACATGCTCCCGAGCAGCCCGGGTGAACACGTTGCGGATGGCGTCGAGGTAGCCGAAACCGAACTCGCGGTGCGGGCCGATGTACGATCCCTCGCCCCACTCGTTCCACGCCTCGACGATGCACATGCGCCGCGCCGGATCCGGCTCGGTGGCATCCAGAAACGCCCTGGCGTCGCGACAGTGCTGCTCGAACTTCTCGGGCGTCCGGCTGTGCAGAACCAGAGCCTTGTTGCCATGCCACGGACGCGAGTCCCACCCGCCGCTCAGCACCGGGATCTCGCGGAGGATCCCCTTCTCTGCCGTGGCCTCCCACAACGCCTGGTACCCCGCGGTGTTCTCCTCATACGGGAAATACGTGCGACCGTTGGCGTTCAGTCCCGGGTAGTTGTAGCCCGACACGGCATCGTAACCCTCATCGGCCAAGCGCCGCAGCTCTCCCTCGGACGTCGCGGCCGTGCATGCCACCATGTAGATGCCCGGGATGCCATTCTCCCTGCACAACGCGTCCATCGCCTCGAAGGCCTGGGCGACGCCGTCGCTGCCCAGGTCGTTTCGCAGGCGGTCGACGGAGAAGATCACCATCACGGGCTTGCCATCCACGCGCAAGTACTCGGGCCGCTTGAAGTAGTTGTCAATCCAGTACCGAGTCACATCAAGACAGTCCTGGTGTGAGCTCGAGCCCTCCGGGTTGTGGTTCGCCCACAGCAGGCAGAACTTCAGGTACTCATGGTAACGGCTGTTCATGTAGGCCCCGTGCAGCCAGTGCTCGAGGCTCCGGGCGCCCTGGCTCCAGTACCAGTCGACGACGAAGAACGACACCCCGTGCTCGACCGCCCACTTGATCTGCCAGTCGGCGATCTCGGGTAGGCTCTCGTCATACCACCCGAGCACCGGCTTGCGCTCGGGAAAGGTCTCGATGGGATTCCAGCGGCTGCGGGCGTGCCAGCCCGGGAAGTAGTACACACCCACCTGGTAGTCCGTCGCCACCGGCTCGGGCACGGGGACGTGCTCCGCCTTCGGCACATCGGGCTTGGCGGTGAACTCCAGCGTCGCCGTCCGAGTCACGGCCGGCTGCCCGGGCGCGCGCAGCTCGAGAGTGGCCTCGCCCCTCAGCGGCCGGTCGGCCCTCACCATCCATCGCGGCTGGGCGGGGAAGCCATACTCGACTTCGTCGAGCTCGCCGGGCGCTTCCTCCATGGTGACGCCTTCAGGCAGCGCGATCCGCACCGTGACGCCCCGCGCGACCTCACCGCCCTCGTTGGTGATCACCGCCGCGAGAGGGCACTGCTCGCCTGCCCGGTTCACCACGTCATCCAGGCCGAACCAGCCAACCTGCAGATCGGGCGGGCCGATGGCATCTGCCGCGGCCTCGATGGACTCGATCCGTACGGTGGCACCCTCGACGTCAACCGGCCGCAGGGCCAGCGCGATGATGTGCCCCCGCCACCCTGCGCTCGAACACGCCTCGATGTTGTACACGTGTGGACGACCGTCGGGGCGGACCGGGAACACGACTCGCTGCAACCCGTTAGCCTCGTCGCTGGCGAACACGAGCTCGCCCCGTGCGCCCCTGTCGAGGCTCATCCGCACCGCGACCACGGGGCTCTCATCGGCCGCGAACCGCACGGGCGGCCCCAGGAGCAGGGAATCGGGCGCGTGCGAAGTGTACTCGAGCGCGTCATCCGTCGCCCGGACCGCGGCCTGCTCCGTCTGCCACCCGAGCGTGTCCCGGGCGAAGCGCCACTTGGGCTCGACCGGCTCGCCTGTGGGCCCGCTGTCGACGATGCGGATCGCGTCGATGGCGAACTCCCCCTCGCCAGGTAGATCGAGCCGGAGCCGAATGATGCGCTTCTCCGCCTGCCAGAAGGGACGGACGCGGTATGACCGCACCTCATCGCCCCCGATGAAGTCGATCCCGAAGTGCTTCTCCGGCGAGAACCCACCATACGGGGTGTCGAGCGTGTTCGTGTAGAACACCTGCCCCGGGCCGCTCTTCGAGAGCCGGGCGCGAATCTCGACCTGCTGCCACGGCGTCGCCTCGAAGTCGAGAGGCGGACTCGTGATGAACGGGTCCCAGTCGGTGATGCGGCCCGAGAGCATGCCGTCAGCGACTCGAGCACCGGCTGTATGCCCGTTGGGCTGCCAACCTTGCGGATCACCGGGTGCGTCGAAGGTCCACTCGGCGATAACGCGTTCCCCCTGGGCATGGGCGCAAGCTGCCAGCCCCAGTATGAGCAAACTGAGCTTCGCAGACATGTCACACCGTCCTTTGGCAGTCGATCGCCGATGCGAGTGCAAGTCCGTCACTAGGGCTCAAACCTTCCCGGCTTGCGTTCGGGTAGGGGGGTGGGGCGTCCGGGCTTGGCTTTCCAGATCCACTGCTTCCGCTCGGCCGGCTCGTAGTAGTGCCACCCATCGGTAGGAAGGGGGGGCGTGTGGCGTCGTCCGAAATAGATCTGCCCCAGGTCGAGCAGCTCGCCCGTCTCATCCTGTGCGCAGAGGTCGATCTCGGCCCCACAGATGGACTCGGGGCCAGTCTCGGGCGAGCGTTCGCTGCGCGTCTGCACCGCGACGACCGCGGGTTGCGACACCTCATACTGGCCGAGTCCCGGGTCAGTCTGGACACGCAGGTGCCAGATCCGTCCCACCGGGGTCTGCGTCATCTTCTCCTCGAGACGCGTCCACCGGTACCGGCCAGCCTTGGCGGTGGGGCAGCAAGGGCCTTTAGTCTGCTCGGGTGTTCCGCCCACCGTGGACGGCTCCGCCGGGGCTGCCTTCGCCTGAGGGTGCGGCTCCGGACGCGATGATCCGTTCCCCCCAACCATGCGAGACACCCGCGAGTCGCTCCTGCCTGCGGAGGGGCCGGGGCCCGGTCGCTTGCAGCCGGCTAGAGACCAAGTGAGCTCCATAGCAGCCATGATGGCGAGTGCGATGGCCAGGAGACGCATGGTCATGGGGTCGCCCTTCGGCTAGTTGGTTCGCGGCTCAGAACGCGGCAACCGCAGGCCCTTTCGGCCAAAGTCCTCGGCCATCCTCTCGGCAAAGGACCCCCGACTCCTGAGCTCAGGATTCCTGCAGGCGATTCGCCGGATGAGCAGGAAAAGCACTCCCCACGGTGAACCATAGTGACCAGATGTGTTTTCTGTGCGGCGCGGCGGAATGTCGGCACGGTAGCGGTGTCTTTCATCGTCTGATAGCGCTGTCAGTGGTAGAAAGTGGAGGGTAGCGATGCGACGAAGAGGATTTACGCTCATCGAACTTCTTGTGGTTATCGCGATTATCGCGATTCTTGCGGCCATCCTATTCCCCGTGTTCGCCAAGGCGAGAGCCAAGGCACGCCAGTCCTCGTGTCTGTCCAATGTGAAGCAGATCCTGCTGGCCTTCGCCCAGTACGCTTCCGACAACGACAGCTGCTATGGTGCCTGGCCCACGCGGTGCTGGGGCCAGGGAGACTATCCGCCGTTCCACGCACAGCTCATGCCCTACTGCAAGAATGCGCAGATGTTCGCATGCCCATCCCAGACGCGCGACAGCTACTTCAACGGGTGCTTCAACGCCGCGTGGTATGTGCCTTTGGGCTATGGCTACAACGAGTACATTGGGCATGCCGGAATGGGGACGTCCTCCGGTGCCATCCGTGAGGACACCTGGAAGGTGCCCGCCCAGACTCTGCTCGTGGCCGATTCCATGTGTGGCATGATCTGGGGGACCAACAACGCGGGTGTCATCCACCGCGTCGCTTGGCCCGACCACGACAACATGGGCGGTGCCTGGTGCAATATGATTAATAATGCACCGAACACCCTGGAGCGGTACACCCGGCACAACGGCGGATCGAACATCGGGTTCATGGACGGACATGCCAAGTTCCGCACCGCCCTGCAATGCAAGCAGTATCCGTGGGGCGATATCGTCGTGGACAACGGCCAACAGCCAACGTAGAGCCCGTGCGCGGGCCGTCGTGGCATCGAATGGGCGGAGCTTCGTGGGAAGTCTCCGCCCCACTTCGGAAGGCAGGTCTTGCCGGAATGCGTGTGGCAGTGTTGCTGTGCTGTGTGGTGCTGGTTCTCTCCCTGGTCACGGCGAGCGTGGTGGGCTGCAAAGGGGGCAATGCATCCACCGACCCGAACGCCAAAGAGGCCAGCCGGCAGAAGGCCCTCAAGCAACAGGACGAGATGAAGAACATGATGAACAACATGAAAAAGCAGGGCGTCTCCCAGCCCAACGAGGGAGCCGCCCAGGGCGGGTAGCGTACCGCCTGGTGGACATCCGGACGACTGCCCGGCGCCCCTTCGGGCGGGTGCCGGGCAGTTGTGCCGTGTGGGGACAGAAAAGTGTCGAAAACCCCTCAAACGATCCCGGTCGGTGCGCGATATACTCCTGTGAACGGTACGGCTCCCCTGAGGGGAGCGCAACTCGATACCGCTGGTGGGGACCGCTCGGATGCCCCACCTACTAGCGCTGGTTCGGCACTGGAGTGATCTGGAACATGCGCGACGTTCCCGGCCAGCGCGGAAAGGACACCAGGGCCCATGACTACTGCGATCGATCGCACTATGGCCGACGGCACGCGAATGCCGTTGAGGCTCGACCGACTACCCCGCATGTGCTCTAGCAGGCGGCTTCATCGCAAGGCTCCGCTAGACGCGGGTAGTTCGAATCTCATCGCGGACCGGCGCCCGGGTGTCCCACAAGCCCTTCTCGGTCCCCCAGCGGAGTAGCCGCGGGGACCCCCCTCCGGGTCACTCGGAACCACCGGGCCGCAGACCAGACGACAGGCCCAGGTTCGAGAGAGTGAGTGACCCACGATGAAGTCCACGGTACAGCGTGCCCGAGCCGGCGATCCCGAAGCCCGCGAAGCAGTGGTGCGGTGCCTGACGTCCCGGGTGAACTCCTGCAGCCGATACTACTCACGCCGCTGCGGCGTTGATGTCGACGACCTGCGCCAAGAGATGTGGCTCGGCATCTTCGAGGCCCTGCAGCGTGTCGATGTATCGATCGGCGACCCCGTCCAGTACCTGTTGTCACACGGCCGGTTCGCGCTCCTGACCTCCCTGCGCCGGCGCCAGAAGGACAACCCGGGGCCTGATGAGGCGGCCGAACAGGTGCCGGTGGATGGGTCCCTCGAGCGGTCCGTCATCGACGGCCAGGTCGTGCAGACCTTCGTCAGCTCGCTGGACACGACGGCCCATCGCATCGTGTCGTGCCTGCTCCAGGGGCACTCGCGGTCCGAGACGGCCAAGCTGCTGGGGTGCACGCCGGCTAACATCACCTACCACCTGCGGCGAGTCGAGTCGAGCCTGAGCGCTCTCCTGGCCGCGGAAAGCCGAGCCGCCTACGCCGGCGGAGCCCGCTAACTTCGCACGCCGGGGGTCGCGCGCCGTGCGGCCCCCGGCCGGGCCCGCGGGGCGCCCTGGGGGGGACCCCTATTCCGCCCGCTCCATCCGCACGGCCACGTCGCGCATCAGGTCCGGTGCGCGGAGCACGAGCTGACCCCCGGCAGCCGCCAGCGTCTCGCGTTGAGTCACCTCGGCGTTGAACGTGTTCCACCACTCCACCCGCCACGCGCCATCGGCGGGAACGGGCACCGTCACGCGCAGGGACGTGAGCACCGCCGGCGCCCTGCCCTCGAACTCGGTACGCCACGTGCTCTGTCGGTTGTGGAGCCACAGCAGGATCAGACGGTCGCTCGACAGTCCGATGGCGTTCACGTCCGGGAACCGGCTGCTGCGGTAGGCGGGGAGACGGATCCAGGGGATCTGGAGCCAGTCCCCCTCGGCGTTGGTGATGCTCAGCGTGTGTTCGCCCTCCGGCACCTCGATCGGGATGTCCTCATCGTACCGGCAGTTCCAGATCCCGTACTCGCTGAGCCACCTGGCCTCCTTCCACGGTCCCTCGCCCATCTCGCCCGTGAGCAGCTCCCGGTCGACCTTCAGCTCGCCATCGAGCCGGATCTGCAGCCGGGCCCGGTTCGAGACCGTTCCGAGCCGGACGATCACCGTGCCCGCCGTGGGCATGTTGAGGTGCCAGGTCTGCTCCTGGTTGAGCTCCTTTGGGTCGGCGCGGAAGGGGCTACCGATGGTCCGGGCCACCGGACCGCCCTCTACCTCGCCGTCGGGGCGCACCGTGTACTCGGCTGAAGGTGTTGCCCCCCACTCGATCGCCGAGGGAACCTGCAGGTCGCTGAAGGTCTCCGGCGTGCCGGGAGGGAGCTCGATGCTCACGCTCGTCAGGGGCTCGAATGCGGTGTGCGCCCAGTCGATGGTGTCGGCGAAGCGACGGACGGGCGTCAGGATGTGGTACAGGTCGTTGGGATGGACATAGCCATCCCAGTACCACAGCATAGCCGTCCCGGCGGCCCCTGACAGCGCGGCGGCCCATGCTCCGTTGTGCATGTTCAGCCCCGTGCCCTTGGGATCCCACTTGCCATCGTAGGTCTGCCAGTCGATGCCGAACTCGGCCAGCAGATAGGGCTTCCCATAGGCGCGGTGGTTGCCGACTTCAGATGCAATCATCGGCGTGAAGTCCGCGACGTTTCCGGCCGACCCGTACATGTGCGACATGGTGAAGTCCACATCCGGGCAAGCCCACGTGGTCGCGTCGCCATACGTAGTACTGACCAGACGCCCGGTGGGGTCGTGCTGCTTGAGGTAGGCCGCCATCTCGGCCACCCACGCAACCTGGTCCGGCGTGGGCGACACCTCGTTCCAGAACTCCCACGCGAACACATGGGTCGAGTAGCCCCAGCGGGCGATGAGGTAGCGCAGGCGCTGCTGGTAGAGTTGCCGCGCCTGTGGACTCGTCCAGAAGTCCCCCGGCGTGGCGCACGGGCCACCATTCGCCGCGTTGTAGGGGTTGCTGATCCACGAGCCCTCATTGAAATAGCCGCCCTCGGTGAACTCGCCGAAGGTGCCCAGGCACAGCATGAGGTAGACGCCGTTGGCCTCGCCCATCCGGATGATCTCGTCCAGACGCCAGGCGTTGTCCTGTGCGTACCGGCCGAGCCCCAGGTAGGCGCCCATGCCGCCTTTGGGTGTCGGCTGAGGCATCCACTCCTGTCCCTTCTCGTTGAACGCGAGCCACAGACGCGCCCAGTTGCCGCCCGCCGCGCCAAGGCCTCCAAGCCACGCCCGATAGTGGGTCAGCGCCTGATCATTCCACGACCAGCAGACGTTCTCGCCCACGGCGAAATACGGCTGGCCGTTGTCGAAGGCGAAATACCGTGGCGATGCGGCGGCCACGCGAACAAACCCGGGAGCGCCGCTGGGTCTCGCGGTCACCCGAACCGGCTCCGACCGGACGGTGCGGTCGCCGTCCCGCACCACCAGCACCAGGCTGTGCTCGCCCGGCTCCATGGGAGTGAACCGAACGCGGAAGTCAGGGGAGCCGTCGCGAACCAGGGCCTCGCTGTCGCCGCGCATCTCGAGCCGTAGGGGAACGTAGTAGAACCCGGGCACCACTCGCACCCTTCCGTCGGGTGCCGTGACCTCGGCGTCGACCCGGATGTCCTCAGGGTCGAAGGGGTTCTCGTAGGTCGCCTCGAGGTCGGCGCGGATCTCGACGTGCGAGTACACATCGATCTCGGCCCTGTCGAGGGTGACGGCGCCCAGCTTCAGCGCCCGGTGGTCGGTCATGTCTAGCCCGGTCAGGGACGACTCCCTGATGGCCTGCGCGTCCTCGGCGATACCCTCGGCCGTGTCCGCGGCCAGAACTAGCCCGAGGCGTACCGGTTCGTTGGCCGCCAGCCGTCCGGACCCGACGGTTGTCATGAGCCTGAACCACGGCTTGTCCCATTTCCGGTCATCCTGAAGGCCCACGCGGACGCCCGAGGGTGTGATGCGCAGCGCCGTGCCATCGCCGGCCACGAGCCCAAGCCACTCCAGCGATGCGCCGGGGAGGAACCAGTAGTGTTCCGGGTCACACTCGGCCGGACATTCCGCCTCGATCACAGACTCCAGCCGCGCCCCGACATACCGGGTGCGGCCGGCGTGGAGATCCGCCGGGATCCGCCCGCTGAGCAAGACGGTCTCGATGGGCAGGTCCACCAGGGGAGTCAGCTCGTACTCGAGGGCGACCCTGTTAGCCCCAACACGCACCGTGGCCCGCAGACGCCACTGGGGCGGCTGCGCGCTGTCAACGATGGTGTACGACTGCCCGTCACCGGTTGCCTCGACTGTCACGTGGGCGGGGTCGGCCTGGTGTTGGTCACCGTAGCTGCCGTCCCACCCGGGACGGATGATCGCCACACCCAGGTCGCGCAGGAACACGGTCTCGCCCACGCGGAGCGTCGTGACCTCGCCGCGCGGGCCCACTTCGGCTGCGAGCTCGGGCGCGGCTCCGGCCGAGCAGCGGGCCAGACTCACCAGCGCGGACACGAGCGTGAGTCGGAACACCATGGCGGCAGCACCTCGCGGTGGCGATCCCTCGCCGAGTATGTCCGTTTGCCCTTCGCCGCACCGCTGCCCGCACTCCTGCGTCATTCATAGGAAGGCGGGCGAGGCGCGGTGACGAACCGTGCAGATGCGCGCGAGGGTCGTGACAGAAAGGTGGGTCTCCTGCCCATGGTTCGCAGCCGATGGTCCCAGCCATGCGCCGTTCTCGCCCTTGCAGCTCTACACGCCGGATGTGGTCCGTCGGCCCCAGTGGTGCCCGACGCCTATGCCAGTGGCTGGGTGCTCGTTCTTGAGAACGCCCAGGGCTGGCCGCAAGAAGGCTTCACCTTTGACGTGTTCCGCGACGGCTCGGCGGCCACCAGTCTGGGAGCCGTTGGGGCCTGTAGCCCCACGGGTCAGCTCGCGCTCAGCTTCATGGGCTGGCAGGGTGACGCGGTCACGGGTAGTGTGGCTCTCCAGACCAACGGGACCGGTACCGGCACCTGGAGTCGCACTGGGGCCCATGCGGCATCGGGTACCGCGCGCCTGACCCGGCAGTGGGACACGGCCTTCGCGGGCAACTACCAGCTGGTGTGGGACGGCGATATGACCACCGCAGCGTCGGTTACCATCAGCGCCGACGGGGTCGTATGGATGGGTGGCCTGGGCACGGGGGTCGTGGGCAACGGCGGCACCGTGGCCATCGCACTGCGCCAGAGCCAGGCGGCGGGTGGTGGGCCCGTCGTCCTGACCGGAACCCTCACGGCTGGAGGGGCCAGCGGGACGTACTGCACCGACACGGGCGGAACAGGCACCTGGCGGCTGGACGCAGTCTAGTGGGGCGGGGGGGCTGGTGATGCATCGGCGTGGGTTCACCCTCATTGAGCTCCTCGTCGTCATCGCCATCATCGCCATCCTGGCCGGGATCATCTTCCCGGTGTTCATGAAGGCGCGCGCCAGGGCCCGCCAGTCCTCGTGTGCCAGCAACATGCGCCAGCTCGCCACGGCCTTCGCGCTGTACGTCACCGACTGGGATGACACCTATCCCGGCGCCACCAACGGCACGCCCGGCAGCGGAGTCTACGGCGGCTGGGTGTGGTACGCGGCCTTCGGCCAGCCCGGACAGGGCTACTTCGACGTCACCCGCGGCGCCCTCTTCGCCTACACGAGGAACGCGCAGATCTACACCTGCCCGGATGATCCCAGCGGGAGCGGCTGCACCTACGAGGTCAACGGCTTCCTGCGCTGGCAGCGCCTCGGCGTCGTCGACCGGAGCTCCGAGACGCTGCTTCTGATCCCGGAGGACGACCATGGGACGGCCAACGATGGCTACTTCGACGTCCCGGCTGGCGACTACCCCTGCCCCCGGCACAATGAGGGCATCAACCTGGCCTTCGCCGACGGGCATGTGAAGTGGCGGAAGTGGACGCGGGAGCAGGTTCATGGCGCGTGCCGGCCTTAAGTGGTGCGTGGGCCTACCGCCGGCTCTTGGTCGGGCGACTCTGTCTCGCGAAGGTCGCGCGGAGCGCCTGGTCCGCAGCAGCAAGGCGTGGCAACGGCGCGGGGCAGGAGGCCTGCGGGCACGAAGCGCATGGCCCTCGCGCCACCGCGTGTCGAAGGGGGTCTTCGGGAGCGCGGACTTCAGTCCGCCCGGCTCGCTCGACGGCCCTCGATGGGCCGGCGAGCGCCATGGCGTGGCCGG
>JAKPQA010000266.1 GCA_029547025.1 Armatimonadota bacterium
CGTTGTTGTAGTAAGGAGCAGATCAGGTCGAGGGTCGGCACTTCCGTGAAGGGGTTCACGAAGGCCGTGCGGTAGCGGGGCACCACGTAGAGATCGCTGGAGTTCGCATCCACGAAGGAGAACAGGCTCGAACCGTCCACCCGCTCGCCCATGGAAAGGACCTTGTCCAGATGAGCGCGGCTGTTGATGACGAAATTGAGCTTCTTCAGGCGGCCATCCCCGGCCACATAGCGGAAGTTCAGCATCCGGATGTCGTTGGTTTCGATGAACCGGATGATGTCCTGCTTGGTGAAGTCCTGGGCGGGCTTCCCGAGGGCGCGGACCAGCTTGTTGGGATTCAGGCTGATGTGATCCTGACCTAAGCGTATCCGGATGGTGGCGCTGGTCTATGTTCCGCATCGCAGTTCAAGCAGGGGTTCCTGGCACTCCGGCGAGGTCATGCGACAGGCCTTCGGCCGTCGGTGCTGCTGCGGGTCCTGGTCGCTGGGGGGTTTGCCGTCGTGCTGGGGCTTCAGCCCGCGATGAGGCTCTCGGCCCAGGCGGGCTTGAGGTGCTGTGGCGCGAGGCGCATCCACCGGCGACGGCTGTGGTCGATGGCGGCGTTGGCGAGTTTGAGGGCGAAGGCTCGGAAGCGCGCCAGGCTGGGCCTCACGTGGGCCATGACGTAGGTGGTGGCCAGCGCAGACCAGCCGCTCTCGCCACGGATCGGCTTCTGGGTTGGGCGCGGCTTCAGCTCGGTGCCGCCATTCACCCTGGCCCGCAGATCCACCAGGGTGTTGTGGGCGAGGGCCAGGAGCTGCGCCCACACCTCGTTCTTCGCCATTTCCGCGTGGCGGAAGGTGGGCTCGAAGGCGGCCACGAACTCGCCGAACCGCCGCTCCGCCTCGCCTCGGCCGAGGTAATGCTCCACGACAGCCGCTGGCGCATCGACCCGGTTCGTCACGAAGTAGAAGGACTCCGCGAACAGCGCCGCGGCGCCATCCTTCGTCTCCGGAACCTGCCACTTCACCACCACGCGCCGGTCCGTGCCCCAGGACTTCACGGCGTGGCGAAACTCGCCGAAGGCCGCGGCACCGCCCACCTTCGGAAGGTCCGGGCACAGGCTCTGGGCCACCTCGTCCAGCCTCGCGTTGCCGCGCAGGCGCATGGCGTAGGTCGCGCCCATTGCCTCCAGGCCGTGCATCAACCGCGGGGAAGGCATGCCCGCGTCGCCCCGGTACGAGCCGATCCGCGCCCCGTTGGCCAGCATCCACTCCAGCTTCTCGGCCTGGCCTTCCGCCGTGTGGGCGTTGCCCTCGTTGAGCCACAGTGCGGCGATGCGGCCCGAACCCTCCAGCATCCACCCCGCGTGGTAGCCGAACTCCTTGTAGTGCCCGTTGAACGCGCCGCCCTGCTGCTTCCCGTGAAGTTCGAGCAGGCTGCTGTCGCCATCCAGATGGAGGACCTCGATGCCTTCCGAGGCGGAGGCCAGCACCGCAAGCCGCAGAAGGTCGATGCCCGTCTCCGCCAGCACGCAGACCAGTCGCGAAAGGTCGATCTGGGGCACACGCCCGCCCAGAACCTTGCGCCATAGCTTGTCGGCGTCGATCACGTCCGCGATCTCCTTGCCCGATCGGTAGCCCATGGCGAACCCGCAGACCAGCGCCAGCACCGTGCGGGAGAGCTTCTCCTCGGCAGCGAAACCATAGCGCTGGCCCTCGAAACCGGCGATGGCCGCTCGCGCCGCCGGGATCAGCGCCCGGAACCACGCCGAACCGCGGATGTGCCTGGCCACGAAGACCAGGCCCCCATCCGTCGAGATCGGGGGCCCGATCTCCACCTGAATCCCACCCACGTCAACGATCTTCGGCCGCTTCGTCATCACCCATTGGGTGATACCACACCCTGCACAGGTTCCAACACTGGTGCGAGTTTCAGAGGAATTTCGCGCCTGGCATGCTTAGGTCAGGTTTAATTATTTTCCTTGCCATGCCTAAGCAGTCGCCGCAGGGCTTTGCCGACGGCGTTCTTGGGGATTTCGCTGGTGAAGTGGATCTTCACGGGGATCTTGTAGGCCGCCAGGAGCTTGCGGCAATGGGCCCGCAGTTCGTCGGCGGTGAGGCCGTGGCGGCGGACCACCACGTGGGCGTGCACGGATTCGCCGGTTTCCTCATCGGGCACGCCGATCACGGCTGCATCGGCCACATCCGGGTGCTGGAGGAGGCAGGCTTCCACCTCGTTGGGGAACACGTTGAAGCCGCTCACCAGGATCATGTCCTTCTTGCGGTCCGTGATCTCCAGGTAGCCGTCGGCATCGAAGCGGCCGATGTCGCCGGTGTGGAGCCAACCGTCCCGAAGGGTGCGGTCGGTCTCCTCAGGCTGGTTCCAGTAGCCCTGCATCACCTGCGGGCCTTTCACCAGGATCTCGCCGTGCCCGCCGGTGGGCACGGGGGCGCCGTGATCATCCACCAGCTTCACGTCCGTCCCTGGCAGGGGCAGGCCCACGCCGCCCACCTGGGCCATGGTGCGAACGATGCGGCCCTCCTCCACGGCGTGGGCGTTGAAGGTGACCAGGGGGCTGGCTTCGCTGAGGCCGTAGCCTTCGATCACGGTGCACCCGGTGAATCGCTCCCAGCGTTCCCGCACCTCGGGGTGGGTTGCCATGCCACCGGCGAAGGCTGCGCGGAGGT
>JAKPQA010000283.1 GCA_029547025.1 Armatimonadota bacterium
TTGGGGTTGCCCACTCCCCCGGGTCCGCAGTCACTGGGGTCGCCGGGGACGAGACCGCCACCGTAGGCGGCGGCGTAGTAGAGGACGTCGTTGACGTACCAGTCGGCGTGGTTGTAGGCGAAGATCGCGCGGCGGACGCCGACGGGGCCGGCGGTCACTCCTGAGGCGGTGAGGTAGTTGGCGGCACTCATGGCGGAGTCGGCGTTGTTGTGGATGTCGGCGCGTCCGTCCCCATCGCCGTCGACTCCGTAGGTGGCCCAGGTGGCTGGCATGAACTGCATGAGGCCTTGGGCTCCGGCGGAGCTAGTGGTGTTGTTGCGGCCGTGGGCGGTCTCTTCCATCCCGATCCCGGCCAGGAGGGTCCAGGGGAGGTAGTACTTCTTGGCAGCGGCCACGTACAAGGCCTTGATGTCGGCGGGGATCGGAAGGGGCGGATTGTTCAGGGAGTTCAGTCGTGGGGTGCCCGGAGAGGGCAGCGCGAAACCGATCCCGCCCTGCTGGCCTCCGGGGTCACTGGGGCCGGTACCTGGAGGTGAAGAGGGTGCGACGGCTTTGCCGTTGAGGGGGGCTCCACGCTCGAGCATGAACGGGACGGGGTCGATGGGCGTGCCGTTCTGACGGACCTCGAAGTGCAGGTGGTTGCCCGTGCTCGTTCCGGTGGTGCCCTCGACACCGAGCTGTTGACCTGTCCACACGGTCGCGCCAGCGGTGACGTTCGGAGCGATGGAGGCCAGGTGGGCGTAGTAGGTGCTGACGCTGCTGCCGTGGTCGACGACGACGAGGTTGCCGTAACCGCCGGCGACGCCAGCACTCACGACGGTGCCTTGGGAGGCGGCTACGACCGGGCCGGGGCCGGGCAGGGACGACATGTCCTGCCCGGTGTGGGCGCGCCACTCCTGGTAGATGGGGTGGAACTGGCTGCCGAAACCTCGAGCGCCTACGGTGTAGGCCTGTTGGAAGGGGGGACGCCACTCGCCCGTGGCTGGGAGGGCGACGCTGGTGCACTGGGCGGCTTGGGCGACGGCGGGCGCGCTGGAGACCACGAACGCGGCAGCCATAAGGGGTAGGGCGATCAGGAACGCGAGGAACGCCGTGGCGAGGAGGGTGAGTTTCTTCATGATGGCCTCGGTCGGCTAGGCCGCACCCTCGATGGCTTCGTTGGTCCAGGTCAGGCTCTCCTCGATGGGGTGCAGCCGGGTCTCCACCTTGTAGGTGCGTTCCCCGACGACCCACAGTGCGCGGCCCTTGCGTTGCATCGCCCAGTCCGTCATCACGTCGGTGGCTTGCTGGCCAAGTCCGAGCATGACGTCCAGTTCGTTGGCGACCCCAGGCTTTTGGCCGTGCAGGATCTTGATGTCTGCCAGGTGCAGCAGGTCGCGGGCGATGTTGGCGGCTTGGGAGCCTTCGTCGCCGACGGTGAGCATGTCGGAGGG
>JAKPQA010000305.1 GCA_029547025.1 Armatimonadota bacterium
CATCTCCGGCTGCCACTTGAGCCGCCCCGGCGCCAGCAGGTGGAAGAGATCGGCGAAGTCGGCGTCGCGCAACTCGACGTGGCGCTCGATGTGCACGTACGGGACGTGGTAGCGCTCCGCGAGCCGCCGGGCCCGACGACGGTAGGCGGGGACGACGCCGGCCCAGTCCGGGCCGGCCGCCGACGCGTTGAGCGGCTGGTCGTACAGGACCACGTCGAAGCCACGCTCGTCGGCCAGTTTGAGGATCTCCTCGAGCATGGCGAAGTTGTAGTCTGCGAACTCACGGTACAGGGCGACGTCCTTCTCGAGGACGTACAGCACGTTACGGCGCTTGCCGACCGGCTGATGACCCTTGGCGCCCCACGGATAGTAGTGCGTCTCGTACTCGATGGACGTGCCCCAGGGCGTCGTGATGCTGGCGCGCTCCTTGAAATATGAACCGAGGTAGTCGAGGATGCCCGGCAGCTGACCGCTGGCCGGCACCGTCTTCCCGAAGTGCCGTGGACCCACCTGCGCCAGCCGCCGGCTCCGCACGAGCAGCGTGTGTCCGCTGAGCATCTGGGCGTCGCGCTCGGGCGATCCCGTGACGCGGACAGGCGCGAGGCCGATGGCGAGCGTGGCCGGTCCGGGCGGCAGGTTGTCGATGAGGGCCAACGACATGGCCATGCTCTCCTGGTGGGCCGCCAGGCTGACCACCCGCACGGGCCGCCCCGACGCGCGCGTGATGGCGGTGGCGAGCGACTCCTCGCTGACGAAACACTCCATGGTGCCGGACCCGCCGAAGAGATAGACCGTGCGCGTCCGTGGCGGATCCTTTCTCAGCTCGTGGACCTTGACCGACACGTGCACGTAGTCGTCGTGCGCGATGCGCAGCAGCCGGCCCTCGTCCATGATGGTGAGGCCGCCGTTGAAGAGCAGCGCCTGCCCGCCGAGCAGCACGACCGCCGTGAGCACGGCGGCCGCCAGCAGCACCAGCGGGCTACGCTGGCGGAACCCGCGGCGGAACGCCCGCCGGCCGCGGGCGTGCTCCGCTTCATCCTGGCGCAGGACTCGTCCGTTCACTCATGCTCCATGGTCTCACACCTGCAACGCCGGCGCACCGTGCCACATGCCGGGGCCGACCCGGCCGGCCACGACGTCGCCCCCGAGGCGCGACACACGCCGACGGGCCCGGCTCACAGGACGACGCCCGTCACCCATGCGAGCGGCAGGCGGACGACGTTGAACAGCACCCTCAACGCCTGCTCGAAGCTCGGCGTGGCCACGAACCCGTAGCCGAGCGCGACGAACAGGAATGTCGCCGGGTAGCCGAGCCACCTGGTGAACCTCTCGTAGGCCGCCGCCGGCGGCAGTCCGGCCCTCTTTCTCCGCTTGCGGCGGACCTTCTTCCACCGCTCCCAGCGCGCGACGACCACCAGGCCCGTCCCGTGCCACAGCCCCCAGGCCAGCCAGTTCAGATCCACCGCGTGCCACAGTCCCATCACGAGCATGCTCGCGTACAGCCCCAGCCACGTCTTGCGCGTGAGCCCGAACACCGGGAAGTACACGTTGTTGCGCACCCACGTGCTGAGCGAGATGTGCCAGCTGTGCCAGAAGGCGCTGAGGTTCTTCTGCCAGAACGGGAAGTGGAAGTTCTCCATGATGCGGAACCCGAACAGACGCGAGAACCCGACCGCCAGGTCGGTGTAGGCCGAGAGGTCGAAGTAGGCCCGCACGAACACGATCACGCAGAAGGCGAGCGGCCACCACCAGCCCACGTCGTCGGGGCCGAAGGCGGTCTTGCCGATCGTGCCGGTGATCTTGCCGAAGAAGATGGAGAACAGGAAGTCGACGACGAACACCTTCTTGAAGTAGCCGAGCGCGATGCGCCGCAGGCCGTA
>JAKPQA010000307.1 GCA_029547025.1 Armatimonadota bacterium
TGGGGCGGGTGGTCGGCGCGGAGCGCGGTGGGGGTCTCGAACAGACCGGGCTCGGGGAGGGCGATGATGACTTCGGCCTCAGTGGCGATGATGCCCTCCCAGACCTGGCGGAGGGTCACCTCGCCGGGCGGCACGGGCACCGTGATCTCGTGCGGCGGCGAAGTCGCGGCGGCACTCCCTGCGAGGAGTACGATCGCGGCAAGCATGGCTTGGGTCATGGTTCAACCTCCTCGACGGCCGACTCGGCACAGGTCAGTCTGGACCGGTACTCGTCGGAGAACCTGGGGCTCTCCTCTGCCGTATGGCACCGGGCGCACCGGTTCGCCGGCACCGGCGCGACCACGTCCTTGGGGAGTCGCGTGGCCAGGTGACGCCGGCCATCGCCGTGGCACGAGGCGCACTCGACGCCACCGGGAGCATCGGGCGGCGCCTCGAGCTCGCCGGCAAAGGCGAACAGCGTGGAGTGACACCGCAGGCACTCGGGGAGCTCGCGCTTCGCCTCGTCGAGCGCTTGGACGGCGCGAGCATGCGCCGTGTTCCGCCATCTCTCGAGCTGTGCCGGGTGGCACAGGCCACAGCCCAGCGCCGGGACATAGGCGGTACCCTCGCTGACGCGCAGCACCAGCGGCAGGTCCGTGGCGCCGCCCGGCCCCTCGGCTCCGAGCGGAGCCAAGGTAGGCAACACGGTCTGCTGACGCTTCTGGTAGTAGTCTGTGGCGAGCGCGCGCAGCTCCTCGTCCGGGGCCAAGTCCGCCGACACGACCTCGTCGGATACGGCCACACGCAACCCCGTGTCTCCCGGCCCGCGCCAGTAGCGCATCGCAATGAGCCGCCGCCCACGTGCTACGAGAGACGGGAGCAGGCATCGCTCCCGCGCAGTGACCGGCGCCGGGCCGGCCGCACCTGCGGCCGGGAGCAGAACGCTGTCGACGGGCAGCGTGCCCAGGACCCGCGCAAGCTCCTCGAGCCGGGCTCGCGACGCCCGGTCAGCCACGACCAGCAGGAGATCGCAGCCGGCCTCCGGCAGCCCTATAGCAGGCCACGGCTGTTCGGGGGGGGGAGCGACACACCGGCGATGGCCACGCGCAGCCCCGCGACTTCCACCACTTCGGGCGCAACAGCGGAGGACGGGGCGGCCCGTCGGAGCGCTCTGATCCCCAGGCTGGCGGCCTCGTCAAGGACAGCCGGACAGATCTCCAGATCGGCCGCGCTGGGGATCAGGTAGTCGTACCGCATCGTTGCCAGGGCGTTGACCATGGCGGAGACAGCCTCGGGGATGCCCCCGAGTCCGCCGCCGGAGATGGCCAGAACCGGGCCTTGCGCGCGGAGCTGCTTCAGGAGTGTGGCCTGGCGGGCGATCCCGCCCTCATTGATGCCGCCGCAGCCGCACGGCTCGAGGTAGCCATCGATGTCGGCTGAGTAGACGATGGTGAAGAGTGGGGCGTCCGTAGCGGGCGTGGGCTCCTGAACGCCGCCCATGGCGGAGCTCAACCCGAGTACCGAAGCGGCCACAGCCCAGTAGCGCATCGCAAGCCCCCCGGACGAGACTACCGGCTCATCGCCAAGCGATGGGACGGTTCCGGCCCCAGGCACTCCTCAACACGCCACGCCCTGGCACCCACTTCGGTCAACTCAGCATCCCCAACCCGGGAGGGGCGCGGTTGCGTGAGTTGAGCATACGTAATCTACTGGCTGCCTCGCATGCCTGTCAAGACCGATGAGGATTCTTAGGTACACGTTGCCAACGACCAGCCTGCGAGCCTCAGGGCGGGCACGGCTCCAGCGCGCAGCCCCGGCGGCCGTTGGTGGATACCTCGTGCCGAGTAGGTGAACGCTCCGGTGGCTCCGAACCGCCTCGCAAGGTACGGGGAGCGAGACAGAGTCGGCTCGAACTGGGGCTACTACGATGGTAATGCCCAGTTCGGCTCTGTCGGTGCGGCCCGTTGTCGTTGCACTCGCGCCGCGCTGAAGGTCCACGGGAGGCCACGATGAGGTACTCGCGCCACCTGCGCACGATGACGCTCTGCGCCGTCGCGCTACTGCTCCTGGGCGGCCTCTCCCGGGCCCAGGCGCCGGGCTTGACCGGAGCCGAATGGGAGTTGCGCGCACTCGGGGTCACCACGCCCGAGCGGCTGGAAGCCCTCCGTGCCGACGCGAACAAGCGCCCGGTTACCCTCGCCATTGTCGGGCAGGGCGGGGTCAGCAAGTCGCTGCTCGAGGCGAAGCTCATCGAGGGCAACACGCTCGAGTACCGGCAGTGGCCGGAAGGGCAAGACCCCGACCCGCGCGCCAGCACGCACGACACGCAGGCCGCGCACGTCATCCTCGACCTGACCCTCAAGCTCGGGCTCAAGGTGCGGGTCCTCGTCTACCAGCCCGGCGAGTCGACCCAGAGCGTGGCGCAGGCCTTCGCCGCGGCCGGGGCCGAGGCCGACATCGTGGCCCTCTACCAGTCGTTCTGGGGTGATGTGCTGCCCATGGCCGAGGCCATCGGCCAGGCGGAGCGGGCGCTGTTCATCTCGCCCTATGTCGAAGTGGGCGAGCCAGCGACGAACACGTGTCTCCAGTCCTACGCAGCCAAGCCCTGGGCGGACGGGTACGACCACTTCGTCACGGTGATCCCCCTGGCGCGGAGCCAGCCGGATGCCCTGATCTCGCCGCTCAACCGGCCCGAGTTGGATACCGAAGTGGTGAACTTCATCGCGCCATCTTTCTACGCCAGCTCTGCGGGCGGGACATGCCCCTCGGCCGAGGTCGCCGCGGCCGTGGCGGCGTGGGTTGTGGCCGCAAGTCCGGAGAAGCCCTCGCCCGAGGCCATCGTGGAGCTCATGCGCCAGGGATCGGTGGTCGACCGCGAGTCGCTGACCTCCCTGCCCGAGTTCACCGAGGAAGCCGTCACGGCCGTCGAGCGGCACATCAGCGCCCTCTCGAACCCACCCGCGGGCGAGCGCCGCCGGCTCGATGCCGCGGGCGTGCTCAACCTGTGGGCGGTGCGGGAGGCGCTGGGGCGGTAGGGCGCAGGGCGGGGGGTGGCAAGGACCGACCCCGGGCCAAGATCATTCGCTGCGCTCAGAACGACTCCGACAGCGGGCCGGATGGCGCCCTTCCCGCTACGCGGGCCCCTTCCATTCGGCCCCTCCTCTGCCAGCGCGAGGTGTTCGGAGGGGCCGAATAGGGGGAACCATCCGGAGGATGGTGGGACCCTATCCGGCCCGAATGGCTGTCTCCCCCGCCGCTACCGCGCCGCCTCGAACCGCAGCACCGTGAAGCTTAGCGGCGGGCACTGAAAGTCGGCGAGGGTGTGGAAGCCGCCCGCCTCTGCGCACGGGACCGTGTCGACCGGCTCCAGGCAACGGGCACTCAGAGAGTCGTCGGTGGGCGCGCCCTCGAACAGGCCGTCAGCCTCCTCGCCAGGCTTCCGGCCGAGGAAGCGCGCGACACGTGTCTCGTCGAACACATACCGCGTGGCCTGCCAGTTGCCTGCGGCCAAGCCGGACACCGACAGACGGATGCTCTGTGGTGTGAAGACCTTGTTGATGACGATCGCCCGTAGGTCGCCCGGCCCGCCGGTTGCGAAGGCCTCTGTCTGCGCCGTCGCCTCACACGAGACCTGTAGCATCTGGCGGCCGGAGGTGAGCCCGCCCTGCTCCCGCAGCAGACGAAGCGCGAACCAGACCGGGTAGCGATAGGCCCGGTCGTCCGGGGCCATCTCGGCCAGCCCGTAGTAGTAGCGTGCGGTGAACTTGGCTGCATCCGCCGCCACGCCGGCCGACGCGATGTGGCACAGGACCGACGCCCACCACACGCCGCCGAAGCTGTTCGTGTTGAGCCAGCAGTCGGCCTCGGCGCGGTACTCGGGCCACGCGTCGTTGACCGGGTTCCGCATGTAGTAGCTGGTCGCGTCCACATCGACCTCGGTGAAGATGATGCCGATGGCCTTCGCCTGGGGGTTGAGCTGCGGGGCCGTGAGCAGCGCGTGCAGCGACCGCGTCCAGTCGCCGAAAAGCTTAGTTCGCTCGAGCAGGGCCGCCAGGCAGTCGCGGCGCGCCATGGTGGGAACCCAGTCCTCGGGCTCGCCCTCCCACAACTTCCGGACCTCGTGGTCGTTTGAGCCGTACCAGTGGACGCTCACCCGGTCGAGCAGATCGGGGCCGTACTTCGCGAGGTATGGCTTCACGAAGCGTTCCTCGACCGTCCAGCCCGGCCAGGTTGCGGGTCCGGCAATGACGCAGGTGGGGTCGGCCTCGCGCAGGCCCTCGGCCACGGCATGGTGGACCTCGACCAGGGGCATGTCGTGCCCCATTTCGTAGATGGTCTCCCAGTGCAGGCCGGTGAGCCCGAGGCCGGCGAGATGGGCAGCCACATCGCGGGCGATGCCCGTGGCCGCGCCGAGCTGGTCGCCCCAGCCCTCGGTCGCGGGTGATCCATCACGGTTGTACCGGGCCCACACGCGCTGGTTCGCGTCGTGGTGCTCGCCGTGGAACCACCGTGGGAGCAGCGCGGCGCCGCTGTGGTAGGAGAAGGCCAGCAGCGGCGTCCAGCCGTTGGCGATGACCTTGCGCACCTGGTCGGTGAAGCCGAGGCCCACATCGCGCGGCCTGGCGTAGTCCCAGTGGTAGTCGCCCGGCGCGTCGCCACACAACTCCGACAGATCGATCACCAGGCGGCAGTACTTTACGCCCAGGTCGCAGAACGCGGCGACCATGCCCGTGTTCGTGATATCGCCCCAGCCGTCGTAGCCCACGTTGTAGAGCTCGCCGATGGGACCGACGGGCCGCGAGGCATCGATGGCGACCGAGGCAGCCGGCTGGGCTCCGGCGGCGCTGGCCAGCGGGGCGAGGAGTGCCAGGCTGGCAAGGAGTCGGGCGACGGTCTCTGGCTGGTACCGCATGGGGCCCCCTTGCTCGTCCGCGTCGGCCAGCATGCCCATTGTACGGGAACCCGAAGCCACCGGAAAGCGAGGCCGAGGGCGCGGCACCGCGCCCCGGCCCGGGGCTCCTGACCCCACCGCGATGCTCGTCGTATGATGGACACAGGCACAGGCACGAGTCTCATAGGGCCGAGGATCGGGGGAAGCTCATGTTCGTGGTCCTGCTACGCCTGCTCACCGGGCCTCTGGCCCTCGCGCCGACAGACGCGCCCTATCCGCCGAGCCCGGTCATCGCGGGTGTGTCGTTTGATTGGGCGACCCACCAGCGGGCCGCCCCGGGCAGCGACAATTGGCCGCTGACCTGGGCCGATGACGGCCATCAGTACACGGCCTGGGGCGATGGCGGCGGGTTTGGTGGGACCAACTCTGAGGGCCGCGTGAGTCTGGGGGTTGCCCGCATCGAGGGCGACTTTGAGGGGCACCGCGGCATCAACCTCTGGGGCGGCCGCGGGAACGAGGAGCGCAACTCGCCCACATTCCCGGGCAAGAGCTACGGGATCCTCTGTGTTGGGGGTGTCCTCACCATGTGGGTGGGCATGTTCGAGCCCGACGCCGATCCCTGGCGTGATGTCCGCCTGGCCGTCTCGCGTGACCACGGCGCTTCATGGCAACTCGTGGAGTGGGCCTTCACCCGCGAGGACGGTGTCATGCTGCCCACGATGTGCCAGTTCGGGCCGGACTACGCGGGTGCTCGTGACGAGTACGTCTACCACTACTGGCCCCGCTATCGGTCGGCCCACGGCCCCGACGGCTATTCGGACAAGGTCCCGTGGATCGTGGTGCAGCGGCCTGGGGCGATCGACCTGGCACGCGTGCATCGCGACCGCATCCTCGACCGGGGGGCCTATGAGTTCTTCGCGGGCGTCGATGACCACGGCGCCCCGCACTGGACCCGCGACCTCTCGGCCCGAGAGCCGGTCTTCGAGGACCCCAATGGCGTCGGTTGGTGCGTGAGTGTCAGCCACAACGCGGGGCTCCAGCGGTACCTGTTGTGCACCGAGCATACAGAAACGCACCGTGGTAAGCTGGGCATCTTCGATGCGCCGGAGCCGTGGGGTCCGTGGACCACGGTGGCGTATGAGGACGCTTGGGGCGAGGGTCACGTGCCGGTCAACACTTTCTACTGGAACTTCGCCAACCGGTGGCTGAGCGATGACGGCAGGCGGTTCGTGATGACCTTCACCGGGCGCCAGGAGAACGACTCGTGGAACGCGCTGCGCGGGGCGTTTTTGCTGCGTTAGCCCCCCGCCGGGACGCAGGCTCGGCAGATCCGCCGGCCTCCGTGCTCCACGAGGCGAGAAGCCATGGTGGGCTCCCCGCAGGCCTCGCATGGCTCCGAGGACTCGATCTGCGCCATGGCCGGCGGGTCGAATGGCACCGAGCTGACCGTGAGGACCGCGTCGCGCGGCCCATTCAGGATGGCACGTATGTGTGCCTCGGTGCGGGTGGCGAGTGCCTCCCGGGTCTCCGGGGATTCATCGCCAGCGGCAGCCCGCTCGCGGAGGGCCGCCCACTCAGGGTCATCAGCGAAGCCGTTGTAGTGCTCGCTCACGCGGACGCCGGTCTCGCGGTGGCGGGAGTAGAAGGTGTAGACCCGCCTGCCCCAATCGCGGAACACCAGATTGCCCTTGCCGAAGGTGCAGCCGAGCACGACCTGAATGGCATCGACGGCGCACGAGTCGTTCTCGACAACAGCCACGAGCTCCTCATCCTCGGACCGAGCGACTCCCAGTTCGGCCAGCCCCTCGATGGCCACCCGGTAGCCCAGCGCCAGCCCCAGGCACATGTGCCCATGGAACTTCTGAACGTCATCGACGCTGGGCACGGTGGACGCCGCGGTCATGACGGTACCCCCCTACGCCTGATGCGGAGTTGGAACCGTAGCACGAGTCCAGGGATCGTGGCAAGATGCGGGTGCCCCTGCACCTTGGGTTTGGTGAGTCCCGGCAGGTATGATCGCTGTCTGCAATCGGCGAGATGCCACCCATTCCGATCGGAGACGGTGTCGCCCCGATTGGACACTGGAGGCACCGGCAGTGAGGGGAGACACACGGTGGTTTGGGGCGCTGGGGTGTTGACGGAGGTAGAGGGATGATCTGGTTCGCGGCGATGTCGGTGCCGCTGCTCGGTCTCGCGGCCGGCGAGCCCGACGGGGCCGCAGTGGTGCGCGCCGAGGGCTTCCGGGGCATCTGGTTCACGCTCGGTCAGCTCGAGGGCCCCTATGGCGACAAGTATAGCGGCGGTCTGGGCACCTACACGGCCGACCATGTGCCCATCGCGATCCACGTACCATGGGTCGGGAAGACTTTCTTCGTGTTCGGCGGCACCCCGGGGCCAGCGGAGCGGCACCTGCTGGCGATGATCTCCTACTACGACCACGTCCGCTGGGTTGTGGCGCGGCCCGTGGTGGTGCACGACAAGGGCGGCGTGAACGACCCGCACGACAACCCCAGCCTGGCGATCGACGGCCGGGGCCATCTGTGGGTCTTCGTCAGCGGGCGGGCCGAGAAGAGGCCCGGCTTCATCTACCGGAGCCTGTCACCCTACTCCATCGACGGTTTCGAGCGCGTGGCCGAGTTCCAGTTCGCCTACCCGCAGCCATGGTGGATGGGGGACTCCGGCTTCTTGTTCTGCCTGACGCGCTACACCCAGGGTCGCGAGCTCTACTGGCAGACGAGCCCCGATGGCCGAACGTGGGCGCCCCAACGGAAGCTGGCCGGTTTCGGGGGGCACTACCAGGTGACCGCGACTCGCGGTACCCAGCTGGTTACGGCGTTCAACTGGCATCCCGGCGGCGATGTCGACAGGCGGACGAACCTGTACTTCCTCCAGACGGATGACGGCGGGCAGAGTTGGCGTACGGTAACCGGCGATCCTGTTGCCACGCCACTGGCCGATGTCGCCAACCCGGCGCTGGTCCGCGACTACGCAGCCGAAGGGCGGCTGGTCTACATCAACGACGTGAACCTCGACGCCGAGGGGCGGCCCGTCGTCTCCTACATCACGTCAGGCAGTTTCCGGCCCGGCCCGGAGGGCGAACCGCGCGAGTGGACCATCGCCCACTGGACGGGGGGCGAATGGTCGTACAGCATGGTGTGCACCACGGACCACAACTACGACATGGGGTCTCTACGGATCGAGCCCGATGCGTGGCGAATCATCGGCCCGACCGATCCCGGCCCGCAGCCGTGGTGCACCGGCGGCGAGATGGTTCTGTGGGAGAGCCGCGACCAGGGAGCGACGTGGCGGCGGGCGTGCCAGGTGACGCACGACAGCCCACGCAACCACTCGTATGCTCGATGCCCGGTCAACGCCCATCCGGAGTTCTGGGCCCTCTGGGCCGATGGCGACGGGCTGCGGTTCTCGGAGTCGCATCTGTACTTCACGAACCAGGCGGGCGACAGGGTCTGGCGACTGCCTTACACGATGGCCGAGGACTTTGCCGAGCCGGAGAGGGTGCGGTGAGAGCGATCCCGGGAAAGCCTGCTACGGCTTGGGGACGAAGCGCTCCGGGCAGCGGCCTTCCCTCCAGTAGGGCGCCAGTTCCCTCGTCAGCGTCATGTAGTACTCGGGCGTGTCGCCCCAGCGGTCGATCAGGTCGCCGGCTTCGGTGCGGAAGTCTTTGGGTTCGCTGTAGGCGATGGCACAGCCCTCATCCGAGTTATTCCAGCTCTCGACGAGGAGGAGCTTCCGGCCGAAGCTGTCCGGGTTCGAGAGTACCTGGCGCCAGCAGTGCTCGTAGCGCGAGCTGTCGGGGGCGTACTCGGCGCTCCAATGCAGCGTGACCGGCTTGTCGCCGGTCTGACGCGGGCACCAGTGCCCCGGGCCCAGGACGATGGCGTTCGGGTAGATCTGCGGTCCGGCCATTCCGCCCCACCAGGCGACGTCGTAGTCGACCACGCCCGCGGCCGATGAGATGTCGAGCGTTCCGCCGCCAGGCTGCTTCCCGTTCCATCCGCCGACGAACTCGCGGCCGTGTACGTGCTGGTTCACGCCGATGAAGGGCTCCACCCCGAAGGCCTCCCGGCAGAGCCGGCGCAGCTCGGCGAAGGTCCACTCGTTCCATTTGGTGATTCCCGTATCGACCCACGTGGGGAACCAGAACTGGAGGATGGGCCGGGCCTCCCCGTTCACGTTCACCCGTGCCAGGGCGCGCAGAGGGAGACGAGGCTCGTAGCCCTCCTCACCGTAGAACTGCCTGAGGAAGCCACGGGTGGGCTCCCAGAGCTCGATGATGCCATCAGCGGATGCCTCGGTGCAGTCGCCATCCTTGGTCCCGTGCCATGCGAAGGGCGTCTCGAGGAACATGGCCATAGGCAGTGGCTCCTCGCCGAGCTTCTCAAGCTCCGCCCACGCCTTCGCCAGTGCCTCGAAGGGTGGTCCGGCCTTCGCCTCCTGGTCGAAGCACAGCGAGTACCAGGTGTCGACGAGGACGAAGTCGAAGCCGCTCCACTTCATGCCGCGCCACTCGGCCATGAGCCACAGGGGGTACTGGTCCGCCTCGTGGTAGGTCACTGGCCAGGCCGAGGCGTCGGGCAGCGCGTTACCGGGCCATCGCTCGGGCTTGTCGAGGCCGTGGATCGTGGCGGCAGGATCATCTGGCTTCGGGAAGGCGAGCTTCCACGTGCCCGACATGCCCAGCTCCCCGCCTGAGGTGACGACCTGGTCATCCCACGGACCACGGTAGAAGAAGTAGGTGCTGAGCAGGCGGCGGCCCGCATCGAACCCGCCCGATGCGTCGAGCTGGGCGGGCGCCGCCGCTGGGAGCAGTAGGGTCGGCAGCATTGCGAGGGTTGCACGCAACTGAGTGCCTCCGATCACTCCAGGGGCAGTCCGAGCGCCTGCCGGACAATGGCTCGCACGCGCTCCGCGAGGTTGAGGGCCCAGGCCGCTTCATCGTCCGTTGTGTCCCTCCCGATGTAGCGTGTCACCACCGCGAACGGCGTGAGGGCCTCGAGTTCGCTGCTCAACACCACGAGCCCCGGGTGGGGGGGCTCAACCATGCCTAGCAGCTCCAGCAGATCGTGAGTGCGGGGAGGTGGCGTGCCCCGCTCCTGCAGTAGTGCCTTCAGGTACTTCTCTGTCTGCTGCTGGGCGTGGAATGCCACGGGGTCGTTTGCCTGCAGACCTACTACGTCGGCCAAGGCCCGGGCACTCACGCGATCCGTCTCAGCCTTGCGTACCCACTCCTCGGTCATCGGGTTCAAGCCGAGGTCTCCCTTGTCGACCAGGTGCGCGGGCGGCTGCCTCAGGTAGTCCAGGCCTTGCCCAGTGCGGTCGTAGAGCACCCGGCCGGCGCGGGCAGCGTCACGGAGTACTGGGTCGCCGAGAGCAAGCCGACTCCGTGCGTCCTCGGCGGCTCGCGCCAGGATACTCACATAGGGGGACCCGGCGGGCCTCGCCGCATCAACCGCGGTCTGGACTGCGCGCCCCGAAGCCTCGGTGATCACCAGAAGATCGATGTCGCTGTCCTCCCGCGGAGTGCCATAGGCCCGGGAGCCGTAGAGGATGATCAGATGCGGCTGGCAGGCTTCGATGATGCGCGGCAGCGCGCGCTCGATGGCCTCATCGACTGGTGTGCGCGCGGTGGCCTTGGCCACACTGCTCGCCTCCCTGCATTAGCCATTGGCCTTGAGCCGGTGGATTCCCTCTTGGAGCCCGTCCTGCACGAAGCCGATGTCGCTCGAGTAGGTGATGAACCGGGCGCCGCGTTCCGCCCACTGGCGGAGCAGGGCCGCATCCCCCAGGTGGAGCCCGCAGGCAACGCCGTGTCGGGTGCAGGCGGCCAGGATGCTGCCCATGGCCTCGCGCATTCGCGGGGCGTCGACCTGTCCGACCATACCCAACGACAGCGACAGATCCATGGGCCCGATCATCACCGCATCTAGCCCGGGTGTTGACACGATGTCATCGACCCGGTCGATGGCGAGCTGGCTCTCGATCTGGATGACGAGCATGGTGTTGGCATTCGCATGAGCGACCACTTGGGCGGCCTCGCAGGGCTGATAGTCGCAGTGGCCGATTCCGGTGGCGAGGCCCCGCTCGCCTTCGGGCGGGTACTTCATGCGGCGCAGCGCGGCCTCGACCACGGCGCGGCTCTCGACTCGGGGGATCATGATGCCCTCGGCGCCGAGGTCGAGCATTTGGCTGATCCAGTGGGGCACCATGTCCGGGATTCGGACGATGGGCGTGATGTCGCGCGCTCGGCAGGTGCGCACGATCTCGCGAAGGGTCTGGATGTCCCACGCGTTGTGCTCGCGGTCGATCATCAGGTAGTCATATCCGGCCAGGGCGGCCATCTGCGCGTAGGCGGGGGTGCCGTATTCGGCGATGGCCGTGCCATAGGCGCACTGGCCGGTGCTCAGTAGGTGCTTGGTTCTGTTTGGTTTCAGTGCAAACATGGCGCTCCTCGTCACGTATTCTGCCGCGCTTGGGCGACCGCGCAAAGGCCCGGCCGTGGTCGGTGCCGAACCTTTGTGTGTCTGACCTGGAGGGATCGGTAGTGCCCTCGTTTCCCAGTCTGGACGAAGCCACCACGGCCCTGCGGCTGGCGGCGGCGATCGGCCTGTGCGGCGTCATCGGGCTCGAACGGCAACTGCATCGCCAGTCCGCGGGTTTCCGCACCCATATTCTGGTCGGTGTGGGCGCGTGCCTGGTGATGATGCTCTCGATCATCGTGGGCGGTGCTGATCACGACCCGGGACGCATTGCCGCCCAGGTGGTCACCGGTGTGGGTTTTCTGGGCGCCGGCACCATCATCCGCCAGCGCGATAGCATCCGTGGTCTGACGACAGCGGCGAGCGTATGGTGCGCGTCGGCGGTGGGTCTGGCGGCTGGAGCGGGCTGGTTCCAGGGCGCGGCAATGGCGACGGCGGGGGTTCTCATTTCGCTCTGGCTTTTCAAGTTCATCGAGCTCCACCTGCCGGCGGATGATGCCCGCATTGTGGTTGTCGGCGAGGCCTGCGATGAGACGGAGGCCGCCATTCGAAGCGTGGTTGAGCGCCGCCGGGCCCGGGTCGTCTCGAGCCGGCGGCACCATGGCCCCGATGGGCGCGATTGGGCCCGAGTCGTGATCGCACCCCGGCGCGCGTCTGATGTCGACGCGCTTCACGATGCCCTCGAGTCGCTGGACCGCGTCGACCGGGTGCGGGTGACGTCAAGCCGGCAGTGACCCCTTTGGTTCCGCGAGAGAGTGATGTGCATGGGCGGTTTGCGCGTTGCGGTTGCCGCGGGAGCGGCGGTCTGGATGCTGGCCCCGGCGCCGGCAAGTGAGAAGGGCACCATGCCGCGGCCTGAGGATTTCGCCATCCTTCCGTGGAGCTGGGTCCCGAATGATCCGGTGCAGCTCCAGTGGATCCGCGAGTGCGGGTTCAACCTGGCGGGTTTCGCGAGTCCCGATGCGCTCGATGCGGTCCGCGCTGCTGGTCTCAAGGCCTTTGTCTCCGATGGCACCACCCACGTTGGCGATGCTGAGGCGGCCCTGGATGACGCCGAGATCGCGCGGCGCGTGAAGGCGCTGGTTCACAAGGTTCGCCACCACCCGGCCGTCTTCGGCTACTACTTGCGGGACGAACCCAACGCCGCGGTGTTCCCCGGCTTGGCGCGTTGGGCTGCAGCCTACGCCAAAGCTGACCCCAAGGCGTTGCCCTACATCAATCTGCTTCCGAACTACGGCTCGTCGGCGCAGTTGGGGACGGCCACGTACGAGGAGTACCTGGATCAGTACGTCCGGACCGTACACCCGCGGTTCATCAGCTACGACCACTATGCCCTGATGGATGACGGTTCGCTGCGCGGGGGCTACTTCCAGAACCTGGAGGCGGTGCGGAAGGCGGCCCTCTCGGCCGGCATACCGTTCTGGAACATCGTCTTGGCGAACGCGCACTTCCGCTATGCCGAGCCCACGCCGGCGGGGCTGCGGTTCCAGATGTACACCACGCTCGCCTATGGTGGCCGCGGGATCTCCTACTTCACCTACTTGACGCCCGATGTGGGCAACTACCGCCTGGCACCCATCGACCAGTTTGGGAACAAGACGCCCACGTGGGACATGCTCCGGAATGTGAACCTGCAGATCCATGCGCTGGCGCCGACCTACCTCACGCTGACCAGCGTGAACGTGTTCCACCACGGCGAGGTCCCCGAGGGATGCCTCGATGACACCCGCAGTGTTCATTTGGCCAGGGTGGACGGCGCCAACCTGGTGGTGGGGGAGTTCACGGATCCCGATGGGCAACCGGCGGTGCTGATCGTGAACAAGGACCTGCACCGGTCGACGGCTTTCGGCCTCGAGTTCAAGCAGCCGGGCAGGGTCATGCTGGTGAGCCCTTACAACGGGAGCAAACAGCCCTTCGGTGGGGAGCACTGCTGGCTGGCGGCCGGCCAAGGGGCGCTGCTGCTGCTGGAGAAGCCGTGAGGACGGCCCGTACCGCTGTTGGTGTGGCCCTTCTGGGGCTGCTGGTGCTGCCGCTGCGGGCCGACGAGCCCCTCGAGGCGGCGCGCAGCCTGTTCCTCAATCTGGCGAGCCGGCTGTTCGTCGATGAGCTCGACGTCGCCGGCCCGCCAGCCGGGGTCGAGGCGCCGTGGGCGGCCAAGATCGCTTGGCGTCAGGCTGGGGGGCGGCCCGAGTGGGGGAACGTAACCCTCGGCTTCCGCGCCGACGCTGCCACCGGGTATTCGTTCGACCTGCTCGTCGAGAGCGCCACGCCCGGCAGCGGCCTGAACGTCTACCTGACCGAGGCCGATGCCGATCGCTGGGTCGAGGCCTTCCCGCTCGCCGACCGCGTCGGCCAGGGCTGGGCGCACATCGACCTTCAGGGCGATGCCCTCCGGCTGTGGCAGTTCGGCAACGGCGTGCGGGAGCCCGCGACTGTCGGAGGCCTTACGCTTGAGCCCTACGGCAAGGACGGGGCCCTGGTGGTCTGGGTCGCCAACCTCGCCATCCACACGCCGGCGGGGCTCCGCGATGCGCTCTCGCTGATGGCAGACAGCGACTGCCCGCCGCCGACGGCCGTCGGCCCGGTGACGCGGTTGGCCGAGGTGCCTCGGTGCTACATGGGTATGTCGCTCTCGTTCCTCGCGAAGCCCGAGGGCCAGGAGCTCGTGGCAGAGGTCCGCAAGCTCGTGCCGAGCCTGGGCGTGGCGGCCGCCGGAGCGCAGTGGCGACCCGAGTGGGCCGAAGCCATCGCGCGCGTCCGAGCCGATGGCGTCGATGTGCGCGTGCAGAACGGCGGCATCGCTGGTATGGCGGGCCTCATCACCCGCGCCCGAGCGTGGGGCGTCGATCCCCAGGGCCGCTCGCGCAACACGACGCCGGGCTATGGCGACGGCATGCACAGCGTGAGCTACTGCCATCCGGCTGCCCGTGAGGCCGTCCGGCGGATGATGGCAGCCATGCGAGGCATGGGCATCCTCGACTACGAGCAGATCGACTACGTATGGCCCTGGCAGGGCGGTCCCTGGGGCTATGGCGAGTGGGACCGCGAAGCCTTCCGCACCGACCTGCTAGGGCAAGATGAGGGCCTGCGGCTGGCTTCCGGCGAGACGGTGCACTTCTCCGACTACCTCGCCGCCTATGGAGTGGACCGGATCGGTCCTGGCGACCTCGGGATCGCCACCTGGGACTTGTTCGAGCCGAAGGCAGCCGAGGGCCTGCCGGAGGACGCTCGCCGTCGCCACTCCTTCGTGTTCACCGCGCTCACGCACTACGAGTGGCTGAAGTTCGCGCAAGCAATGGGGGCCGAGGCCCGCTCCTGGGGCGGCGAGTTCCTGGCGACGCTGAACCCCGAGGACGTGTCGAATGGCGGCGACTACGTGTTCTGGAGCCGCCTCCGGGATACCGGGGCGGAGTACCTCGAGCGCTTCGGCAATCCGGGCGAGACCGAGTTCTGGCGGCACTACCTGCCCTATCTCCGTCAGGAGGCCACACGCTCGGGCAAGCGCTTGGGCGTCATCTACGAGGTAGGCGTGGGCGGCCATGGCCAGCCCTACCTCGACCCCGAGGTCGCCTACTGCCTCTCGTACGACTGCACGGCCAGCGGTGGGTTCGACGACATGCAGAACGAGTGGATGGATGAGGCCGGCTGGGCCGCCTCGCAGGAGGGGAGGCATCACGACCGACTCCAGCAATGGCTCGCCACGGCCCATGCATTCAACCAGGCCAAGGCCGATGGAGCGGCGCTCCCCGCGCGGCGGGCCCTGGCCATCGGGCAGCGCTGCGTGGTGCACGCGATCGGGTTCAGCCCGTCGTATCTCCTGACGCGGGGCGCGCTCAACGACCTGGGCATCGACTGCGACTATTCCGACCTCACCATGGACCCGGCCGACTGGGAGGCCTACGACGTGCTCGTGTACACGCCGTGGGAGTCCTCCCACCGGCACCTTGAGGCCCTGCCTCGGTGGCTGGACGCGAAGCCCGGCCGGATGGTTATCACGCATGGCGCCGTGCCGACGCGGATCGCCAGTGGGCTCGGGTACGCGCCGAGCGCGGCGGTAGGCGACCCGGGGTTGGGCGGGCTGCTCGGACTTGGCGAGATCACGGTCGGCGGGGCAGCCGAGGGCGTTGTGAGCCAGGTGAGTCCTGGTCTGGCGGCTGCATTGGCGCCCGGGCAGGCGCCGTCACTACCTGGCGGCCTGTACCAGACTGCCCAAGGCGAGGCCGTTGCCCGCATCGGCGACGCCGCGCTCGTCACCCGGGCCGCCCGGCCTAACGGAAGCGTCGTCTACTACCTCAACTACGCGGCCGGCCAGCCTGAGACGCGGCAGCTCGATGGGGCCATCGTCGGCCGGCTGCTCGAACAGGCGGTCTGCGCCAGGCGGGCGAGCGATGCCGACCGCGTCTACTGCCATACCTTCGAGGTCGCCGGGGGCCATGCTGCCGTGATCTGGAGCCGCGATGCGTGTGACCGATTCCGTTTCGAGTACCGGGATGACATCGAACAGCGCATGCCCTACCGCGACGGCACGGTGGACGTGCTGCTGCGCCTGGCCGTGGCCGGCGGGACCTACCGCGTCTACGACTTCCTCGCCGATACGGAGAGCGTCGGGCAGGCAGGAGCCGACGGCCTGCCAGTCCGCCTGAGTGGCCGGACGTGCGCGTTGCTCTACTACGGCGCCGATACGCCCGAATGGCAGCAGGCCGTTGCCCGGCTGAAGGGTAGCTGGCGGCCGGGATAGGGGACTACGATGACCGATCGGGAACAGGACGCGGCGCGGCGCGCGGCTTACGCCCTTTCCGCTCGCCTCTGGGAGCCTGAGGACGCTGTCTTCGGTACTTGGGAGCCTGAGGAGATGTGCCGGTGCCTCCGGACTGGACGCCCCCCTCAGTCCCAGAAGCTGTAGACCTTCACGTCCTTGATGATGCCGTAGATGTTCCAGAAGCTCCCCATGGCGAAGTCGCCCAGGATCAGGCCGAAGGCGTAGGGTACGGCGCGTAGGAATGCCCGGTTTCCGCCGTAGCGGATGACTAAGGACTTGATGGACCACGCGATGAACAGCGGGCACCACAGGCGCTCCATGGCCCATGAGGCCGACACGGCGTAGCCCGCGGGGTGGATCGGCCACCACAGTACCCGCGTCGAGAGCAGCATGCCGCAGAAGGTGAAGGCAGCGCCGAGCGCCGTTGCCGCACCCGAGTGCCAGTTCGGGGGCGTCGGGCTCATCATGCGCGCCGCGAGCTCGCGCCACGTCTCGCCGCCGATCCAGAGGGGCACTTGCCCGCCCCGCAAGCCTGCGGCGGCGCCCAGGTCATAGTAGAAGTGCAGCTGGGTCGCGCACGAGAGCACCGAGCCCACGAGGATCGATGCCACCATCGCCGGCCACAACCCGGTCGCTCGGCGCCCGATGGCTTCGTAGAGTTTGAAGGCCTCCGCCGCGTGGGGCATGGGATGTGAGCGGTAGGCCCGGTTGAACCAGTAGTAGATGGACCCGACCGTCTCGTTCCCCGGGCCGAGAAGGCGGCTGCCGAGGATCCGATCGAGTGTTTGATGGGGACCGGCGAAGTGCAGGTCGTGGACGGGTAGGCCCATCTCGGCGCGGATCCGGGTCACTGCAAGCGAGACCAGGAAGTAGAGCACGAAGAAGGCCACCGCATAGCCGGCGGACATCCCCGCGCGCTGGGAGAAGGCCACCAGAAACACGCCGCCCGCGGCGATGAGGCCGTAGGCCAGCCGGTAGCCCCAACCGCCGGTCTCGTCGCCGGGCGCGGCCTCGCCTCGGATGGCGGCTGCCACCGTTCGTCCCAGGTACCTTCGGCCGATCCACATGGCGAACAGCGCCAGGCCCACATAGCCCCCGAAGCTCTGCTCGAGGATGAATGGCGCCCCGGGTAGCGTCACGCCACGCCACGCGCTGAAGACTCGCTCGGCCTTGTAGAACCAGAAGAAGAACCAGCACGAGAACGACAGCTCCGTCGGCAGCAGCAGGCCCATGCCGATCACGAACGGATAGAAGGATACGGGTGCGAACCCGATGGCATTCCATGGAGCGTCGACGAGCTGGCGCCCCAGGTTGAACTGCGGGATGGCGAGCACCACGGTGGGGATGGCGGGAATGGCCGGCTTCAGCGAGTGGAGGCCGTTCATCAGCTCGACGAAGGCGGCGGCCCCAAAGGCGAGCCACATGGGTCGGCTGTGGAAGATGGGGGTTCCGGGGTCGGTCATCTCGAGCGGGAGCTGGATGATGGGGAAGCTCAGACGCTCCGAGGCGACCCATCGGTGCCGGAACACCAGGTTCATGCCCAGGAACACGGCGAACAGAGCCACGAGGAATCCGGTCCACCAGGCGAGCGGCTCGAACCATGGACCCCACAGCGAGGGGTCGTAGGCCTTGTGGCCCCCTTCCCACATGGCTTGCGCCGTTCCCTTATCCACCACCATCCAGCTGGGGATGTACTGGTGGAACAGATCGGCCCAGCCGTTCTCGGGCGTCGCATAGTAGTACGGGAAGGCGATGACCGGGATGAGCACTTGGACCATGTCGAGGCTTCCGGCAGCACTGGAGAGCGACAGGAGCACGTAGATGGTCAGCAGCTCGGAGTGGGTGAGGGCCCACCGGGGCACCAGGCGCCGCACCGGCCAGTTCAGGCCGAGCAGGAGGAGCAGCCAGAACACGACGTTGTAGAACAGGGAGACCGTGGTGGGATAGCCGGCCCAGCGGACCTCCTCGATCTGGACCATCCAGTACATGTTCAGGGGCATCAGCGCGAACCCGATGAGCAGCGAGCGGAGAGTGATTCCCCTGGGCGGGGTCTTCGCCAACTCGCGATCGGTTCGCGGCGCCACGTTCGAGTCTGGATCCTGCAAGGTTGCGCTGATCCTCCTGGAGCGCCGTTCGACAGCTCGTGCTTGGTCGCCTGGGTGTTCCCACCCAAGTCGCTGCGGGCCTGCTGAGCCGTCCGGGCGGAACCCGCAGGCGGCGTGCTTCGTCATGGAGAAAGACGGATAATGGATTCGGGGTCGTCTGCCCATGGTTCTTCATTGATGCTCGTGGCTTGGCGAGAGGAGGTCGGACGTATGCGGACGCGATTGATGGTGCTGGGGCTACTCCTCCTCGGGGTTGGGTGGGTGTCCTCGCCCTCATGGGCGCAGGAGCGGGTCACCGGGCGGGTGTACCTGCCGGTGAATGATGACGCGGAGCTAGGCGAGATCCTCCTCTTCGATATCATCGCTCAGGCCAACTCCATGCCTCTGATTGACGTGCTCGATCTGCACAATGAGTTCGACCTCTATCCCGAAGAGGTCATGATGGTTCTGTTCCTGGCTCACGAAGGCCGGGAAGACGCCGACCATGTGGCCGAGATGCGGGCTGACAAGCGCTACGCGTGGAAGCAGATCGCGCAGAGGGAGAAGATCAAGCCCGAGGTGCTGGGCCAGCCCGACAAGTGGTATAGCCGCGGCGACAAGGACGAGTGGTGGCGTGAAGACCCCGAGGTCGAGCGAGTGGTCATGCTGGACATGCTCGCGGCGGCCTTCGGTGTGGACATCCGCGCCGTGGAGCAGTGGAGCAACGATGGGCTCGGCTACTCCGACATCGCGTTGGCGCTCGAGCTGGAGCGGCGTTCGGGCAAGTCGGCCGATGAGTTGCTCTACGCCAAGACGAACCAGGAGGTGCCCTGGAGCCGCCTCGCCGATGACCTTGGGGTGGACCTCGAGGATCTGTACATCAAACGCAGCTTGCACTACCACGATGCGAGCTTCCAGCCCATCATCCCTGGAGATCGGCGCATCTACCATGGGCGACGGCTGGACCGCGACCACTGGTCACGCCGCGAGTACCACTACTATGGCGTGGTCTTTGTGGACCCGTTTGACTACGCGTGGGACTACGACCGCTACTTCCCGTATGGCCGGCCAGGACGCTTCGTGCGGTGGCCGGATGATCGCTGGCACTACCGCCCTCCACTGTTGGAGTGGGCGGGTCCATACGGACATGGGGTCTACCATCCGCCGTACCGACCGAGGCCCGGTTTCGACTGGCCCGGCGGGCACCGCCCGGGCGGCTACTACGGGCGCCCCGATGACGGTCGTGACGGCAGGCCGCCGGCTGTGCCCCCGACCCAGAGGGATACACGTCGTTACTCCGAGAAACTCAACGACCGCGGCACGAGCTCGGTGGTCGTCCCGGGCGGACGCCAGGTGAGGGGTAACGATCCGGGTCCGGCCAGGCAGCCGTCCTCTGGATCATCCCAGAGCTCGGAGCGGCAGCGGCTGAGGGATCGGCAGCGCGAGGCTGAACAGGCCGAGCGGGCGCGCCGGGTGGCCCCGAGCCCGCCGCCGAGCAGCCGGGATTCGCAGCCCAAGCAGCAGGTGCAGCCGCGGCCCGAGTCGCGACCCAAGGAGCAGGCGCGTCCCAGCGCGCCGCCGAGCCGGCCGCAACCCTCGGCGCCCAGCGGGCGATCCGGCGGCAGCAACGGCAGCAACGGCGGCAACGGCGGCAGCGGTGGCGGTGGTGGCGGCGCGAGGGGTGGCCGCCGGTAGAGCATCGTTTGCCCTGACGTGGGCGCAGATTCGAGCGGGGCTTCCTGGGAGCCAGGGAGCCCCGCTATCGCGTGGCACCCCCTTTCGCAGGAGCGGCCCGGGCACCTGAGGAACACCCGGCCATTCCCTTGCCGAGGTGCCGCCACATGACAACCGGCTCTGCCACGGTCACGCTGCGAACCGACGCTCGGATCGGGCGTATCCACCCGAATCTCTACGGCCACTTCGCTGAGCACCTGGGCCGCTGCATCTATGAGGGCCTGTGGGTGGGCGAGGACTCGGCGATCCCCCACCTTCGTGGGATCCGCCAGGACACCGTGTGCCTGCTCCGCGAGCTTGGCGCCCCTGTGATCCGCTGGCCGGGAGGGTGCTTCGCCGACGACTATCACTGGGAAGACGGCGTTGGGCCGCGCGACCAACGCCCGCGGCGTCTCAACCTCTGGTGGCCCGCCGAGGAGAGCAATCACTTCGGCACCCATGAGTTCATCGATGTCTGCCGACAGGTCGGTGCGGAGCCCTACATCTGCCTCAACGTCGGTTCAGGCTCCCCTCGTGAGGCACGTGATTGGATCGAATACTGCAACGCCGAGGGCAACACCACGCTGGCGAACCGGCGCCGGGCCCACGGTCATTCGCAGCCCTTCCGGGTCCGCTACTTCGGTGTCGGCAACGAGAACTGGGGCTGCGGCGGCCAGTTCGACCCGGTGGACTATGCCAAGGAGTACCGGCGCTACGCCTGCTTTCTCCGCGCCGTGGGCCAGGATGTCCAGCTCATCGCCTGTGGCCATACGACCGCGGACTGGAACCTCCGCTTCCTCGAGGCCGCCGAGGGTGCCAGCATCGACCATCTGTCCATCCATCGCTACTACGGGTCGGGGCCCTCTACGGGCTTCAGCGAGGCCGATCACTACCAGCTCATCGCCCGGGCGCACCAGGTTGAGTCGGATATCGACCAGACCGCCGCGGCCCTGCGGCTGCTCCGGCCGGGCAGCCGGGTCGGCATCATCCTCGACGAGTGGGGCGTCTGGCACCCCGAGGCCCGGGCCGACTCGGGGCTTGAGCAGGCCAACACCATGCGGGATGCGGTTTCGGCCGCCACCGTGCTGAACATCCTCAACCAGCGCGCCGATGTGGTGACCATGGCCAACATCGCACAGACGGTGAACGTGCTCCAGTGCGTGGTGCAGACCGATGGCGCGGCCTGCTGGCCAACACCCACTTACCACGTGTTCCGCATGTTCCGGCCGCACATGGGGGCCAACGCGTTCGTGGCCGATGTCGACGGCCCCACTGTCGAGTACGCCGCAGCCGACGGTGCCCGCCCCTCTATGCCGGCGGTCCACGCGTCGGCCTCGGCCCGCGCCGACGACGGGGCGATGTGCGTCACCCTGGCGAACCGGCACCTCACGGATGATGTCGAGTGCCGCATCGCGCTCCCGGGAGGCACCATAGGTGAGGCGAACGCTATTCAGCTGGCGGGCGCCACGGCCGACGCGCACAACACGGCCGATGCGCCCGAGGCAGTCGCACCCACCGAGGCGCACGTCGAGCGCAGCGGCAACGAGGTGCGCGTCATTCTGGCCAAGTGCTCGGTGGCAGCAATCCGATTGCGGGTGGGCTGAGTAGCGCCACCTCGCGGCGCCTGGCCCCAGACCTACCGCTGCACCACGGTGTAGTGCGCCGTGGGGCTCCAGCGACCCGATCCGTCGAGGGCGCGGATGTGGAAGAAGTGCACTCCCGCCTTCGGCGGATCGAGGCGCAGCGATGTATCGGTGCCCTCGAGTGTGTCATCAGGAATGGTTCCGGGGTTGTCGTCGAACACGTAGCTGAAGCCCTGGATGCCCGTGGGATCCGACGCCTTCCAGCTCAGCCTCGGCGCCGTGCTCCCCTCCCGGTATACGACGAAGTTGTCGATCCAGAACGACGATCCCAGCGGCGTCTCGGGTTGGCCGGCGTCGATGAATGCCACACAGGTGCAGACGAGCCCCTCGGCGTTGCCCGCCACCTGCCGGGCGGCGGCCTTCAGGTCGAAGTTCCGGACGCTATGCCACTTGCCGTCGGCGATGACGCCCGGGACGCGTGACCGGGCGAGCCGCTCGTTATCGGTGAAGTTCACCAGCACCTGCTGGCCACCCTCAAGCAGGAACAACAGATCGACTTGGACTCCGGGTGGCACGCAGTAGTCGAAGCCGACCTTCGGGTTCCTCTCGACGTCAAAGGGCGTATGGCGCATCTCGGCCCGGAACACTTTGCCCTCGGCAAAGGTGATCTTGAGGCTGCTGTCGCCGCTGGCCTTGGTGGTGGTGTCGATCGCGATCTGCGTCCCGGCGCTGCCGCGACACTCGCCCAGGGCGCCCTGCTCCGGTGTGCCCTCGAAGGGTTCGAAGAAGGCGGTGGGATGGGTGACCGACGACACCCTCGGGGCTGGCGGCGCCTCCGTGTCGAGTGAGAAGTCCATGGTCCACTGGTATTCGAGGGGCTGGTCGGGCCCGTTCCCGGCGAAGTCGCGCGCATCCGCCAGCTTCACCGTGACCGTCGACTTGTCCGGGAGCGCCACGGGCTGCGGTGTGGCGTTCTGCCCGCGCCAGATCAGCTCGCCGGGAGTCGGGAGATACTCGAGTGCGCCGTTCTCGACGGTGAACTCCTGTCCGGCCACTACGAGCTTCAGCGAGGCCGGATCGACGCCCGAGGTGCCCTGATCGGTCAGCGGGATGCGGATCTCGGACGTGCATGCCACCGCCCCGGGCGCTGGTGTGGGCTCCCCGATGGTCAGTCCGTCGTTGTCGATGATGCACGCGTGGTGGATGGGCTTCCCCCAGTTCCCGGCCCCGTCCACCAGCCGCAGGTGGAAGTACGCGGTGCCGTCGGGGACGCCCGGGCACACGGCGCTCGTCTCCTGCGTCACCACCGTCTCGGGAGGGACGGTGTCCGGATGGTCATCGACGACGTAGCTGGCTCCGGCGATGCCGGACGCGTCCTCGGCCTGCCAGACCATGGACAACCCCTGCCGGGCGCTGGTGACCCCGAACACGGAGAAGTTGTCGATGTGGAGGCTGGACCCGCGCGGGTTACCCGGCCAGCCGGTGCCCCCAATCCGTACCGATCGGATGATAAAGCCCGAGGGCTTGCGGATCCGCTTGGCCAGCATGGCGTGTAGGTTGATCTCAGCGTGGTGCCATTGGCCATCGGCGGTCTTGGGGTCGATGGCGCGGCCCAGCGATGGGTACTCGCCGTCATTGTCGGTCATCTTGAGTAGGCGATAGACCCCGTCGCCTGTCTGGATGATCAGATCGATGCGCATCCATGGATCGATGCGGTAGTCGAAGCTGATGACGCGGTACTTGCCCGCGTCGAATGGCTCGCGTCGGATGTAGGTCTGGAAGGCGCCGCGCGAGTCGGTGCAGTACACGCGCAGGCTGCGGCGCCCCGACGCCGCGGTGGTGTCATCGAGCGCGATCTCGGCCCCGCTCCCGCGGATCGCCTGCCACTGCCCCATGTCGCGTGGCGAAGCACTCTCGAAGGTGTCCGTCGTCAGACAGCTGCCGCCCGAGATAATCCTTGGGGTGTCCGGCGGGTCCTTGTCGGCGGAGAATGTCAGCTTCACCTCGGCCGGCCGCGGCTGCGCTGCCGAGTGGCCGATGCGGTCCTCCACATGTGTCAGAGCCACCTCGACGACTTGGCCATTGGCGATGGACTTGAGGGCTGAGGCGAGGTCGACCTGCACGGAGGCGCTGTCCGGGCCGATGCGGACGGCGGGGTCGGCGGCCGTGAACTCCTGGCCGCTGACCGCGACACGGATCGATTCGGGGCGGATGCCTGACCCCTCGTCGGCGACCGGGATGGTGATCAGGCCCGCGGCCCTCGGCTGGTCGATCCCCGCGGGCATGGAAACCACGGGGGCTTCCCCGTCCACGCGGAATGGGTGGTGCAGCGCGGGTTGCCACGTGCCATCCGCGCCACATGCGGCGACGTGGGCATACCAGGTGCCTGGCTGAAGGCCCTCGGCGGTGAACTCGCCCTTGGCACCGGTGATCCGCGTCTCCTTGGGGGGGTCGGTCAGGGGACTCTGGTCGACCACGTAGCTGAACCCGGTCGCCTGCCGGCGTCTGTCGGCGACCTGGAAGGTGGCCGTCGGGCCGCCGCCGCTGTAGACGCTCAAGTTGTCCACCCAGTACGTTGCGCCGGCCGGATTTCCCGTCAGACCCAGTGACAGACCACGATCGTGGGTGAAGTTGCCGAACTGCACCTCGCTGATTCGTGCGTTCTTGGCGTCGCCACCGACCCCGGCCAGCGCGGCACCGAGGTCGAACACGGCGTGGTGCCACTGGCCGTCGGGGACGACGCCACCGATGGCGCCGAGCAACACGTGGCCTGGCGTTACCTGGCGTCCGCCGGTGAACGCGACGACGTAGTCGCTGGCGGAGCCCTTGAGCAGTAGGTTCACCTTGACCTCGGGGGTCACGCGGTAGTCGAAGGCCAAGACATTCGTTTCGCCAATGCGGAAGTCAGTGCCGAAGGCACGGAAGGCAAAGCTCCCTCCCGCCCCCTCGTTCGTCACACGCAGGCATCCCTTGCCCGATGCCGGGTTGGCCGTGTCGAGACAGATACTGGCAGCCAGATTGTCATCGATGCGCGCCGCATCGCCCAGTCCGCGCTCGAAGTCCGAGATGATTGCCGGGTGGGTCTCCGAGGTGAGCGTCAGATTCCCGGGCCGCTCCGAGGCGTCGCGAGCGCCCAGTCTGGCTGTCTCGGTCACCTGAGGCGCGAGCGTCTTCCCCGACTCCGCCCCATAGATCTTGGCCCGGGCGACCATGATGCCGCCCTCCCAGGTCCACAGGCCGACATGCCCACCCGTCAGCACTTCGGGATCCTCGACCTCGAGTGCCAGGCGGTTCTCGAGGAACAGCCGCAGCTTCGTGCCCTGCTTTTGCGCCCGAATCTGCCACCAGTGCCGATGGAACTGATTCATGTCGTCCGGCATGCCGTCGTTGAGCTTGGGCAGCAGGCAGTTCGGGTCTCCAGTCTCAGCAAGGACGCGGCCGTTCTTGAGAATCTGGGTCTTCGAGTCCATGTAGCCGCCAATGACAAAGGAGTAGCCCGAGCCCAGGCTGGCCCCGTCGCCGCACATCTGGATGTTGATATCGTGGGGATGCTCGTACCCGTGGCCGCGCTCGCCCGCATCGCCGAGCATCTTCAGCGAGGCGTAGAGCTCGACCGTGGTGTCGCCCGTGAAGCCACGCTTACACCAGATGGCGGCCGGACCGTCACGGCTCACGCCCGAGAACCAGGTCCACTCGGGTTGGCAGGTCCAGCGGCTGGTGATGTCCCACGTGCCCGCGCGCACGAACCAGTCTGTGGGCGACGACGAGAACGTGTAGTCCCTCTGGTCGCTTGAGATGGCGACCATCGAGTTCATCGAGACCGGCAGGCCCCCTTGCTTTACGCCCACGCGCGACCCCGACAGCGGTTGCGGATCGCGGAACTCGAGCACCGTCCGGTCGCCCACGGCCGCCGAGACGATACTCCCGCGCTTGGCAAAGGAGACATGGGCCGGGAATGCCTGACCCTCGACTGTCACCGCGTCCGTGGCGATGGCCCCGCCGCGATTGAGCTGAAGGTTGAGCCCCCGGTCGCCCGCACCCCGAATGGTCAGCTGGTATCCCGCATCGGCCGACGAGCCGTCGGAGCATAGGATGAGCCCGGCCCAGTGATCCCCTTCCCTGGCCGCGGAGATCTCGCCGGTCAGAGAGACGTCGCCGTAGAAGTCGCCTTTGTTCCACCAGATGCCGAAGTCCGCGGCGGCATCGCGCGGGGTGAGCCAGGCGCCGGCCACCTGGGCCCACTCTCGCATGGTGTCCTCCCGGGTGAACTGCCGGGTGATCTCCTCGGCCTCGTTGGGCTCGCGATAGTAGGCGGCGAACTTATCGAACCGAGTCCCCGCCCCCGCCTGAAGGCCGAATCGGCCGCCCGTGGCCGCATCGTCGATCCCCTCGAGTACGATGGTGCCACCCGAGCGCACCCGCAGGAAGTTGCCGTCAATGGACACATCGAGTGTTGTCCACCCATCGGGGCCGGCCACGAGCTGGCCGGAGGCCAACACACGATCCTGACCGTTCCGGCGAGCGATGAGTTCCGCTGCGCCTCCCGTCTGCCAGCGCACGGCGTCATGCGCGTCGGAGCCCTCGTAATTGAGCAAGAGAGCCCCGGCGCCAGACTTGGTGTCCACATCGGCACGCACCGAGTAGTCCGACCACGTCTCGTCGCCGGCAAGTGCCGTGCCCGTTTCGGCGCTCTTCCGCACAAGCACGTGGCCCCGGCTGTCGCCAACCTTGGCCACTTGCCAGCCGTCGGCCGGCGCATCCCATTGGGCTGTCACTCCGCTGGCATAGTCATCCACGAAGACCCGGTAGCTTCTCACGGACACGTCGTCGAACTTGGCGCCCCCGGGCCCGTCCGCACACAGACCAATCTTGCCCCGGCTCAGGGCCGTTAGGCCATCGACGGCCAGCACGTTCACGCCGTCCACGTCGGCCCGGACCGCGCCATCGTGCAGCCGAAGGCGGAGCTTGTACCACTGGTTGGTCACGAGGCCGCCAGGAGCCTCGGCCAGGATCGATGGTTGCCCGTCACGGACCAGGACCAGCTGATACCGGCCGGCGTCATCCTGGCCCGACGTCTGCGACGTCGCTCGGAATACCAGGTAGTCGTTCGGCCCGGTGTAGTAAGCGACGAGTCCCACGGTGGCCCCGGTGAGGCTCTTGGCACCCGTCTGCACCTCGTAGTTGGTCCAGTGTGGGTAGCCGGTGACGCTCAGGGCCATGGGTTCGCCGTGGCCGACATAGGCGAACAGGTTGGTGCTCGTCTGCGCCTGCTGCCGCCGAATCGCCTCCGGGTTCGTCCAGTCGCCCGCCTTGGCCGTGGTCCACGAGCCGAGGGTCCTCTCCCAGGCCTCCGCCGCCTGGCTGCGGTTCTCCCAGGTGAAGTCCTCTGAGAAGGTGATGTCGCCCAGCGGCTGTACCATGGCGGCACCTTCGGGAAGCCCGGGGAGGTCGTATTGGACGACGCACTGGCTGACCGCTCGCGAGTAGGCCTCGCACACCGTTGCCGGGCCCGCCACCACCCGGATCAGTGCGTCATCGCGGTGGACGACGACGGAGGCGGGCGCCTCGGTGGCGGGAAGCGCTCCGGAGGCGAGATCCCTGGGCGGCCCGCCCTTGGTCTCGCCGATCGTCGCCCTGCCACCCGCGAAGGCGACCTCCAAAGCATTCACTCCACCGGCGAGTACGACGCGACCCTCCAGAGCGGCGGGGTTGGGCACGGCGATCACGACATCGAAGCTCGTGGCGCCGGGATCGCCCAGTTCGGCCACGCCGGGCTGACCCCAGGCCGCTCCGGCCCATGCGAGCGCTACCACGGCCATCGGTAGTGGGCGGAAGGCGCGCCAGCGCCTCAGCGGGGAGCGCGCACTCAGTCGCGACATCCGAAGTGCCTCCTCGGAACGGCGGAGTCGGCCCGAACGGGCCTACGTATTGCCGCGGGTGATCCATCACGGCACGGGTCGTCGAACGGCAGGACGGCAGGGATTGAGACGCCCACCCCGACCCGAGGTTCACGTGCGGGTCACCAGCACGGCCGCGAAGCCCCAACCGTGGTCCTTTGGACCCCGGCCGGGGCTTCCGAGTTCCTACTCCGTCTGATGCCCTACCGCAAGGACGTGTTGGATCCCTGCGGGTTGCGGTGATCTCTGCGCTACTTGGTCGGCGCCATCTTGCCCTGGGGCACGGGTCCGCCGGCCGTGAGGTAGAACTGGTCTGCCAGCGCGCCGTCCTCGGTGTTCTTGATCACCAGGGTGTGCGCTCCGCCATCGAGCTCGATGGGCCGGTTGAGCTTCACCCAGTGCCAGCTCTTGTAGGTGGTGTCCTGCCCGATCTCGAGCTCCGGGAGGGCATCAAACTTGAGCTTGAACGAGTTCGCACACGAGTCGAGCCACCATGCGCGCAGATAGACCGTGTACTTCGCCTTGGCCGGGGCCGTGAACTGGATGGTGCACGAGCCCGCGATGGGTGTCTTCTCCGCATTGCCATCCTCGGGCACACCGATGTAGTTCCTGCCGGAGGCCTGTTCCTTGATATCCTTCTGCATCTTCGCCGTCACGCCGCCGCCACTGACGGTGAAGCCCGCCTTCATCTGCCCGCTGAGTGTGCCCTTCTCTGCCTCAAAGCACACCGAGCTGCCCGCGCCGGTCGCGACCAGCGGAGCGAGGACCAGGGCCGCCACACCGATGAGCACCGCCAGGCGCAGCCATGGCCGCCCCTGGCACGTTCGGCCGAACCTACGCACCGAGATCATCCCCTTCAGCTTGCGCTGGCCTGCCACCCGGCCATGCGCACGTACCTCTAGACACTGAATGCGCCAGAAGGTTCCGTTGAACGGGTGTCCAGGTGGCTCAGCTGGTCATTCGCCGTCGGGCCCGGGAGGAGTCGGTGGCTCGGCCGGGCGAGGTCCCAGCGTCATGGCCATCACCAGGACGAGCATGACGACCAGTCCGAGTCCGCGTACCAGGGCCGTCAAGTACAGACAGGCCACGGCGAGGCTGGCCAGTGAGCCCACCAGGCCCGCCGAGACCACTCGGGCAAGGGGCGGGTTCGTTTCGTCTTCGCGGCCGCGCACGCCCGAGCGAACACCCTCTCCCAGAAGAATCGCGAAAGCAAACACCCCGGTCAGGCCGAGCGTTGGGGCGATGACCAGGTACTGGTTCTGTGAGTCCGCCTCGATCTTGTTGACGGGGAGGAACTCGCCATAGGTCGATATCTTGTCCTGATAGCGGCCGGGCCCGAGTCCCACCACCGCGTTGCCGCCGGCGTAGAGGGGGTAGCCGGGTTCCTGGGTCACCGTCCCGCCGACCTCGTTCGCCATGGTCATCGCGTGGGCGGCCTGCCACTCGGCATACCGATCGGCAATGGCTTTCTCGCCGTCCTCGTTAGTCACCTGGAGCGCCACACTGGGCGTGCGGAACTCCGACCGGTGGGGCGCGAGGGCCCATGGGACCACGATGAGCACCAGGGCAGCCGCCGTGCGGCCCCAACGCGCTCCGGCGCTGCCCGGCAGGGCTGAGGAGACCACCACCAGGCCCAAAGCGGCGGCCCAGAACGGCCCGAAGGCCGGCATCGAGTACAGGCCCACGAATACCATGGCGCACAGGCCCACACTGATCAGCGTCATGCGCATGGCGCCGCCGGGGGCCGAGAGGCCAAGCGCAAGCGCCCAGACCAAGGGGAGTGCCACGGCCAGGAACCCGCCATAGGCCAAGCGGCTGCCGAAAGTGGCCCTCACCGCCTCGGCGCTGCCATGGCTGCCGGCCTGGGCGCCGCCCCACAGCACCACGAGGCATGTGACGCCCACCAGCAGGCAGGCTGCCACTGCAGTCATGCGTCGAGTGCGCAGGCCGTTCACCAGGACCAGGGGCGCGATGAAGAACAGCTCGACCGTCTGCAGGATCTCCTTGGCCACCAGTATCCTGAGGGGGGCCTGGTACTGGCTTCCGGCGTCCTGAAGGATGTGCTCCAGGTCCGACGGGAGCCGCAGGCATGACAACCCGGCCACGAAGAGGTAGATCCAGAAGGGCACCGGCGGCCATAGAAGACTCGGGCGATTGGGGCGTCGGAGCAGGAAGCGCCACACGGCGGACCCTACGAGCCAGACGAAGGCGAGGCCCAGGACCAGGTCCGCCGGCGTCACGTTGGCCTTGATGGACCGCTGAGTCGGCATGAGAACGACCAGCAACAGCACCAGACCCGTGAGGATGGGGTCGTCCGTGCGGGTCTCTCGAGGTGAAGATGTCATCTCACGCGCCATGGCTGGCCCACACCACCTTAGCCACCAGGCCAAGCACCGCAATGAGCGCCAGCCGGCGGGCCATTCCGAGGCGCGTCAGTGTGGAGCAGAGCCATAGCAGCGCGGCGAACTCGAGGGTGTGCAGGGCGAACGCCAGTGGCACATCCATGGGCAGTGTGGCCTCCGCGCGCCGGACGGAGGTTGCCAACACGAGCTCGACGGCCACCAGACAGACGGCCGCGACCAAGACCGAGGGCGCGTAGGGGCTCTGGCGCAGGTCCTGACCGCGCCGGAGCAGGCTGCGCGCGACCACGACGAAGACGAACGCCAGCCCCACCGGCTCAGCCCACGGGACGGGAACGCCGCCGAAGCCTTCGATCGGGAACAGCTCGACCTCACCGATCCGCCGGGAGCCCTTGGCACAGGTCAGCAGGACCGCCAGGCCCAGAGCGGTCACCATCCCCACGTCGGGCCTCAGCAGCCCGGCCGAGCGTCTGGCAACCAGAAGCACGACCAGAAGACCCGCGAGGATCAGCATGGGCAGGGCGTAGCCATCGGGAAGTGGCACACGGTCGACCACGGCCATGGCCGCGAGGATGAGCACAAGCCCCTCGGCCAGCGTCTCGGCCGCGCGTGTGCCGAGACCCGGGGATTCGGCGGGCGAGGACTCCGGAACTGTTTGTGCGTTCGTCATCGGCACCGCCTCGGGTCACCGGTCGTTACCGGCACTTCAGTCAGGTTCACGGTGGGCACACCTCAGATGATAGGCAACTTGGCGCCGCCGGCCGTCACCGGTTCACGGGCATTGCCGCTAGCGTCCACGACTTCCCCGCACGGTCCACGATGACCACGCGGGCGCCAGCAGCGGCGCCCGATCGGTCCGCCATTCGCACGTCGACGCACCGCCGGGCGCCGGGAACCGCAACGGCCAGCTCGCGTTCCGCCACGACCTGACCTTGGCCGTCGACCAACACAGCATGCAGCCGACCCCCGATGAATGGTGTGAGCGCCATGCGTACCCGGACCGCCCCTGCATCGGCATTCGCCTCGGCCGGCCCGCACACCAAAGCTTCGGAAGTGGCCGAGATTGGCTCGCCTTGAGCAGACCCCAGACCCCAGGTCATCGCGGCCTCGGCCTCTTCCCCCGGAGCCAGTGTCACCAGTGGGCTGAGCACCTCGGCTTCGAGGTAGGGAGGCGTCATCCGCGGGTCCGCGGGTACGGACACATGACTGCCCAAAAAGTTGAAACTCCCGGCGCCATTGATCCAGAACTCCACCGAGGAGCCCTGGTCCGGGTATGCGGTACCAGGTTCGTGCGGGAAGACTTGGGTGAATGTCCGTCCCGCTCGCCCGTCGATGACGCTCAGCCAGCCCGCGTCCGAATCCACGCCGATCTTGCCGATCTGGTAGCTGAAATCGACCCGGATCGGACTCCGCGGAGTGGGTCGCTGCCAGGCGGGGTTCCGCCACAGGCCGTACATCACATAGAAGCCTCGCGGGTGGCGGCTGACCGGCGAGGCAGGGACGTAGGCGCTCAGCGCGTCGTTGTAGCCGGGCCCGGCCGCGCCCGCGGCATCGATCTGCGCGACTTCCCAGATGGACCACCGCACGGGCCGGTCGATGACGTTCCGCATGCCGGATACAATGTGCACCCGGGACTCCCCCGCGTGAAGAGTGATCTCGCGAGAGAACCGGACACCCGTGTAGGCGGTATCGGGTGGGCTGACGAGTCGTACCGCGGCCGTGTCCCCCCCGGGGCGCAGGATCTGGGACTCGAACCGCCCGCCGTCGAGCACCGGATCGCCCGGGCCGGGCCAGTGCCGGCCGTCCGCCGGCCCCTGCGGGGCCGGCCAGAGCTTGTCGCCGCCGTAGTTGGGCCACGGCAGCTTCTCGCCCGCTGCGTCGACCTGGGGCACGACACGTCCCGCCAGGTCCGGGTTCACGTAGAAGTACTCATGCCCGTCACACTGCACCTGGATGATCCGGCCACCGATGTCGGGCACCACCCACAGGTCGACGATGCCATTCCCGAGGTGGATGGCGTCCCATCCCCGGTAGGCGACCGCCTCTGCCACACACTGGGCGCGCGCGGGGCCCATGGTGGCCAGGCAACCGAGCAGGGCGGCGGCGCATGTCCGTGACAACAGGGCACCCCTCCCGAGATGGGTCCTGACTCCGTTCTTGCTTGGCGCTTACGTTGCCAGATGCTCCGGCGTCACCAGCCATCGAAGCTCGGCCGCGCAGGGCTCGATCCGCTGCAGCGACAGCCGGGCGAGTCCGCCCTTCTTCATCGCGATGCGGCTTCCGCCGGAGAGCTGTCCCACCAGCAGGCCGAAGTCGGGCTCGTGGCCGACCACCATCACCGAGGACCGCCCCATGTGCGGCGCCAAGGCCTGCTGGAGCTCTCCGAGCCGGCACCCGCAGGCCAGGAGTTCGGTTTCGATCGGCGGACCCGTGCCGAGCACCTCGGCCACGATGTCCGCGGTCTGCCGCGCGCGGACCAGCGGACTGGTGAGGATCACCTCGGGCCGGACGCCCAGGCGAGCCATCCCTTCGGCCTCGGCTCGAGTGGTTTTCTGGCCCTTGCGTGTGAGCGCGCGTTCGGCGTCCGTCATACCCGCTTCGGCGGGCTCCGCGTCGCCGTGCCGCAGGAAGTAGAGGTCCATGTGAGTCCCTCCACCTGTCCGCGCTTCGGCCTGCTATCGGCTGAACCGCTCCTGGACGCTGGGCAGCGCCGGGAACGGCGCGTGTGGTGGCATCTGGTACCAGTAGGCCACCGACGCGATATCGTCGGCCAGTGGCTGATACTTCCCGTTGGGCCACCAGCCGAGGGCCTGGATGGTGACCCTGAGATCCTCATCGAACCGGATTGGGTCCATGATGTGCCAGCGGTACAGGCCGTGTTTCGGGACGGCGCCCGGCTCCCGCTCGTACATCGGATACCCGAGGAAGGGCGCCGTGTACGTCTGCCCATCGAAGCACCACGCGCCTCCGACGTAATCCTCGGTGCCCGTGCCGCAGATCGTCGGGAACTCACGATCGCCATCGATGAAGAACTTCACCTCGCCCTCGCCCCACCACCCGTCGGCAAGCTGTGTCCACGCGAGATACGTGCCCACGTACTGCCCCTTGCCGCGAACGCCGTCCAGGATCACGTGGTCGGGGGCCTCCCGCGGCGTGACCGAACGTCGCCATTGGGCATGGAAGTACGCGGCACATTCCGGAATCTCGGTCAGGCAGTAGTTCACCTGGTAGAAGAACCCTCCGATGGGCTCCCATCGCTGGTTCTCGATGGTGATCTTGGCCGACTTCCGAAACGGCATGGGCCAGTAGGAGTTGAAGCCGCCGCTTGGGTTCACATTGATGGGGAGGGACACGATGTTCGTTCGCCGAGCGTGACCGTTGCAGAAGAAGTCCCCCAGCGGCACCTCGACGCTCGGCGTGTCCTCGCCATCCCAGTACATCCGCAAGACGCACTCGCGGTAGGACTTGGGGGTGGCCGTGATCCAGATGTGCTGGATCACGCCCGGACCATCGATGGCCGCGAGGGTCGTCGTCGAGCCCGCCGGCAGGTCGATGCATGGGCGAACCTTCCATCCGGCGCCCAGATCGCCCGCGGCTCCCACGCCGCGTTCGGGCACCTCGCGGGCTCCGCCTCCCTTGGCGCCGTTGGGGTTCTCCGCACAGATGGAGCGCGTCTTGCCGTCGATCAGGAAGGGCGTCCGCGAGAGCCCAAAGGCCAGGCCGCTCGCCCAGTCGTCGTGGGGCATGGTGACATCGCCGCCTCGTCCGCAGTGTGGCCGTGCGTGGAACGCATTCAGGCTTCGCTGGAACCGGCGGACCCTCCTGCGCCGGGCGGCCGGGCGGCGGCCCGCTAGCTCGAACCGATCCGCTCCTCCCAGCGCTGGCGCAGGAAGGGCCATGGCGAGAGCGACAGGATCCGGTTCACGGCCTCGTCTTCGCCATGGTCAGCGGCGAGGCGGAGGGCGTCGAAGTAGACGTTCAGCACTGCGGGCTTCACATCGCGTGGTTCCGCCAAGCCGATGGATGACAGCGGCCACCAGATGCCCTCGATCACCGCGATAGCCTGGCGGTAGTTCTCGCTGGCGTCGTGGTGCTGGCCCTTGGACTGGGCGATACGTGCCAGCACATGGTAGCCCTGCCAAAGGGTATGCCGAGCCTGGAGGCGACCTGCGATCTCGATGGCGTCGTGGGCGGTCTTGGAGGCGTTCCGGCGATCGGTCTGCGCGAGCTGTACCGAGGCCAGGTGGAGCTTCGCCTCGGCGGTCAGGCTTTGGGCCTCGGCCTCGTCGGCTTCGGTCATTACCTGGCTGAGCAGCGCGATGGCGGCCCGATGGTCGCCCGCGGCGGCCGCCAGACGGCCCTTCAGCAGCTCGGCGCGGACGTGGCCCTCGAAGTCCTTGGATCCCTCCGCCAGCTCGCTCGCCCGAGCGATGGGGCCCTCTGCGTTGTCCAGGTCTTCAGCGGCGAGGAAGGCCTCGGCCAGCGCGAGTTCCGCCTCCAGCTCAGCCGAATGGCTGGCGCAAGCGCGGGCACCTCGCTGGGCGGCGTAGGCATGGGTCAGCGCCGGCTCGCAGAGACCGGCCAGGGCGAACCACTCCGAGAGCGCCACATTGACCCGGGCGGTGCGCTCCGCATCTCCGGCCAGCTCCGCCACCTGGAGTGCCTGGTCGAGAGGCTGCCAGCCCTCCGCCATCTCACCCCGGCGCGTGTGCGCCGTCCCCATCAGAATCAGCGCATCCAGCCGCAGGGGCGCCGACGCGGCGCTGGCGCCGGCGTCGGCCATCGCTTGCGCTGACGCCAGCGCGGCCTTCGTGTCGCCCCGCGAGAGGTGCAGGGATGCCTCGAGCTGATGCACATGGGCGCGGAAGGTCGCTTCGGCCCGCGATACGGTGCGCTGGGCCTCCTCCAGACCCGCGAGGGCCAGACCAAACTGCCCCAGGCGCTGGCGCACATGGCTCTGCGTCAGCAGACCCAGGCACCGGTGTACCCAGTCGGGCGCGTCAGCCAGTTGGCTGGCCTGGTTCAGCGCCGCGTGAGGGTCGCCGAGATCGAGGAGCACGCCGGCCAAGGCCTGACGCGTCTGAAGCTCGCGGTCTACGGCACCGATGCCCTGCCACAAGCCGGCGGCCTGCTCATAGGCCTCCCGGGCTCCATCGAGCTCGCCGAGCTGCAGATATGCCTGGCCAAGCATCTGGAACGCGTTGGCCTTGGCAGCCGGGTCGCCGAGGGCGTCGGCGAGCTCGATCACATCGCGGCAAGCGTCGGCGAGCCCCCGCGGGTCCGCGGGCCCCGCCATGGCCCGCGCCAGCGAGAGCGAGTCGTCGAGCCGCTCACGTAGGCGCTGCCGCTCGGTACCGGATACGCCCCGAGGCGTCTCGTCCTTGGGACCTTCCGGGCGCACATCCCAACCCAGCACTGAAGCCGGCCCTCCCCAGACTCCCACCCCACCGCTCGGGCCACCATGGCCCGAGCCCGCCAACCCCGTCGCCACCCCTGACCCGATCCGCGCCTCTCACGATTGCGGAGCGACGCTTGACATTCACGTGTTGGGCGTGATACCAGGATTTTACGTTGGAAACCGCCCGCCGTCAACCGCGTTCCCACGCCCCGCAGCTCCTTTCTTTGCGGGTTCCATGTCTGGGTCCTTCTGAACGACACCGCGTGAGAAAACGTCTGCAGGGGTATGCTGAGCATTAGGTCTCTTTTCGGTCTTCCCACGGGCCGACGCCCAAGGAGGTCCCTTTATGGCCACGCGCACCGGGTGGACGGGTCCGCGCCCCGGTTCGGCCCGGGGCTTCACTCTTATCGAGCTTCTCGTTGTGATCGCGATCATTGCCATCCTGGCTTCCATCGTGATGCCCGTGTACTCGAAGGCACGCGAGAAGGCCGTCTCGGTCAGTTGCCTCTCCAACATCAAGCAGATCGGTACCGCGGCGACCATGTACGCCCACGACTGGGACCTCAAGTTCCCGAGCGGCCTGTACCTGACAGGGGTCGGCGAGTCCTGGTGGCGTTGGCCCGACATGCTCCAGCCCTATGTCCAGAACTACCAGCTGTTCTTCTGCCCTGACTCCGTCGAGATCCAGGACACCATCATCTGGGGCCAGTACGCCTACAACGCGGAGTGGGTCCTGGTCCAGCACACCCAGGCCCGGGTCCCCATGCACCTCAAGATCACCAACACCAAGCGGCCGTCGGAGCAGATCCTCTTCACCGAGACCATTGAGCTGCCCACCGTGGATGGCTACCCCGCCGGCGCGCCGTACCTTGAGCCCGGATCGACCACCAACCAGGAGATCTTCGACATGCTCACCGACCGGCACATGGGCGGCTGCAACAACGTGTTCGTCGACAGCCACGCCAAGTGGATCAGCAAGCAGCAGCTCATGAGCAATCCCACCATGCTCCACCAGGACTGGTTCCAGATCGCCGACGTGTGGGACTGAAGCGCAGGGGTCATGGAGCAGGCGTTGGGTTAAGCTCCGGCCCATCGCCCAGTGGGTGGTGCTTCACAGGCTCTCTGAGGCGCGGCCGCCCCGGCGGAGCGAGGGACCCGGCCGTTGACCGCCGCGCGAACGGTGCTCGCAGCGTGGTGGACCGCCCGCGGCTCGCGGACCATGGCGATGCTGCGATCCCGTGCGGGACCTGATCACTGCGCGGCCCGACGCCCTCGAGGCCAGCACGGCCATATGGGCCTCCTCGTGACTCCCCACCCCCTGACGCGCTTCACCCACACCCGCTCTGAGCTCTCGCCCTCCTCCGGCATGGAAGGGATCGGACGCGTCCGCGTCGCAATGCGGGGCCGTCTACCAGTGGAAGGACGGAGGGAATCCGGCCCATGGCGCGACCATGCGATCCACCCGCGGAGCGCCTGTGCAGGCTCGCGATGCTTGCACTGCTTCCGCTCTTCCTCGTCTCGAGTGCCCGAGGCGAGGTCACCGCTGAGTACGGGGAGATCCGTGACGGCCGATGGGTGTTCCCGGACATCGCCGGCCCATCGAGGTCCGATCTGGCTCAGCATGCCACCATACGGGTGGTCGCCGGCGCTCTCGAGCCGGCGGGCCGAGGCGTCGATGGCCTGAACGACGGCACCGTGCCCTGCGTGGGCGGAATCCAGGAGGCCGGGGTGTCGCTCACGAGCGCCAACGTCGATGGCGGGAAGCTGCTCATGGACCTGGGCTCGCCTCAGGCGATCCATCAGGTCAACTCCTACTCGTTCCACCGCTACGAGCCCGACCAGGGCGCGCGTGGGCCGCAGGTGTACAGCCTCTACGGGAGCGCCGCGCCCGAGGAGCCGGACGCGAACGATCCCGCTCACTCCGCTGCCTGGACGAAGGTTGCCGACGTCGATAGCCGCCCCAACGCCGCCGGCGAGGGCTGGGGCGGGCGCGTCCATGGCGTGCAGATCGCCGCGCCCAACGGCGATCTCGGCACCTTCCGCTGGCTGCTCTGGGATATCCGGCCCACACGGTCACCGCTGGCTTACGCCCCCTCGTACACCCACACCATGTACGCCGAGTTCGACGTCCACTCGACAGAGAGCCTCGCCCGCTCGCAGCCGGCCGATCGGTGGACACCGTTCCCCGACGTGAAGCGCGTCGTTCTCGCCTTCAAGACCCACTTCGATATCGGCTACACCGATCTCGCGCGAGAGGTGCTCGAGCGCTACCGCACGACGATGATCGACGACGCACTCAAGGTCAGCGACGAGCTTGGTGACCTCCCTGGAGGACAGCGCTTCGTCTGGACGGTGCCCGGCTGGCCCATGGAGTACATCCTCGCCCATCAGCCGCCGGGCGGCGCGCCGCGGCGTGCCCGGATCGAGACCGCCCTGCGCGCGGGAACCTTCGCCGTCCATGCCCTGCCATTCACGCTTCATACCGAGTCGTTGGACCTGGAGGACCTCTGTCGCGGGCTCACGCACAGCTCGGACTTGTGCCGCGCCATGGGGCTGCCGCTCCCGCGCGATGCCAAGATGACCGACGTCCCCTGCCACACGTGGGTGGTGCCCACGCTGCTGGCCCATGCGGGGGTCGAGTTCCTGCACATAGGGTGCAACCCGGCGTCCCAGTCTCCCGAAGTGCCCCCGCTGTTCTGGTGGGAGGGCCCCGACGGCTCGCGGGTACTGACCCAGTACTCGACGCAGTATTCCGACGGCCTGATGCCGCCGGAGGGGTGGCCGCACGCCGCCTGGCTGGCCATCATCCACACCGGCGACAACCAAGGGCCGCCTCCCGCTTTCGAAGTGAGACAGTGGGTCGAAGAAGCACCCCAGCTTTTCCCCGGCGCCGAGGTGACCATCGGGCGTCTGTCGGACTTCGCCGACGCCATGCGCGAGCTTGGCGGCGAGATCCCGATTGTTCGGGGCGACATGCCCGACACCTGGATCTACGGCCCCATGTCCGACCCTGACGGCGTGGCCTCGGTGCGGAACGCACGCCGCTGCCTGGCAGTTGCGGAGGCCCTGCACACCCAACTCCGGACCTGGGGAGCGACGCGGCGCGACATCAAGGCCAGGGTCTGGTCGGCATACGAGCAGAGCCTGCTGTACGGCGAGCACACCTGGGGCGGTGCGCTGTGGTGGATCGACAGGCTCCCCTATGGTGAGGACTTCACGCGCCGGCGCGCCGCCGGCGACTTCGCGCGGCTGGAGGAGTCGTGGAAGGAGCACTCGGGCTATGCCCAGGCCGCCGTCCGCCAGGCCTGGCCCGCCTTCCTCGGCGGTCTGGAGACGCTGGCCGGTGCCGCCGGAGTCGCGGGGCGACGCATTGTGGTGCACAACCCGCTACCGTGGGACCGAGGCGGGTCGGTGGGTGTTCCGTGGCCCTGGCCGGTACCCAGCAGCGTCCGCACGCCCGGGGGGCCGCGCACCCCGGTCGAGTACCGCGGAGGGGGCCTGTTCTTCGAGGCCCCGCGAGTTCCCGCCATGGGCTACGTCACCTATGTGCCCGACCCGGTGCCCGCGGAGCCCGAGACCCTGTCGCGCACCGATGCTGAGACCGGGGTCATCGAGAGTCCTTACTTCCGGGCCACGCTCGACCGGCGCCGTGGCGCCGTGGCCTCGCTCATCGACAAGCGCACCGGCCGCGAGTTGGCGGACCAGGCGGCACCCTTCGGGCTCGGGCAGCTTCTGCACGAGCGGTTCTGCCGAAGTCAGACCGAGGGGTTCCGCGAAGCCTACACCCGCGGCGGCTTCAGCTGGACCGACGAGTTCGGCAAGCCGGCGATGCCCGTGGATGAGGCGGCACCCTACGAGGCGCTGTCGCCCACCGACTGCACCCTGGAGTTCGCACAGCACATCGGCTCGGTCGAGGCGACGCTCCGGTCGGAGTCCGGCCATGGCCTGCCGTACGTGGTGAGGCTGCGCGTGTCCTTGCCCCTGCACCGCCCATCGGTTGAGCTGCTCCTCACGCTGGAAGGCAAGCCGGCCGACTCTTGGCCCGAGGCGGGATGGATGTGCCTCCCGCTCAACGTCGACCGGCCCCAGTTCCGCCTCGGGCGCGTCGGGTCCATCGTCGACCCGGCGCGTGATCTGGTGCCTGGATCGAACCACCACCTGTTCTGGCTCCAAACGGGCCTGACCGTGACAGATCCGTCGGGCAGGGGTGTGGGACTGTGTCCCATCGACCATCCACTGGTGGCACTGGGCGAGCCCGGGTGCTATCGGTACGACCGCGAGTACACTCCAGCCAGGCCGTACGTCTTCGTGAACCTGTTCAACAACCAGTGGAGCACCAACTTCCGCCTGTGGAACGAGGGAACGTGGCGGTCCGGCATCACGCTCTGGGCCGTCGATGGCCACGACCCCGATTCGCTGGTGACCCCTGCACTTGAGGCGTTGCTCTCCCTGGCGGCGGCGTCGGCAGAGGGCCCGCCAGGCCCGCTGCCGCCCGAGAGGCGTGGCCTCGAGCTATCGCTGCCAGGCGTCCGGGTTGCCGCCTTCGGCCCCAACCCCGATGGTGAGGGCACCCTGCTCCGCCTGTGGGAGCTGGCGGGGCGCGGAGGCCCATGCCGGGTCCGCCTACCCGAGGGGAGCCGGACGCGTGTCGTCCAGCCGGTCGATCTGCGTGGGCGGCCGCAAGGGGAGCCCATACGCGCGCGGGGGGGCCAGTTCTCGGTCCAGATCCGGCCGTTCGCGCCCGTGAGCCTGCTGCTCGACGGCCAAACTCAGCACTGACGGGAGGAGTGACCCGTGAAGTCAGCTACCGAGTACCTGTGGTTCGAGACCCGCAGGCAACGCGAGTACCTGAACATCACGCCCCAGGTCGAGGAGGTGGTGCGGAAGAGCGGCATCCAGGAGGGCATGGTTCTGGTCTCGGCCATGCACATCACGGCGGGGGTCTACGTCAACGACGCGGAGAGCGGACTCATCGAGGACATTGACGCGTGGCTCGAGGGTCTGGCCCCATACCGCGAGGGCTACCGGCACCACCGCACGGGCGAGACCAATGGCGACGCCCACCTCAAGAGCCTGCTGATCCACCACGAGGTGATCGTTCCCATCACGGGGGGCAGGCTCGACCTCGGGCCCTGGCAGCAGGTCTATTACGCCGAGTTCGACGGCCGCCGCCGAAAGCGCGTCGTCATCAAGGCCATGGGCGAGTAGGGAGGCAGTGTACCGATGCAGATCCGCACGTACCGTAAGGGTGACCTGCCTGTGCTTCGCGACCTGACCATCGCCACCTTCGGAGGCGCGTCGATCGACCGCAACATCGAGGAACGCTTCGGGCTGCTCAACGGCACTGACTGGCAGTGGCGCAAGGCCAGACATATCGATGCCGACGTGGCCGCCAATCCGGCGGGCGTCTTCGTGATGGAGGACGAGGGGGCCATCATCGGCTTTATCACCACCCGGGTGGACCCCACGACCAAGCTCGGTTGGATCCCCAACATGGCAGTCGCGCCAGGGCACCAGGGCAAGGGCATCGGGCGGAAGCTCCTGGCGCACGCCATCGCGTACTTCCGCGACCAGGGCATGACCCATGCCAAGATCGAGACCCTCGCGCAGAATGCGGTCGGCTGCCACCTCTACCCATCGGTGGGGTTTGAGGAAGTCGCCCGGCAGGTTCACTTCGTCATGGCTCTATAAGAATCCATAGCAGTCTACAGAGGTATCCTCTCGAACCGGGTGGAATAGAGCCCCGAGGGGGTATTGCCCGGGGTGGGGCTGTGTCCCCAAAAAATCATAGTAACCATAGCTGGTCACAGAGGAATAGCCCTCGATCCGGCGAATGGGCAGTCGATCACGGGGCGGGCTGTGCCCAGCCCGTGGGCCGAAACGGGAGTGCTTGGTGCGCGCCGCACCCCCGAGTGTCGAGAGGAGAGTGGGTTGCATTGCGGTCGAGGTGTAGAGGCTTCACCCTGATCGAGCTGCTTGTGGTTATTGCGATCATTGCCATCCTAGCAGCCATCCTGTTCCCGGTCTTTGCGAAGGCGCGAGAGAAGGCGCGCCAGGCCTCCTGTCAGAGCAACCTCAAGCAGATCGGCTTGGCTCTGATGCAGTATGCGGGTGATTATGACGACTGCTACCCAGTCGGTCGCACCTGGTGCAACTACGCCAATGCAGCGCAGAACCTGCAGTACTTCGTCCAGCTTCAGCCCTACTGCAAGAACTGGCAAGTGTTCGCGTGCCCCAGCTGCCGGGCCAACAACTGCTCGAATGGCTCCATTCCGCACCATGCCGTCAATGCCATGATCAGTGCCGGCTACGCGCCGAGTACCTTCAGTCTCAGCTACGGGTACAGCGAGGCCATGTGGAACGCTTGGCGTCCCAACGGCGACTACGGCATCAACTGCGGTGGTTTCCCGACGAATCGGCACAAGATGGCGAACATCCCCACACCCGCGACTGCGCCGATCATCGCCGACTGCTACGGGCTCCTCAACAACGGCGCCCGCATCGGCTGGGCCAATGTCTGCGCCGCCGCGTGCAACGCGGACCGGCAAGTCGATGGCAACACGCGTCACAACGGTGGGTCCAATGTGTGCTTTGGTGATGGGCACGTCAAGTTCTTCAATGCCCGTGCCTGCGTGACGAACTGGGACACGGGCCAGTGGCAGGCAGGATGCAAGTGGTGGGGTAACGGGCGCGACTAGAAGCGGCTGAGGCGCACAGCACCGGGGGTGGCGGCTCGAACCGGCGTCCACCCCTGGTGCTGAGATTCGATGTGGGGGGACGGACCGACCCGCAGAGGTGCGGGGATCTGAGCGGAGCGGGAGTCCCGGCAGCGGCTCGGCTGTCGGGAATGGCTTCGCTTTGGAAAAAAGGCGAAGGAATCCGGTAGGGATGCCGGGAATTAGCCGAGGTACTCCAGTGGGTGCGCTGGGGGACCCGGCTGCGCTTATGCGCCACAGGCCGCACACCCCCAGCCGCGATCCACCCGGAGATCGAAGGGAGAGTGGGTTGTATTGCGGTCGAGGCGTAGAGGCTTCACCCTGATCGAGCTGCTTGTGGTCATCGCGATCATTGCCATCCTAGCAGCCATCTTGTTCCCGGTCTTCGCGAAGGCACGTGAGAAGGCCCGTCAGGCTTCCTGCCAGAGCAATCTCAAACAGATCGGCCTCGCTCTGATGCAGTACGCCGGCGATTACGACGACTGCTACCCCGTCGGCTACACCTGGTGCAACAACGCCAACCCTCAGACCAACATCCAGTTTTTCGTCCAGCTCCAGCCCTACTGCAAGAACTGGCAGCTCTTCGCGTGCCCGAGCTGCCGGGCCAACAACTGCTACAACAGCTCCATCCCGCACCATGCGGTCAACGCTATGATCGACAGCGGCTATGCGCCATCCACGTTCAGCCTGAGCTACGGCTACAGCGAGCACATGTGGAACAGCTGGCGCACCGACACGGGCTGCAGCCGGTTCCCGACCAATCGCTACAAGATGGCCAACGTTCCCCAGCCGGCCGCCACGCCGGTCATCGCCGACTGCTATGGCCTGCTCAACAACGGCGCCCGCATTGGCTGGTCCAATGTCTGCGCCGCCGCGTGCAACGCAGACCGCCAGATCGACGGCAACACGCGCCACAACGGCGGCAGTAACGTCTGCTTCGGCGACGGGCACGTGAAGTTCTTCAACGCCCGCGCGTGCGTCTCCAACTGGGACCAGCGTCAGTGGACCGCGGGCTGCGGCAACTGGGGTAACGGCACCGACGGCTAAGCCCTGTTCCCGAATCGGGTCGTTGCACGGTGGGGCCGCACTCCAGGGGTGTGGCCCCATCTGCGTCCGCCACCGAAACGGCCGGTGGAGGCTACGCGAGAGCCACGAGAACCGGTGACAGTCACGAATGGCACGCACTTAGGGCTCGGCACCCACGCACACCCAACCGTAGGCGAGGCTTCAGCCTCGCGCGAAGTGGCTCTACAGGCCATTGTGAGCCGAGGCTAAAGCCCCGGCTACAGAGGTGATGCGACATACGCCTCTGGCATTGGGCTTAAATGCGGACCATTCGTGACAGTCACCTATTTCTTGAATTCTAGAAATAGTGAGTGTCACCGGTTTTCGGCCATGTGCTGACCCAGGCCTGCGGGCGACGCCCGTTGACGCACTCAGACCGAGGCTGTCCATTCACGCCTCAGCCAGCCTGCGCCAGGGCTCCGCGAAGCTCTGCAAAGAATCATGAGCGAGCGAAGAGGGTATTGAAGGAATCTGCGCCGTAGCCTAGAATAGCATCAATGTTAGAGCACCTTTGTCCGGTATAGAACCTCGGAGGTGAGGCGGCGGCTAGCCCCAAGTTGGCCGCTTCGTTCTTGTAGCCAGAGCGTGGGCCGGTCGTGGACCTGCGTGGATTGATCGGGTGCTCCAGGAGGATCCCTGGAGGACCTGGCTGTGCTTTGGCGAAATAGGGAGCCGGCTCTCTTGCGCTTCGCGCTCGAGATCCAGGAGAGGAGAGTCGGTCCAGTTGCGGTCGAAACGCGCAGGCTTCACCCTGATCGAGCTGCTTGTGGTCATCGCGATCATAGCCATCCTAGCAGCCATCCTGTTCCCGGTCTTCGCCAAGGCTCGTGAGAAGGCCCGTCAGGCCTCGTGTCAGAGCAACCTCAAACAGATCGGCCTGGCTCTGATGCAGTACGCCGGCGACTACGACGACTGCTATCCCGTCGGCTACACCTGGTGCAACAACGCCAACCCTCAGACCAACATCCAGTACTTTGTTCAGCTCCAGCCGTACTGCAAGAACTGGCAGCTCTTCGCGTGCCCGAGCTGCCGGGCCAACAACTGTGCGAATGGCTCCATTCCGCACCATGCGGTGAACGACATGATCAACGCCGGGTACGCACCCAGCACCTTCAGCCTGAGCTATGGCTACAGCGAGCACATGTGGAACTCGTGGCGATCAGCCGCCGACCTCGGTTGCGATCGGTTCCCGACCAACCGGTACAAGATGGCGAACCTGCCCACGCCCGCGAGTGTTCCCGTGGTCGCCGACTGCTACGGCCTGCTGAACAATGGCCACCGCATCGGCTGGTCTAATGTCTGCGCCGCCGCGTGCAACGCCGACCGCCAGGTCGACGGCAACACGCGCCACAATGGTGGCAGCAACGTCTGCTTTGGTGACGGGCATGTGAAGTTCTTCAACGCCCGTGCGTGTGTCACCAACTGGGAGCAACACATGTGGACTGCCGGGTGTGGCAACTGGGGTAACGGCATCGACTAGCCGCGAGCCGGCTCTGCGGCCCGCGGCTCGGAGCAGCCGGGCACAAGAGAGGAGGCGGGATCCTCGAGGGTCCCGCCTCCAAGCATTCTGCCCGATTCGCGCGGGGCTACTCGGTCTTCTCAGTGGGCTCCTCAGCCGCAGGCGCGCCACCCTTGCCCGCCGGCGTCTGCAGGTTCTTGCACCCGCCCTGCTGCATCATGGCCTTGACGTCCTCAGGCCCCTTCTGCTCGTCGCCCGTGCTGCTGCCGGACTTCTTGCAGCCCATGCACAGCACGCCGACCACCAGGGCCAGCACCACCAGTATCGCCACAAAACGCATGAGTCATCGCCTCCGACCAATTCGACCCCGGCCGCGGCGACCGCGGCCTTGTCCAAAGGAGTCCGCCCCCTGTCTTCCGGAGCGGAGTAGCACCGTCCTTCCTTTGCCGAGCAGCCGCCCAACAGGACATCATCTACCACGTCAGCTCCAGGACTGCGTCGGACGCCGAGTCACTGACCCGAAGGAATCCCTGTGCCCGGCGACGCACCCTCGTCGCATCTGCGTCAGGTCACCCATGCTGCGCGCTCCCTATGGAGGCAACCGACAATGATCCCGACCATCATCGCCCTGAGCATGGGCCTGCCCGCGGCCGCGGACGGCGCGGGTCCCCGCACATTACCGGCTGTGAACGAGGTCCGGGAGGACGTCCCACCCGGCGAACCCCCTTACGAGATGGTCTGGGCGGGCCGCACGGAGGAGCGGGCGCCGCTCGAGCCCTTCGAGGACCTGACCGGCTGGACCGTCGAGCTCTACGGCGGCGCCGAAGCGACCTTCGAGCGCTCTCACGAGCAACGTGTGTGGGGTCGCTACTCGGGCAAACTCACCTATCGCGGGCAGGGAGGCGACGGTGACCGCATTGTCGTGCGGCCACCGAGGCCGATCCCCATCGCCGGGCACTTCACCGCCGCGAACCTCTGGTGCTACGGCAACAACTGGGGCTGGGTGCCGGACCCCGGGACCCCGCAGGTGGAGCTGATCCTGCGTCTCATCGACGCGGACGGCGCTCTCCACCGGATCCAGACCGGTCGCGTGCGCTGGGAGGAGTGGTGGCTCGTACACAATCGGGTCATCAATGCCCTCGGCGAAAACCCAAGGTTCCCATTCGCGTTTGAGGGTATCGAGATCATCGGCGGGAACCAGCGGGAGGACCGCGTGATCTACTTCGACTCCCTCTACTTCTATGAGGAGACCTGGCCGGAGCTAACCTTCCAGCCCCGTCCCGAGCGCAACATCGACCTCTACCCGGGCCAGAGGCCTGGCCTGAACGCCGGGCCCGGCCGTCTGCCATTCCCCACGCGCCCCGAGACCATCCTGCCCACCAACTTCGCCAGCGGCTACCGCAACAGCGTTCGCACCCACGGGGACA
>JAKPQA010000311.1 GCA_029547025.1 Armatimonadota bacterium
CAAGCAGCTTCTTCCTGACCCGTGGGACCAGGTGGCGCGGAACTACCACGTGGGGAAGACCATCACGGTCACCGTGTCTCGGTGTGTGGCTTCCGGGGCGTTTGTGAAACTTCCAGAGGGTGTCGAGGCATTCATTCCCATTGGCGAGATGTCCGACACGCGCATCAACCGGCCCGAGGATGTTATCCAGCCGGGACAGACGGTCGAGGCCAAGGTCATCAGCCTCCAGGCCCGTCAACGGCGGATGAGCCTGTCGTTGGTCCAGGCGGCCAGCGAGCGCTACGTCGCAGAGGCAGCAGCCAGCCAGGAGCCCGGCAATGTGACCATCGGGGACCAGTTCGGTCATCTGCTCCAGCAGGCAGTCGGCCCACGCGAGGAGGAAGAGGCGCCCGGCGAGCGGCCGGAGGACGCCTAGGGACAGCGAGCCATCGCAGTGTACGTTCTCGGCATCACGGGCCCCATCGCTGCCGGTAAGACGACGGTGATGGGGCTCTTCGTTTCGTTGGGCGCGGAGGCCCTTGCCGCCGACGACCTGACACGGGAACTCATGGCCCCCGGGTCCGCCCTCGTGGCCGCCATCGCCGACGAGTTTGGTGCGTCTTTTCTGCTATCCGACGGCTCACTCGATCGGCGAGCCCTGGGCCGCATGGTCTTCGCCGACCCCGACGCCCTCTCCCGGTTGAACCGAATCGTCCATCCGACCCTCAAAGACACGATAGCACGCCGCATTCATCAGGCTCGGTCGCGGCCCGAGCCTCCCCCGGTTCTCGTTGTGGAGGCGGCCGTCATGGGCGAGATGGGCGCGCTCGACCTGCTTGATGGGCTGCTGTATGTCGACGCCGACGAGGCGACCCGCGTCCGTCGCCTCGTGCAGCGCGACGGAATGGACCTCGAGGAGGCAACTTGTCGCGTGCGCGCGCAGGAGGCCGTTCGCCATCTTGCGAAGAAAGCCAACTGGGTCATGGACGGCGCGCAGGACCTGGACGCCTTACGGGCCCAGTGCGTCACGATATACAAGGCGATTGGCTGGAGCAGGCCGTCTTCATAAGGTGACCGGGCGCGCCCGTGGTGGCGCTTGGGCCCGATCGCCGGTTCGTGTCGCTCCACCCAGGTGATGAACGGCCGGACGACCATCGAAGTGGCCGCGCCCGAGCCTGCGGGGCGGTCGAGCCGGATGGCGGAGTCTGTTTGGCGTGGCTGCCGCCGGGCTGCGGGGCAAGACTCTCCCGTGGCTCACCGGAGTTGAGGGGCGTGGATCGATGATGCGCAGATCGAACATGGGCCTCGTAGTGCTGTTCTCCTGCATCGCGGCGTGCGCCGCCGGGGTGTTGTGCTACCCCAACGTGGGAGCACAAGGGGGGCCCGGTCGGCACATCCTGGCGTCGGGTGACGTGCCCGAAGTGCTCGCCAGCTGGCACCGGATGCGCGGTGGCTCGACCGGTGTCGGCACACGGGAGCTGCAGCCCAATGTCCCCTTCGTGGTCGACGTGCCCAAGATCAGCCCCGAGGTCCGCGGAACGGCCGAACTGGCCGATGTGGGCACTCCGGTTGAGGTCAGTGTCGAGGTTCGGCGAATCGACAATCTGGAAGAGGCGAACCCCGTCACCCGGGTGCAGGTCGTGGTCTTCGACGCGGAGTGCAACAGCGAGAAGACCTTCTCGAACGACTGGGGGCCTGTGACCGATTACTCCATCCCAGGGAGCACCAGCCACATCGAGTACCCCATTGCGCCCACGGAGTCGGACCAGGGCGGCGATGAGGACGACCGCGGAAGCAGCATCTTCCTGCAAGGCTTCTCCTTCGGCTGGAGTCTGTGGCGAATTGGCGAGGGGAACCAGTCGGACAACTACGGCGTGAGCCGCTGGCCCACCGGGTACCGGGTTGTCCACGTGCAGGACATGGACGCGACCACCGCGCAGCCCGACAATGATGGGTTCACGGTCTTCTCCACCGTGGTGGACACCGGGTCACCGACGAGCACGGGGAGGCCTTGGGAGCGTCAGGATTACTACCTGGGCATCTACGTTGAGGCAGACGCCGACGCCGATGGGCATGGTGCCGCCGACTTCCTTTTCGACAACCTCACGGGGTTCACGCTGAGGCCATGGAGTCGCCAGTACGACATCCTGGTCGTGCATGACTTCACGTGCGGCCAGCACTGCAAGTACTGGCTGGCGCCCGTCCGCGGGATCTCGAACCCTGTGGAGGAGTCCTCCTACGCGAATGTGGGTATGCCGGTCGAGTCGTACTTCGGATTCCCCGGAACCGGACGGTACGGCAGCCGGAACCGAAGCGACCCGCCCGGCCAGGTCGGTGAGGGATCGACGCACACCATCACCGGCCTCAACACCATGGGCATCCCCGACTGGAACACCTGGGAACCGGGGTATGACAAGTGGCGCATCGCGAGCCGCGGGCGCATCCTGCCCGGTGTGATGGCCGAGTACCTTCCTGCCAACCACTATCCGGGAGACGAGGGCTATGGCTCCGTGGACCCGGAGTACCCGATCTGGGCGGTCTCGGTCGATGCGCAGGGCTTCGCTACCGCTCCCAACCGTACGGGAACCAACCCGGATCCGCCACTGAGCAACCTCTACGTCTCCGATCGGTGCGCCTTCTGGTTTGCGCCCTACACCGGCAACCTGCTGTTGGGCAAAGAGAGTGGCACCATCTCAGACGCGCAGACCCAGGCCGATCTCACCAGCTTCGTGAACCAGGGCGGGCGCATCCTGGTCTCCGGCCAGGATATCGGGTGGGCGTTGACCCTCAACGGGTCGATCGGGACCCCGGCGTTCTACACCAATGTTCTTGGGGCCACGTTCGTCCGCGACGACGTGGGCGGGAACAGCAACAACAGCTTGAACAACGATGGCGCGTCCCTGGCGGCCGCCGGGAGCGGCTTCGCCAACAACCCCGTCGTCTACGGCCCGCGCGCCAACTGGCATGGAGACAACAGAGTGTGTGGTGATGACCAGCCCACCAGCCTGTACTTCGGCTGGACGGACACCAGCAGCAACGCCACGTGGCATCGCGAGGGCGCGATGCAGCAGGCGTGGCCGGATGTGATCACGGCTGCAGGTGGCGCGAGCCCCGTCTACACCTACACGCCTGGCGGCACCGCCGGCGTCTACCGCACAGGGTTTCCGCGAGGGGGCCGCACAGTCTACCTGTCCTTCGGTCTCGAGGCCGTGCACCGCGGCTTCTACTACACCGAGAGGTGCGGTATTCGGTCCGACAACTTCCGTCACAAGATCCTGAGTAACACATCCAACTGGATGCGGACCGCGAGCATCCGCGGCTTGGTGACCGCGGGTCCGGCTTCGGCGGATTACCCACCCGGCATGCCGATCGCGAATGCACTGGTGGTGGCCCGATCGCTCAGCGGCGGGCTCTCCTACGGCACGTTCACCACCGCGAAGGGCTACTACCAGTTCCGTGGACTCCCCGTGGACCAGTATGCGATGACCGCGCAGATCCGTGGGCATCTCGGCGACCACCAGGCCGGCGTCACGACCTGGGGCAAGGGCTTCCATCCGCAGGAGGAACCGGCACCGGGCTGGGTGCCCTATGACGAGACCTTCGTGGCGCGCGAGGACTTCAACCTTCTACCGGCGCCGCCCGGAGCCATCGATGGATACGTCTACTCCAGCATCGACCTCGATGGCGACACGACGAATGACCCGGACCCAGTGGCCAACATCAAGGTCCGTGCCACCAGCCGAACCGGCGATCCAGCCTGGGTCGGGGAGGCCATCACGGACGCCAAGGGGTACTACCTGATCCGCAACGTGCCGGTGGACACCTATGATGTGGTGGCCAACCCGGACGAGGAGCTGAACTTCAGCAGCGACACCCAGGAAGACATAACGGTCCAGTCGGGCCAGACGGTGCGGGTGGACTTCACGCTGGATCCGGCACCCGGCAACCTCCAGGGAACCGTGACCGACCAGGCAACCACCGATCCCGTCCAGGGCGCGGAGGTGGAGATCCAGGGCATCGTTCGACCCGACGGCTCGGCGTATTCGGCCACCACCGGTGCCGATGGCCGCTACCGCATCCAGGACATCCCGGCTGGGGTGCGCACGGTGATAGCGGGGGCCCCGGGCTACCTCGAGAGCACGGGCCAAGCGACCATACCGAGAAACGGTACGGCCACGCTCAACTTCGCGCTGGAAGCGGTGCCAGATGGCACGGTCACGGGACGAGTCACCGACTCGACGGGGACCAACGGTATCGCGGGGATCACGGTGCAGGGGCTGTTCGCCAGTGTGGTCAAGGGTGAGACCACCACGGACGCACAAGGCTACTACGAACTCAGCCTTCCCGCCGCGCGGTACACGGTCAAAGCTGTTCATCCGACGGGTGACTATGCATTCAGCCCGGAGGCCGGCACCGCGGTGACCGTCGTCTCCAACGAGACCGTCTCGGGCATCAACTTCCAGGCCGTGGCCCAGACTTCGCTTCGCCCCGGACTGCACATCATCGGCCCGGCCTACGACTACCTCGACAAGGCGCCACCCGCAGTGTTCGGGCGGGAGGCGGCAACGTTCAAGATGGCTCGCTGGGTACCGGCTGCCGGTGCGTACTCCGTCTACTCGCCGGGGACGGCTGACCCGGCCGTGAGCCGGTTTCTGCGTGGACGTGGCTACTTCGTGAGTTTCACGACGGCCGCCGAGGTACTGGCCGTCGGAACGCCGACGGACAGCCAGGCGCGCCGGGCTCCGGTCGAAGTACCCCTGAGCGCGGCCAGCGGGGGATGGAACCTGATCGGCAATCCTTACGACTGGGACATCGACTTCAGCTTGTCCACGGTCCGGGTCGGCGGCCAAGTGATCAGCATGCAGGAAGCCGCCGCCCAAGGCGTGATCTCGCCCGTCCTGTTCGCCTATGACAACGGGTACGTGGAGACGAGTGTTTTGCGCGAGTGGCGTGGCGGATGGGTGCAGGCCCGGCAGGACGTGGGTTTGATCCTGTCGAGCGAGCCCGTGCTGACCCGCCAGGTGGAAGCGCGCGAGCGGTCGGGCATCCGTGCCGGTCTCGACTGGCAACTTCGACTCTGCGCCCAGGCCGATGGGCTTCAGGACGCCGCGACCTGGTTGGGGGCGTCGGGGACGGCCACCGCTGGGTTCGACTGCGGGAAGGATGTCCCGAAGCCGCCCTCAGCCAAGGGGATGGGTGGGGCGGAGTTGTCCGTCTACTTCCCCCACACCGACTACGGTGTCGAGAGTGGGCGCTACGCTTCGGACATCCGAGGCAAGGTCCGCACCTCCGAGACCTGGGACGTCGTCGTGCAGACGCGGGGATCCGCGGGAGCGGTCACACTGACGTGGCCCGACCTCCGCAACCTGCCCCGGTACTACGGAGCGGTCCTGGTCGACCAGGATAGCGGCAAGCAAGTGAACATGCGCACCACCAGCTCCTACTCGTTCGAGCCGGGCGAGACGGGTCTGAGGAACTTGCGGCTGACCGTGCGCATGGCCGACGCGGCCAATGCACTGGTGGTCCTGGGCGCCTCCAAAGCCCGGGGGACTGCCTCGGTGACGTACCGAACGCTGAACGATGCCACGGTCGATGTGAAGGTGCTCAATGCGGCCGGCCGAATAATCCGGCATCTCGTGAACGGTGACACGCGGGTGGCGGGTACGCACACCGAATCCTGGAATGGCCGGGACGATAACGGGACTGCCGTGCCGCCGGGCTTCTACAGCATTGAGATCCGCGGGGTGTTCGCAGACCAGACCATCACCCGAGCGACGACGCGGGTGCGGTGGTAGATCGGTTCGGGGCCCCGAAGCCCCGACACAGCTGCAAGAGGGAGCTCGTCAAAGCGGGACGGGGGGCGGCCTGGTCCAAGCCAGGTACACCCCCCGGGGCTGGTATACGGCCGCGAGCCGGACGCCGGCGCCCAAGGGGAGGAAGCCGACATCATGATCTCCGTTGTTCGTCATCCGTGGAGCAGAGGCGTCTCCTGGTTGTTGTGTGTGTCCCTGGTGGCGCCGCTCCTGCTCATGGCGTCTCCGGCCCAAGCCCAGTCGCTGCGGCGCGTGAGGCAGCTGCGCGTGGTGGTGTTGGACATCACCCCGGTCGCCCGAACCGGTGAAGCACCCAACGAGGCATTGCGCCGGGTCGCCCTCGACGCCGTCGCGAAGGAGCTGCACACCAACCGGCACTATCTGCCCGTGCCCGACCGCGACTTGCAGACCGAGCTCGCGAACCTCAATCTGACCCCCCCATACTTGCCGCTGCACCAGGTGCGCCTGGCGCAGGCCCTGTCGGCCGAAGTCATCCTGACCGGGTACGTGGCCAGCCAGGGGGTACGGACGGAAGGCGACAAGCGGCAGGCGAAGATCGCGCTGCAGGTCTTCTTGCGTGACGCCCAGACGGGTGAGAACGTGAACGGTGCGACGCAGATCGAAGTCAGCCGCGTGATCCCCGGCGATACCCGCACCGACGAACAGCTCGAGGCCGAGGCCATCGAGCTGGCGGCGGCGGCGGTGGTGGACCGTATGTCCCGCTATGAGATCCCGCAGGGCGCGGTGCTTCAGGCGCGCAGCCGCAGCGGCATCACGATCAACATCGGAAGCCGGCACGGCGTGAAGAGTGGGATGCGCTTCGCACTCCTGCGCAAAGTGTACGACCGCGGGACCGGCACCATGTCCCTCGAGCTGGCCGGGCACATCAGTGTCAACAAGGTCTACGCCACCACGGCCGAATGCCGGGCGGAGAAAGACGCCCAGACCGTCATGTCCGAGGACGTGGTTCGCGCCATCTGGCAGGAGAAGCCGATGGTGGCCGACCAGCAGAACCCATCGCCGAGTGCGTCAGGCGACGACGAGGATGACGACGACGAGCACGAGACGGCCAAGATTCTCCTGACGGTTGCGCTGGTCGGCCTGGGCGTCCTCGTCGCGGCGCGGGCCATGGGGCACGGGACGGCCACGGCCGAGTCACTCCGGGCGCGCTCGTCCACGACGGCCGTCGCGGAGAACGGAGTCTGGACTGAGGCGCTGGTGGGCAGTGAGAGCGCCCAGGGCCCCGGGGCCGTAGTGAAGTGGGCTGTGCCGGCGGCGCCGTCGGCCGATTTCAAGGCCGGCGCGCCCTACATCGTGGGCTATGAGATCCATCGGTCGAACGTACCCGGGTTCACACCTACGGCCGCGACGCTCCAGGCAGTGGTGATGGGCGGGCATAGCAGCGAGTATGTCGACCGGGCGGGCCTGGCCGGACCGCGGGCGTTGCAGCTCCGGACCGACGCCAAGACCGGACGGGTCAATGCCACCGAGATGCCCGCCACGGGGGCAGCTCGGCTGGAACAGTCTGCCGACGGGCTGACGTATGAGTGGACGCCCTCTGCCCTGACTCCGGGCGGATCCTACCACTACGTGGTGCGTGTGATCTGCTCGGGCCTGGCGCAGGCCGGTCCCGGGCCGCTGAGCGTCACCCGCCTTTACGACCTGGGTCCGCTGACCTGCATGGCTGCGCCCCGGCTGATCGGCGCGACGCCGGGAACGGACGCCGCTTCGTGGTCCTTCGAATGGGAGCCGGTGGCGGGGGGCGACGTGTACGTGATTCAGGTCTCCGACACCGTGGCATTCCCCGCTAGCCGTACGCTGACCAGCCGCGAGGTCCGGGTCACGGGCACGGATGGCCGGAGCGTAACCCGGCCATTCGATGGGCCCAGCATTGGCCAGGGATTTGGCGGCGGGGCCCGGCTGTACTGGCGTGTCGGGGTGCGGAGCTCGCTATCGCCACGGGGCGCCCTGGGCGTCGCGGAGTCATACGTGTTCAGCGCGCCACACGTCATCGAGCGGTAACGACGAGCCCGGCCGCCTCAGCCTGGACGCGATGGGGCGTCTCCGGGCTGGACGGCCGGTTCGTGGGTGGAGGAAGCCGAGACGGCCGGCGGCCCGGGGGCGTCTGTGTGAGAGGGAATGGATGGCGCCACGTGACACGACGCCGAGGTGGCCTGGGTTCGGGTTCGTTGTTGTGAAGGGTGAGTGGGCTATGAACAGCGCAACGGCGAGCGGCGGGCGCGCCGGATTGCTGGCGATGGGGCTGGGCCTTGTCATGGTGTGCTCGGCACTCGCGGACGCCGCGGAGACGCGGGTCGTGCGGGACACGGACCCCCACTCGGGACTCACCGTGGAGTGCGTCGCCGACGAGATCCTGGTGGGCTTCGCACCGGGCATGCAGGCCGACGAGATCGCCGCGCTCCATGCCCAGTTTGGACCGGCCGCCACCCGCCGGATCTTCGGCACCAACATCGACGTGGTGACGCTCACGGCCCAGCAGACTCGAGCGGCCGCCATCGCGTTCTACGCCCGGAAGCCCGGTGTCGTGGGCGCCGAACTGAACCTGTTCGCCAGGTGGCACGCCGTAACGCCCTTCACCCCCAATGACCCCGGCTACAGCCAGACCTACGCCTTCCGGCTGTGCAACATGGACGATGCCTGGGGTGCCCTGGCGGAGCGATCCGCCGACCCCGCCAATCCCACCATCGGGGGGACTGCCGCCATTCTGGCCATCCTGGACTCGGGATTCGACCTGTCGCATCCGGATTTGGCCAGCAACTACTTCACGAATCCCAGAGAGACCGCCGGCAACGGCGTGGACGACGACGGTAACGGCTTCGTCGACGACGTCAGGGGCTGGGACTTCCAGGATAACGACAATGACCCGTCCCCACAGGCGGGCGCTACATCGAGCCACGGCACGGCCTGCGCGGGGTGCGCGGCGGCCATTGGGAACAACGGAATAGGAATTCCCGGGATGGTCTGGCGATGCCAGCTCATCCCAGTTCGGGTGGGCAACGATAGCGGGTCCTCGGTGGCCAGCGCCATCGCCGGCATCAACTATGCGGCCGCCATGGGCGCCGATGTGATCAGCATGAGCTTCGGCGTGGCCGGGACGTCGGCGCTCTTCACGAGCGCCATAACGACGGCCGCTGCGCTGGGGGCGGACAGCTTCGGCAACAACCCAGATCGGGCGGGGATCAACTTCGTCGCCTCCGCCGGCAACGACAATGTCGATATGACCGGCACACCATACTACCCGGTGGGGTCCGAGACGAACAACGAGATCATCGGCGTCGCGTCGGTTACGTCCACCGTCACTCGGTCCGACTTCTCCAACTACGGCACGGGTGTCGACATTGCTGCCCCGGGCTCCGCGATCTACACGACGGAGATGGGCAGCGGCTACACCACCACGCAGGGCACTTCATTCTCGGCGCCATACGTGGCGGGCTACCTGACGCTCCTCAGAGCCCTCGCCCCGACACTGACGGCCAACGAGCTCCGGGACATCCTGCTCGAATCCGCAGATGCCGACACCCTGTACAGCGCCAACCCAGGGTTCAAGACCGGCGCGAAGCTGGGGGCGGGCCTGCTCGAGGGGCTCGTGCCGGTGCAGATCGTGACCGAGGCGCCGCCCGACGTGAGTATCGAGACGCCCTCGAACGGCGAACGGCTCTTCAACATCACCCCGACGATTCGCGTTTCGGCCGCTCGGTCATTCGCCAGGGGGCGGATGCTCAAGCAGATCGTGGTCGAGATCGACCAGGAGCGGGATCCCACGGGCCCCAACTATCCCATCACGAGGCCCGGGCGCGAAGCGGTGGTCTGGACGGCCGCCGAACCGGCCGTGGGCGAGGCGTCCGCGTCGGCTACCTATGTGGTCGATCCGCCGTTGGCCACAGGTGACTCAGGGGCGACCCTGCATACCCTGCGCATTCGCGTGGTCGAGGTGGATGGGCGGGCCACCTACTATCCGCCCGTAGGGGAGACGTGGCGCTTCCGCATCGCGACGCGGGCGCTGCCCAGGGGGGCCCGGATGATATCCTTCCCCCTGGCGCTGGGACAGGGCGGAGCGACGAACCAGAACTACGCGCGTCCCCGAGAGGTGCTTGGCGCGCCAGTGGGCCGTCCGGGTGACGCCGTGATCGCGCGTTGGAATCCGGCCACAGGCGAGTACGTGCGCAGCGACGTGGCGGGGGAAGACGACGAGTACATCCGCTTCTTCGAACCCGGTAAGGGATACTGGGTCAACTCCCCGACCAACGTGAACAAACTCTACTTGAGGGGACTCGACCTGAACGAAGAGGTCGAGGTACGCGATGCGCCGGCGGGGACGAACGCCGGGGCCCTCCTGGCGCCGGGCTGGCATCAGATCGGTAACCCGTTCCCGTTCGCGATTGCCCTGAACTCCTCGCTGGTTCGTACGGAGAGCGGGGACCTGATTCCCTTCGAGGTAGCCGTGACCCGCCGGCTGGTCCGCGGAACCATCTTCCAGTATCTTCCCGAGACCGGGGAATACTCGGGGACCACCATCCCCGACGCGGTGCTGTCCCCGATGACCGGGTACTGGCTGAGGACCATGGCTCCCATTCGGCTGTTCCTGGAGCCGTCGGAGGCTTCGGTGTCCGGAGTCTCGGCCGCATCGACGCGCGCGTCGGCCGCCGTCCCGAACGGGTGGACGGTGTCGCTGAGCGCGTCCTGCGGCAGTGCCAAGGACACGACTAATGCCTTCGGCATGGCTGCCAAGGCATCGTCTGAATACGATGAGGGCCTCGACATGGAGGAGCCGCCGCCGGTCTCTTCGGACCTCCACCTCTCCTTCGTACACTCGGACTGGGCCGACAGTGGGTGCCAGCTGAGCCGCGACGTCGTGGGGCCTGCCGATACGGCTACCTGGCCAGTCCAGGTCCGGACCCGACAGGCCAATGCCCAAGTGACCCTGTCGTGGGGCGACATGCGGTCGGTCCCACGGGAGTACAGCGTCTATCTGGTGGACTCCGAGACTGGGAAGATTGTGAGCATGCGGAACGCCTCGACCTATACGTTCGCCACGGGCGACACCGGGTGTGCGAGGCAGCTCGAGATCCGCGCCGAGCGCCGCGTGGCCGGGGCCGGCTTCCGGGTGGACACTTTGCCCGCGACCATCGCCCGCGATGGCAGCGCCACGGTGTCATTCCGGCTCAGCGAGACGGCGCAGGTCGACTGTGTCATCAAGAACGCGGCAGGACGCATCGTGCGCCGTGTGGCAGTCGACAAGACGCTCGAAGGCGGCACGCGCACTCTGGTGTGGGACGGCCGCACGGACACGGGCAGTGTCTGCCCCCGGGGTATGTACACGGTCGAGATCGTGGCCCGGAACGATCGCATGGAGCGGGCTCACGCGGTTCAGGCATTGTCGCGATAGCCGACGTGGCTGCTTGCGATGGGTACGGAGGGGTATGTCATGACGGATGGGCTCCGGCTTCGCGGAGTGCTCGCGCTGGCAACGCTTGGGGCACTAGGGGTCGTTGTGGGCGCGTGGGCGGACTCCTTCCCACTGATCCAGCCGTATACGATCCAGAACGACTTCGTGAGGATCCGGGTGGGCGATATTCTGGCCGGCGATGAGATCTCGTCGACCGAGAACTACCCCGGTCACGTTCGCCAGAAGGCTCGGTGGGTGATGGACACCACGGGCGGCGAACCCACGGTGACCGGCGACGAGAATCAAGACCTCACATCGCCCCGCTGGATCGCCGATGGCAGTGACATCATCCAGGGCATCAACGGGTACACCCGCATCGCCATCGGGGATCCGTCGGAGGCCGAGCCCGAGTACACCTATGCCATCTATGGCGCCGTGGGGGATGGCGACGACGAGGGCACCTTCGTCTCGGGCGGCGGGGTCATCCAGAACGACCTGATCGAGACCTACTGGCGACCCAACGCGCAGAACTACGTAGAGATCACGCAGGCCCTGCAGATCGTTCGAGACAAGGTGCGCGTCGAGTACATCGTTCACAACCAGAGCACCACACAGTATGCCCTCATCGGACTCCGTCCCCTGATCGATTGCCACCGCGGCGCCACCGACTCGGGCCCCATCTACTTCGCCCAGCATGCCGAGAACGGCCAAGCCGTCGGCGGCAAGGAAGAGAGCTTCCGCGTCGAACGCGAGTGGGGGACGAAGACGAACCCTTTGCGCCGCTGGTTCTGGTTCTTCGCCCCGGACTCTGTCGACTCTCCGGAGACCGTGTGTGGGGGCATCGTGGAAAGCCCTCCGGAGCCATCGAGTGGGAGCAAGGATGCCTCAGTTCCCCCCGACCGGGTGCTCTTGGCCAACTGGGCCCGGGTGTTCGGCACCGAGTGGGATGCCACCGCCGACGACAGCCGGTTCGCGGGCGACGATCTGTGCTTGCTGATCTACTGGTCGCCGGAGGACCGTAACGGCCGGCTCCGCACGATTCCCCCTGGGGGAAAGCGCCGCTACGTCTTCTACTATGGCCTCTCCAGCGCCACCGAGGATGTCACGGCCAAGAGTGTTGCCGGTCGGCCCGCGCTGGTTGGCGCGACCATGGCCCCCTTTGCACTGCACCTGACAGCCGATCAGCAGGCGTACGACCTCCCCTCGCCCAATGGCTTTCCCATTCGCGTCGACGTGACGACGGGTCCGGGGACAACCTCCCTGACCGGCAATGCCGCTGCCCTGTCGCTCCCAGACGGTCTCACCACCACCGACGCCCGAAGCCAGTCCATCGCGAACCTTGGGCCATACGCAACGGGGTCAGCCCAGTGGATCGTGCGCCCCACCGGCGAGCGCTACGGGACGTTCACATACACAGTGACCGTCACATCCCAGGGGGGTGGGTCGAAGAGCATCGTCCGCACCATCGAGGTACCCGCGCTGCCGACACTAACCACTGCCGACGTCGCGCCCCTGGACCCGCCCTACGCGGGAGAGGTTCCCGGAGCCTGCTACCGCATGTTCTCGGTACCCTATGGACTCGATGACTCCGACTCGCTCTATGGCCTCAACTACGTTGCCAAGGCCAACGCGGCCCGGCAAGTGACGCCACGCATCTTCGCCTATGACCCCGCCACCCGGCGGTATGATGAGTATCCGGAGGGAGCCAAGGCCCGGGAGATCACGCCGGGTCGCGGGTACTGGCTGCTGGTGGACGAGGCGGTTCAGATCCAGGTGCAGGCCGGTAATGCACGCCCTCTGAATGCGGCCACCTACGTCGCCGTGCCGCTGGAAGCGGCCGGGGGCGGGTTCAACCAGGTAGGATCACCCTTCACCTACGCGGTTCGCCTGCGCGACGTGAGCTTCCAGTTTGGCGAGAAGCAACTGACTTACGAGGAAGCCGTCGCTGCCGGATGGGTCCGCGGTACGGTCTGGTACTGGGATCCCACCGGGCGCAGCGGCCGGGGGAGCTATGGCTACTTCGGCACCCCGGACAACACACTAGACCCCTGGGTCGGCTACTGGATCAAGGCCCTGGTGGACTGCCGAATGGTCCTGACACCACCAACCTCCCTTGGGGCACTGGCTCCCACGAGTGCACTCGGCGTCCGCAGCAGCGCGGGGAGCGCCCTGAAAGCTCGGTCGGGCGGGACCCGCGAGGACTGGCTGATGCAGCTGACGGCAACCACGGCCGAGGCTGAAGACTCCGCTAACTTCATCGGTGTGGCGCCCTCGGCCAGAACAGGCTACGACCCATCGGACGTCGAGGAACCTCCGGTGATCGGGCCGTACGTACAGCTGAGCTTCCCCCACACCAACTGGGGCCGTGACTCGGGGCTGTTCACGCAGGACATCCGCAGCGCCAAGAGCGGCACCGTGTCGTGGGACGCCCAGGTGCGGACCAATCTGGTCGGGCAGGATGTGACGATTGCCTGGCCGACCATCGGCAAACTACCGCGGGACCTCGAGGCCTACCTGGAGGATCTGGACACGGGGAAGCGCGTGTTCATGCGCTCGTCGGCCGGCTACACGTTCCGGGCCGGCGAGAGCGGCGTCCGGAACTTCCGCGTCGTCGTGACGACTGCAGGCCAGGGACTGGTGATTAGCGGCATGGAGGTTGAGCAGCTCGCGCGAGGCGCCGGTGCGCAGATTGCCTTCGCGCTCTCGGCCCCCGCCCATGTCGATGCGGTGGTCTACAACGCCGCGGGGCGTCAGGTGGCCCAGGTGCTCTCGGACTACGCCGGTGTGGCCGGTCGGAACACCATCTCGTGGAACGGGCGGGGAACCTCGGGCACCGCTCTGCCGGCCGGCCAGTACCGCGTGCAGGTCACCGCCCGGTCGGTGGACGGGGGACAGACGACCGCCACCCGCATGTTGTCGATCCGCTAGAGCACGCGGCACAGCCAAGAGACGGCTTCAGGCCGCCCCCCCTGGGGGCGGCCTGAACTGCTTGTACCGGAGCACGGTTGGTTCACTGACCGTCCGAGCCGTGCAGGAGCGGCGCGAAGGGCGGCCGAAGTGAAGCGCCATGTGGGGCCCTGACGCCGCCAGCGCTGGGGCCCGCCCTGGACGGTGTGATGGGGAACCGGAGTCGACCAGCGCGGCGGTGGGCGACGGGGCGAGGCATCTCTGCATGCCTGGCCCTGGGCGTGTTCATATCGCACGGAGCCGGCCGCGCCCTGGGGCAAGAGGTACAGCGCATCGAGCTGCAGTGCGCCCGAACGGAGATCATCGCCGACGGCCGCGACTCGGCAATCATCGAAGCCCTGGTCACCGTCGACCGCCAGGGAACGCCGGCGCCCGATGGGACCATGGTCTACTTCGGCTTCGACATCGGGACGGTCGAACCGGCAGCCGTGCCCACCGAGAATGGCCGTGCCGTGGCCACATTCACCGTGCAGAGCCAGACGGAGTCCGAGGCGACGATCCGGGCGCGCGCGGGAACCAAGATCTCGGAAGCCCCGATCCGGCTCAAGATCGTGCGCGAGCGGCAGGACGAGGAGAAGGGCTCGCGGTTCCTGGAGATCAAGGCCGACAACCTGGCCTATCTGGACAAGAGCGCCATGCTCATCGCGTACGGGGGATGCCAGTTCTCCTACCGCACTCTCGCGATCCGCGCCGACTCGCTGCAGTTCAGCGTCCCAGACTTCATCCTCAAAGCGTCCGATGCCGAGGTCTCCAACGGCGAGACCACGCTCACGGCGGCGGAGCTGTATGTCGAGTTCGGGCATCCCCAGACCCGTGGCGTCGCGCTCATCATGGAGCCGACGCCGCACACCCTGTACTTCACGAATGAGCGTTTCTTTGAGGCCCAATGGTCGGCTCCGAGCGACAAGTTTCGCCGGTGGGATACGGGCGAGTCGAAGCTGGTGATCCGCTCCAAGCGTGCCATTATCCATCCCGGCCAGAAGCTCACCCTCCAGCCGGCCAAGATGTACTACCAGGACGTCCACGTGTTTACACTCTCGGCGCGGGAGCTATCACTCGGGCCCGAGCTCCCGGACGCGCCCCAGTTCTTCGGGTACAACGCCAGCGGCCCCGTGGTCGACTTTCCGTGGTACTTCACAACTCGACCGACCCACACGGGACGAGTGCGGCTGCGATACGGCAGTCCCTTCGGTGTCGTCTCGGGCCGCGAGGGGTTCTACGTCGACACCGAGTTCGAGTTCCACACCAACGGAGGCGGGGACGGCAAGCTCGTCGTGGACGGGCTGCTGACCCCAACCTATGGCGCCACACTCCGCTACACGCACGAGTTCGATGATGGCAAGCGAGGATCCGCGTACATCTCGTGGCCGCAGCACAGCTACCTGACTGCCAACGCAAACCTCTGGCGGTCCGGCCGAAGTGTAGACAACATCATCAATGCAAGGGTCATGGGCGGCGGCAGCCTCTCCACGACGTACTCGCTCGACTCCTCTTGGAACTTCAAACCCAAGAGCACCATCGGTGGCTGGCGGTGGCAGTACAGCCTGGACACGCAGTTCGCCCGAGACTCGTACGACACGCGGCCATACCTTGAGGGCGGGGTTCGCCTTCGGCTCCACCCGGGGAAGCTCTACCAGTTCGGCAACAAGGTCTCCTTGTCGCCCCGCATCAGCGGCGGCGCTTGGCTGGACACTCTCGGCCGGACCGAAACGCTGGCAAGTGGCTCGGCCGACCTCAACTTCAACATCACCAACGGAACGGTCCTTGGACTGAGCTACTCGGCCGAGCACCGGCATGGAGGCCGATTCACCACCGGTTTCAGCCACAGTGTGACGGCCCGTCTGAACGCCTTCTCCGGCGAGCGCTGGTGGACGTCGGCATCGGCCACCTACAACCTGACGAATGGCTCCTCATTCGGCGTGGCCTATGGCTCGTGGGAGTTCATACCCAAGTGGCACCTCGACGCCAGCGCCCTTTTCCAGAGGTATGGGTTGGCATCCTTCAGCGACTACATGGTCGCCCTGGGCCGCGACATCGGCGGACAGCAAGCCCGCATCGTCTACTCGACCTCCGAGGGCCGGCTCTACTTCGAGCTCCGTCGAGCGGGCGGTTTCTTCACCTTCTGAGGCCCATCCGCTGGTCGGACGCGGGCTCGGACCATGGCGGCTGTGGCGGAAGCCACAGGGCATCTGGGCTTGCCGTTCTCCCACGGCCGTCGGCGAACACCACCGCCATCATCTGGTCTCCCCTGAACTCGTGCCGGAATGCCGTCTCGATGAGTAAGGGGCCTCTGGGTCCCCGCGGGAATCAGAGGCGAGCGCGCGGCTGGGCCCGGGGGCCACGGTGAACGAGGGCGCGCTGCGGGGTGGCACCAGCCGGCAGCGGTAGTCGCGCCACGGCAGATAGGGCGCCATGGCGGCCGCGAGGTCCGTGCCGTACTCGGGGAGCAGTCCATCGTTGTCCGCCGCGTAGGCGTCGCGACTGCGCCAGACAGACCCGCCTCAGACACCCGCCGCGCGGCCTGGAGGCACGCACTCGGGTCCCCGTTCGCGACCGCAGCGCGGGCAGCACCTCTCCCCACGCCCCAAGCGGCGTCCGCAGGGGCGTCACACGCTCACCGGCGCTCCGCCCACAGCCCCGCCTCCTCAGACGCGGAACAGGACCCGTCGGTCTGTCACCACTGCGTGCATCGGCACATCCCACTCTGAGCGTGGCAGTCCGTCCACCAGCAGCTCGTCGTAGCACAGGCCGATGGCGTAGACCGGATGGGCACTGAGAAATCGGTCGAAGAAGCCCGCCCCGTAGCCCAGTCGAACGAGGTTGCCGCGCCCGAACGCCAAGCCGACCAGCACCGCCACGTCCACCACCCTCCGGACCTCCTGCGGCGCGACTACCGGGGCCGTAGGCAGGGGCTCAGGCACTCCCCATCTGCTTGGGTGCAGCTCGGTGGGGTAGGGATGGATCGCGAGTTCGCGTGAGGCAACGATAGCTCGGGGGACATACACGCGCTTCACGCGCGGCGCCCGCTCCAACACCGCACACGTGTCCGGCTCGTTGTCGAAGGAGGCACAGACCAGAATGCCCTGAGCGAGGGCGTACCGCGGCACGTTGCCGAGCAGGGCCCACATACGCCAGCCGCGGTCCCGAACCTCGCCGGGTGAGAGGCCCCGGCGAAAGGCAATGGCGCGCGCGCGCAGCTCGGACTTGGCTGCAGAGGCGTCCACTACGCTGGAATGGCCGGCGGGCTAGATGGCCCGCCCAATGATGTTGTGCGCATCCACCGGGAAACAGAAGTTGGTGGCGCCCACCACATACCGGTTGCCCTGATCATCGACGATGTACTTGGGCGAGATCTGCGTGAACTCGCGGTCCGGGAACCGCCACTTCAGCCGCGAAATGGCCGCACCCTCGGGAGGCGCCGAGGCCGTGGGTCCGCCCTTGCCCTGGAGCGCCGCCACGATGCCAGGATACTTCGCCAGATAGGGGCTCACCGCGGCCAGAACGGCGTTCGCCTCGATGCCGGCCGACTTCGCGGCCGCTTCAGCCGCCTTGAGGTCGCCCGATAGGAACTTCGCGATCATATCATCGGTGACCCCCAGCCCCTGAAGCTGCTTCTGCAGGGCGTCCGCCTCGGCTTCCGACATGCCGCCCTGCGTCAGCCGCGACTTCAGGTCTGGTTTGGCGGCAGGGGCCACCGGCGCGGGCGGCGGACTCTGACCGACCTGAGCCACACCCACCTGCTGGGTGGTCATGCTCCCCGTTGAGATGGCCGCCGCCACCCCGCAAGCCAGACCCACCAGACCAATGATGGCGCATATCATGACCAAACGGCTGTCCGCGCGTGCCATAGACGTGCAGCCCTCCTGCCCATCGGGCGCTCTCAGACCCCATTCGGGCTCACCGAGCAAAACGCTAGGTCTGGCACGCTGTTCACGGCCAGGCTTGTATACCTTCTCCGCGCACGCGCATGCTCCTGCTCCTGGCAGAGCCCCGGACGCGCGACAGGTGGGGGCGCCCATGGAGCCGAACATTGCCTCAGGGGTGTGGCCGTGGTCTCCGTCTTGCTCGAGTCCACCACCAAAGCATTCGGCAACACCATCGCCGTCGATGACGTGACACTCAATATCGGCGCGGGCGAGCTGTTCTTCCTGCTCGGCCCATCCGGGTGCGGCAAGACGACTTGCCTGCGCATGATCGCGGGCTTCTACGAGCCCACGTCGGGTCGCATCCTGTTCGGCGACAGACGGATGGATGGCGTCCCCCCCCACCAGAGGAACACCGGGATGGTGTTCCAGAGCTATGCCCTGTGGCCTCACCTGTCGGTCTATGAGAACGTGGCCTACGGCCTCGACGTCCGTAGGGTTGGCCCCAGGGAGAAGAAGGAGCGCACCGAGCGCGCGCTGGCCGTCGTCCACATGGAGGAGCATGCCCGCAAGAGCCCCAACCAGCTCTCGGGCGGGCAGCAGCAGCGCGTGGCACTGGCCCGGGCGCTCGTGATCGAGCCAGACGTGCTGCTGCTCGATGAGCCCCTGTCGAACCTGGATGCGCGGCTACGCGTCGAGATGCGCCAGGAGATCCGGCGCATCCACCGCGAGTCCGGAGTCACCGCCATCTACGTTACACACGACCAGGTCGAGGCACTGTCTATGGCCGACCGGATGGCCGTCATGAACCGGGGTAGGGTGGAGCAACTCGGCAGCCCGCGCGACGTCTACAAACGCCCGGCCAGCGCGTTCGTTGCCGGGTTCATCGGCGAAGCGAACTTCCTCAGGGGTACTGTGGTGGCGAGCGAAGCGGGCCAGACGCGCATCCTCACAGAGCTCGGCGAGATCACGGGCGTCGCGGCCGTCGACCTCGCCGCCGGCTCCGCGGCCATGTGCTCGATTCGCCCCGAGAGCCTGTCGCTGGCGCCCGACAACCCAGCGGCCCCAAACCGTATCGCGGGCACCCTCGTCTCGTCCACCTACCTGGGCGCTGTTGAGGAGCTGAGGGTCGACTGTGGCCCAGTGACGCTCGCGGCCACGATCCACAGCCCCGGACCGGGCGGGCCGCGACCGGGAGACCGACTGACGCTGCGCGCGGCGCCCGAGGACGTCATCGTTCTCGCGGATGAGGCCGGGAGCCCATGACCGCCCCCAGACTGCCGCTCCGCGCTCGATATGACTGGGGCTGGGGGACCGTCTCTGCCAGTGTCCTCCTGTGGGCCTTCTTCGCCCTCTTCCTGGCTTACCCCCTGGCCGAGACGGTCTTCCAGGCTTTCGTCGTGGACGGCCGGTTCTCACTGACCTTCTTCCGGCTCATCGCAACGAACCCGGTTCAGCAGCAAGCGGTCGTCAACAGCCTGAACCTGGGGATCGTCTCCACCGTCCTCACGACCCTCATTGCGCTCCCGTTGGCGTATGTGATGGCCAACTTCCGCTTCCGCGGCAAGGTCTGGCTGCAGGCCCTGCTGCTGGTTCCCATGGTAATGCCGCCCTTCGTCGGTGCCATCGGCATGCGCCAGTTCTTCGCGCGATTCGGCAGCGTGAACCTGTTGCTGATGAAGCTGGGGCTGATCGGTGAACCCATCGACTGGTTCGGTGGCGGCGGCTTCCTGGGCGTGGTGATTCTCGAAGCGCTGCACCTGTACCCGATCATGTACCTCAACGTCGCCGCTGCCCTGGCCAACGTGGACCCCAGCCTCGAGGAGGCGGCTCAGAACCTGGGGGCCAGCCGGTGGAGGGTGTTCCGTACCATCACCTTCCCGCTGATGCTGCCGGGGTACTTCGCGGGAGCCGCCATCGTGTTTATCTGGGCGTTCACGGACCTGGGAACGCCTCTGATCTTCCACTACCGGAACGTCGTCGCCGTCCAGATCTTCGAGAAGGTCGGTGACCAGCGGGTCAACCCCATGGGCTACGCCCTGGTCGTACTCGTGGCCGCATTGACTCTGGTGTTCTTCTACCTGTCGAAGCGCTACGTGGGTGGCCGGCGGTATGAGATGTTCTCCCGCGGACACGCTGGAGACCGCGAACGTGCCCCGACCTGGCTGGGCTGCTGCGGCATCTACGCCGTGTGCGTGGCCATCATTGGGCTCGCGATGCTGCCTCACCTCTCGGTGATCCTCACGTCCATCACCAAGAGGTGAGGCAGCATCGCGAGCCCAATGATGGCCACGCACACG
>JAKPQA010000312.1 GCA_029547025.1 Armatimonadota bacterium
GACGGCCGAGCGCGCCGACCAGATCGACGTCGAGCGGGCCCGGCGGGCCAAGGAAGCGGCCGAGCAGAAGCTGGCGAAGTTCGCCAAGGAGGACCCGGAGTACGAGCGGGCCAAGATCGCCCTCGAGCGGGCCGAGGCGCGTCTCAAGATCGCCGGGCAGTCGTAGCGCCGAGGGGCCGCGGAACATCGACAATAAGGAGGGCCGGGAACCGATCCCGGCCCTTTTGTTTTGATTGACAATTGTATGCAGTTTTAGTATGTAGAGCAGCTTCACGAAAGCCGACGAGGCCGGGTGCGGGAGGCCGCTACGGCCCCCGGCTTCGCCGCGGAGAGAGGTCCCATGGCCAAGGTCGCGACGTTTGCCGTCATGATCGTCTTCTGGCTCGTTCTGTCGGGGATGTTCGACGCCTTCCACACGTCCCTGGGCCTTTTCTGCGCCCTGCTGGTGGCCCAGTTCAGCCACAACCTGCTGTTTTTCAGCGGCAATCCCAGGTCGTGGATTGCCGTGTTCATCGGCATGGCGCTCTACCTCCCCAGCCTCTTCTGGGAGATCCTCCTGGCGAACCTCCAGGTCGCCTACATCGCCTGTCACCCGCGGATGCTCGCGCTCATCGACCCGCAGGTGATCCGGTTCCGCACGCGGCTCCGGACGAGGGTGTCGAAGGTGGCCCTGGCCCAGTCCATCACCCTGACCCCCGGCACGATCACCGTGGACATCCGGGACGACGAGTTCACGGTCTACGCGCTCACCCGCAGCGCCGCCGAGGGCTGCCCGGGGGCCATGGAGAAACGCATCGAGACGATCGTGGAGAGACCGCTGCGATGATGACCGACGTCATGCTCTACGGGGGGGTGGCCATTTTGCTGCTGATGCTGGCGGCCCTCTACCGGCTGGTCTGGGGACCGACGGTCTTCGACCGGCTCGTGAGCGCCAACATGATCGGCACAAAGACCACGGTGCTGCTGCTCTTCATCGGCGTGCTCTACGACCATCTTGACATGTTCGTGGACATCGCCATCGCCTACACGCTGCTGAACTTCATCACGACCCTCGCGGCGGCGAAGTATTTCCAGCGGCGGCCGCCCGCCGCCTCGCGCACCGCGGGCGCCGGCGGGGAGGTGGGGCCATGATCGACTGGCTCTCGGCGGCGCTGATCGCCGCGGGAATCCTCTTCTTCGCCTTCGGGGTCCTCGGGCTGCTGCGCTTCCCCGATTTCTACACCCGGCTCCACGCGGCGGGGAAGAGCGATTCGCTGGGCTCGGTGCTCATCGTGGCCGGGTTTGCCCTGTACAACCTGAAAACGCTCACGCTGGGCGCCTTGCTCGTGAGCCTCAAGATCGGGCTCATCGCCCTGTTCATCTTCATCGCCAGCCCGACGGCGACCCACGCGTTCACCCAGACGGCCATGGCCCTGGGCATCAAGCCCTGGCGGAAGGGGGAGGACCGGAAATGATCTGGCAGTTCGACCTGCTCATCCTGACCCTGGTCGTCATCTGCGGGGCG
>JAKPQA010000319.1 GCA_029547025.1 Armatimonadota bacterium
TACGGCCCCGGCTGACCTGGTAGTCCCGCCCGAAAGCGAAGATGTTGTTGCGCGCGGTCAGCTCCTGGCCGTAGTGGATCGAGAACCCCCCGCTGACCGTGCGGTAGACCACGTTGTTCTCATAGAGGATCCCGCTGCTGCCCTCGTCGGGGTAGATGCCGGCCGCGCCCGAATACTCATAGCCACAGATGTCGTGAATCAGGTTGTTGCGTACCACCGTGCCGGTCGAGATCCCCAACGTGTAGATGGCGCCCATATCGCTGAGTACGTTCTGCCCCAGGTGGTGCAGGTGGTTGTACTCGATGATGTTGCGATGGCAGGTGGTCGGGCTGTATCCCCACGACCAGCCCACGGAGATGCCGGTGTAGTTCATGTCGCAGATCTCGTTGTGGGCCAGCCGGTTATCCGAGCTCTGCCCGACCCAGATGCCGATGGCCCCGGCGTGAACGTGGCCACCATCGTGGATGAAGTTCGACTCGACCACGTTCCGGCCCGTGGCAGCCGCCTCGACCTGCGGGATGCCGGCTTCGCCGATACGGATCCCACCCGCGCCCAGGTCGTGTAGGTGACAGCCAGTTGTCTGGTTGTCCATACAACCTCGCTCGAACCAGATGCCGTACCCACCCACATGGGCGACCTCGCACCGGTCGATGGCGCAGTGGCGGGCGCCACGGGCCTGGATCGCCGCGTCCACCGTGACCGCCGCCTGCCAGTCGCCGTGGCCCTCAGGTGGGAGTGCCCATTCCGCGTGCTGGAACGAGAGGCCCTCGAACCTCAGGTGCTCGACGAACTGCCCGTTGTCAGGGTCGCCTGCGAGGCGGACCAGTTGCGGCGCCACCGGGGCAATGATCTCCGCCCGCGTCAGGTCCTGCCCCGGCAGCGGCAAGACGCTCAGCACGCCCGCCCGTCGGAACAGGAGCCACTCGCCAGGCGCATCGAGGGCGGCGCCGACGTTCTCCACCACGAACCGCTGCTTCCCGGCCCAGCCGAAGGGCCACTTCGATGGCCCCGTGAAGGTGACGATACTCGCTCGCTCGTCGACCGAGGCGATGGGCAGGATGGCCGTCTCCCAGATGTGGTAGACAACGACATCGGCCTGGGCCAGGTCGGGCCACTTCCGGATATCGCCCGGGCGGAACGCGAAGGCCATGTGGGACCGATCCACCTCCTGCCCCGTGGCCGGGTCTGCCGCCGGCGGCGCCGGACTGGTCATGTGGTAGTAGCCCTCGTTGGGCGACCGGGCGAGCGTGCGGCGCTTCCCGTCGATGAAGAGCTGGCGGAAGACCCACTTTCCACCGGCCGCCTCGGGTAGTTCGGCGACGAAACGGCCACTGACATCGCGAATGCGGCCTCGGATCGGCCGCCCGCCCGAGATGACCGGGTGCTCGCCGGGATAGGCGCCGTAGGTGATGGGGCACTCGGGCGTGCCGGAGTCCTCGGGCTCGAACACGATGGGCTCGGTGATGCGGTAGACGCCCTCCCGAAGGACCACGTTCACGGGTTCGGTGAGGCCGCCGGCCCTGATTCGGCGCACCTCGGCCTTGGCGCGCTCGACGGTGGCGAAGGGGTCGCGCAGGCCGCCGCGGGCGGTATCGTCGCCATCGGGCGCCACGTAGACCGTGGCGGGCCAGGCCGGCCTGCCGACGAGCAGGGCACAGGCCATTAGCAAGCACAGGGTCGCGGATCGCACGAGGATCGCCTCCCGGCATGTCGTGGGAGTGGATTCCCGGCGGCGCGCGGAGAGGCCTGCAAGGGGGACGAGGGAGGACGGTGGCGGTGGGAGCGCCGAAGAAGACCATGCGTCCCGCTCGGGACGAACTGGAGGGGAGGGCTCGCGTGCCAGACGACCGACCACCCGCACCGCGCATCGAGGAGCTCCGCGTGCGCAACTACCGAGCCCTGCGCGACCTGAGGCTGGGCAAGCTCAGCCCTCTCACCGTGTTGCTCGGGCCGAATGGCAGCGGCAAGTCGACGGTGTTCGACGTGTTCGCGTTCCTCTCCGAGTGCCTCTCAGAGGATCTGCACGGGCCATGGGGCAGACGTGGCGGGTTGAGGGAACTACGGAGCCGCGAGGCCGAGGGCCCGGTCAGCGTCCAGTTGAGCTACCGAGAGCCAGGCATGAGCCTGATGACCTATCTGCTCGAGATCGATGAGGACGCGGGCGCACCCGTTGTGCGACGGGAGGTGCTCCGCTGGACAAGAGACCCGGGGGCTGGCAGGCCGTATCACTTCCTAGATGTCAGCAAGGGCGCTGGTCATGTCGTCACCGGCACGGACCCCGGGCTGGCGGGAGCGCGGAGGCCAGTTGCCCTTACGTCGTCGAGCCGGCTGGCGATCAGCGCACTCGGGCAGCTACGAGAGCACCCGCGAGTCGCGGCCCTGCGGGACTTCATCACCGGTTGGTATCTGTCCTATCTGTCGGCGAGCGACGCCCGTCACCCGCCGGAGACCGGCCCCCAGCCGAGGCTCAACAAGAAGGGCGACAACCTGGCGAACGTGATCCAGTACCTACGGGAGCGGTATCCCCGAGTGCTCGAGCGGATCCTGGCGACGCTGTGCCAGCGAGTCCCACGGCTGGAGTCCGTCGACGCGAAGACGATGGAGGATGGGCGGCTGCTCCTCACCATCAAGGATTCCCCCTTCACCCAGCCCATCCTCGCCCGGTTCGCCTCCGATGGCACGCTGAAGATGCTGGCCTACCTCACGGTGCTGCATGACCCCTCCCCCCGACCACTGGTGGGCATCGAGGAGCCTGAGAACCACCTACATCCGCGCCTGCTTCCGGGGCTGGCCGCGGAGTGTGCTGCGGCGACCGAGCGGTCGCAGCTCTTAGTGACGACCCACAGCCCCTTCTTCATCAACGAGCTCCGCCCCGAGGATGTTTGGGTGCTCGAACGCGACGCACAGGGGTACGCGCGAGCCCGAGTGACGTCCAAGATGCCCGGCATACGCGAGCACATCGACGCCGGGGGCAAGTTGGGCCACCTCTGGACGGAGGGCTACTTCAACTTCGGCGACCCGCTGAGTCGGGCGGGCGGTTCGACGCCCTCGCCTCGCCGGTCGAGGGGTGCCGGGCGTGCAGTTTGAGTTCCTCGTCGAGGGCGAGTCCGATGAGATCGCTGTGCGCGAGTTGGCGGCTCGGGCGCTCGGCCCTGACCATGCGGTCGAGGTGCGCCGTTTCCAGGGCAAGGAGGACTTGCTGGCCCGGTGGCCGGAGAGGGCGGCGGCCTATGCGCGGATCGCCGACCCGAACCGGCGCATCGTCGTCGTGCTGGATAACGACCGTGGTAACTGCATCGACCTGAGGCGACGGGTCGAGGCCGTGGCCCGCACGGCTGGGCTCAAGGTGGATGGTCCGTTGACGGCGCGTCAGGTGGTCGTGCGCATCGCCATGCATGAGCTGGAGGCGTGGTTCCTGGGTGACGTGTCTGCACTGCGAGCGGCGTATCCGGGCGTTCCGGAGACTCTCGCCGCCCGTAGGGGCTTCCGCGACGTGGATTCGATTGAGCGACCACACGCCAGGCTCGAGCGGGTGCTCCAGAACGCTGGCTACCACGCCAGCCGACTGGACAAGATACGCGCGGCGCAGGACATCGCCCCGCACATGAACCCCCGCTCGAACCGATCGCGGAGTTTCTGCGTGTTCGTGCGGGGGCTAAGGGAGCTGGCCGGTGAGCCGTAGCCGCGCCTGTGGGAGGTCTGCCTGATGGCCTCGGCGCGCATCCGCCCGCGCATCGAGCGGCGTCGACTCCGGCCTCAGCGTATCACCGGCACGGTGCGGCAGCTCGACGGCTGGCCCCCGGGCCACTTCGCGGCTTGGGGCGACGGCGCACCGCCCCGCCGCACGCTCTCCGACAGCGCGCCCTCGCCCAAGCCCGCACCGTCCGCGCCCACCGGGCCGAGCGCATCCTAGGCGACGGCCAGCCGTTGGTCGTTGGCCGGCGTGGGCGATGGGGGTGAGCTGAGCGGAGCGCTGGGTCGGGGGCGTGGCTGCACGCGGGGGGCCCGAGCGCTCCATAGGCGCCCGATAGCCCTCACCCGATCCGCTCCGGCAGGCTCTACTCGCTCCAGTCGACCGAGAGGCCGACGCTGCTTCGACGGCTGTCCCGCCAGTCCGCGCTGAGGCCGGCGCTGCCACCGGAGGTGTCTTGCCAGTCAGCCGAGATGCCGGCGGAGCCCGAGGAGAGGTCGACCCAGTCTCCCGTCAGAGAGACATCGGATAGCGGTCGACTCACCCAATCACCCGTCAGCGCGAGGCTGCCGCTGGCCAGGTCCTGCCAGTCCATGGACGCGGCGGCTGAGCTCGAGAGCGGCTCGGGCCAGTAATCGATGGCCAGGGCCGCGTCGCCCTTCACCAGCACGAAAGTGAGCCGCACGCGGTTCTCGACGCCCGCAGTGATCTTCACGTTCTCGGCCTTGGCCGTGAGCAGCGAGTTGCCCGAGTCGTCCAGCGCTGTAGCCGAGAACAGCCGCGCGGTGCCCGGTGGAACGTAGAGCACAAGGGAGGACGCGGGCTGAGCGACCTCCCCCTCGATCGGAGTGGCGATGCCTGGGCCGGTCACCACGACGCGAACGCGCGTGGTGAGGAAGGGCAGCTCTCGCGTTAGGCTTGGCCACCGGACACCGATCACCACCAGCGCCATGCCGGGCGGCGGCGTTGCCGAGGCCGCGGTGTCAAGACTCGCGTCAACGTCGGGCGCGTGCCCGCAGCTCGGAAGCAGCGCGGTGAGGGCCAGGGCCCAAGCCACCATCAGGGGTTGTCGGAGGTGAGAGCGCATCCGGATGTCCCCTCTAAGGGCCCAGCACCAGTTCGCTCATATGCTTCGAGACCAGGGTCTCGATGCCGCAGGCACCGTTGTCGGAGATCAGCGTGAAGTCGTCGTCGGCAGTGAGTCCCGACGGGAAGAAGGCCTCGATGTAGACCCGCGCTCGGCGATGGTCGTAGTTCCGGACGTACGTGCCATGGTCGCCAGCAGTGGGCGCTAGCTGAGCGTATACGCGCGAGTAGGTGTGCTCAGCGCCCTTCCATTTCAGGCTGCTGCCCGCCACGTCGAAGTAGTACAATGCCCCTCCCTGATCTAGGCTATCGAGAACAGCTCGTGCCGCAGATGGAGCTGGGTCCGGAACACGTAGGCGGCCGTCGAACCGCGCGAACGATGTGGGCACGATCCTTGTTCGCACGTATGCTCCGGTCTGTTGCGAGTAGACTGCGGTGAGACACCCACGCGCCGCCCACTTGCTCGCATCGTCCAGTGCCGATGCGGCCTGGACCCGGTCAAGGAACCAGGACAGGTCATCCTCGAGCCACCAGATACCGTCGAGCCCGCTCAGGTTCCGGCTGCTGACGATGAATAGCCGGCCGGAGCCGTAGAGGTACGCGAGGTGGCGGCTGCCGATGAACCGGCACCACACCTTGTCGGCGTCGCGTGTCACATCGGCGCAGTAGGCTGTCTGGCTCTTCAGCTCGGCCTCGATGTCGGCCAACGAGGCCGTCACATCGAGCCCGATGTGGGTCTCGATGGCCGAACCCGTGACGACCCGGGCCAGAGTCATCGCCACCTGGGTTGTCTCGTTGGCCCTGATCTCGAACGCCGCTGAGGTGCCCCGCCCGATCACCTGGTCGTTGGCGTCGAAGGCCTGGGCGTAGGCAACCCGGCCCGTGCCGACAACGACCTTGAACGTCTTCGTTGCCTTGCCGCCCTGGACGTCGGCCTGGGTCAGCGTGGCCTGAACGGGGGCCATGTCACCCGCTTCGATCGAGATGACGATGGTCTCTACCTCAGCCGGGATCGCGTCGCGAGCCGAGGCCTCTGCCCCCCACGGCAGGGAGACGCTGACCGTGCCCGACGCGGAGGCACCGCCGGGTGCCAGGTCGGCCGGCTGCGTCCCACAGCCGCAGGCCAAGGCGGCCAACGCGGCCGCCACACCGGCGGTGCGGAGGAGTGCTACGGTCCTCATCCTGTGCTGCCTCCTGTCGGAGTCGCCCGGCGGCGCGGCGGCCGCTACCCGACTCCTTCGATGTCGACCACGGTGCTCGTGACCGTGATCGTGATGGCCCTGAAGCTGGAGCGTCCGCTCGAATCGGTCACGTCGCAGGTGATGGTGTAGCGCCCCGCCGTGGCCGGCGCGCGCCACGTGGCGATGGCCCCGCCGCCAAGGATGGTCCCGCCGGTCATCGACCAGGCATAGGCTAGGGCCCCACCGTCGGGGTCCTGCGCCACGCAGGTGACGCTCGAGATGCCGCCGGGCGGCAGCTCCCCGTACTCGGATCGGAGGTCCTTGATCGTCGGCGGCTGACTGGTCCGGCTGACCTTCACCGTGGTGCCGACACAGGTGATGTGCCCTTTGCCGTCGGAGACCGCCACACGTATGGCGTACTCGCCGAGCTCGGACGGCGCCTCCCAGGCAGCCGTCGCGCCGGACGTGGTTAGGCTGCCTCCATAGGCTTCCCAGGAGTAGCTCAGCGTGTCGTTCTGCGGGTCGCTGGCCACGCAGACGACACCGACGGTGTCGCCCGGGCCGATCTCATCGCGCTCGGGTTCGAAGCGTTGCACCACGGGCGCCTGCCCATCGCTCGACGGTGCCTGGACGATCACTGTGGCCGATGACTCGACGCGGTACTCCGGCTGACCTTCCACCTGATCGACATAGGCCGTCACGGTGGCAGTGCCGACGCCATGGGCCCGGAGCTCCACCGTGCCGCCCACGGGATCGCGGACGAAGTGGACGAAGTCCATCCCGCGATCGCCCGGCGAGATCACCCACCGGAATGGTGGGACCTTCACCTCACGCCCCTGCGCGTCACGCGCCTTCGCAGAGAGCGTCACAGTGCTCCCATTGGTGACCGTCACGGGCGAGGGGGTGACTTCGATGCGTTCTATGGTGGACGCCATCACCAGGGCCACCGGGGTGAAGCCGACGTGCCCGACCCGCTTCCTCGACGAAGCCGAGGCGAGCGGAGCGCTGGACGCATCCGAGGCCGGGTAGGCTCGGGCGTTGATCTCGCACTCCACACCAGGGCGCACCGGGATCGTCGTCTCGTGCTCACCGCGTCTTAGGAGGGCCTCGCCAACGGCCTCGCTCGTGTCCGTGTCGGACACTGTGACTCTTACCGCCAGCGCCTCGTCGGGTATCATGCGCACCGCGGCCGATGGCCAGTGGACCTGCACTCGGAAGCCCGTCGTGATCGTGCCCGGCTCAGTCGTCCCGTCCACAGGCGGCAGCGAGCCCGCCTGCACGCCGATGGTCTCGGACGCGCAGCCTGTGAGGAGCAGCAACACCAAGGGGCAAGACATCAGTGCCGCGACGCGCAGGGCAGAGGCGCTCATCGGGCCCCCACCGTCCTGGGGCAGGAGAGGCCGTCCCTGACGTCCACCGCGAGCCCGGTGGAGATCACGCGCGGCGAGTAGGTCCCCCGGAGGACGGGCGTGAACACGCTGTCTCGGGCGTATTTCATGGTGGAGATACGGTTCTTCAGCCACTGGTGGTCCTGGTTCCCGAGGTACACCGCGTCAGCAAGGTAGGTCCTGAACCAGCTCCGTTCATAGATCCGCGCGTCAGCGTCGGCGTGCATCCGAGCCAGGTGGATCCTCATGCCTGCGCCCTGGAACATTCGCTCAGACTGGTACACGTTAGCGGGACGGACCGACCCGAAGACCTCATGGACCAGCGTCAGAGCGCAGACGGCCTCGACCATGCTGGCATGGGCCTGGTTGCAGTCGGCATCAAGTACAGTCCATGCCACTAGGAGCGCCGACAGGGGTAGGGCCCAGTTGGCGGCGTACAACAACCCGCCTTTTGCAACGAGTGGGTAGATGGCGTTGGCAGTCCATCCCAGCCCCTGCAGCGCGGCGGGTGCGACCTTGAGGACACCTGCCAGAAGCTCGGCGCCGGTGATGATGTAGCCTGTGGATCGCTTGGACATCTGGTCAGCGAATAGCTGGGGGAGATTCTTAGTGCGGTCCCTCTCTATGCGTGCCCACGCACGGTCGAGGCCCTCCCGGATGGCTGGGTCGGTGCGCCCGCAAGCGCTGCAGAAGTCCCTGGCCACTTCGTACCGGGCCTCGGCCAGTGCGAGGCCCCAGTGTGCCAGCACCAGGGTACCCAGGGCGTCCGCTGAGAGATACACCATTCCGTTCGCCAGCGCTAGGAGCAACCCCGCCGCGTCGAGCACCGGAGCGGCATCGGTCCAGAACTGCGCAAAGCGCTTTGCCCAGGACGAGGCAGTCTTCCCGGCTGCAACCAGCTGCCGGACGCCTTGGACATGCCACCCCAGCGCTCCGGTCATGCCGTTGCTGCTTAGGTAAGTTGCAATGAAGGTCGACAGCTTGGCACCGTCAGTGGCCGTCGCGTCCATAAGCCTCCAAAACTGCGGGTTAACCACGAGCTGGCTCGAGCCATCCCCGAGATCGAGCACGAGCATCGGTATGCCTGTGAGAAGCTCACACGCACCCACCACCGACTCCATTGCCTCTCCCTCTGGCACGGTCGACGTCTGTAGCAGGGCCTCGCGCCACACTTCCTCGTACGCGGTCACCCTTGTGTCGTAGTCCTTGAGGCCCTTGCTGTACTTGCTGAGGGTGAACTCCAGGCCACCGGCGTATACCGAGTCGCGGTTGATCTCCATCGGGCACAGCAGAATGCCTTGGTCCAATGAGACGATCTGCTGAGTGCTCGATACTCTGAAGTAGCTGTTGTCTAGAAGAAAGAGTGCAGTCTTCACGGGGTCTGTGGGGCCTGGCTCGGCTGCGTATGGGTAGCCCCCGGGCGTGCATGGCGGAACGAGACCGAGCGCGACGGTGTTCTCTAGTGTCTCCCCCGCGGCTGGCGATATCTCGGTGTACGGGCCGACAACATCAGTTCCGCGCTGGACCATCACCTCCATCGAGGAGAGGGGACGGCACGCAACGGTAGCGAGGCCGTCAGCGCCGGTCCATCCCCTGCTGCTCCAGCCTTCACCCGTGATCGTGACCGCCGCGCCAGCAACAGGCTGGTCTAGCGCGTCGACCACCTTGACATGCTTCCACGAGCGGTTCCACCACTGGTCGCAGTTCCAGGTCGAGAAGTGAGACACGGTCCCGCGGTAGACCTTGGCGGTGTCGTCGCGCGTGAGCTGGCCTTGCTCTACCCACTTGCCGGTCGCCTCGTCGAGGTACCACAGCGGCACGGTTGGCGTGCCAGGATCGTGTGCGGGGTCGATGGGGATGATCACGTCTGCCGTCTTGCCCTGCGCGAGTTGGAGCCGGTTGCCGGCCTCGTCCCTTAGGTCGACATCGACGATGCCAAAGCTCTCGAGCCCCACACTGCCGCCGTTCTCGCGCGTGCCGACGAACTCCCCCGGGAAGACATCGGTGTAGCGCTCGTCCGACGGAAGCGCCACGGTTACGGTCGCCTCTGCCACGCGCACGAGCTTACCTTCTGCGTCGGCCAGGCTGTTGGCGGGGATAGTCACACCGCCCTCGCGGTGCCGCACGCTCGACTGCTCACTGGCGTCGATGGTCTGTGTGACGCCGACGGGGGCCATCGCAAGGTCCACGGCCACCTCCTGATCGGCGATGACGTCGACGGCCTTGACGTTTCGCACGTAGCCGTCGTGCCGCAGGGCCAACAGGGCGCCTGACGTGGCCGCCAGATACCGGAACAGCGCTGACCCATCGCTGCCGGTCTGCAGCGTCTGTCCGGAGAGCGTGGCCGACACGCCTACGAGCGGCTGTCCTTCGGGCCCCGTGACCCGGATCCGCACACTGCCCGGTCCGGGGCTGGCGCTGTTGTTGGAGTCATTGTTCGAGGGCCCTGGCTCCGGAACTACCCCACAGCCGTCGCAGCCGTTCTCCCCCGCCGCACACAGGCAGAGCGCGATCGCCAGGCACAGCAGTGGGGCGCCCATGCGGCGCAGCGGTCGACCGCCGGACAACCGAATCACCTTGCAACACTCCTCACGCCGATCGGCGGCATCCGCTTGTGCTATCGCGTGCTGAGACCGAAGCGTTGCACGCATTTGCGCGGAATCTTTGGAGTGGTGACGGGGAGTTGGCTAGCGGTCTCTGAGGGGCGCGGTGAGCCGGTCGAAGAACCCCGGCCTCTGCTGGGCGGCTGGCTTCACGTACATGTCGTAAAGGTGCTCGCGATAGCTGGGGGAGAGATCGGCCGGGTCGAGGTGCCGAACGGCCTCAGACCACTCGTTGGCGTCGCGCTTCAGCAGAGCCGCCAGGCGCTGGCGCTCGAGGTCGAGGGACTCGCGGTCGGTCCCCTGGGGCTCGACCCGATAGATCTGGTGCGGGCATAGGCGGTCTGCCAGTCCCAGGGCCGCACCGCGCATGTTCTGCTTGAGGAAGTCGAGCGCCCCGGCGTCGCTGCAGGTGCCGGCACCGGCATCGACACGGTACGTGCGTCCGTTGACGAACGCATCGAAGCAGCCTGGCACCTGGACCTGTACGCTGGTGTCGGTGACCTTCGTGCCGACCCCGGGATCGGGGAGGAAGCGCGGGATGATCCAGCTCCCGATGCCGCATTCGACCGGCCAGACCGCGTCCACACGAGGGTTCAGGGCGTAGAAGGGAGTCACGGAGGCGCCCTTCAGCGCGAAGGGGTCGAGGAGGCTCACGACGATGCCGGCGCCGTTGCCCGACACCGGCACCACGTCCTTCCCGATTGTGGCCTCGCTCAGGATCCAGTAGACGACCAGGCGGTCGCGCGCCAGCCCGGGCACTCGGGTGATGCCGTTGATCTTGGTCTTGCTCTGATCCACTGGGAACGACCAGCCCACGTTGGTTAGGGTCGCCATGTAGCGCAGCGGCTCGCGGTCGCTTCTCGAGTCGTACGCGAAGACGCACAGCCCCGACAGATCGCCCTCACGCGACCGCCACCACACGATGGCGCGAGGCAGATCGTTCGGGTCCCTCGACTCGGCCACGCCAAGCTGGCGGATGATGAGCTGGTCACCCCCGAGGATCGCCTGGGGGATGAAGTCGGCCACATCGGCCGGCACGAGGAAGTCGAACCGATTGGTGCGCTGCGACCAGCGGACCAGGTGCAACCGGCCACCCGGGCGATGGGGCGACAGGGAGCCGATGAGCACGTCACGATGCCGGGGATCGGCCGATGGCAGCACGATCGCCGCGGAGGGCCCGGGCGGGCTGGGATAGTGAAGCATGCCTGGCGTTTCGAACGCCTCGGGCTCCGGCGCCAGATCGACGGCGCCGGTGGCCGTGTAGACCCTGGCCACGGCGTTCTCGGCTTCGCCGAAGATGCCAGCAGAGAAGGGCTTGCGGTCCAGATCCTGCCGCGTGAGGAACCCGCCGCCCGAGACGATGGGCACCATCAGGCCGAGCACGAGAAGCACGGCGGCCACGGCGTACGCCACGCGCAAGCGTGGCACCTCGGGCAGCGAGACATGGAGGACGGACGCCAGCCGCGACCTGAGCCCGCGCCGGGCGATGCGTTCCTGATAGAGCTCGCGCGCGCGCTTGGCACACGCCTCGCACCCGCGGATGTGGCCGTAGGCGGCGTGGGCCGTGTCCAGATCGGCCAGGCCGCGGAGGACCAGCAGGATCACTTCCGGGGCGACGTGCCCTGTGGCCTGAGCATTCGAGCGGTGGCTGGCGTCGGTCACGGCGCGTCCCACCCCCTCAACGCCCCCCGGCACTTCTTGAGGAACCGCGCATACCACGAACGCCCGGTGTTCTCATTGACGCCCAGCATCCTGCTGGCCTCGGCCTCGTCCCAATCCTCGATGAGCACCAGGTGCAGGAACGCCCGCCGATTCTCGGTCTCGCCGAGTATCAGGTCCCTCAGGCGCTGGCGCACGGCGCGGTCGATGACCTCGTCGGAAGGGTTAGCCTCACCCGATGGTTCATCCCACCCGGGCGGAAGGGCCCCGGCGATCCTCTTCTCTCTTCTGCGGATGATAAGGTCTATGGCGCGGCGTTCGAGGATCCGCCAGAGGAGGGGTACTGTGTTTCCTGGCGTCCTCCTACGCCACACGAGGCCGTCGCCACGCGCCTGGCTCTCGAGCTTCCCACAAGCCTCGACGAAGGCTTGATCGAACAGGCCGTCGGCGTCGGCTTGGGTCAGCGCCCCGCGCCAACCGCTCACCAGGCGGCGCACCAGCCCTCGCTCAGCGCCCTGGAGGAGCGCAAAGACTCGCGCGCGTTCCCTCTCACATACAGTATCGTCTAGCGTGCCCAGTTCCGTTGCACTCCCCCAGCGGATGGTCGCAGTTTCGCATGAGTGGGGCTTCTCTCCTGCGCGGCCGAGAGGCGGCTGAAGCCGCGGCCGCGAACACGCCATTCCCGGCCTCGACTCGGCCGGCGTGAGGGGGTTGCGACCCATGGCGTGGGGCACGACTGTACGCACGACTCTCGCGGGGCTGCCACTTGCCTTGGCCGCATCCGGAGCGGTCTCGGCCGGGCCTAGCGGCGGCGGGAACCCGTTGTTCTTCGAGACGCGGGGCCTGGTGGCGTTCCCGAGCGAGATCGCGGCGTTGGGCCTCCCGCAGCGGGCCCACGACCTTGGGCTCAACTCCATCGATGCCGCCTACGTCGACTGGCTGGCCAAGGACGCCGCGGGCCGCGAGTTCGTCAACCAGTGCCGCCGGCTCGACATCGACGTGGTCTACGCGTTCCACGTGGTCTCCGGCTGCCTGCCGCGGTCGCTGTTCGCCGAGGATCCCTCGATGTTCCGCATGAACGAGAAGGGCGAGCGCACGCCCGACGCCAATCTGTGCGTGCACTCCGAACGGGCCCTTGAGATCCTCTGTGAGAACGCCATGGAGTACGTGGGCACATTCTACCCCGCGTCTCACCGCTACTACCTCTGGGGTGACGACAGCCGCTCCTGGTGCCACTGTCCGAAGTGTAGCCAACTGTCCGCGAGCGACCAGGCACTCATCATGGAGAACCGCCTGCTCGCGGCGCTGCGGCAGGTCGACCCGCGAGCCGAGGTGTCTCACCTGGCCTATCTGGCCACGCTGGAAGCCCCCACTCGGGTGAAGCCCGAGCCGGGCGTCTTCCTCCAGTTCGCGCCCATCGAACGCACCACTACGAAGCCGCTGTCGGATACCGATGCCTTCGACCCCAACTACAACCTGAAGCATGGCGAGATCGTGGCGGCGCTCGATGCCAACCTCGATGTCTTCGGGCGCGACGGTGCCGAGGTGCTCGAGTACTGGCTGGATGAGTCGCGGCAAGCCCGGTGGGACCGCACGAACCTGGCGCCGTTGCGGTGGAACCGTGAGAGCTTCCTCGAGGACCTGCGCGTATATGCCCGGGCGGGTATCCGGCGCATCCGCACCTACGCGGCCTGGATCGACGAGGAGTACGTGACTCGTTTCGGGATCCCGGAAGCCTTGGCCGAGTACGCTGAGGGTCTCCGGCGCTGGCGGTGGGTGAACGGGAGCCCCATCGAGAGGCGCGCCCCGGCAGCGCGCCCTTGAGTGCGCCACGAGCCGTGCCCCGGACTACTCCTGCCGCTCGATCATGAAGTACAGCCAGATGCCCACGGGCACCACGAAGATGACGGCAAGCCACCACATGGGGCTTCCGCGGTCCTGGATGTCCAGGTATGCCCAGACCTGGACGAGGAGGTACGGCACGACCATCGAGCCCCAGAACACCACGCCACTGGCCTCGATGCCGAACTTCATGATGATGATGGGCACGAGCGCCGCAAGCAGCCACAGCACACCGGGGATGATGGCCCAGCCGGCACCCATCGCCTCAATGAACCGGCTCAGAGGCGCCAGTTCGGCCTCTTCCACGTTCTCGAGTGACTTGGCGACGGGCTCGTAGTCCCACGGGGCCCGGCCTGAGAGTGGGTCGACGGCGCGAGGCGCGGGGGCTGCGGGCTTGGCGGTCTCGGCCCGGGGAGGGCCGCTGGCTGTGGCTTTTGGCTGCCCCCGGGGCGGAGGTGGTGGCCCTGGGTTGCCGGCCATCAGCGACAGGTGCGGTGCGTGGGCTGCCACGGGGCAGGCCCATGCAGGTTGGAGGATTCCGAGAGGGGGCGTGCTGGCGGGCCATGGCGGTCGGTGGGACTGCCGGAGGAGCCACATGCCTCCCCACCTCCTGAACCGGAAGGAGATGAGCGTGAGGCGCTACACGCCGCCGAGCTGTTCGCCGGGTTGTCGCACTCTCCCTACCGGGAGAAGCAGTCGGGCCGGCGCGAGCTGGATGGCGCCGGCCCATGGCTCACAAGTTAGGTCTAGGAACTGCACTCGCTTGGAACGAGCCGATTGCAGATCTCCAGGATCTCCTCGGGGTCGAAGGGCTTCACCACATGCAGCTCGACGCCCAGGTCGTAGAGCGCCCGGGTGTAGCCGTTGCCGTTCTGCACCGTGACCATCACCACTGGGATCGGCTGTGTCTCCGGACTGGCCTTGAGCGCGCGGAGGGTACTCGAGCCGTCCAGCAGAGGCATCATCTCATCGAGTAGGATCAGATCCGGATGGATCTCGTGGGCCGCGATGAGCCCGTGTGCGCCATCCTGGGCCACGAACACCTCGTGGCCTCCAGACCCGAGAACGACCTGGAGTATCCGCGTGATGGCCCGATCGTCATCGATGACCAGGATCTTCGCCATGATACCCCGCCTTGCGCGTGCTTCAACGATTGCAAGCCAAAGAGCAAACAACACCAATCAATGATATCACAAACCCACTCCGGAGTCCGCGCGGAGCCACAGACATCCTCGCACCAACTCGACCGCCGGAGTTTTCGCCATCACGTGGGCAGTCACCCCCTTCGCGGCGCAAATGCTCCCACCCGCCGATTCGACGATGCCTTGTTCCCCTTATACCCCATCGCCCACAGACCTAAGCGCGCGTGGCCCCGCTCCGCGCGTGCGGGCCTCGAACACGTCGTGTACGTAGGGAGGCCCCTGCGCCAGCTACGGCGACCGTTTCCCCGCCATCGACCGCATGACCTCGAGTGCCTGCCGCGTCTGTTGAAGTTCGAGTTCCTTCTGCGCCCGCTCCGGAGAGCCGGGTGGGAGCTTCTCGACCTCGGCCTCCAGACGCTTGATGTCGGCCGAACCGGCCCGGGTGGCCTCTTCCATGCCCTGCTGGAAGCCCTGGCGTGCCAGCACTCCACAAGTGATGCACCCGCCGATGCATACCAGCAGCAGGACCCCGATGACGATCAGCACGATGAGCAACGTCCGATTACCGCTGCCCTCGGAGGGTGGCGGCGTGTAGTACTGCCCGGGACCGGGTGGCGGGGGAGGAGGGGGCGCAGTGGGTGGAGTCGACACGGTGAACCTCCTCGATGCGCTGGGCCGTCCACTCAGGATTCGGGATGGCGACGGCTGATCCTCCGCCTGAGTTGGCCAGCGCATGAACACCAGGGGCGAAGGCGAGGGACGACGAACGAGCGCCGGCCGCCTGGCAGGCCCTGGGGCGGATCGAGCCGAAGAGAATACTCCACATAACCCGACAGGAGTCACCCTGATGCGCATTGGTGTCGTTGGACTGGCCGGTATCGGGGCCCATCATCTCCGCGTGTTCGCCGGGATGAACGAGTTCGAGCTTGTGGCCGCGTGTGACATCAACCCGGCGGTGCTGGAGGAGCGCACCCGCGATATGGCGGTGGCCCGGTACAGCGATGCCGAGGCAATGATGGATCGAGAGCGGCTCGATGCCGTCAGCCTGTGCACGCCGCCGAAGGTCCATGTGCCGCACACGGAACTCGCCGCGCGGCGCGGGATTCACGTGCTCGTCGAGAAGCCCATGGCGCCCACGCCCGAAGCCTGCCAGGTGATGATCGACGCCTGCGCCGCCGGTGGGGTCGTTCTCATGGTGGCCCACAAGAAACGCTATGTGCCCGCGGTGGCCCGACTCCGCGAGCTGATCGACACCGAACTGGGGCGACCCGAGGTGCTCTACCATCGCTATCCGCATCCGTGGATGTCCGAAGCCGAGTGGTTCTGGGCCGAGGACGACGGCGGCGGGCCACTGCTCGAGAATGCGGTTCACGCCGCCGATACGGTCCGCTTCCTGCTGGGAGACATCGAGCGGCTCTATGCCGAGGGTGACGTGTTCAACGCCCCCAGGCGCGCGCCCCAGCTCAACTGTGCCGTCTACACGGTGCGCGCCACCAGCGGCGCCATCGGGATGATCGGCGCTGGCATGATCGGCACGCCCAGCCCGGGTCTGGCCTTCGAGGACTTCTACATCGCCTGCGAGCATGGCACCGCGCAGGTCTCGGGCGACTTCGACAATCCCGCCCACCTGCGCTATGCGCTCCGCGCCCGGCCGGCTGAGGTGCACTCGGAATCCTTCACCGACGGCGATCCCTTCGCGGCCGAGTTCCGCCACTTCGCCGAATGCGTTCGCGAGGGAAAGGAGCCGCTGACGAGCGGCAGCGAGGGCAAGAAGGCCATCGAGTTGTGCATGGCAGTGAAGCAATCGGCCCGAACCGGTCAGCCAGTCGTGCTACCCGTCTAGGTTGTGACGTGTTGCCCTCGGCCGCCGAGATCGATGCATTCTGGGAGCGGCGTCTCGCGGTGCTGGCGGAGACACCCCCCGAGCCTCGGCTCGTTCCGGCGCCCGAGTGGTCGACGGATGCCGTGCATACCAGTCGGGTGACGCTGCGGAGCGCCGGCGGGGTCGATGTGTGCGGCTGGCTGTGTGTTCCTCGCCATGGGCCGCGTCCGCTCCCGGCCATCATCGAGTTCCCCGGCTATGATGGTGCCGGCCAGCCGCCGATCGGCGCCGCCGCTCGTGGCGTGGTCGCTCTGCACCTGGCCCCGCGAGGGCAGGGCATCAGCGCGGCTCACTATCACCTGCCCGAGGGCCAGCAGATCTGCCTCGGCCTCGAGAGCCCTCAGACTCACTACTACGGCTGGGCCTTCTGCGATGCGGTCCGCGGCGTTGATCTCCTCGAATCGCTCTCCGAAGTCGATGCGCGGCGCATCGCCGCCCAGGGCGGCAGTCAGGGCGGCGGGCTCGCGCTGGCACTGGCCGCCCTCGACCCTCGCGTGCGGGTTGTGGCGGCTGCGGTGCCCTTCCTGTGCGGGTTCGAGCGAGTCATCGATGCCCGGTCGGATCCCCTCTGCCGGATCGCCCGGGCACTGGCAACGCCCGGCGCACCCACCCGCGAGCGGGCCCTCGCCACACTGGCCCACATCGATGTCGTCCGCCTGGCGCCCCGAATCCGGTGCCCCGTGCTCATGAGCATCCACGATGACGATGACGTCTGCCCCGGTGTGGCGATCGCGGCGGCCTTCGACTGTATCCCCACTCGGCGGATGCTCATTCGCTATCCCGGGCTCGGCCACTGCGGGAACATCGACTTCGCGCGCCGCGCATGGAGCTGGATCGAGGAGCACTGGTGAGGTAGAACGATGCTGCCAAGCGCCGCGGTGGTGCCGGTCGACCCTCCCCGGTCCGCAATCGACGGGGCGAGCGGACACAGCAGTTGGGCGCTGGGCTCGGGCGGTGCACACTGATTGGGATCCATGCAGATCGCTCGGAGGTAGCCGATGCGTCCCATCATCGCCATGGCTCTACTCTGGCTCGTTGCCCCCCCGGCCGGGGCCGCGCCACCGCCGCAGGTGTGGCCCGGCTTCCCCGAGGTGACTGCCGCCGGCGCCCGTTGGCGCGTGCTCGTGGCCGTGGACGGGCGAGGGCCCGCGCCGGTTGTCTCGGCGCCTGGCGCCGAAGTCTCCGTCCAGCGGGCGCCGTGGACGGGAGACAGTCAGGACGTCTTCCTTGTCCACGTGGAACAGGCGGGGTTCGACCATGGGCCCGAACTCGTCGTGGAATGCGGCGGCGCGCGCGCGCGGCAGGAACTGCCCATCGGTATCGACCTGTCGGCGCTTCCCTGGGAGGCCTGGTGGGCCGGGGCCGAGGTGCACGCAGCCGTTGTGAGGCGGCCCCCGGCGCCAGACGAGGGCATCTGGACACCGCGAGTGGTGCCACACACCTGGGAGGACCTCGGTGTGACCTGGGTGCGAACACGCGTGTGGATCCCCGAGGCGTGGCGCGCGAAATCCCTGGTCCTCGATATCGGCGCCATCGATGACGCCGACGTGACTTTCATCAACGGCGTGAGCATCGGGGCGACGGAGGGTTGGGACAGGCGCCGTACCTACGCCATCCCACCCCATGTCATCCGCTGGGATGCTGAGAACGAGCTGTGCATCGCGGTGGACAACCGCCACGCCGGCGGCGGACTCACGCGGCTGCCGCTGGCCCTGGTGCCCCTCGGCACCCGGGTCAGTGAGGCCATGCCCTTCGAGAATGGGGCCCGCCAGCGCGAGGCCGATCGCGCACGGCCGCAAGCTCTGGGACCACGGCTCCCGTTGCGGCCCATGGTCGTCCGCGGCGGCGTGCTCGAATATGCCGACGGCGGCGAGGTGGCCCTGTGGGGCGTGAACATCTACCCGCAGAGCTGGGTCGAGTTCAACACGCTGAAAGCTCTGGGCGTCGATCACTACCGGGCCCTCGACGAAGACATGGAGGACCTGTCGCGGATGGGAGTCGACATCATCCGCATCCACGTGTTCGACCGGGAAATCTCCGATGGCCAGGGCAACCTCGTCAGGAACATCCACCTCGACCTGCTGGACGACATCATCCGCCACTGCAACGAACGCGGCATCTACCTGATGCTGACCCCCATCGCGTGGTGGGACAGCCCCAACGGCCGGCCCGACAGCTTCTCACGCGCCATCCCCAAAGAGGGGCTGTCCATGTGCGAGGACGCTCGACCCATCCAGCGGCGGTACCTGAGGCAGTTCCTCACCCACACAAACCCGTACACGGGCCGACGGCTGGTGGATGAGCCCTGCCTGGCGCTGTTCGAGATCGTCAACGAGCCGGTCTACTGGTCGCTGGCCGATATGACCGGCCCGGGGGCCGTGCCGTCGCCCGCACTCGAGGGTGTCCGTGCGGCGTGGGAGCGGCTGGCCCCCGATCCGGGTTGGCGCACGCCGGCGCTGTTCGCCTGGTTCCGCTACCACCTGGTGCGGAGCTACATCGACGACATGATCGGGGCGATGCGCGCCACCGGTGCGCGCCAACCGATCGCCTACTCCGCCTGGGCCTGGCAAGGACCGGATCTGGCGGCGGCTGTGGCGGACAGCCGGTGCGACGCGGTGACGATGAGCGACTACCCGGGCGGCCTCGGGCAGATCAACGATGGCGTGAACCTGCTGGGCACCCAGGGCAATGGCGACGTCGACACTCGCTTCGCCTCGAAGGCCCGGCTCGTCTATGAGTTCGACGCCCCCGGCACGGTCACGAAGGTGCACCTCTACCCGGCCATGGCGCGCCGGTGGCGGAACCTGGGCGTCCAGGTGGCCTGCCAGTTCCAGTATGATGCGCGAGCTGCGGCACACGTGAACTGGGACTGGCCCCAGCACTACCTCAACCTCTGGCACACACCAGGCAAGGCCGTGAGCTTCATGGCGGCCGGCGAGGCCTTCCGCCGCATCCCTCGGGGCACCGAGTTCGAGGTGGGCGAGGACGACCAGGTGTTCGGCCAGGCCGCGGTGAGCTTCGGTCGGAACACAGCCCTTCTGGTCGCGCCCGACTGCTACATGCAAGCCGCCCCGACAGACTGGAGGCCACTGCCGCCTCCACCGTTCCCTGGCCGGGTGGTCTCGGTCGGGTCCTGTCCATACTACCAGTATGGCGGCTCGGGAGTGGTAGAGCTGCGTGAGACTGCGGACGGCCTTTCGCTGACCATCTACCCCGACGTCGACCGGGTGGGCGAGGGCTGGAGCGGCACACTCGAGAGACCGCTCACGCGCCTCGTCGAACGCGAGCACGACTTTCGGCTCACGCGGCCCGGCTGGACTCGGGCGCGCGTCGAGCGACGGCAAGGCGGCTCCTGGGTCCCGGTCGCCGGCGACGGCACGGGATTCGCCGCCCGCCCCGGCGAGTACCGGCTGCTCCGGCGGTGACCCGCCCGAAACTACACGGCCGCCGCCGCTGCCTTCCGCGCGTCGGCCTCGAGCAGCGAGCGGTAGGCGCCGATGCCCTTGAGTCTCGCCTTCACCTCAGGGCTGAAGGGCAGGTGGTGCCAGAACAGAGCGCGCAGCTTGGCGTCGAGCACCGGACGGCCCTGCGCCTCGCGGGTGATCCAACTCACGTAGTCCTGCGCGAAGGCCTCGTCGATTCTGGAGCCAGCCGACTTCCCGCGAAACTGGTAGTAGGCTCCGGTCAGGCCCTCCTCCATCCAGTAGTGCATGGCCGTCTCCTGAGCGACCAGCCAGCGGTGGGCACCAAGGGCCCGAACGACCAGGTCGTTCTGCGGGCGGCCACAGTAGAGTGGGACGGCGATGCGACCGGGTGTTCTCCGGTTGCCCTTCTGCCAGGCTTCCCAACAGATGCCGTGACTGCCGGAGCACGGTAGCAGCAGAACCAGGGGCTCGATGCGGATCTCCTGGCCAAATGAGACCCGCCGGAACAGGCCGGGTTCGATGGCCTCGACCTGCTGAATCTTCTCGATGACCGACGCCCGCGAGTTGACGCCCTCTGCCAGGGTGGTGCGCACGAAGGCTGGGCTGGCGATGGGGAAGTGGTTCCCTCTTGGCCCAATGGCCATCTTCATCATCTGCCGGATGGTCGCCAGTTCGGTTCCCAGAGCCGAAGAGTCCGCCACCCCTTCGGCACCGTCCACGGCCATTCGTGCCTGCAGACGCCGTCTCAAAGAGACGGCTTCGGCATACTTGGAGCAGACCTCGACCGTGCCGCGGTCGTTACCCGATAGGTTCTCGATCTGGCTCCGCAGCTCCTGGGCAATCCGGGCGCGCTCGCGCTGTAGTGGAGCCGCCGAGGGCATCTGTCCCTCAGCGCCCTCGGCGAGCAGTTTGCGTAGATCCTGCCCCAGTGCCACGATGCGTTGTGCGCATTCGAGGAGGGCATCGTCCGCGCTGCCCGATGACTTCAGCGCCTGCACCGCCTGGGGCTTCAGGCTGGCCACTTCGGATTCGGCCCGGGCCAGCTGAGCCGATACCGACTGGCTGGGGCGGGCCGACATGGTGCTGACCTCGTCAGTGGTACTCGGCGCAACCTCCTGGCGGAAAACGGCCATCAACCATTCGTCCACATAGTAGACCGGCCCCACCGGTCCCGGGTCGGCGCAAAGCGAGTCAACCACTGAGGCCATCTCATCGCCGAGAAGCCCCGCCACGGGGGCCGCACAGCGAAGCAGTCTGAGGTCGCGAGCATCGGGCCCCTCCGCGCAGGCGCGCGCGCCGGCTCCAGCGTACAGTGTGAAGAACCGCGTGGTCAGCCGCTGGCCAAGCGAGGCGCGGTCTGCGCCCTCGGCGGCGGAGTAGTCGGCCAGGAGACGCGGAAGGTCGGCCAGAGCCTCAGTGGTATCGGTATCCAGGTTTTCACCGCGTACCCAGTCCTCGGTGGCTGCAAGTTCACTATCCAATACGATCACCCACCCCATGGCAAGCCAGAGCGACGCGCGGCAGCCATGCACAGGGTTCCACACGGCGGCGGTGGACAGCGGCCCGGTTCCGAGCCAGTTCGGTCAACAAGGCGTGACAGTTTCGGGACGCTTCACGAGGAGGTCAAGGGGGGGCGCCAACGAAGGTGTAGGGTTATCCGGCTTCCCATGGCGCCGTCGGCAATGCCCTGGGGTCGTGACCCGACCCGCACCCAGGGCCGTCGGGCCGCCGTAACGAAGGAGTCCCCCCGCAGTCGGCCGTGTGCGAGCCCTGAGGAGGTCCCCGGTGTGAAAGCGCGATCATTGTGGCCCATGGTCTGCCCCTGCGTGATCCTCCTGGCGGCGGCAGCCCGTCCCGAGGCGGACGCCACCACCGATAACCCTGTGGTCGGCCCGCCCGCCGCCCCAACCGACACACCCACGGCACCCGATAAGGGGCCCCTCATCACCATCACCCCCGAAGGGGTGTCCGTCTATGCCGTCCGGTGTGACGCGCATGCCCTGCTGACCGACATCGCCCGGAAGACCGGGTTCTCGATCATCGTCGACGACTCGGTCCGTGGCGTCCTGACCGTGAACTTCAAAAACCGCAAGGTGTCCGACATCATCCGGGACATCGCCGCCACCTACGGCCTGGCCTGCCGCGAGGAGAACGGCGTGTTCACCATCACCGAAGGACTGCCGGCCCACGTCTCGTCCTACCTGCTCTCGGAGATGGCTTCGGTGCGTCCCGACTACATACCGGCCAGCGATGCCGAGCAGCTCCTCCCCGTGTTCCTGCAGGACTATACGGCGCCAAGTCTCCATCAGAACGCCGTGGTGCTGTCCGCCCCGCCCGAGATCCTCGAGAAGTTCCGCGGCGACGTGAAGCAGTTCGATGTGCCGGCCGCTCAGATCATGATCGAGGTCCTGATGGTCGAGTTTGGCGAGACGAACAGCGACGAGTTCTACGCCAAGCTCGGTTGGTCGCGGAACGGCCGGGGAGTCACCACCGACTCGGCTCGGGGGGCGGCCACGTTCCACGTGCTGGGCGATCTGCCGGTGGGCTTCACGGCGGAGCTCCGGGCCATGGAGGCCGCCGGCAGAGCCCACGTTCGCGCCAACCCGCGGATCGCCACCGTCAGCGGGCGCGAGGCCAGTGTCTTCATCGGTGAAAGGCGGTTCCTGGCCAAGCCCGTCGAGATGTCGGGCGGAGATGATGGCAACGATGACAACCGGCGGCAGATCAACTTCATCAACGCCGGAGTGAACCTCAGCATCACGCCGTGGACCGGCGGAGAGGGCGAGATCCAGGCTCAGATCCAGACCGAGGTCTCAACCATGAGCGCACCCGATGCCGTAACCGGGTTACCCCAGAAACAGACTCGATCCGCCAGCACGGACATCCGGATGCTCGACGGCGAGACGGTGCTCATTGGCGGGCTGGTCCAGGATGAGATGATCGAGACCAAGTCCAAGATACCGGTCCTCGGCGACATCCCGCTGATCGGCAAACTCTTCCGTAGCAAGAACACACGGCGATTCCAGACCGAGCTGGTGGTGTTCGTAACCGCCAGGATCCTGCCGGGAAGCAACGGGAATGGCCAACCACACGCCGCCAAGGAGGCCCGCGCGACCGCACCATGACGCCCCATCACGCTGCCCCTCGATTCGGCATGGCCCCCCTGCTTGCCCTGGCGATGGCAGGCGCGGCCGTCCCTGCCCTGGCGCAGGTCGGCCGCGTGTACTGCAACGTGACCGAAGTAAAGGCCACGCAGCTCTCGAACGCGGTTCGCATCGATCTCCGGTGCGACGGGCAGCTCGAGGTCGCCGCGGACCTCACGGACTACGTCGAGGTGGATCCGCGGCAGGGCGGCGTCACCGCCGCCAAGCCGGTCCGGAACATCGTGTTGCGGCTGACGAACGCCAAGTCCAGGGTGGGCGCGTTCATCGATGTCGGTCGCTACCCCGTGAGCCACGTCGAGATGGCCCCCCTGCCCGACAGCCCCGATGGCGTCGGCGTGGCCTGCACGATCTCGCTCTACCCCCCGGGCCGCACCAACGGCCTCCGTATGGCTCCGTACTACCTCGATCCCCACGACTTCATCGAGGCCGGCCTGGGCTTCAGGCCCGGCGAGGTCCGATGGCTTGTTCAGGAGGCCGACGACCGGCGCGGCCTCGTGTTCATCGTGACCTCGGATCGCTTCGCCATCGATGCCGACTCCTCCCCTGAGGAAGAGGTCCCCTATACGCTCGACATCGGCTATGCCGACGGGCTGGTGGAAGTGCGTGCCGTGCGCGCGCCGATCGGCGCATTGGCGGAAACCATCGGAGCGCGCACCGGGCTCCGTTGCACCGTGGCCGGCGACCCGGGCCGGCGCGTGTCACTCTACGTGCCGCCCACTCGGCCGGAGCGGGTGTTGAGTGAACTCGCCCGCTCCCAGGGGCTGACGCTGATGAAAGACCCCGCCGGTCCCATGCAGCTGCAGGCCCTCGCTCCCCGCGACCCGGCCACCTATGACGGTACGGAGACACGCTTGCTCCGGCTGAACCACCTGACGGCCGAGGAGGCACTCGGGCTCCTGCCGGTGTGCCTTCTGCGCTATGTGCGACCCAGCCCCGAGCAGAACGCCCTCGTCGCGTCGGGCTCCACCGAGCTGCTCGACCACCTGCAGGCGAATCTGCAGGCCGTCGACCTGCCCGCCCCGATCATCGAGGTCGTCGTCGAGGTCCTGGCCCACTTCAGCGATCGTGGCTCACTGGCCCACCTCGCCATCGACGGCCAGGCGGGCCGCTGGGTTGGTGGGGCGAGCGGGGAGGGCCTCGAGGCATTCTGTACGCCCGTCGGAGCTCTGCGACCCGAACTCGAAGCGCACATCCGCGACCTGCGCCTCGCCGGCGAGCTCGACGTCGTGACCCGGCAGCGTCTCAGCATCACCAATGGTAGCAAGGGCCACGTGTTCGTCGGTGACCAGCCGACGATTGTGACCAGCTACTATGACTACTTCGAGAACGAGATGCGACCGGATCTGACGGTGGTCGACGTCGGCGCCCGGCTCGAGATCGAGCCGTGGACCGGCAACCGCGAGGACATCACCGTCCACCTCTCCCCCGCGGTCTCGAGCATCCGCGGCGAGGATCCGATCACCGGTATGCCCGTGCTGAGTGTGCGCAGGGCCGAGGCCACCGTCCGCGTGCGGGCCGGCGAGCCAATCGTGCTGGGCGGGCTCAGCATGTTCTCCGACGAGAGCACACACCACCGGCTCAACCTGCCGGTCATTCAGTCCATATTCCGGGGTCGAGGCCGCACGGAGCAGAACGCCGAGTTCAGCTTCGTGGTCACCCCCAGGGTGCTGTAGGGGCGGCGAGATGAGACGTAGAGGAACATGGCTGTCGTTGTGGCTGCTCGGCCTGATCTCTGCCCAGGCTCAAGCCATCGTCTACTGCAACATCACCGACGTCCGGTGTGACGTGCTCTCCAACGGTATCCAGGTCACCGTGGCATCGGATGGCATTCTGGAGTATCAGCATCCCACCGAGCAGTGGCAGCCGCGTTACTGGAGCGGCAAGAGCCTGACGCTCCTGTTCCCCGGCGCTCGCTCCAAGTTCGGACGCAACTTCATCGACGTGAGCAAGTTCCCCGTGAGCTTCATTCAGCTGTCCATTCCCACCACGGCCCAGGAGGGCGTTGGCATTCTCCTGACCGTATCGGCGATGGCCAACACGGACTTCCGCATCTCCCAGGCCGCCAACCGCCAAAGCGTCATCATCACGGTGGCCAGTACGCGCACGCTCGAGAAGGGAGCCGGTGCGACAGCCACCTCGGGTGGCGAGGCCCAGCTCACCGTCGAGACCCGGAACGGCACCGCGTCCGTCCATGCCGTGAACGCCGACGTGCACGAGGTGTTCGCCCGTGTGGCGCAGGCGCTCAACCTCGACGTCGCCGTCGATGACGGCGTCGACCGTCGCATCAGCGTCTTCATGGCCGACGTTCCGGGTGAGGACCTGCTGCGAGCCATTGCCCGGGCCGCCGGGCTCGCCCTCGTCAAGACCCCCGATGGCACCTTCATGGTCAGCGCGGGTGTGGTCGAGGATCTGGCGACCTATCGTCTCACCGAGACGCGATCCTTCCGGATGCACAACATCCAGGCGTCCTCGGCCGCCCAGCTGCTGCCCACCTTCATCTTCCCCTACCTGCACCAGAACAAGCCCCAGAACGCCGTGGTCGTCACCGCCCAGGAGGATATGCTCGAGAAGATCGAGGCGGACCTGAGGGCCATCGACAAGGCGCCGCCCCAGATCATGATCGAGGTCCTGGCCGTGGAGTTCATCGACACCAGGGAGGCCGAGCGGTCCCTGGCGCTCCTCCACAACACGGCGGGCTCCGCCGACACCTACGACTCGACCCTCGGCGATATCAGCTACTCGACCATCGGCGTGCTGCCCGAGGAGTTCCTCGCCAATGTGAACTGGCTCAAGAGCAAGGGCAAGGCGGTCATCAAAGCGCAGCCGAAGATGGCTGTCCTCAACGGGGGTCAAGCGAGGATTTTCATCGGGTCGACCCGGTTCATCGAGGTCGAGGTGAGTCAGTGGGGCAGTGTGTCCCGTCGCATCCAGGGAGTCAACGTGGGCGTGACGCTCGACATCTCACCGTGGACCGGCGAGAGCCGGGAGATCACGACCACCATCGCGCCCACCGTCTCGAACATCTCCGAGCTCGACTCGGAAACCGGCCTCCCCGTACTCAGCACGCGCGATGCCAAGACGCAGGTCCGGGCGCTCAGCGGCGAGACCATCATGATCGGAGGCCTCTCCCTCGAGCAGGCGCAAGTCACGAGCCACAAGACGAAGGTCCTTGGTGATCTGCCTCTCATCGGCAAACTCTTCCGCCGCAAAGCGACCCAGCGAACCGAGTCCCTGCTGGTCATCTTCGTCACACCCAGGCTGCTCGATGAGCGCGGCCGACTGCCGGAGGCCGAGCGCGAGTCGATCCACAAGCGGTTCCTGGAGTCCGACCACGGGTGGCAGGAACCCGCGACCATCGAGGTGAAGCGCTCGGGTGACCGCCTGAGCTGGAGGGAGACCGTCGCGACTCCGGCTTCGGGGTCGTGATCGGGAGGCGAGAGGCCCCGATGACCTGGAGGGCGCGGACGCGAGGAAAACCGGGGCGAGTTTGTGCGGGCATCGCCTGGCTTTCCCTGGTCTGCACCTGTGGCTGCGGGCTGTCCGCGGGTGGGGGTGAGGGAGCCGCCGGCTCGGACTACGAGGTGCTCTACGTCCGCGATGGCCGCCTCGTCGCCGTTCACCCCGATGGGTCCGACGCCCGCGTGGTGAACTCTGCACTCACCGGCTGCCGCGAGCCCCAGGGGTCGCCCGATGGGCGTTTCATCGCCTGCGTCTCCGGTGCCTTCGTCTACATCATGGCCCGCGACGGCTCCGGGGCTCACGCCGTCGCTGGGCGCGTCGCCACCGCCGAGCCGGTCTATCCCAACTGGTCGCCCGACGGGCGGAAGCTGTGTTTCGCCGGGCTGGACCAACGCGTCCACGTGCTCGAGCTCGACGCCACCATGGGCCCGGAGCGCGAGACGGCCATCGCGGCAGGCCCGGGCGGCGCGCCCGCCACACCGAGCTTCCTGACCAACCAGAGACTGCTCTTCGCCGCGCGCGCCCCCGAGGCGGCCGGGCCCGGCCAGGGCGACGGCTGGCTCTACACGGTGAACATCGATGGCAGCGGCCTGCTGCCCTTCTTCTCCTCCGCCACCTCGGTCTACGGCGTCGACCCGACTCGCGGCAACGTCCGGCGCGCCGTCCGCGCGAACCGCGCGGACTGGATCGTGTTCGAGAGCGATGTTCGCGGCGGCTACGACCTGTGGCTCGCCTACCTCGATGGCGATGTCTACGGCTGTGTTACGCAATACGACTACCCGGTTGGCGAGTCGGCGCGAGGCACCGCGGCCTGGGAGCGCAATGTGGCCGGGCGCTGGACACCCGACGGCCGAATCGCCTACGAGTCCGCCCACTACGATGCCCTGGGATGGGGCGTGCCGCAGATCTGGATCACCGACAAGTTCGGCTCATACCCCGTGCAGCTCACCCACGACCCCGAGGGTGCACACCAGCCAGGGATCCTGGTGAGCGAGTAGCGACCGGGCATGGGCGTCCATGGGCCGCAGAGTCGAAGGAGCTCGTCCGCTTGCCCAGGGTCTGGCGATCCGCCCGGAGGTCGTTTGGGGCCCAGCGGTAGCAGCTGGCCTCAGGGGGGTAAGAGCCTCGGGTGCGCTCATTGCGGTCCTCCGACGGGCCGTGAGCCTCCCCAGGCGTAGACGTTCCTGATCGGTCGGCCGCGGGTCCATCGGGGCGGGGGGAGAGGGCGACGGGGGGCGGCGAGCTGGATGACATCCTGTACTGCCCCCACCGGCCCGACGAGGCGTGCGCCTGCCGCAAACCGCGGCCCGGTCTGATCCTGGAGGCCATCGCGCGGTACGAGGTCGATCCGGCATCGTCATTCATGATCGGCGATCGCGAGGGCGACATGGCGGCGGGCCGCGCCGCCGGCGTGCGGACCATCCGTATCGTGACTCGCCTGACGGGTGCCGACGCGGCCCACACCCAGGCCGAACACCAGGCGCCGGACTTGCCCACGGCGGTGGATTACATCCTCGGTGCGGCAAGCGTGAAGTAGAGGCGGTCACGGGCCGGGCTAGCCCTCCAGTCCGGCCAGTCGCGCCACGTGTGCTTTGCTACCGTCGTTGGCCCATGGGTCCAGTTCGCTGGGATCCTTCAGCTGCTGTCCCCGGCGGCGAGGGACCGCCAGGTACCCGCAGCGCACGTCGGCCAGCGCGGTCATATCGCCCCAGAGTTTCTCGAACTGGGCCGTGGGGTACACATCCTCCTGGCCGTGACCCCAGCGCCATTTCACGTCTTTGATCGTCACATAGGTCGGCACGCGCCCGGCCAAGTGACGCACGGCCTCAGTGAGCCGTTCTTCCGGCCCGCGCAGATCGTTGCGGTTCAGCCCGAAGAGGTCGAGCAGCGGATCGATCTCGATCCAGCAGGTGCCCGAGTTGTAGTAGCGCAACCGCAGCTCGTCCCCGTCGCGTGGCTGGGCCAACCCTTCGAGCAGACGAATCCGCCCGTTCACCCGCGCCAACCCGCCGCCGCGATCGTTGGCACGCCGCGGCACCACCTCGAAGGTCAATGCGTTGCCTGATGCCAGGTGAGCGCCCAAGGCCGCCGGATCGAGGTCGGCCCCCAGCGTGTCGATGTTGTGGAGCATGATGGTGGTGAGCTTCGGGTGCTCCTCCAGCAGCCGCGCTAGCACGCCGTTCCTCAGCAGATTCGGTACCTCATACCAGTGTCCTGGTGGGTGGAATCGTTGGGCAGGGATGTTGTCCACATAGTCACTCCCCTCGCCCTTCTCCTTGGCCCACCTGACCAGGGCTGCGCGAACGGCATCTCGCACCTTTTGCTTCTGCTCGTCCAGAGCCTCCTGGGCCGTTTCCTCCCAGAGGCACACCAGGTCGCGCACCATGGGGATCATCCGCTGGCCGATTGCTCGCCCCGGCGACAGGTACACCGATCCCTCATAGCCGTGGTTCCCGTGGCGCTCGAGGTGCTCGGCGATCGGCTCGTGCGTCAGGAAGCTGGTCGACACGATGTGTGGCACGTTCGTCCCATAGCCTCGGGACGTCTGGAGTGTCTTGCGGAGGTGGATCTCGAGGAAGCTCCGGTGGTGCCCGGCCATGAGTACGAAGGGGCTGAGGGCCTTGATGACGCCCGCGCCAGCGGTCCAGCGCGTCCCGACACCGGCTGCCAGGGACATTACGGCTACGCGGCCCTCGCGCAGAGCCCGCATACCCAGCTCCCGATGGTCACCGCAGGCATCGAGGGCCATCACATCGCCCGGCTCGACATCGCGGATCTCCGTCTCGACGGGAAGCCGGTTGTGAGCCAGGCCCGTGCGGCCTTGGCGGAGATCCGCGCGAAGCTGCTCGTGGAGCACCGGGTCGAACCCGTTGCGTCTCTTGATCTCCGCCGCCTCGGCATCCCACGCCAACCGGTCTCCCTGTGACGCCGGGTCGGAGACGCGGAACAGATTGCTGACCAGGGTGCGGAGCAGTCCGTAGGCCTGGCCGGGTTGGTCGCAGCGGGTGGTGAAATGGTCGAGCTCGGCCCGCCGCAGGTATGAGAGATCATCACGGTGCTGGCGCACCAGTTCCGGGGTCTGTAGCGCATAGTACCGTGCCGGCATCATGGCTTCGACACCCTCGAGCAGCGAGGCCACTGTGCCGTGCTCGTTCACGCGGAAGTCGTACACCAGCGGGTCGATGGCGAACGGGAGTGAGGCCTCGAGCTCTCGCTTCGCCTCGCACATGATCTCGAGCACCTCGTCCCGGAATCGCCCATGGCGCTCCGGGGCCACGAACATGGCCATGCCGCCCCCGGACATGCCTCCGAGCATGAGGAAGCCCCAGAAGTCATCCTGCAGGCGCTGCCGGGCGCGCGCGATGAGGGTCTCGGTGAAGGCGTTGGTGACCCATGGGATGATGGTCTTCAGGGGGCCGGACCAGTTGCGGGTGGTGTTGCGCGCCAGCTCGAGCACATCGCCGGATCGCAGCGCCGCCACGATGTGGTCGAAGATCTCGCGCATGTGCTGACGGGCTTCCCACTCGGCCTGGTTCCGCAGCAGGTATTTCTCGGTGACCATCTCGAGGATCGGCCCCACGTTCTGAGCCAATCCGCCGTGGATCAGGACCAGGGAGTCGGCCAGCTGCTGGGCCGTGGCCGGGTGGAGGTCGTCGGCACCCAGAATCCTGTGCCGCGGCAGCAGGCGGCCTTTGCTGATGCCGAACTCGGGGTCACCGGGCTCGGCGACCGCCCCTTGGATGATCTTGAACCCCGGCCAGAGCCCGCCCGAGTCCTGCCAGCCGCCGCCCGAGCCCCCCAGCCACTCCCCCAGGATGGCCCGTGAGGCCACCAGGCGCCGCTCGCGTTCGAGCAGAGGCCCCGTAAGCTGCGCGGTCTGCCCCGTGGCGCGCATGAGGACACTCACAATGCACGCCAGCAGATTCGTGGACACCGCCAGCCGCGACCCTTTGGGGATGTCGTTCACATTCGTGACGAGCTCCAGTCCCATACCCGGCCCGATGACGCGCGAGAGCAGGCGCGGCAGCGACTGCCCCGTCCCCTCGAACGCCGGGGGGACCACGCCGGAAGCGATGACACCCGCCTTCAGCAGCCCCAGGTAGTCGTCGCCGAAGTTGAACAGGTCACGAAGGTCCGTGATGTCCTTCGTGGCCGGCAGGTCAACACTCGTGAGCCGCAGTACGGGCTCGGGGATGACACGGACATAGGCCTCGATGGGTGGTCGAACCGCTCTGTCCCGTCCGTAGACGCCGAGGTCAACGGAGATGTTGAGGACTCGCGCACCCTCGGGGTAATCCATGCCCAGGAAGAAGATGTCCGACCAGCCTGAGTGGCTGAGATCGAGCCGGACCGGCGTTCGCTCGACCAGCACGGGATACAGGAGGGATCCCTCGCGGCGTGTGAGCAGGTCTTGCCGGATCCGCACGGGGTGATCCTCGACATGGCTGGTGCGGAACATCCACTGGTTTCCGCGGCTGGCACGGACACTGCGCCGCACCTGGTCCACCAGACTCTGGAAGGCGAGGCGGTGGTAGCCCTCGGCCAAGGCGCTGGATAGGGCCGAGTTTGGCCCCTCGGTTCGCTGCACGCGGAGGAGCCGGTCGATGGCCTGACCGAAGCGGCGGGCCAGCAGGTCTTCGAATGCCTGCTGGGGGATGACGCCAGTCTGGGGGATGCCGGGCGATTCCATGAGGGCGAACCGGTGCGCGGCGTACAGGAAGAGGGCCGCGCGGACCCGGTGGTAGAGGTTCTCCGTCGACCGGCGGAACGCGTCGAGCTCATCGCAGGCGGAGACCAATTCGGTGGCTGTGAGCCCCGTGCAGAGCTCCTCGAAGGGGCGATCCCGTTCCGCAGGCTCCGTACTGGTGATGGTGCGGATGAAAGCGTTCACGCTAGCTCACCCGCTCCATGGCGCGGCCCAGCCTGGCTTCCGCCAGGAGATCGGCGATGGCGCCCAGGACCTCTGCCTGATCGTTGCCGGTCAGGCCCAGGGCGATCTGAGTTCGGAGGAGGCCATAGCGCTGGCCGATGTCGCACCACCGGCCGTCGACCTCCAGCGCCAGGCATTTCTGCCGTTGGGCGAGTTCGTGGAGGGCAGGAGTGAGTTGGTACTCCCCCTCTTCGGCGCCGCCGCGTTCGATGCTCTCTTCGAGGATCTCGAGGATCTCGGGCGTCAGCACATGCATCCCAAGCAGGCACAGGTAGTGCCCGGCGCGCAGACCGGGGGTCTGGAGCTCGAGCTCAGCCAGGCTTACCGAAGGCTTCTCGATGATTCGCTCGATCTGGTACACCCCGGCCAGGTCAGGGACGTGGGATCCCGCTAGCGTCCCGTAGTTGCCGATCAGGTGTTCTCGGGTCGACTGGACCGTGGAGACGGCGCATTTCGCTTGGGTGGCGAGCCCGATCGCCAACTCGGCGCCGTGCTTCCCGTTCTCGCGGGGCACATAGAGGTGATCGCCGAGTAGGAGCATGAAGGGCTCGGCGCCCACGAAGTGCCGGCCGCAGTAGACCGCGTGCCCGTAGCCCAGGGGCTCCTCCTGGACCGCAAAATGCAGTCGTGCCAGCAGATCCCCGATCCGATCCGCCTGGGCTTCGGCCCACGGGCCGCTGTGAGGCGCGGCCAGGAGGTTTTGGCGGAGAAGGCCAAACTGGGCGAGGTATTGAGCCTCATCGCCGGGGGCACAGATGATGCAGATCTCCTCGATGCCGCTGGCGAGGGCCTCCTCGGCGATGATCTGGATGACCGGCTTCGCCACGCCGTCGCGATCGATGAGGGGGAGCATGGCCTTCTGGACAGTGCTCGCGGCCGGGTATAGCCGGGCACCTCGCCCGGCGGCTGTGATGAGCGCTTTGCGGACCTGCATGGCTTGTTCCTCTCGTGGCAGCAGGTGCTCACCGCCCCTGCGGCAGAGCAGGGAATGCCTGGTATACGACACCAACCTGCAGATTGGTGGTCCTGAGATCCAGGAGTCCACAGTGCTTGGTCAGGTTGGCGCCATGGTTGGCTCGGCGCGTGCGGCGTTGGCCGCGGGCGATCTGCGCGGTGAGCGCGCCCAGACTATCGGGCGTGTGGTTGGCCAGTTCTGGCCGCGCAGGTTCGCCCACACCACTACCGTCCACCGGAGGTGCGGTCGCAGCTGTCGCACGTTCGGACGCTGGGAGCAGCCACTCTCGTCGACGAAAACCACGGTGGCATGCGCGTTCAGCGCCCCCCCCAAGACGCGAGGCCACTCCTCGGCCTGCCATGCCGCGATCCACTCCTCATTGCGCTGTTTGGCGCGCCGCGAGGGCTTCTGGCAACTGAAACCCATCTGCTGCATTATCTGCCACACCTGGGTCACTGACCGCTGGACACCAAACCGCTTCTTGATGACCTGGACGATCCGAGTCAAAGCCCACAGGTCGGTGCTGTATCCATGGGCTCGCGGGCCCCGCAGCAGTTCCTCCCTCAGTATCCGTAGCTCTTCGGCACCCAGAGCGGGCCGGTAGCCCCGCGGTCCAATGCTCCGCAGCGCCTCGACCCCCCCCTCCTGCCATTTCCTCCGCCCGCCACACGCGGCGTGGGCACTCACGCCCAGCCTCCGGGCCACCTCGCTGCCGGACATGCCGGCCTCGAACAGCGGGCCTGCTTCCATGCGACAGGTTTCCAGCGCCGCCGTGTTCTGTGGGTTTCTCGGTAGCTTGGCCATGCATACATGTACTAGACACATCCACTCCGTGCCTACATTCCCAAAACGGGAATGTCATTAGTCCGCATCCCCCGTTCCGTCGTGTTGTCGGCCCACACACGACAAGCGCATGCGCCTCGACCTATACTCTGTCATGGACCCAAGAGCTCCATCCTCGTGCAGGCGCCGCCATCAAGAGGATCAGTGGTGTTGCGGCGGTCGGCCTGTAGGAGCCGAGGGGTACCAAGGGAGCTGAAGGGTATGCGGATCGCCGAGCAGCACTGGTCAGGGGAAGGAATCAGGACCGCCAAGGGCCTGGTAACCGGACCCATCGTCTTGTTCCGAGGCGCTGCTGGCGAGGTGCACCGGGACCTCGAGGCATTCGCGGGTCTTGCCGGTGATGCCGCGGGGCGGCAGTGGAGCCGTCCGGTCACTGTTGTCGAGGAGGGGGACGCCTCGTGGGATCCCATCGTGATGGGTCTGCGCGGCGCGCTGGTCCCTCACTTGGGTGACCTGGCGGAGCTGCTGGAGGTCTCCCAGGTCGAATGCACGGAGGATCGGGCCACGGTCAGCGTGACGCTGTGGGCAACTGGCGCGGCGCCGCAGACCGGCGAGGCATGGCTGTCGGCCGTCCGGATGGATCGCGCCGTCGGCTCCTGAGTCGGGCACTGGACCCGATGGTCTGAACTGCCTCTGCTACCAGCGTGTGAGTGGCGACTCCCTGTTTCTCAATCGGCCCACTGCATGGCCGCCCGAAGTCCGGCTTCGCCCGTCGTCTCCGGTAACAGACCCCGATGGAACCAACTTGAAAGCATGAGTCGGGTCCGGGGCCTCAGAACATGGCATATGAGCGATGCATCGCCGACGTGCGTCAGGGCTGCTCGAGCGATGTTTGGTGTGCGGATGGCGAGATCGGGTCGGGGTCCGGCCGGGCCCGGAAGCCACATGGGGGGGCTGCTAGGAGCGAGAGGCATGGCGCAGGATGGCTGGTTACGCGAAGATCAGGTGGTTGCCGATCTGACCAAGGAGGCGATCCTTCAGACCATTGCGGGATCCATGGAGCGGGTCGAACTGGGGGCCGTCGAGGACGGGACCCTCTGTTGGTACCCGTCGCGGTTGGTCGCGACTGAGCCCGATGGTCGCCTGGTACTGGTGGCCAGCGACGCCCTGCGGCAGAGCGCGGCCGGACGACCCGGCAGCCGACTCCTGCTATGCCTGCGCGGCTCCAGCGGCGGCTATGTCGGCCAGGTGCTCGTCTGCGCCGAGGGGCCGGACGATCCGAACCAGCCGGAGCACACGATCGCCGTCTCGCCTCCTGCGGTGTTTCACCTTCTCCGAAGAAGAGAGCATCAGCGTCTGCGTCTGAGTCCGCCCATCGAGGCGCAGGTGAGCTTCGCGGGGATGCGCTTCCGGTGCCAGGCGGTGGTTGAGGACGTCAGCGTCTCCGGCGCTCGGGTGCGGGTCTTCCCGCCCACTCCCGATGGGAGTGAGCTGCCGGTGGGTGCACCGGCGGGCAGATCGGGGGGCGTTATGAGGTTCGAGCTGCCCGGCAGTATGGAGCCATTGTGTTGTGAGATCTGCATCGCCTGGTGCCAGTACGTGCCCAATGCCAACGGGGACCAGTCGATGGTGATGGGTGTGAGCTGGCCTCATATGGCCGCTGTGGACAAGGCCCGGTTGTCCGATTTCCTGGCCACCCTCGGGGGTCCCGAGCCGGCAGGAGGACTCAGCCGGCGGGGCACACTGCTCGAACTGCTCACATCGCCAGAATGACCCCCCACCCGTCCGGACGGCACGACCCATTGGGTGCGGAGTGTGTATGTTGCCAGCACGCGGTGGTTGTGACGCCGCGCGGGCGGGATATGGAGCTCTCGCTTCCCCCGGGCGGCGCGCGAGCCGATCAGGGGCAGTGAGGGCACGCACCAAGCCGCCGGGGGCTGCGTGGGCAGGGGCTATGGGCTCTGATCCGCTCGAGCCTTCATGACTGCGGCGGCCTGTAGCACCTGTCGGCGTGTTGAACGCGAGCCTCCGCCGGGCAGTGAGGCGCGCGGGCATTCCGCGCACCGCCCAGGCCTCAGTGACCGCCCATGCCCGTCCAGGGGCTCTCGGGAAGCCAGAGTGGCCCCGGATCGCGGTCGCCTGATCTGTGCGCCTACCACATCACCCGCGCGAGGAAGGTACTGCCGTTTCCGCCGCGAGGGCTCGGGTGGTAGCCGTGCTTCAGAGAGAGGTACTCGGAGTCCGTCACCCACGATTCCTGGGGCGTGATGGCCGCGGCGCCGAAGTTGCCGAGCATCAGGCCCCGCTCTGGAATGAGCACCTTCTCCGTCGCCCGAATGACGCACAGCCGCACCGGATCGACTTGCGCCATGAACAGTGGCGCGCGGTTGCGCGGGATGTGGTCGTTGTCCGCGCCGCGGCGCGTGTAGCACAGGAACAGGCCCTCGCCGTGCGTCAGCCAATGCTGCTGCGTGTTGTAGCTGCCCAGGTCCGAACCATCGTCGAAGGTCCACGGCCGGATGGGCTCATAGTTCAGCCCGTCATCGCTCACGGTGACATAGGCCCTCTCGTCGTTCCGCAGCGTCAGATAGACGCGCCCGTGGAAGGCAGCGAGCGAGGGCTCACACAGGCCACGGACCACGTTGAGCTCGAGCGTGTTGCCCTGCTCCTGGCACCTCATCTCCGTGCCGTCGAAGGTGCAACGAAACACGGTGACCTTCGAGGGCTCACCGGCCGTGCGATTGTGATAGAAGGGCACGAGCAGCCGACCGTCGGCCTCGACGAGCCACTGCGAGCACGCGCTACGGCAGAAGTCGAAGACCGGGTCCGTCGGCATCTCCAGGACCCGCCAGCCCGCCCAGGAGTCAGCCACCGGGTCATAGGTCGCATAGGCTGTGCAGTTGGCTCGATGGACATCGTCGAGCTGCTCGCCGCTCTCCGAGTACCGCACCTGGCAGCCGATGGCGACGAGCTTGCCTGTCGGCGCGTGCCAGCCGGGGGTCACATCGGCCACCGAGATGATGACCCCTTTCCCGTCGCGCCGCCAGGCCAGCTCGGGGATCTCGATGGGCCCGCGCCAGGTACGGCCCAGGTCGTCGGTCCGCATGAAGTAGAGGCCCGAGTAGAAGTCGCTGGCCGACAGCTCCTTCATCAGCGTCATCACCACGGCAGGAGCGCCCTCTTGTCCCGCGCCGGGTATGGCGGCGCAGCGCGGGTGGAACCAACAGAAGTCTTCGTGGATCTCCTGCAGCGGGACCTCGAGCTTCACCTCGAATGCCACGGCATCGGGCATGGGTGGCTCCTCCCCGTTGGCCCCGAGGCCAGCCAGCGACAGCCACAGGCCGAGTAGCACGCGCACGGTGATCACCTCATGGGCTGGGTGGTTCGGTGGTCGAGGGGAGTGTGCCTGCGCGACTCCCGTTGTGCCGCGTCGGGGGGGCGATGTGGGGAGCAGCGCCCGAGACCCGACGGCTATGGGACTTCGGCGACCAGGCGACCTCCGACAGGAACCCCACCGCCCACGCGGACGGCGACACTGGCCTCTACAGAGCCACCGTCACGGCCACCACCGCGATGGAGGTCATGGTCACGAGGGGCGAGGGCGGGACGGGGACTTCACGCGGGGCGAAAGCGCGCGCGTCGACGAAAGCCACGGTGGCATTCGCCGTCAGTGCCCCCCAACACCCGAGGCCAACCGTTGGCCTGCGATGCCGCGACCGGCTTCTCATCGCACTGTTTGGCGCGTCAGGGCGCAACCCGGGAGCCCGATGGGCCGCGGCCGTGTGCTGTGGGTCCTTCGATGACGGGACCATGCCTGCACCAGGCAGGCCCCTCTTGTGCCCTCAGTCCCACGACGGAGCGGTCGCTAGAACGCCGAGTCGGACAGGAATCCCCCGAGCAGCCCATCGTTGAACTCGAGCAGAAGCTCGGGGGCGCCACTGATGGTGGCGTCGGGCACCTGGCTCGCCGTGAATGAGGCCACTTGACTGAGGTAGTCCCGGGCAGGCCAGCCAGCTTCGTGCTGCCACCATATGAGGGCAGTCGACGCGCAGAGGGCGGCGGTCAGGAGTCCGACCTCGACGGCTCTCCACCCGGTGGGTCGCCGTCCGCGGTGTCTGCGCAGCTCGCTGCGGTGTCGCCCGGGGCGGCCGCCCTCCCGGGGTGCCCCGCCCGCCAGTGCGACGAGTTGGGGCTCGGCATTCGGCGCCGTGGCCGGGCGAGCGTCGAGGTTGAACCGCATCTGCACCAGGGCCGCGGTCCGAGCCCGGACCGGTGCGGTCGAGGGCCGCAATGCCAGGAGGCGCGAGCAGGCGTCAACCAGTGTCTCGCACCCAGCGATCCGCCGGCTGGCGTCGGCGGGTCCGAGGAGAACCTGACCGATGCCGCCGGCCGTCAGCACCAGCACATCGCCGGGCGCGGCCAACAGCTCATGGGTGTGCGGCGCCGCTGCGGGCGCGCCCCAGAGACTGGCCGAGGGGCGTCCGGCCGACGGGCCCTGGAGCACCTCGTACGCGGCCGAAGGCGATGCATCGCGGATGACATAGGCCGTGCAGTCGCCCTGCCAGGCGAAGGCCACATGCTTACCGCTGACGATGCATGCCATGAGCGGGCAACCGCGGGGCGGCTGGCTGGCGACGAACGCGAGGCGCAGTCGCTCCCGCAGATCGAGTTTGGGGCCGTGCAGGGGTTCTCCCGCTGAGAGGGCCCGGCGGAGGCGGTCGATGGTGGCGATGGCATCGCGCTCCAGGCGCCCGCCCACCCGAGGCGCGGTCACGACCACGGCCGCCGTAAAGGGACGGTGCGACGGAGGCATGCCCGCGCTCGGGCCCGTGCCGATCCAGAACAGGTCGGGCCCTGCAGCCCCGTCCGGACGACAGCACGATGCGGATGCATCGGCCGCCAACAGGCTACAGGGCTGGGCCTGAAGGGGGTCCGGGCACCGAAGCGCCGAGTTGGCCATGATAGGTCCCTGCCTTGCCGCCGGCTTCCAGCGCCTCAGCGCAAGTGCTCGACGGAACGGTCTTTCGCCAGGGCAACCAGGGGGAGGGCGTGCCGCGGCACGGCCTCTGTGTACCCCGAACGCCTTCGCGGGCGCTCGGGCTCAAAGCGAGGTGAAGTTACGCCCCAAGCCGGACTCGCGCGCTCACACCAGTTGTGCGGAGGTGTTCGTTTCCGGACGGCGTAGTTAGGAACATGGGTGTAAGGCATCCTCGGGAGGTGTTCCCATGGATTCGCCTCTGCCGAGCAGACGGGTCAACATCGAGCAGCTCGTGGATCGCCGCGCCAAGCACTGGGACCATGCCCGCGAGACCCAGGCGGGTCTCCAGGCTGTCCGGCGCACGGGTCTGGGGCCCTATGTGGCCATCTCGCGCGCCATCGGCACCCACGGCCGCACCATCTCCCAGCTGGTGGCCGACCTTCTGGGCTGGGACTACTATGAGCGGGAGATTGTCGAGTTCATCGCCAAACGGGCTCAGGTCCGCGAGCACATGGTGAAGTCTCTCGGGGAGACGCAGCGGGAGGAGGCCATGAACTGGGTCCGGAGCATGATCGATGGTCATGCGGTGGCAGAGACGGTCTACTTCCGGCACTTGGTTGCGGTCATCACGGGGATTGCGGCCCATGGAAACGCCGTAATCCTGGGGCGGGGCGCCCAGTTCATCCTTCCTCCATCCGCGGGACTCCGGGTGCGGCTATACGCCCCCAAGCCGTGGCGGATCGAGACGGCCATGGTTCGTTACAACACGACTCGGGAGGAAGCCGAGAAGCTCATCAGAGACTCCGATCGGGCGCAAGCGAGGTTCTACAAGGATCGCTTCCACAAAGACATGCTCGACCCTCTCGGCTACGATCTTATGGTGAATGTATCACAAATGGATGTGGAAGGTGCCGCGCGGTCGATCGTTTGCGCCCTTCGTGGGAAGCTTGGGTCTGAAGCTCTTTGATGCCACTCCGCGTGAGGCACTGGGGGATGTCTTCCGGAAGCAGGCTGGCGTCGCTGTTGCCCCGGACCGAGTGCCCGGCCTGCTGCTCTTGCAGCCTGTGGACCTAGCCCGCAGGCAGCGGAGTCATCGAGACAGCGGCCCGGTGGTGTTCCGGGCCGCCCGCGTTGGTTCTGGCTCCATCAGGAGTAGCGGCCCGTCACGGAGCACCACGTCATCCACACTGGTCATACTGATGACCTTGCACCCGGCATCGCAGGTGGCCGCGATGAGCTTCGAGCACGCATGGGGTGCGAAGGCGGTGTACAGGCCAGGCTCATACGCTTCGTAGGGGACCCCGAGCTCGTCCAGCACCCGGTGGCCGGGGTCGCGGATGGTCAGTTGGTTCATCAGGTAGCCGCCGATCCAGAACCCGCCTCCCAGGTAGTTGTTGCTCTCGAAGATGACGGTGCGCGCGCCACGGCGTGCCAGGTCGCGGCCGGCCATCAGGCCACTGGGTCCGGCACCGACGATGATGACGTCGCTGTCGGTGACGGACAGGAGCTCGCGAGTGAACCGCTCGACGATGCCCCGGGTGATGCTCTTCTCGGTTACTGGAGCGAACAGGCTCATGGGGTACCTCCGCGGAAAGAGAGATGCGGCACCCGCCTACGCCCGGACCACCGGGGCGCCGCAAAATGATAGGCTAGTTAGGGTAATACATCAACTTTATTGCGTCGCCGTCCGGCTCGGGCGGGATGAGAGGGGAATCGTGGTGTCTGCGGTGGTGCTGCTGGCCCTGTCGGCCACCGTTCTGGCCGAGGGCCTGCCTTCGCGAGCTGATCTTCGGCCCGACTACGCGTCGCTTGGCCTCAAGCCCAAGAACCAGAATCCGCGCGGGTGCTGCTCGCTCTTCGCCATGGTCGGTGTCCTCGAGTTCGAGCTGGCCAAGGCCACCGGTAAGCCCGTCTCGCTGTCTGAGGAGTATATGAACTGGGCATCGCACCAGACCAACGGACGCGGGAGTGATGGTTCGTTCTTCTCGGATGCGCTCCGCGGCGCCGAGTGCTTCGGCATCTGCGCCGAGACGCTCATGCCCTACCAGCGTGAGTTCCGCCCCGATGCCGAGCCATCGGTCGAGGCGTTTCGCGATGCCGAGACGCGCAAGGGCGTGTCGGCTCTGTGGATCAAGGAGTGGGACGTCACGACCGGCATGACCAATGCCATGCTGGCGCAGATCCGCGAGAGCGTCGCGACGGGCCACCCGGTGGCGATCGGCATGCGGTGGCCGAAGACCGACACCTACCTGGGCGACCAGTTGCTCACTCCGCCGAGACCCGAGGATGTGTTCGACGGCCACAGCGTGGTGATCGTGGCCTATGAGGATGACGCGGCCCAGCCGGGCGGGGGCACATTCGTCTTCCGCAACTCCTTCGGCCCCGAGTGGGGCGAGGGCGGGTACGCCCGCATGTCGTACGCCTACGCCCAGGCCTACGGCAACGACGCGCTGGGCCTGCGCATTGGTGGAGGACGGACGGTGCCGAGCAACCGGGTTGCAGCCGATCCCATCGAGGTTGAGACCCTCGAGGTCGCCCAACGGCGTGGGTGCCAGTCCGCCGACCCACCGCCCCTTCTGTGGTGCCCTGCGCTATGGAGTGGCGGCGGGCAGGTCGCCTATGCGGCGGAGGTGGGAGCCCGGCTGGACCTGCGACTGATTGCTCCCGCGGCGGGTACCTATCGAGTTTGGCTCTTCGGGACGGCTGGGCCGAGCTTCGGTGAGATCCGGATGACGCTCGACGGAGAGCGGGCGGGTCGTGACATCGACCTGTATGCCACGGAGCTACGGCCCACCGGTCGCATTGACCTCGGGGTACATACGCTGGAGGCGGGTGCGCGGGCACTCCGCCTGGACGTGATCGGGAAGGACCATCGGTCGTCGGGGTATGACTTCGGCCTGGACTGCATCGAGCTGGAGAGGGTCTTGTAGCCATGGGAACGCCTGAGGAGCTTCGAGCCAAGGCGGCCGGCGGTACCTTTTGCATCGTCCCCTACTGCCACCCGGACTTCGCGTGGACCCACCACCGGGAGTGGCACGAGGAGCGCTATGCGGTCAGCATCAGCGAGGCCCTGGACCTGATGGGGGAATGCCCCCAGTTCCGTTTCTGCATTGAGCCATGGATCGACCAGGTGCAGCCGTTCCTCGAGCGCTGCCCCGAACGCGCGGATGAGCTGCGGGAGCGGCTGACGACGGGACAGATGGGCGTGAAGGCGTTCACGCTCGTGAGCCCGCGTCCGGCGACGTGCCCGGAAGAGGCATTCGTGCGGAACATGGTCCTCGGCCGCCGCAGGTACCGTGAGTTCGCTCCGGAGGCCGACCTGTCAGTGATGGCGTGCCCGGATGTGTGTATCGGCCACAGCCAGATGCCCCAGGTGGTGCGTTTGGCCGGCGGGCGGATGTACCGGGGGTGGCGGTCAGAGGCGGCGTTCAACGCCCTGGGCATTCCGCGCGACTTCGTCTGGCGTGGACTCGACGGCACCGAGTTGATCACGTCGCGCGGCATCTACGGCGGGCTGTGCTGGGACCCCGCCATCCCGGAGGACTTCGCCGACTGCTGGGAGGAGCTCACGAGCCGCCTCTTCGGCGCCGAGCTGGGTGACGCCATGACCAACTCGAGCACGCCCCTGTGGTGGGTTGCCCAAGGGATGGATGATTCCCGGCCGCTGTGTGCGTGGCCGCGCGACAAGCGGCAACCCGTGGTGGCGTTCATCGACGAGTGGAATCGGCGCGAGTCGAGCCACATGAGGTTCGCCACGCCCAACGAGTACGGCCGAATGCTCGCGGCGCTCGACCTCCCGGTGTGGGACGGCGTCATTGACCAGGTCGACGTGGCCTACAACAGCGGTTGGCACGGTGCCCGCGGCCTCTGGCGCTTGAGGCAGCGGCTCGACACGGCGGCTGTCATCGCGGAACGTGCCTGCGCCATGGCCCGGCTGGCAGGAGGCCAGGCGGCTGGCCCGGATCGCCTTGCCGAGCTGTGGACCGAGGTGGTTCGCGTCCAGTCGCATGCGCTGCAGTGGGTCTTCGAGAAGGACTGGGAGTGGATCAACACCCGGGCCCGCTACGCGCTCAGGGAGCTTGCCGAGGCGACCCACGATGCCGTCTGCGCGCTGGCCGGTGCCGGGCGCGGCTTCGGCGAGGACCGGCCTCTGGTGCTCTTCAACCCACTCCCGTATGCGCGCGACGAGTGGATCGAGGTGCCGTGGGTTCAGCCGAGGCAGGACGCTGGCGGACACCAGGTCATCGGCCCGGACGGCCGGGCGGTCGAGCTGCAGCTTGGTGAGCAGGCGGGAGAGAGCTGGGGCGACCAGGTGGTGGAGGCGCCGCTGATCTTTCGCGCGCGCGTGCCGGCACTCGGGTGCGCGATCTATCGGGTGGCCGATGGTCCCTTCGAGGCGGCGCCACCGGCGCCCGAAGGTGATGTGGTGGACAACGGACGACTGAGGCTGGCGCTGTCGGGGCGCGGCCTTCAGTCGGTCGAGGACTCTGTGACTGGAACCGAGTGGCGGGCCCCTCGAGGGTCGGCCATCGGTGACTGCCGGCTCTTCGAGATGGGTCCCGGCGTGCTGGGCGTGGGGCCCATCACGGCGGAGATGTCCGGCGAGGCGGGCCAGGGGCGGTGGATCAGCACGGGGCCGATCCGATGGCGCTATCGTTGGGAGACGCGCTTCCACGGCCATCGGGTTCGGCAGGACATCGTGGTCGACCGCGACGAGGGGCATGTGGACTTCGTCACCCGCGTGTTCTGCATCGGCGCCAACGGGTTCTTCGCGCTCTGCTTCGACCTGCCGGTCCGCGGGGTCATGCATGTCGACATCCCGTTCGGCGTGGAGCCGCGGGACCTGTCGCACGAGGTCTACGCCATGGACATGCCGCCGGGCATGCACAACATTGAGCGGAACCGGGAGGACCAGTTCTGGGCGCGAAGCTGGGCATCCGTGTCAGACGGCGAGAAGGGTGTCGCGGTCATCACCCTCGACGGCGATCGCTACTGGACCTACGAGGCTGGGCCGGGCCGGCTGAGACACATCTTGTTCATGGCCCTGCATGACGTGGACACCTCGTGGGAGGCATGGGTGCCCAAGGACCGCATGGCACTGGGCTGGCACGAGTTCCAGCATCGTGTCGTCTTCCACCAGGGCGATTGGAGGGCCGCCGGCCTATGCGGTGAATCGGACCGCGTCCGACTGCCGCTGCAGGCCGTGAAGCCGGTAGGGCCTCCGGGGGACCGCAAGCTCGGCCGCCCACTGGAGGTGTCGCCGAAATCCGCGCGGCTATCGGCTTTCTATGAGGCGCCCCAGGGCCATGTTCTCCGGGTGTACGAGTCGGCAGGCGAGAGCGTGACTGCTGACATCACACTGCCGCACGGGTTCGCCGTCGCGCGGCGGACGGACTTCAACCTGGAGCCGATGGAGGCGACTTGCCTTCTGGACGGAGACCGCCTGAGTGTGCCGCTCAGGCCCTGGGAGATCGCGACGGTGTTGCTGGAGGGTTAGCACGGGCCGGCGGCTGGGCCGACTGCAAAAGCGCCCGGGCCGAGTGGAAGTGGCCCGCGAGGCGGGGAGGGCGCCATCCGATCCGTTCGGGCGGAAGGCGCTACAGTACCAGGCACGGGACAGGGCGATGACGGAGCAGGAGCAGTCCGGAGTCAGACCCGCCGAGGTCGAAGCGCACCCGTCCGCGCGCGTCGTGGGTGGGGTCACGCCTCGATCCGTCGTCATCAGCCTGGTCGTGGTGTTCCTGTGCGTGTTCTGGATCCGCCAGGCCGAACTGCTCTCGTTCACGTGCCAGATTACCGAGTCCGTGCCTCCGATCCCGGCACTGGCAACGCTGCTCCTCTACGCGGCTATCGCACCGCTGCTTCGGCGTGTGGCGCCCCGGTGGATGCTCACGCGAGCCGAATTGGGCGTCGTTTTCGTGTTCGTCGGCATCGGCACCGTGATGTCGGCGGTCGGGGTGACCCAGGCGTTCCTGCCCTATCAGACGGTGCCGTTCTACTTTCAGGGCAGCGACAACAACTTCGACCAGATGTGCCAGCACCTGCCCTCATGGACCGGGCCGCGGGATCCTGAGGTCATCCGTACGTTCTTCGAAGGAGTGGACGTGGGCGGTACGCCGTGGCGGGCGTGGAGTGGCCCCCTGGCCTGGTGGCTGTTGTTCTTCGTCGCCTTCTGGGTTACGGCCACGTGCATTTTCGTGCTGTTCCGTGCCCAGTGGTCGGAGCGCGAGCGGCTGACGTATCCGCTGGTGTCGATTCCCGTCCGTTTGATCGAGGAGCGCCCAGCGGCCGGCGAGGTGCCGCTGCTGCGGAACCGCATGATGTGGCTCGGATTCGGCGTGGTACTCGTGTTCCACGTGATGAACGTGCTACACGTCGTGAATCCCTCGGTGGCCGCGCCGGGGCCGACCTACGCGCTCGGGCAGTTTTTCACCGAACGGCCGCTTGACGCGCTTTCGGGGATCAGCATCTGGCACCGACCTGAGCTGGTGGGCCTCGGGTACCTGGTACCGCTAGACATCCTGTTCTCGGTGTGGTTCTTCTTCGTCCTCGAACAGGTGGCGGCCGTCTTGGGGCGGGCGGGAGGTTTTGACACCGCCGGGTACCCGTTCGAGATCACCCAGGGCATGGGTGCCTACATTGCCATGTCGTTCTTCCTGGTGTTCATGGCGCGGCGGCATCTGGCCGATGTGATCCGGCGGGCGTGGTCGGGCACGCGTGGGGCCGATGACCGCACGGAGGCCCTGCCGTACCGTACCGCCGTGGCTGGCGCTGCCATCGGGTTCGCGGTGGTAGTAGGGTTTGCCGTTCGGGCTGGCGTGGCGCCGTGGGTGGCCTTGCTGTTTTTTGGACTCCTCTTCGCCTTCCAGCTCACCTACTGCCGGATCCGGTGCGAGTCGGGCACACCGGCGATCTGGGTGCTCCCACACACCGAGTTGCGGCTGTTCCCGTTCCAGATGCTGGGGTCGGACGCATTCAAGGTGGGTGGGAGTTTCCGCACCCTGAGCTCGCTGACGAGCTTTTACTTCCTGGTGCATGGCGGGTTCTTCAACCAGAGCACCGTCTATCAGATGGAGAGCTTCCGTCTGGCGGATGAGCTGGGGATCCGCAAGCGGCAGATGGTCGGCGTCGGCGTGGTTGCCGTGGCCATCGGGCTCGTGCTGGCCTTCTGGATGTTCCTGTGGACCTACTACAGCTACGGCACCAATGTCCTGGCCGGGGGCAGCACTTCGGGTACTGGAGGCGTGAGAATCGCCTATTGCCTCCAGTCTTGGCAACAGACCTCGGGGCAGATCACGTTGGCGACCACGCCCGAGCGTCCGCGGCACGTGGCGGCATTGATGGGCTTCTCCGTCACGGTGGGCCTGCTCTTGGCCCGTGCCGTGATGCTGCGGAGCTGGCTGAGTCCGCTCGGCTACATCATGGCGACCATCAACGGCATGCAGCTGTGGTGGTCGTTCTTGCTGGCGTGGATCGCCAAGGCGGCCATCCTCCGGCTGGGTGGAGTGACCCTGTACCGGCGGATGGTGCCCCTGTTCCTTGGCCTGGCGCTGGGGCAGTTCTTCATCGGGGGCGTGGTATGGGGGACGCTGGCGATCTTCTTCCGCGACATCTCGTATGTGATCTGGTTCACGTGAGTGCCCGGCGTCCCGACAACGGCAGCGCCAGTGGCCAACGGCGGAACCCGGGCCGAAACGCCCCGCGCCGAACGGATTCACGGCTACTTTGAACCGGCCCTGGCCGGCCCGCGTTGCTCACCTGGCAGCCAGGGCCGGGGGCGATCCGTCGGGTATCCCGACAGGTCGCCCTCTCTTTTTCCGCTGTGGGCTAGATCGCCGCGTACTGGGCCTGGCGCGATTCCTCGGCGCCCTGCGGCGCGTGATCGAGCAGTCGCTGCTGGTACTGCTGTATGGTCCGCACGTGCGTGGCCCCCGACCGCAGTGCCTCGATCCCCGACACGCAGGCCATGGCGCCCGAGATAGTGGTCACAAAGGTCACGCCGTGCCGGACGGCGTCGCGGCGGATCCGGGCCTGATCCTCCTTGGGCCGTTGGCCCGATGGCGTGTTGATGATGAGGTCGATTCGCCCCTGAGCCATCAGGTCGAGGATGTTGGGCTTCGCCTCGTGGATCCGGTGGATGATGCGCGCCGGAACGCCGTTGCGGGTGAGCACCTTGCCGGTGCCCTTGGTGGCGATGATCTCGAATCCGAGGTCGGCCAGGCGCTTGGCAAGGAAGATGATGGCGCGCTTGTCCTTGTTCCGCACACTGACGAACGCCGTTCCCCGGAGTGGCAGATTGTGTCCGGCGGCGATGTACGCCTTGGCGTAGGCTCGGCCGAAGTCCTCGTCGATGCCCATCACCTCGCCGGTGGACCGCATCTCGGGCCCCAGTACGGGATCGACAGTTGGGAACTTGCTGAAGGGGAACACCGGGCACTTCACGGTGGTGTGCGGGATCTCGACCTCTTCGGTGAAGCCCTGCTCCTCGAGCGATCGCCCTGCCATGACCCGTGCGGCGATCTTGGCCAGCGGGCGCCCGATGGACTTGCTCACATAGGGCACCGTGCGCGAGGCCCGCGGGTTGACCTCGAGCACGTAGACCACATCGCTCTTGATGGCGAACTGGATGTTGAGGAGCCCAACCACTTGCAGCTCGCGCGCGAGCCGGTAGGTGGCGTCGCGGATGGTCTCCAGCTCGTCTTCGTTGAGCGAGTAGGGTGGGAGCACGCAGGCGCTGTCGCCCGAGTGGATACCGGCCTCCTCGATGTGTTCCATGATGCCACCGATGACGACCCGCTCGCCATCGGAGACTGCGTCGACATCGATCTCGATGGCATCCTCGAGGAAACGGTCGATGAGCACCGGATGCTGGGGCGAAGCCTCCACGGCCCGCTGCATGTACTCGCGGAGCGAGGCATCATCGTACACGATCTCCATGGCCCGGCCGCCCAGAACGAATGAGGGGCGGACCACCACCGGGTAGCCGATTTCCTTGGCGACGGCGCACGCGCCCTCGGCCGATGTGGCGGTTCCATTCTGTGGCTGGTTGAGGCCCAGCTTCTCGATCAGCTCCTTGAACTGCTGCCGGTCCTCGGCCCGGGCGATACTCTCGGGGCTGGTGCCGATGATGGGCACTCCGGCGGCGGCCAGCGACTGGGCCAGATTGAGCGGCGTCTGACCGCCGAACTGAACGATGACGCCCCAGGGCTGCTCCTTGTCGCAGATGTCGAGCACGTTCTCGAGCACCAGGGGCTCAAAGTACAGCTTGTCCGAGGTGTCATAGTCGGTGCTGACCGTCTCGGGGTTGCTGTTGACCATGATGGTCTCGAAGCCGTCTTCCTTCAGCGCGAAGGACGCGTGGCAGCAGCAGTAGTCGAACTCGATGCCCTGGCCGATGCGGTTTGGGCCGCTGCCGAGGATCAGGACTTTGCGCCGATCCGATGGGCGCCCCTCGTCCTCCCGCTCGTAGGTGGCGTAGTAGTAGGGCGTGTAGGCCTCGAACTCGGCCGCGCACGTGTCGACCAACTTCACGGTGGGCAGGATGCCGTGAGTCTTGCGGAAACGCCGGACCGCCATCTCGTCAGTCCCCAGCAGATGGCCGATCTGGACATCGGAGAAGCCGAGTTCTTTCGCTCGTCGGACCCGGGCGGCGCCATGCGCGTCACCATTCCCGCGGCCGTCGGCCCGGGCCAGGTCGAGGTGGAGCTGGCGGCTGTCGCGGCGAAGCTCGTCCTCGTACTGCACGATCTCCCGCAGGTTCGAGATAAACCACGGATCGACGGCCGACAGCCGGTAGATCTCGTCGACCGACACCCCTCGGCAGAGGGCGGCACGGAGGTAGAAGAGCCGGTCCGGGTTGGGGACTCGCAGCCCCTCACAGATCTCGTCCATCGGCAGCGAGGCGAGGTCCCTCCCGCGGCCATCGGCGCCGAAGCCGAACCGGCCGATCTCAAGGGAGCGCAGACCCTTCTGCAGGGCTTCCTTGAAGGTCCGGCCGATGGCCATGGTCTCGCCCACCGACTTCATCTGCGTGGTGAGTGTTGGATCGGAACCGGGGAATTTCTCGAAAGCCCACCGTGGGATCTTCACAACACAGTAGTCGATGGTGGGCTCGAAAGAAGCCGGGGTCTCGCGAGTGATGTCATTACGGATCTCGTCGAGCGTGTAGCCGACGGCCAGTTTGGCGGCGATCTTGGCGATGGGAAATCCCGTGGCCTTGGAGGCCAGGGCGGAGCTCCGGCTCACCCGGGGGTTCATCTCGATAACCACCATGCGGCCCGTCTGAGGATGCACGGCGAACTGGATATTGCTCCCGCCGGTCTCGACGCCGATCTCGCGGATCACGCGCAGCGCGGCATCGCGCATCCGCTGGTACTCCTTGTCAGTCAGTGTCTGGGCGGGTGCCACAGTGATGCTGTCGCCAGTGTGGACACCCATGGCGTCGAAGTTCTCGATGGAGCAGATGATGACGACGTTGTCGGCGCCGTCACGCATGACCTCGAGTTCATATTCCTTCCAGCCGATGACCGATTCCTCAATGAGCACCTCGTTGAAGGGCGAGAGTTCCAGGCCCTTGGCCACGATCTCACGCAGCTCCGGCTCATTCAGCGCAATGCCGGCGCCCGTGCCGCCCAAGGTGGACGAGGGGCGCACAATGAGTGGGAAGCCCAGATCCTCCGCAATCTGCAGCGCTCCGCGCATGTTGTAGGCAAGCCCACTGCCCGGCACCTCGAGGCCGGCGGCCTTCATGGCGTCCTTGAAGAGCTCACGGTCCTCGGCTTTCTTGATGGCCTTGCGCTTGGCGCCGATCATCTCGACGTTGTAGCGTGCCAGCACCCCGCGTTCGGAGAGCTCCACCGCCACGTTCAGTCCGGTCTGGCCGCCCAGAGTCGGAAGCAGCGCGTTGGGCCGTTCCGTGGCGATGATGCGCTCCACCGTCCGGGCCGTGATGGGCTCGATGTAGGTGAAGTCGGCCAGCTCGGGGTCGGTCATGATCGTGGCCGGGTTGCTGTTGACGAGGACAACCTGATAGCCCTCCTCGCGCAACGCCTTGCAGGCCTGGGTGCCGGAGTAGTCAAACTCGCAAGCCTGCCCGATGATGATCGGTCCCGAGCCGATGAGCAGGACCTTGTCGATGTCGTTGCGCCGTGGCATGGGATGTCCTCCGTTGGTGCTGCTGCGCGGATGGGTTGAGCCTGCCACCGGTCGGGCCGGATGGCGGCCTTCGTGCTCCGCGGGCCCCCTATCTGGCCCGTGCTCTTCAGCCCGCGCCTCGCTCGAGCATGGCCTCGATGAAGTTTACAAACAGATAGTCGGCGTCGTGCGGTCCGGGAGATGCCTCGGGGTGGTACTGGACCGAGAACACGGGGAGCACCTCATGGCGCATTCCCTCATTGGTGTCGTCATTGAGGTTGACGTGGGTCATGATCATGCCCTCGTCGTGCAGGCTGCCCATATCGACGGCGAACCCGTGGTTCTGCGAGGTGATCTCGACCGTCAGCGTCTGCAGGTTCTTCACCGGGTGATTCGCGCCGCGGTGGCCGAACTTGAGCTTGTAGGTTCGCCCGCCGAAGGCCAGGCCCAGGATCTGGTGGCCGAGACAGATGCCGAAGATGGGCAACCGGTTCCTCAGCCGCCGTGCGGTCTCGATGACGTACGGCACGGCTTCCGGGTCGCCGGGACCGTTCGAGAGCAGCAGCCCATGAGGCTCCATGCGCAAGATGGCATCGGCGTCCGTATCGGCTGGCACCACCGTCACGTCGCAGCCGTAAGCGGCCGCCCGGCGGACGATGTTGAGCTTGATGCCGCAGTCGATGGCCACCACCCTCAGTGGCGTGGGAGAGATGGCCCGCGGCTGGAGGAGCAGCGTATCGCCGTCCGCGGGGGCCAGTGGCGACCGGCCCGGCAACCTCATCCGGAGCTGGCCCTGGCCGTTTTGGCCATTGATGGGCCAGGTGTAGGCCTGGTCGCAGGTCACCTCCTTCACCAGGTCGACGCCCACCAGGCCCGGTGACAGTTGCGCGAACTTCACGAGCTGTTCAACCTCGTCGATCTGCGTCGTGATGATGCCCTTCTTGGCCCCATAGGTCCGCAGGTGCTTGGTCAGCATCCGTGTATCGATGCCCTCGATACCGATGATGCCCTGTTCAGCCAAGTAGTCCGGCAGCGACTGCCCGCTGCGCCAGTTGGAGGGGATCTGGCTGCACTCCTTGACGACGAAGCCCTCGACGAACGAGCGGCGGGACTCCACATCCTCCGTGTTCACGCCGTAGTTCCCGATCAGCGGATAGGTCATGGTGACGATCTGGCCCTTGTAGGAGGGATCGGTCAGGATCTCCTGGTAGCCGCTCATGCTCGTGTTGAAGACGACCTCGCCCGTCTTGGTGCCCTGGGCCCCGAAACTGCGGCCCTCGAAGACGAGCCCATCCTCCAGAGCCAGGTAAGCCTTCACCGTCGCCACTCCCTAGTGCGGCGACACAGAAGTCGCCGAGAACAACGCGTGTTCGAGCACCGTTACCCAGGGCCGCAGGGTCACCGGGTACCCGATGAAGGGCGTGTTGCGGCCCTTGCCGAGGAACCAGTCCTCGTCGATGGTCCACTCGCCAGGCCGGAAGACTGCCAGGCGCGCGGGCGCCCCGGCCTCCAGCGACGGGACGGTGGCGCCCACCAGAGCGGCCGGAGCGCCGGCCAGCCGCCGTAGGAACTCGTCGAGCCCGAGATCGTGCCGCTCGCAGAGCGCCGTGTAGGCCAGCGCGGCCATGGTTTCGAGGCCCACGATGCCGGCTGGCGCCGCCTCGAGGCCCCGGGCCTTCTCGTCCGCCGTGTGCGGCGCGTGGTCAGAGGCGATGATGTCGATGGTGCCGTCGAGCAAGCCCTGGGTCACGGCCCGCACGTCCCGCGGGCGCCTCAACGGCGGGCTCATCTTGGCCAGACTCCCCTGTTCGAGCAGCGCCTCGCCGGTGAGTGTGAAGTGGTGTGGGCAGGCCTCGGCTGTGACGCGGATGCCGTCGGCCTTGGCTTGGCGCAGCAGATCGACAGACTCGGCCACGCTGATGTGCAGGATGTGCAGCCGTGCGCCCGTATCATCGGCCAGCTCGATGTTCCGCTCCACGGCAACGACCTCGGCTCGGCAGCTCGTTGTCAGGCGCTCCTCAGTTCCTGTGGCCGTGTCGAGCACGCCCGCGGACGCCGAGAGTGCCTCGTCCTCACAGTGGGCGAAAAAGGGCAACCCGACCTCGGCGCAGCCAGCCAGTGCCTCGCGCGCGAGTTCACGATCCTGCAGCGAGAAGCCGTCATCGCTCAGTGCCACGCATCCGGCGCGAGCCAGGGCCGCCAGATCCGACAGCTCGGCGGCCCCGCGGCATGGCAGCACCGAGCCGGCCACCATGACGTGGACGCCGCGTCCGAGCTGGGCGGCGCGCTCGAGGACGAACTCGACATCGTCCGGCCTCGCCAGAAGCGGGTCGGTGTTCGGCATGCACACCAGGGCGCCCACACCGCCGGCCTGAGCAGCCCGGCAGCCCGTCTCGACCGTCTCCTTGTGCGTCTGGCCCGGCTCGCGCAGGTGAACGTGTATGTCGACGAGGGCGGGGACGATCAGGCATCGGCGGCAGTCCACACTGGCCGACTCGAGTGCCTCGATCTCCTCGTCCATAGCGGCGATGTGGCCATCCTCGATGAGGATGTCGGCCGGCTCCGGCTCGCCGTCGGCGCCCACGACGCGACCGCCCCACAGCAGCAGGCGTCCCGGAGTGCCGGTAGAACGCGGCGGAGTCGCGTCAGACATGGTGACCCATCGCCCCTCGGCTAGCAGCGGCCGCCCGGCCCCGGTGGATGAACACGGCATCTCCGTCCGGGCCTAGCAACACATGCACGTGTTCATCCCGGCTGGTCGGCACGTTCCTCCCGACGAAGTCGGGACGGATGGGTAGCTCGCGGTGGCCGCGGTCGATGAGCACGGCCAGTTGGATGGCTCGGGGCCGGCCGAGATCCATCAGCGCATCCATGGCCGCACGCGCCGTGCGCCCGGTGTAGAGAACCTCGTCGACGAGGATGATCACCCGGTCGGTGATTTCGAAGGGGATGTCGGTGCGCGTCGGAGTCGTCCCGGCGCCACGTTCGACATCGTCGCGGTGAGCGGTGGCATCGAGCCGCCCCGCGGGCACGGGGCGGCCATCGAACCGGTGGATGAGCTGGCCGAGTCGCTCGGCGATGGGCACTCCGCCGCTGAGGATGCCCACGAGGGCCAGATCCTGGCTGCCCCGGTTGGCCTCGAGGATCTCATGGGCCATGCGGGTCAGCGCCCGGCGAACGTCATCGGCATCGAGGATGGTCACCGTGTCCTGCTCGGCCACGGCTACCGCCCCGCCAATGCCCAGGCACACGAAAGCCCTTGGCTCACACTCACCACACCAAGGGCCCAGACATCATGTGACACACCGCACCACCCTTTTCGGCCTCACCGGACCGAGTTAAAAGGCGGACTCAAGACCAGCCCCACTCGCTTCAGGTAGGATAGCTGGAGGCGGCCTGGATGTCAATGGCGGTATGAGCGAGACTCCCTAGGACAGCGACGGATCGGCCGTGACGGCCATGCGGCCACGGAGGCGCTGAAGGGCCTTGACCTCGATCTGACGGACACGCTCGCGCGAGAGGCCAAGAAGGGCTCCCACCTCGGCGAGGGTCCGCTCGACCTGGTCGAACAGCCCGAACCGCAGGAGTATGACCTGGCGTTGCTGGGCCGGCAACGAATCCACTGCGGCGCGTAGCGCGTGGACTCCCAGTGCCGTTACCGCGGCTTGATCCGGGCCAGAGGCGCCGGGATCGGGCAGGAACTCGGCCAAGGAGACCTCGTTCTCGTCGCCGATGGGCCGATCCAGGGAAACCGGGGGCGATTGGGCGAAACGCAGGCGGCCCAGAGAGGATTCAGAGGCGCCGATCTCACGCGCCACCTCAGCCAGAGACGGGGTGCGGCCATATTGGTGAGTGAGCGCCTCTTCGGTGCGCGATGCGCGCTCCAGCAACTCACCCACGTGATCGGGCACGCGGACGCACGGGGAGAGGAGCCCCAGCGCGCGCTGCATTGACTGCTGGATCCACCAGACGCTGAACGTGCTGAACCGATTGCCGCGCTCGGGGTCGAAGCGCTCGATGGCTCGGATCAGGCCCAGGGTGCCGGCTTGGACCAGGTCGTCAAAAGGATAGCCGTGACGAGAGTAGTGACCGGCGGCCTGATGCACGAGTCCCATGTTGGCCTCGACCAACAGGCGGAATGCCTCCACGTCGCGAAGGCCAATGGAGCGGTCGGAGACCGTGGTCGCATCGAGCGGCTGGTCGAACTTCAGAGAGACCTCGATGTCTGTGGGCACATCCACAGCGCCCAAGACGGGCGAGCTCTCAATGAGCCGTGGCCCCATTCGATGCGGGAGTTGCCCGCCCAGAGCCGCCGGGCCGTCGGTCCCGCAGGGCAGCGGCGCGTTGGGGCGGCGCGGCGCGTTGCCAGCGGTCCGGAACTCGAGTATGAAAGGCTCGACGGGGAGCCCCTCGGCGCCTGGCCCGGAGGGAATCCCGGTCAGATCGGCCCGCCAGACGGCGTACAGCGTGTCGGCACGCAACGGGGCGGACGGGATCAGGTGGATCGTACAGGTGTCGGGGTCGTACCGGACGCTGCAGGCGCCACGACGGATCCGTCGGGACAGCCTCACCTCATCGGCAGCCAGCAGACCCTTGCCGCGCCGCGCACGCAACTCCAGACGCCTGGGGGACGACCGGTGACCGCAACCTGCTGCTCGGTGAGCTGCGGGAACCGGCGTTATGGACGCCCCCAGCGTTTTGACGGACTCAGCCACCACCGTACGGGATGCGTGTTGCCTCGGCACCGCATCCACCTCCCACCCCATGACCGCCAATCCACAGCCCCGTGCTTTCCCGCGCCGGCCCCAGGTCACGCCCGCCTCTGCGCTCCGAAGCCCCTGCTCTGGCTCCGGCCTCGGCAGGCGAGGCCATCCCATACCACTAGGCTTCCACAAACGGCGGTGATTCCAAGCAGGCCAAGACCGAACGGCTGTCGTTCTTCGCTATCAATAGGACCCCAGGGGGGGCCGGGAGTTCCCTGAAGGTTCGCATTCCCGCGCGTCGTCGTTACGGCCCGGGGCCACCAGTCTCCGCTCCCTTCGCGTCAGCCCCGGCATTCGGGATCACCCGGGCGCTCGGGTGCTCCAAGGAGATCATCGGCATGCTCCGCCACCTTGCGGAAAGCCAGGGCATACTCGGCGATCACGCTGGGCCGGAAGTGCTTGAACCATGGGACGGCATAGGTGCGCTCGGGTATCGACTCGGTGACCGGGAGGCTACCCGACGGCTGGCGCACGTCGCGCCCCGCATGGGCAATCCGGGTGGGCTTACCGTGGCCGTAGATATCCGCATCATTGAGTAATGGATGAAGATGGAGCAGCAGGTTGGCACCAGGATGGGTGGGCGCGCCCTCGGCCTGCACGGCCTCGCAGAAGCGCCCCACGGGCAGCCCTCCGAGCTCCTCGGGCACGTACATTCCGTGAGGGGCATACCAGCCGCCATTGTGCGAGCCACTCCCCTTGGGTGGCCGGTGGGCGCGGACGCCGGGTACACCCTCCAGCAGGTCCCAGAAGTGGTCCATTGACCGGCGGATCTCTTCCATGCGCGAGCGGTAGTGGCGGAGCTGGACCCGTCCGACGGCGGATGATAGCTGGTGCATGCGGTACTTGTGTGCACCCCACGGAAGGCCCGTGTATGGAGCGAGTGAAGGATCTCGAAGCACCTCGGCCGTCCGCTCGTAGTGTCCCCAGGCGACGGCACGCTCGTACATGAGCCGGTCGCGGGTCAGCAGGAAGCCTCCTTCGCCCACAGGCAGGGCCTTGCCCGACATGGTGGACATGGCGTTGCAGTGACCGATGGTTCCGAGCAGCCGACCATGGTATTCGCCGCCGTGGGCATGGGACACGTCCTCGATGACCTTGACACCGTGTCGTTCGGCAATGCTCATGATGGGATCCATGTCGCAGGGATGCCCGCAGTAGTGCACCGCGACGATGGCGCGGGTGCGGTCGGTGATGCGATGCTCGATGTCGTTGGGGTCGAGGCACATGCTGTGGGCCTGGACTTCGGCGAACACGACGGTGGCTCCCAGGCAGAACGCGGGTAGTGCGGAGGCCCAGTAGGTCAGGCTCGGACAGATGATTTCGTCGCCGGCACGGACGCCGGAGGCCCACATGGCTGCCTCGAGCGCGGCGGTGCCGCTCGAGTGAGCCAGGGCGTACTCGATGCCGTGCCACGCGGCGAACTCCCGCTCGAACTCGCGGGTCACGTCGGTGTCAGACATGGCACCACGACGGAGCACCTCGAGACACGCATCCTCGTCCTCTTGGGTGATGATGGGCCAGGCGAAGAGGTCGCCTGGGTCCGACTGGACGGCTTTGGATCCGCCGAGTAGGGCCAGGGAGCTCTGGAGCATGGGTACCGCCTCCAGGAACATGGGAGCGCTTGCGCCGCATGCCGCGGCAGTGCGGCGTTTCGCCGTCGGCCTTCCGGGGCCTGCGCGGCGCGGAGCCTCGCCGTACGCGCTCGGCCAGTGCAGACGTCCGGGGTCCCGACGTTGCCGGCTGCCTTCGCGCCGACGGCGGCCTCGTGCTAGACTAGGGGCGCGACAACGCGCCAGCACCGATGCTGCCGGAGGCCCCCACGGATCGACGTCACGGCGTCTGGGGTCTCTGTGTCTACCCGAAAGGACCCAACACCATGGCGAAGCTGTATTACGACGACGACGCTTCTCTGGATGCGCTCAAGGACAAGACCATCGCGATCATCGGCTACGGTATCCAGGGGCGGGGCCAGGGCCTGAACCTGCGCGATTCCGGCTGCAAGGTCGTCGTGGCCGACATCCCCGGTAGCCCGGCCTGGGAGAACGCCAAGGCCGATGGGCAGACGCTTCTCTCAACCGAGGAAGCCGCTGAAGCGGGCGACATCGTGCAGATCCTGACCGAGGATCATGTTCAGGCTCGCGTGTACGAGACCCAGGTCAAGGCCCATCTCAAGGACGGCAACGCGCTGTTCTTCAGCCACGGGTTCAACATCCACTACAACCAGATCGTCCCCCCCAAGACCATTGACGTGCTGATGGTGGCGCCCAAGGGCCCTGGTAGCCTGGTCCGGCAGCAGTTTGAGAAGGGCGGCGGCGTCCCGTGCCTTCTGGCCATCCATCAGGACTACACCGGCAAGGCCAAGGAGATCGGCCTGGCCTACGCCAAGGCCATCGGCGGAACGCGAGGCGGTGTGTTTGAGACCACGTTCCGCGAGGAGACTGAGACCGACCTGTTCGGTGAACAGGCCGTGCTGTGCGGTGGACTGTCCGCTCTGATCAAGGCGGGGTTCGACACCCTGGTCGAGGCCGGCTATCAGCCCGAGATGGCCTACTTTGAGTGCTGCCATGAACTCAAGCTGATCATGGACATGGTGTTCAAGTATGGGATTTCGGGCATGCGCAAGCGCGTGTCCAACACGGCGGCGTATGGCGACATGAGTCGCGGCCCCAGGGTGATTGATGATTACGTCCGCGAGGTCATGCGCGAGATGCTGCGCGAGGTCCAGACGGGTCAGTTCGCCAAGGAGTGGATCCTCGAATGCATGGCTGGCCGCCCGGTCTTCAAGCGGGTGTGGGAGCAGGATAGCGAGCATCCCATCGAGAGCATCGGGGCGGAGCTACGGTCGCACATGCCGTGGCTTGAGGACATGTAGGATGTGACAGCATGGCCCGGCAGATCCGGATCTTCGATACCACGCTGCGTGACGGAGAGCAGTCGCCCGGCGCCAGTCTGACGCCGAGCGAGAAACTACGCATCGCCCACCAGCTGTCGAAGCTGAACGTGGACGTGATCGAGGCGGGGTTCCCGATCGCGTCGGTGGGTGATTTCGAGGCCGTGCGGGCCATCGCGCAGGAGGTCCAGGGGCCGGAGATCGCTGGGCTCTGCCGGGCCGTGCCGGGCGACATCGATCGGGCTTGGGAGGCACTGCAGTACGCCGGCAAACCCCGGATTCACACGTTCATCGCCACGTCGGACATCCATCTCAAGCACAAACTCAAGCGCACGCGCGACCAGGTGCGCAAGGCCGCGGTCGACGCCGTGGCCCGTGCGCGCTCATATACGCCGCGGGTGGAGTTCTCGGCCGAGGACGCAGTCCGGTCGGACTTCGGCTTTCTCTGCGAGATGGTGTCGGCCGTGATCGACGCGGGTGCCTCGGTGGTGAACATCCCGGACACGGTGGGGTACTCGACCCCGTCCGAGTTCGGGCCATTGATCGGCCGGCTGATGGAGTGCGTGCCCAACGTGAACCAGGCGGTGATCAGCGTTCACTGTCACAACGACCTGGGGCTGGCCGTGGCGAACTCGCTGGCGGCCGTTGAGCACGGCGCGCAGCAGGTCGAGTGCACGATTAACGGCCTCGGCGAGCGGGCGGGCAACGCGTCGCTCGAGGAGATCGTGATGGCGCTGAAGGTCCGGGAGGACCTGTACGATGCCTCAACGGGCGTGAACACGAGGCAACTCTACCCGACGAGCCGGTTGGTGAGCAGCCTGACGGGCATCGCGGTGCAGCCCAACAAGGCGATCGTGGGCGATAACGCGTTCGCCCACGAGGCGGGAATTCACCAGCACGGCGTGCTGCAGGCGGCGGAGACGTACGAGATCATGGACGCGCGGTCCATCGGCCGCGCCGAGAGTCAGTTGGTTCTGGGGAAGCATTCGGGTCGCCATGCATTCGAACGGCATCTGAGGGAGCTTGGGTACGAACTCGGCCACGACGATCTGAACCGGGCTTTCTACCAGTTCAAGGAGCTGGCGGACAAGAAGAAGCAGGTCTCCGATCGTGACATCGAGTTTGTCGTCGCCGATGCGGTGGCTGGGGCTCCGGAAGCGCTGCATCTGGAGTACCTTCACGTGGCGACGGGAATGGACATCGTGCCGACGGCCACGGTCCGGCTGCTGCGGAATGGTCAGCCGGTCCAAGAGGCGCGCACTGGCGTCGGGTCGGTGGACGCGGTGTACCGAGCGATCGCCAAGCTGTCCGGTGTGAAGCACCAGCTCGTGGACTTCACGGTCCAGTCCGTGACGGGCGGCACGGATGCGCTGGCCGACGTGACGGTCCGTGTGTCGTGGCGGAACCGCGTCTTCACCGGTCGCGGCTCGAGCATGGACGTGATCGAGGCCAGCGCCAAGGCCTACGTGCAGGCAGTGAACCGCGTCCTCCTTGCGCGGGACCAGGCGGCCAAGCGATAAAGCCCACAGGAGCCTATCGCCGGTTCCACCACCCTACTCGGAAGGATACCGCTATGCCCGGGATGACCTTGACTGAGAAGATCCTGGCGGCCCACGCCGGCCGAGAGCGCGTGGTGCCGGGCGAGTTTGTCCTGGCCAAAGTGGACCTCGTGCTCGGCAATGATGTCACCGCCCCCATCGCCATCCGGGAGTTCGAGTCCATTGGTGTGGACACGGTGTTCGCCAAGGACCGTATCGCCCTGGTTCAGAGCCACTATGTACCGAACAAGGACATCAAGTCGGCCGAACAGGCCAAGGTGATGAGGGAGTTCGCGCGACGGCACCAGATCGATCTGTTCTGGGAAGTCGGCAGGGCTGGCGTCGACCACGCAATCCTGCCGCAGGAGGGGCTGGTGGTCCCTGGCGATGCGGTCGTGGGTGCCGATTCGCACACCTGCACCTATGGGGCCCTGGGGTGCTTCTCGACTGGGATCGGCAGTACCGATCTGGCCGCCGCCATGGCCACCGGCGAGTGCTGGCTCATGGTGCCCAAGACGCTGAGGTTCGTCCTCACGGGCCAGCGTCGGCCCTATGTCTCGGGCAAGGACATCATCTTGTACATCATCGGCATGATCGGCGTCGACGGAGCCCTGTACCGGTCGATGGAGTACACGGGCAGTGCGGTGGCCGACCTCGAGATGCACGACCGCTTCACCATCGCCAATATGGCCATCGAGGCTGGTGCGAAGAACGGTGTTTTCGCCGCCGACGCGAAGACGCGGGCGTACTGCGACGGCCGGGCCAAACGCGAACCCGTCTACTTGGAGGCCGACGCAGACGCCGAGTATGAGAAGGTCTACGAGATCGACGTGAGCCAGATCGGACTTCAGGTCGCCTTCCCCCATCTGCCTGAGAATGCGAGGCCGGTAGGCGAGGCCCGGGGTATCCGGATCGATCAAGTGTTCATCGGGTCGTGTACCAATGGGTGGATCGAGGATCTGCGGGTTGCCGCGGAGATCCTCCGCGGCCGCCAGGTCCATGGCGATGTCCGCGCCATCGTCATCCCGCCGACGCGGGAGATCTACCAGCAGGCACTTCGAGAGGGGCTCCTCGAGGTCTTCGTCGAGGCCGGCGCGGCGGTGGGCCCACCGACGTGTGGGCCATGTCTTGGCGGGCACATGGGCGTCCTGGCGGCGGGCGAGAAGGCGGTCGCGACCAGCAACCGCAACTTCGTTGGGCGCATGGGCCACAAGGACTCGGCCGTCTACCTGGCGGGTCCGGCGGTGGCGGCCGCTTCGGCCGTGGCGGGCGAGATCGCGTCGCCCGAGGATCTCTAGCTTCATCACCACTCAGTCGGCTGCGGGCGCGAAAGGAAGCGGGAGACCCGATGGCAGGACGAGCGCACAAGTACGGAGATCATATCGATACCGACATCATCATCGCGGCGCGCTATCTGGTGACCGCTGACGCGGACGAGTTGGCGCAGCACTGCATGGAGGATGGCGACGCGGAGTTCGCCAAGCGGGTGAGGCCCGGAGACTACATCGTCGCCGGAGAGAACTTCGGCTGCGGTAGCTCGCGCGAGCACGCGCCCATCGCCATCAAGGCGAGCGGCATCGCGTGCGTGGTCGCCAAGAGCTTCGCGCGCATCTTCTGCCGTAACAGCATCAACATCGGCCTCCCGATCCTGATCTGCCCGGAGGCGGTCGACGGGACGGCAATGGGCGATGAGCTCGAGGTCGCTCTCGCGGCCGGCCGAGTGCGCAACGTGACCCGGGACAGGGAGTTCCAGGCGCAGCCGTTTCCGGCGTTCATGCTCGAGATTGTGGAGGCAGGCGGCCTGATCCCGTTCACGCGGGCGCGGTTGCAGAAGGCTGGAGCGCGCGAGTAGGGGGCGGGACCGCGCCAAACATCGGACCGGTCTGCGCTGAGTGGCTTTGAACGGTGGTGGGCCGATGCAGCTTCACAACCCGCTGAACCTGCTGCTGCTGCTGACCACCATCCCCGTCATCGCGCTGTACTTGCTGCGCCTGAGGCGCCGCGATGTGAAGGTCCCGTCGACTCTGCTGTGGGACCGGATGATCCGCGACGTGCAGGCGAACGCGCCCCTGCAGAAGCTGCGTGTGAACCTGCTCCTGATCCTGCAGCTGCTGGTGCTCCTGCTGGCCAGCTTGGCCTTCGCCGCCCCCTTCATGAAGTCGAGCGCTCTCTCGGGCGAGCATCAGGTGCTCATCCTCGACGCGTCGCTGTCGATGCAGTCGCGGGATGTGTCGCCATCCCGGTTCGCGGCCGCGCAGGCCGAGGCCTTGAAGATGATCGACGGCCTGCGCCGGCATGACGAGATGATGGTGATCGAGGCGGGGGCGCGTACGCGCGTCATGTGCGGGTTCACCAGCGAGAAGGCCACGCTGCGCCGCGCGGTCGAGGCGTGTGCCCCGCGCGATGTGTCCTCGAATCTCCGGGAGGCCATCGTGCTAACGCTGTCGATGTCGCGCAACACTTCGGCGGGCACGCGGATCTTCGTGTTCAGCGATGGCGCCTTCGACGCGATCCCCGACGTGCAGCTCCCCTCGAACGTGCAAGCGTCCTTCGTTCAGTTCGGCAAGACGGGCAACAACGTCGCGGTCACGGGCCTGGACTTCCGCCGCAGCCTTCGGGACCCCAGTCGGTTCGATCTGTTCGTTGCCGTGGACAACTTCGGTGACAAGCCGGTGCAGTGCCCGCTGACAGTGGAGCTCGACGGATCGCTGCTTCGTGCCCGTGATTCGAGCGAGTTCACCATCGCCCCGCGCGATCGGGGCGAGGCGGTGTTCGCCGACCTGGCCGGTCTCTCGGGTCTGCTCACTGCTCGGGCGGATGTTGCCGATGACCTGCCAGCCGACAATGTCGCGCACGCGGTGGTGGCGGGGCGCAGGACGCTGAGAGTCCTGCTGGCCGCCCCAGGCCGAAGCCCGTTTCTCGAGAGGGCGCTGAACGCGGACCCGTTCGTCAAGCTGTTCTTCGGAAAGAGTGGGGATTTCAGACCGGGCGACGCGACGGACTACGATGCCGTCGTGTTCGACGGCGACTGTCCCGACGAAGTCGGACCCGGGTCGTATCTGCTGTTCGGGGCCGCCCCGAAGGATTCGCCGGTGACGGTGACGGGCACCGAGGAGCGACCGAGGGTAACCGACTGGAATCCCACGCACCCCATCACGAGGCTGCTGCCCGGGCTTGGGAGCGTACGGATGAGTGAGGGCAAGACGGCCACCGTGGCGGACTGGGGCAAGGTGCTGGCCGAGACGGCCCGGACCCCGCTGATTGTGGCCGGTGAGCGTCGCGGTTACCGGTGCGTGTATGTGGGCTTCGACGTGGCGAAGTCGGACATCGTCGTGCGGCCGGCGTTCCCGTTGCTCATCATCGGTGCGCTCGAGTGGCTGACAAGCGACCCCACGCAGTTGGGCGAGCGGTACTACCGCGCAGGCGAGGCGGTACCCATCCCCGTGGCACCGGGCGTCGAGCACCTGGTCGTACACACTCCCCGGCGTGAGGAGATCGACGTGCCCGTGCGGTCCAACCCCGTTCTGTTTGATGGAACGGAGTATGCAGGCATCTACGAGGTGAAGGCCGGCGACGAGTCCACTCGCTTCATCGTGAACATACTCGACCGCCGCGAGTCGAACACGAAGCCGAAGTCGGAGATACGGCTGGCGAGTGGCGGGGGGCCGACGAAGGCATCGACGGTGCAGACGAACGTTGAGCTGTGGCGCCATCTCATCATGGTGGCTCTCGGGGTGCTGACACTGGAGTGGTGGGTCTACCATCGCCGCGTGTAGGGGCGGATGGCTGGTCTTCCGCCAAGCGGAATGGCCGGGTGCGACCCGCATGGCCAACGCGCCGCACGGTTTCACGTACGGAGAGCCTGGTGGACCGCCCGCGACAGGCGCGCGAGGCCCACCGGCTTCTGGATCAGGCCCAGGATTCCCTCGCGAGCCAGCTCGTCAGCCATGCCGTCCATTGCGTAGCCGGTGGCAAGCAGGGTGCGGACGCCGGGGTTGATCTGGCGCAGGGCGCGAATGCACTGCCTGCCATCCATGCCTGGCATGATGAGATCGACGAGGACGAGGTCGAATGCGTTGGCCTCGCCACGGTAGATCTCGATGGCCTCGGCGCCGCTGCGGGCGGTGCGGACGGTGTAACCCAGGTACCGGAGCATCTCCGTGGTCGAACTCAGGGCGGCGTCATCGTCATCGACCACAAGAAGCGACTCGCATCCGGGGACCACTGCTTCGAGCTCGGTGGATGCCGGTCCGGTCTGCTGTTCGCCGGGCGGCACCGGTAAGTAGATGCGGACCGTAGTGCCGACGCCGACCTCGCTGTAGATCCGCACAGTGCCTCCATGGTTCTTGACAATGCCATAGACCATGGCGAGCCCCATGCCTGTGCCCTTGCCCGGTTCTTTGGTTGTGAAAAAGGGCTCAAATGCATGGTCCTGGACTTCTTGCGGCATACCCGCCCCGCTGTCGGTGACGGAGAGCATGACGTACTCGCCGGGGCGAGCGCCGGCATGGGCCCGGCAGTAGGCGGCGTCGAGCTCGACGACGTCGGTGGCAAAGCTCAGCACGCCTCCGTCGGGCATGGCATCGCGCGCATTGATGGCCAGGTTGATGATCACCTGCTCGAGCTGGTGCGGGTCCCCCTGCACAAAGGCTCGGAGGCGAGTCAGGTGGGTCGAGATGGCGATGTTCTTGCCCAGGGCGCGGCCGAGGAAACGTATGGCCTCCTCGACCCGCGCGTTCAGGTCCACGGGCACATTGAGCTGCTTGCCCTTGCGTGCGAAGCCCAGGAGCTGCTGGGTGAGCCGTGCGCCGCGGGTGGCCGCGGTCTCGATCACCTCGGCCGCCTCGTGAACCGGCGTGCCGGGCTCGGACCGCAGCTTGAGCAGCGTGGCGTGCCCCTGGATGCCGGTCAGCACATTGTTGAAGTCATGGGCGACACCGCCGGCCAGGGTGCCAATGGCGTCGAGCTTCTGGATCTGGCGAAGCTGAGCTTCGAGTGCCGCCACCTCGGTCACGTCACGCCCGACCCAGATGCCACCCAGTGGGATCCCGTTCTCGTCGCGGAGGGCACTGGTCTGCACCTCGAGGATGACCTCCCGCCCGTCGGCCGTCCGGGCGCGCACCTGCCCGCGCCAACCATCGGGGACGACTCCGCCAGGCCGCCAGGCCACCAGGTCGCCATCGATGGCGGCCGCGCGCAGTGCGTCGGTCAGGGGGCGACCATGCATGTCCTCGGGCGTCAACCCGAGTATGCTTCGAACGGATGGGCTGGCGTAGTCGACGGTGCCGTCGAGTCCGGTGACGACGACCAGGTCCGTCATACTCCTGAGGATCGACGACTGCAGCCGAAGGGCTTCCTCGGCCCTCCGGCGCTCGGTGATATCGCGCGTGACGCCGACGATGCCTGTGGGGCTGCCGGTGTCATCTGTCGTGAAGCCCGCATTGATCTCGGTCCATACCGTGGAGCCGTCCTTGCAGCGCATCTCGAGCTGAAGCCCTCGGACTTCCACGGCACCCGGCTCACCCGCACGGGCCCGCGCGATGGCGTCCGCAAAGTGGCGGCGGGCGACTTCCAGGGAGTCGGGAGCGACGACGTCCTCGAGTCCCTGGCCGATGGCTTCCTCGGCGGTGTAGCCGCGCACTCGGTGCACTGCCGGGCTCGCGTAGGTGATCTTGAGGTCGAGATCCATCGTCCAGACGACGTCCGACGCGTGTTCGGCCACCAGGCGAAGCGTCTGTTCGCTCTCCTTGAGGGCCCGTTCCGCGGCCGTGCGGGCCACCAAGCGAGCCAACCAGGACGACAGGCCCGTGCTTGCGCCATCACACCCCGCCATGGGGCCGTGGTCCACGTACATCGGATTCTCGCATAGAACCCCATCGAGGAGGATGAACGGGTAGGCGCGGATCTCCTGTTCGAGCTCGTCATCAGACACCGAGGAACGGTCGTAGACGCAGGCCGAACGTACGGGCACAGCTTCCGGGCTGACGGTGCCGGGCGCGAGGCCCAAGCGGCGCGCCATATCCCTGTGTCCGGCGTCCCAGACTGCGGTCACACCCACGGCCTCGGTGGCCCCGAGAGCATGGATGACCTCGTCGTCGGTGCCGGTGAACAGCCGGCCCGTCATGCGCAGTGGACCGGTGTCCCATCCGGCCTCCTGAAGGAGCCGCAGAAGGCTTTGGGACGCCTCAGGTCCGGCCAAGTACGCGCACCGGTCGCCTCGGCCGAGTCCGGCCGCAATGAGGGGCAGGATGCTGTTCGGAGCTTCCTCGGCTGATGCGCTGATAACACAGACGGAGTCGCCCGGACGCAGTGTCGTCAGAGCCTCGGGAACCAATCCCATCGCAGTCCCTATGTCCCGTACGCCCAGGCCCATAGCGCTGCCATTGGTCCACACTGAAGGCACCGAAAGGCATTGCTTCGTGCGTAGGCATACCATCCCGCGCCGCCATCGGCTAGCGCTCTTCGTGCTGCCGCGTGCCCTTGACACGCTGCCGTGTCCATAACGGTACGTGCAAGCGTTGGTTCACGGTCTGGTTACCGAACGCTCGGGCATGCCATACCCCGTACCGACCAGCTTCGCCGGCCTCGGGAAGGTGTGATGGCGGGCCGGGCGAACCGCGCCGCCATGCTGACACCGGGTGAGAAGGGGGTCGCCATGCCACCCAAGCTGGTTGCCTTCGTGGGAAGCCCCAGGCCGGGCGGCAACACCGACACACTGGCCGACGCCGCGCTCTCGGCATTCGCGCAGGCTGGAGGCGAGGCCGAGAAGGTCATACTGAACTCCCTCAGCATTCGGCCCTGTCAGGGGTGCCTGGCCTGCATGCGCGGGGACGGCCTCGAGGACTTCTGCGCGGTGCGCGACGACATGCAGGGCCTGCACCGAAAGTTGCTTGAGGCTGACGCGCTCCTGTGGGCCACACCCGTGTACATGTGGTCGCCTTCGGCCCAGATGAAGACATTCCTGGATCGCTTGTTCCCGTTTGGTGACTACCAGAAGACGCGGTGGCGGGCCGCTCTGGCCGGCAAGCCCGTGGGGCTGGCCATCGTCTACGCCGATCCCGACCCACTCACTTCGGGTGTGGTGCAGACGCGGGACGTGCTGCGGGCCGTGGTTGAGGCTTCCGGCGGCCGAGTGGCCTTCGTGGTTCACACGGCGGCCGACCAGCGCGGCGATGTGGCCCGGAACGCGGCCGTGCTCGAACGGATGCGAGCGGCGGCTTCGGCGCTGTTCGCGGCCTGCACACCCGCCGAGCCAGACTAGCGGTGCATCACTCTTGGCGCGGGCCGTCGTGGGACGGCCTGAGCAGCTGGTCCAACGGCCAGCTCGCCAGATCGCGCATCAGCGCCGAGGCGGTCAGATCCAGCGATACGGGCGTGACCGAGACCCGGCCGGCGGCGATGGCCTCGACGTCGGTACCGGGTTGCCCGGGATGGTCACTGGGGCCGCCCTGGATCGTGCAGAGCCGTTCCCCCGTGTGGCTCGTGCTCTCCTGGATGGTGATCGCGTAGTCGCGATATCCGAGCCGGGTCACGGACGCGCCCTGGATCTCGTCCACGGCACAGCTCGGGGCGTTAACGTTCAGGAGAGTGCCGGGCGCCATGCCCCGATCGAGGACGAGCCGGGCAATGGCGCGGGCGGCGGCGGCCGCCGCCTCGTAGCGGACACGTCCGCCGGCCCCGGGGGCGGCGGAGACGGCCATGGATGGGATCCCCATCAAAGCCCCTTCCATGGCGGCAGACACGGTCCCCGAGTAGGTGAGGTCCTCACCCATATTGGCGCCGTGGTTGATGCCGGACACTACCAGATCGGGTAGGGCGGGCAGTAGGCCGTGCACGGCAACCATCACGCAATCCGTGGGTGTTCCACTACAGGCGAGGGCTCGTAGACCTGCGGAGAGCGCGACCTCCTCTACCTTCAGCGGCGTGTCCAGCGTGATCGCATGCCCAATGGCGCTGCGCTGGCGGTCCGGGGCCACAACGTGGATGGCGCCGAGGCCGTCGAGAGCCTCAGCGAGCCGCACCAGCCCCTCGGCGCGCACGCCATCGTCGTTGGTCAGCAGGATCAGTCGCTCGTCGGTGGTCACCAGATCAGAGCCTTTCCGCCACAGAGTCTACACCCGTTGCGGCGCGGCGGGTGACTCATCCCAAGTGGTGCTCGGGCTCCCTCACGGCCAGCAGGATCACACACCAAAGCAGGTACGCGCAGGCCGCGGGGAGGAAGACGGCACTTGGGCCCAGTCGCTGGGCGACCTCGCCGCCAATGACGGGCATGATCGACCGGGCCGGCTCGACCACCGTGTAGTGAACGCCGGAGTACACGGCCACCCGGGACGGCGCAGGCAGCGCCAGCAACAGGTTGTACGCGTACATGCCGACTACGGCGGACGTGGCGCCCAGGAGCGCGAACACCGCGGTGTAGGCGATGGGGCTGGCGATGGCCAGCGCCGCCAAGGCGGCCAGAGCCCCTACGAGCCCGGCCATGAACAGCGCCGGGCGATTCCCACGGCGGCTCACCCACAGCCCCGCCAGGAGCGCGGCGATCGAGCCGGCACCCGACTGCACGCCCGCGTACAGCGCCGCGTAATGCTCCGGCGCCCCCAGGTGGTCCATGGCCTGCCGCACGTAGAAGGGCGCCGCCATGTCGGCACACGCCAGGACCACCACCGCCAGAGTCATGAGGCCGAAGTTCCGATCGTCGAGGAGCAGCCTCATGGATCGCAAGCTCGTGCCCGAGTCGCCGGACCGGGGACGTCCCGACATCCGTTCCCTGACGAACCAGATCGGCAGCAGGGTGACGGCCAGGACGGTGAAGCCAATGAGGAACAGGACGACATATCCGTTCGGGAACGGCGTTCGTTTGAGCCAGCCCGCGGCCCAGAGCGTGTAGGGCACAGCCAACGCGCCGCATATGGCTCCCGCGTAACCCCAGAAGCGGCCGCGGACCCGCGGCGGAAGGCCCTCGGCCACGAGCTGCGAGTAGGCGGGCCGATTCACCCCTTCGGCCGCGGAGCGGATGGCCCATGCGACGAAGAACACGCCGAGCACGAGCGAGGGGTTTGTTCGTCCCCACAGCCAGGTGGCGACCGCTACCGCGAGCAGCGGCACGCGCTCGATCAGTCCAATGACCACCACGTAGGGTCCGCGCCGGCGCAGTCCGCGGATCAGGTTCGGCGCCCACAAGCTGGGCAGCCACACCCCCAGGCTGTAGATGCCGCGGATGTAAGACACGGCCCGGAGCGAGGGGGTGAGATGGCCGAGGAAAGTCGGAAGGATGACGTCGATGGACATGAACATCCAACCGAGCGGCCAGCCAACGGCGTCGGCGAACAGCAGCGGGTAGTTGTGACGCCCGCGGCGTGGTGAGGGGTGGCGCACGATCGGGTCCGTACTGGGGGCAGGTTGGCGCAAGGGTCCCTCGCATCAGGCACAACAGAAGCGGCCGGCTGCCTGGTGCGGCCGGCCGCGGGAGTAGCTCTGACTCTAACTTACCCCTTCGGCGGCCGGGCGATCCTTGCCATTGGCCTCGACCTGACGGATGCGGTTCACGGCCGACACATAGGCCCGGGCGCTGGCCTCGACGACGTCGGTCGAGGCTCCCAGACCCACGGCAGTCCGGCCCTGGTGCTCCACCTTCACCCTCGCCTCGCCCACCGCGTCGCGGTTCTCGCGCACCGCGCGAAGGCGGTACTCGAGCAGCCGGCACGATAGGCCCGTGGCCCGATCGATGGCAGCATACACGGCCTCCACCGGCCCGGAGCCGGCGGCGGACTCACGCACCGTGTCTCCACCCGGCGTCCGGACCTCCACCGTGGCCGTGGGGATGGCCCTGCTGCCCGAGATGGTCTGCAAGCCGACGACTTCGAAACCTGGGGCCGACGAGACATCGTGCTCCTCCATGATGGCCACCAGGTCTTCGTCGAACACCTGCTTCTTGGCGTCGGCAATAGCGAGGAAGCGCTCGTAGATGGGACCCATATCGGCATCGGAGACCTGGTAGCCCAGCTCTCCCAGCCGATGGCGGAGCGCATGCCGGCCGGATCGCGGCCCGAGGACGATCTTGGTTCCACCGGCCCCAACGGCCTCGGGGTCCATGATCTCATACGTGGTCCGCTCTTTGAGCACGCCGTCCTGGTGAATCCCCGACTCGTGAGCGAAGGCGTTCGACCCCACCACGGCCTTGTTTGGTTGCACCACGATGCCGGTGAACTGGCTCACCATCCGGCTCGCGCGCATGATCTCGCCGGGCGCGACGCCTGTCTCAGTCGGGAACAGGTCTGACCGCGTACGCATGGCCATGACGATCTCTTCGAGGGAGGCGTTGCCGGCGCGCTCGCCGATGCCGTTCACGGTGCACTCGACTTGCGTGGCCCCGGCGCTCACCGCGGCCAGCGAGTTGGCCACGGCCATACCCAAGTCGTCGTGGCAGTGAACACTCACATGCACGTTGGCCATGCCGGGGACGTTGGCGATGAGCCACGCGATCAGGTCATAGTACTCGGTGGGGCAGGTGTACCCGACGGTATCGGGCACGTTGATGGTGGTCGCGCCCGCGGCGATGGCTGCAGTGAACACCTCTTTGAGGAACTCGCGCGGAGTCCGTGTGGCGTCCTCTGCCGAGAACTCGACCTCGTGGCACCGGGCCTTCGCGTATTCGACCCCATGCACCGCCATGGCCACGACCTCAGCCTCGGACTTCTTGAGTTTGCTCTCGCGATGCACGGGCGAGGTACCGATGAACACGTGAATGCGGCTCCGCTGGGCACCCTCCAGCGCCTTCGCCGCGGCGTCGATGTCCTTCTCGACGACCCGAGCCAGGCCGCAGATGGTTGGCCGGCGGACCTCGCGGCAGATGGCCTGGATGGAGTCGATCTCGGCCGGAGACGAGACCGGGAAGCCTGCCTCAATGATGTCGACACCCAGGCGGTCGAGCTGGCGGGCGATCTCGAGTTTCTCACGTGGGTTCAGGCTGGCTCCGGGCGATTGCTCGCCATCGCGCAGGGTGGTGTCAAACACGTAGACGCGCCTGCTCATGGCTGTGTCCTCTCGCATCGGGATTGGGTCAGAGCCCCTCGGACATGCGGCAGCGGATGACTTCGTCCGCACCCGGCCGGCCGCTGGACACCGGGTACGGCGGTCGTAGGATGAGTGCCATGCGGCCCACCTCCCGAATCGAAAAGCCCCCCGTCTCCGTTGAGACGAGGGGCCACATCCCCACGCGGTACCACTCAACTTGGCGCCCGCCCCGCTGGCCCAGCCAGCGAAACGGACGTCCTCTCTCGACACACTGCCTCACGGCAGGTGCCGCGCGGCTCGATGCCGGGCCCCCGGTAACGGTGGGGCGTTCCGTCGGTCCCTACTCCGGCGCACCAGTCGGCGGCCGTTTCGGTCCGCGGCTCGAGGGCGAGATTCGGAAGCGCCGACGGGCACCGCCTCTCAGCCAAGGGCGGCTCTCTGTAGCCCCGCCACTTCCTACTGCTCCCTGTCCATGCCTTTGAGACTATTCGGCTGTGATTCCGATGATATCCTCGCACGGCGCGCGTGTCAATGCTGGGCGATCGAAGGAGGATGACCGGCTCGTCGCTGGTGAAGCGCTTCGGCGTCCAGAGGGTGGCGCAGGGCCTCGGGTCACCTGTCTCGAACAGATGGAGCGCGGACAGCGCAGCGGCGCCGGATCCGCAGCGGAGGGCACAGTGGGCGCGGCTTCGATCGAGCAGCAGTGTTTCGTGATTGTCCTCGACCCCTCGGGGACAGACTTCGCGACCTTCCGGTCGTGCGTGGAGAACCAGTTCGACTTGGGCGACTACTCCCGGGCCATACCGACGCCCGGTCAGCCGGTGGCCATCTACCAGGGGCCAGAGGGCCGCCAGCTCCGCATCGAAGGCCAGCGCATCGTCATCGAGGGAGCGGCGTGGGAGCGCGAGGCCGGCCGGCTGGCGCGGTGCCTCGAGGAGCTGTGCGCCGTCACAGGCGTGCGGGTCACGGCTTCGGGTGTGAACCCCATCTTCTCAGTGGAACTCTCACCGGCCGAGGCCGCAAGTGAGCTCTGCGAACCGGGACCGCGGATCCGGAGACTGATGGGCGACCAAGCGGCCTTCGCCGCGGTGACGGTCACCGCGCCGCGCGGGAGCGGCCGACTGAGCTTCGAGTTCTGCCCCGGACCGGGACCCGGGCCGGTGCTGCGAGTGCTCGGAAACTGGCATGTGGACCATGGTTCGGTCGAGGAGTGCGTCCGGCGCCTCCAGGCCTACCCCGAGCTCGTTCGCGAGCTACAGCGGGACCTTGATGCCGCGCTTGAGGGGATCACCTAGGGCCCGGCCCCGATGGCGCCGTGGGGCGGTGAGAGGTCCCCGCAGTTTCCGTGGGGCCGGGGTAGCGGCGTAGGCCAATGGGTTTTCCGGTCATCTGCCTCTCCGCGTTGCATCACCGGCAGTCTCTTGGGCTCAGCCTCGATGCGCAGCCAAAGCGGCCCGAATGGGCATGGGTGGCCGTTTGGAGCTCCAGCGGCCCGTGGGTCGGGTTGCGGAAGGGCGTCATGGGGCGAACCACGCGTCCCCCAGCGTGGCGGGCGCTCAACGGGATCTGGTCGGCCGCAGGCGGACCTGTCGATCGACGTTGAGGCGTTGAGCGCGACGCTCGACCTACGCGGCTTTCGGGCGCCTCCCTGTGCGGCCCCTCCACGAGGCAGGGCAGTGCGGTGTAGGGGCCTTACTCGCACCGCTCGGGCCCAGGTTACCGCCGATGGGCCGAAGGGGTCCCTCTCGCACGCCCGGGCGCCTTGGACTACACTCCCGGTATGCATAGCACAGATCCGGCTAACTCCCTGCTGCATTTTGCCTTTGTTCTCCATAACCACCAGCCTGTCGGCAATCTGGATCGCGTGTTCCGGCAGGCGTTCGAGCAGGCGTACCTGCCGTTCGTCGAGGTGGTCGAGGAGTTCCCCGGCTTGCGGGTCGTGCTCCACTACACTGGGCCGCTTCTCGAGTGGCTCGAAGCCGAGCGCCACGAGTTCCTCGACCGCCTCCGCGTCTTGGCCGCCAGTGGGCAAGCCGAGATCCTCACGGGTGCGTTCTACGAGCCCATCCTCTCGGCGATCCCGCCCCGCGACCGGCTCGGGCAGATTCGGCGCATGACGACTTGGGTCGAGGACAACCTGGGCGTGCACCCTCGCGGCCTTTGGCTGGCCGAGCGCGTGTGGGAGCCCCACCTGGCTCGCGACCTGGCGGATGCGGGAGCCGAGTACTGCCTCATCGACGATGCACCCTTCGAGCGAATCGGGATCGACCGCGATGGGCTCCATGGGTACTACATCACCGAGGAGGACGGGCGGATGCTCCGGGTCGTGCCCATCGATTCGACCCTGCGGGCGCTGATCCCCTTCAGGTTGCCGGGGGAAACCGTGGCCTACCTTCGTGATGTCGCCGCCGGGGGATCGGGGCGGCTTGCCACCTTCGCCGATGACGGCGAGAAGCTCGGAGACTGGCCCGGCACCCACAAGTGGGTGTACCAGGAAGGGTACCTGCGCGACCTGTTCACCTTGATGGAGGACAATGCGAGCTGGCTGAAGACGACGACGCTCAGTCAGTTCGTCGACGATGTCCCGGCCCTGGGAATGGCCTATGTTCCGGCCGCCTCGTATGCCGAGATGCTCGAGTGGAGCGGTGGTCTTTGGCGGAACTTCCTGCGGCGCTACCCCGAGTCGAATCAGATGCACAAACTGATGCAACGGGTCAGCGCCAAGGTGGACGCCATGCCGACCGATCGACCCGACCATGAAGCCGCGCGGACCGAGCTCTACCGAGGCCAGTGCAACTGCCCCTACTGGCACGGCGTCTTCGGGGGCATCTACCTGCTCCATCTGCGGCACGCGAACCACGCGGCGCTGCTCCGCGCCGAGAGACTGGCAGACGCCTCTCTCCGGGGCGACCAGGCCTGGCAGGAGGTGACCATCGCCGACCTCGACTACGATGGCACCGACGAGGTGCTGATCGATGGCCGGGAGCTCGCGGCCGTTCTCGCCCCGGCGAAGGGCGGCCACCTCACGGCGCTCTCAGCCAAGCGAGAGGCACACAGTTTGTTGGCGACGCTCTCGCGGCGTCCCGAGGCCTACCACGAACGACTGGCATCGGGCGAGGGGGCCTTGGCCACTGAAGCGCGGCGCGTGAGGGAGTACGACTGGTATCTCCGTCAGGCGCTCGTCGATCACTTCCTTGCCCCGGGGACCACGCCGGAGCAGTTCCGCTCGAGCCAGTACGGTGAGCTGGGTGACTTCGTCGACCGACCCTACCGTGTGGAACGCGCGGGCGGATCGCCGGCCGAGGTCGTGCTGGTTCGCGACGGTCACGTGTGGGAGGGATCGGTGCTGGGGCCTTTGGGTATTGAGAAGCGCGTGCGGGTCGACGACGCGGAGCGGCGTCTGTCGGCGTGTTACGTGCTCTACCACGATGCGGACGAGCCTCGCCGCCTGTGGTTCGCTGTGGAGTGGAATCTGTCCATGACCGGCGGTGCCGAGTTCGGCCGCTTCTACCGGGTCGACGGCGAACAGGAGGCCGCTCGAGGCCTCGCCAGCATGGGGCACCGCGCCGACGTGCGGACCGTTGAGCTCGTCGACGAATGGTTGGGCTTAGCCGTGGAACTCGAGACCGTCCAGCCCGCCGAGGCCTGGTGGCAGCCGCTCGAGACGGTAAGCCAGGGCGTCGAACGCGTGGACCTGAACTACCAGGCCAGCACGGTGGTTTTGAGCTATCACGTCGAACTGCCCGCCCGCGGCCATTGGCGCTGTCAGATGTCACTGGCGCTCCGGGCCGTCCCGCGTACGGTCATGCACGCCTCTTCGGCACTGGCTCCTTGAAGGGCCGCGGCCGCGGCGGGGGAATGTAGAATGGTCGGAGTTTCCGCGTGCAAGGCGCAAGCGGGGAGGCGTCTGTTGTGAAGAAGCTTCTGGTCCTCACCGGGATCGTGGTCGCGAGCCTGGCCGTGTGTGGGTGCGGCAAGGGCGGCGACGAGAAATCGGCCGATTCACCCAAGCAGGGTATGTCTGATTTCCAGACTATGAACGCCCTGGCGAAGGCCGGGTCGCCGGAGGAGACCATCGCCATCGCGCAGAAGGCCGGTGGCGCCGTCGGAGCCGCCGCGAGCAGCGCGGCTGGGGGCGGCGCCGGTGCCGCCGCTGCCGCTGCGCCGGCTCTAGGTGGCATGCTTGCGGCCGGCGGAGGCCTCGGTGCGGCCCCGGCCGGGGCGGCCCCTGGGGCAGGCCCCGACGAGGTGCCAACAGGCCCCGAGGCCGAGCGGCTCCAGGCGCTTATCCCGCTCCTGCAGCCGGGTAGCCTTCCCCCGAAGGCGTTCGAGCCCCGGAAGGGTGACCTCACCTACCCCCGCTTCGAGCGCGTGATCCGCGTCATCAACGGGCGCTGCATTGACCTCAACGACACGGCCATCGTCTATCTGGCAGGCGTCGCGGCGCCCGTCGAGGGGCAGCCCGGTTACGAGACGGCGCGCCGTGTGCTCACCGATCTGGCCTATAACCGGCTCGTGTGGGTCACGTCCGAGGAAGACCGCCACGTGCATGCCATAGCCGTGCGGCCCTACGCGCTGGCGGACGAGCCCAAGTTCATCGACCTCAACGCCAGCATGGCTGCCAATCTCAAGGATCTTCGCCGGGCCGACGATTACTACCATCTGCGCGCCCGGTGGAATGGGCCGCACCTGGTGACTGCCAACGCCGACGTGGCCGCCGAGCTCGCCCCTCGCTATGCTGAGGTCGAGGCCGCTCGCGCGGCGCTGGCCAAGGCCGTTGCCTCCCAGGCCGAAGCCCAGGCGGCCGCCGAGGGCGGGAAGGGAGGGGCCAAACTGCCGCCCGTCGCCGCCGCGCCCAAGGCTGGCGGGTGAGTTGTGGCCGGGGAGCGTCACTCCCCTCTTCCGCCGGTCCTTGTATGGAGGAGCCGCTGCCGGGCCGTCATCGCTCCCCCCAGGGCACTCCCCCTCCCGCTATCGGGCCAACCCCTGATAGGTGCTTGGGCGTCGCTCCTTCTGCCAGAGCGTGCGCCACTCGCCGTCACCGCCGACGCTCAGCCATGGGGTCAGTGACCGCTTGTTGAGGTCGACCTCGACCACACGGACACCCTCTTCGCCCGCCGTGTCGGCCAGCACATGCCCCCAGGGGTCGATGATGAGGCTGCGCTTGGGGGAGTAGATTGATGCGACGAAGTAGACCGCATTGTCGATGGCCCGCGCCCGCGAAACCACGTCCCAGCACGTATTCTCCTCGCGGCCGTCGCCCCAGATGGGCAGACAGATGATCTCCGCCCCTTTGACGGCCAGGCTCCGCGCGCATTCGGGGAAGAACGTGTCATAGCAGATCTCCAGGCCGATCTTGCCCAGGTCGGTCTCGAACACCGGGTACTCGGTGCCGGGAGTGATGCCCCACACGTACTCGGCCTCGGGCAGGTGGGTCTTCCGGTACCGGCCCACGAGTTCGCCGTCCCGGCCGATGAGGACGGCCGTGTTCCACAAGGCTCCCTCAGCCCACTCATAGACGCCGGCCACGATGTACATGCGATGGCGCCGAGCCACCTCGCCCAGCACCCGTGTGGTGGGTCCGGGAACCGTCTCACGGGAGTCGTAGGACGACAAGCCCGTGCCCACCATGGCAATGCCCTCGCTCAGGCAGACCAGGTCAGCCCCCTGCTGCCCCGCGGCCTCGCACTGCTCGGCCCACAGCCGACGGTTCTCGTCCGGCGTATGCCCACTCGGGACGAAACAGACCGTGGCCAGTCTGGCCACGCGCGGAGCCGGCGGCGTCGTGGCGGCCAGAGAGGCCTGGCCAAACGACACGGAGCCACCTGACGCCCCTCTGAGCAACAGCTCGACCCGAGCTTGCCTCGCCCGCTCCGGCGCCTGTCGCTTGCCGACGACCAGCACCCAATCGCCCTCGCCCGGCTCCTCCTCGAAAACGAACTGCTTCTCGATGAGCTGTCCGTCGGCGTCGAGCCACGCCAGGCACACGGTCACCGCGTCGTGTGGACACTCGATGCCTTCGGCCCGATACCGGTATCGGAGCTCGTACCACTGGTTGCCGGCCACTCCGTTCACGGTCTGCAGGAGACCGCCGAAGGTCTTGTGGCCCGTCGATGCCAGGCGGACTGCGGAGGCCTGGCCCTTGCCAGCCGGCCGGAGGACGGCGATGCGCGGCGCCAGATCCGGGCGGGGCGACCATGCCTCCCAGCCGGTGGGCAGCCGGCTGACCGACGCCTCGCCAAAGTCGGGATTGTGCAGCAGATTACCCGGCACGGTGCGATCACTCCCTTGGGCGACACAGGCAGCGCAGAAGGCCACCAGCGACGCAACCCCAGACCACGATGTGCCAGATTTGGTCGGCAACGGGATCGCCTCCTTCAGGTCGCCTATCCCGGACCCAGAGCTGGGCTGGCTCATCGATGGTGAAGCCGAGACCCGCGGCCTCCGCGACCGAGGGCCGAGCCCCGGGCCTCAGCCTCTGATCCTCGGCGCCAGGCCGATGAGCGCCAGGTAGAGTAACGCCCCGGCCAGGCAGGCGTTGGGGAAACCGAACTCGCGCGCAATGAGCATGGCGCCGATCGACCCCACGGCCGATGTCAGACCGTTGATCCCCCACAGGCACGGGATGAAGCGGTCGAACTCGCCCCTCGCCATTCGGATTCCCGTGGGGAACGGGATCCCCAGCGCGAACCCCAGCGGCAGCACCACCGCCAGGCCGATCAGCGACCGGGCGATGATGGGGAGAGGCAGAGCGGCGGCGAACAGCGGCCCCAGACCGAGTCTCAGCGCCACGCCGATCAGGGCGATGCACGCGGCGGCCACGGCCGCCCGACAGGGCAGTTCGCCATCGGGCCAGCGCTGGGCCACGAGACTCCCCGCCGCGCCCCCGATGAGCAGGCCGAAGACGACCACCGAGAGGGTCAGCGTGGGGTAGCCGAGGAAGCGGATTAGTGGCTGGATCAGCGCGACCTCGATGGCCAGGAACCCGATGCCGAGCACAACGAAGTAGGCCGTCAGGGCTCCCAGGCGGCGGGCGCCGTCTCGGGCCTCCGCGGGGGCTTGCCGCAGTGCCAGAGCGCCCACGGCCACGGATGCGGTGGCCGCCACACCGAGCCGGAACAGCCACGGTGCCGGCATACACAAGGCGACCGCCGCCCCCAAGGCGTGGCTGGCGAGCCACGGGCGGGTCCGTGCCGGCCGGCAGGGCCCGAGTACCAGCATCACCGTGCCCAGCCATAGCGCCGCCACCAAGGCACCCACGCAGAGTGTGGCCAATGCTCGAAGCTCGGGTGGCCACGTTCGGGACAGGTCGATGAAGAACGGTCGGTCATCGGTCACGGGCGACAGGTTGTAGTCAGTGGATGCGGCCACCAACGAATCGATGGTGTCCCCGCGCTGCGATATGCGATCGAGGTACAGGTAACCCTCGGAGCGGCCGGGGACGAACAGCGGCTCGAGCTTGAGGATGCGCGCGGCCGTCATCAGCGCATCGCGGTCGCTCTCTGGGAACGGCGTCCGCCGGGCCAGAAGCAGGCAGCGGTACGGGTTGCTGCTGGTGTCGGCGCCCCACTGGGGGCCGATCTGGAGGAGGGCCACGTGCTGGCACCCGTCCTGCACCGGAATGCCGCGATCCGCCAGCACGGAGACGACGGTGAGCAGCGCGCGAGCGGCCAGAACCGGGTTGTCCGTGACCAGCCCGATCCGGCCCGAGTCGGTCAGGTGGTCGAGGTAGTCCGCGAACGCCTCCTTGGTGTAAACATAGCCCTCCACCAAGGCGAGACCCGAGGTGGATGTGGTGGCCGTCTTCGTCAGCGCCGTGTAGATCAGGTCGTATCGGCGCCGGTCGCTGGCGACGAAGCTGCGGCCTTCGGCGATGTGCATCTCGACGTTATCGTAGGCATAGAGTGACCCGTTGAAGTCGCGCAAATCGTACATCATCCGCGGGATCGACGGGTTCAGCTCCACGCCGACCATGTGGCGCGAGCCTGCCATCAGCCCGAAGAGCACGTCGAGGCCAGCCCCGGGACCAATCAGCAACACCTCGTCCCGGGGTCCAGAGGCGAAGGCGAGGAAGCCAATGAAGGTCCGCAGCATCGACACATCCTGGGGCGTGAGATCCCCGTCGAACGGCACCATGTTCGTGGGCACGTCACCATCGGTGTAGACGAACAGCACGTCAGTGCCGGCGTTCGCGACCGCGTCGGTGCGCGCGAAAGCGTTCCACTCGGTCGCGACGATCTTCGCCCCGACCGACGGGTCGCCCAGCTCACGGAACAGCGGTTTGACATGCGGGCGCTGTGACTGGGCAGAGGTCAGCACGGGCAGGTCGATGATCCGCCCGTCGATGTTGGCCCCAAGCAGGGCCACGACGCCCACCAGACAGAGGATGGCGGCACCCGTCAGTCCCCGCTGGTGCGAAGCCGCGGCGAGGATGACCGCCGCCAGGAGCGCCAAAGCTCCCGCCACAAAGGGCACGTTGGTGCCGCCGACCGCGTTGAGGGCCAGGATGACCCCGAGCGACCCCACGGCCGCCCCCGACAGGTCCGCGAAGTAGAGCCGACCACTCCACGCGGCGTGCCGATGAAAGGCGTAGGACAGAAGTGCGCCGGCCAGAGCGAACGGCACCAGCGCCACCGAGGGGATCGTCAGTGGCTCGAACACATGGGCGGACAGTCGTGTTCGAAGCAGCACCACCACCGACAGAGCCAGCGAGACGCCGAGAGCCAGTGCGAGACCCGCCAGCACGGTACCGTCCGCCAACCGCTGCCGGACAACCCGGCTGGCGGAGACCGAGAGCATGCCGCCGAGGCCGAGACCGCAGATGGCGCATGACACGGCCAGGAACACAAAGTGGAAGCGCAGCAGCACGCTGAAGATCCGGGTGAGCCCGATCTCGAAGATCAGCACGGCGGCCGAGATGAGGAATACCGCCACGTATAGTGATGCTGTGGGCGGGGAGGACCGAGTGACCAACCCGCCGTCCTCGGATGCGGTTCCGCGGTCATCGGTCGCCATCGTGTCGGCACTCACAGTAGCTCCGGCTCCGGCCTAGCTCGCTTCCGCAGACTCCTGGTAGTCGCAGCCGCGGGCCGAACATTCGACCCCGGTGGGCTCCTCATCGGTCCCGGCCTGCACCAGTTGCTCGCCGCATTTGGGGCACTTCCGGCCCACGGGCTTCTTCGATGACGTGAACCGGCACTTGGGGTAGCGGCTACAGCCATAGAAGCTGTTGCCCCGGCGCGCCTGGCGGAGGACCAGGTGTCCGTCGCAGCCCTCATTCGGGCACGGGATGTCGGTGGGCTGCGCGGGTTTGCGGTCTGGTTTGCGGATGTTCTGGCACTCCGGATATCCCGAGCAACCCAGGAAGAACCCGAATCGCCCGCGCTTCCTGACCATGGGCCGGCCGCACTTCTCGCAGATCTCGTCGGTAGGCTGCTCGGCCTCTGCCTCACGCTCGATGAAGGAGCACTCCGGGTACGCGGAGCAGCCCACGAACTCGCCGAAGCGCCCGTGCCGCAACACCAGCGGGGCGCCGCACTCGGGGCAGTCTCGGCCGACCTTCTCGGGTTCGAGCCGGACGTCCTGCATCTCCTCCTGGGCGCGCTTGAGCGTGGTCTCGAACGGCCCCCAGAACTCGGCCACAATCCGCTCCCAGGCCGCCCCCTCTTCCTCGATGGCGTCGAGCTGGCCCTCCATCTTGGCCGTGAACTCGGCGTTCACCACATCGGGGAAGTGCTGCACCAGCAGGTCATTGACGGCGAACCCGAGCGGCGTGGGCCGGAAGCGTTTGTCTTCGATCAGTGCGTAGCGGCGGGCCTTGATGACCTCAACGGTCGGCGCATAGGTGCTGGGGCGACCGATGCCACGCTCCTCCAAAGCCGAGATGAGTGCCGCCTCCGTATACCGCGGCGGCGGCTGGGTGAAGTGCTGCGAGGGCTCGACCGACACCAGCTCGAGCACCTGTCCTTCTTCGAGCTCGGGGAGTGGATGCTCGGCTCCGTTCTCCTCGGCCTCATCCTCTGGTTCCGCCTCGGCCCTCTTCTCCGAACTCGGAGCGGGCGCTCGCTCGGGCTGGAGGGCCATGTATCCGGGGAAGCGCACGCGGTACCCCGACGCCCGGAACACGCGGGGCCCTGCCGCGATATCCACGGTGACCGTGTCCAACACGGCCGGCGGCATCTGGCTGGCCAGGAACGCTTCCCAGATCAGGCGGTAGAGCTTCAGCTCATCGGCGGTCAGGAACGGGGCCACCGACTCAGGCGTCCGGGTGACCAGTGTGGGGCGGATCGCCTCGTGCGCGTCCTGTGCGCCACGGCGTGTGCGATAGGCGGGGGGCTTCTCGGGCACATATTCGGGTCCGAACCGCTCCGCCAGATACTCGCGGGCCGCCTCCTGTGCGGACTGGGCGACGCGCACCGAGTCAGTGCGCATGTAGGTGATCAGACCGGACGCCTCGCCCCCACCCAGGTCTTTGCCCTCATACAGGCTCTGGGCGATGGTCATGGTCCGCTGCGATGAGAAGCCATAGCGCGCCGACGCTGCTCGCTGCAGCGTGCTCGTGATGAGCGGAGGGCGCGGCCAGCGCTTCCGTTCCGCCTTACGCACCGACTGCACACGCCACTCGGCTCCCCTGACCTCGTCGACGATGGACCGGGCCTCGCCCTCTGAGCCGATGTCCATCCGCGTTGCCTTGGTGAACGGCATGACGGCAGGGAAGCTGGCGCGAGCTGTCTTCGGAGTCAGCTCAGCCTCGATGGTCCAGTACTCCTGGGCCTCGAAGGCCTGGATCTCGCGCTCGCGCTCGCAGATCAGCCTCAGCGCCACCGACTGCACACGGCCGCCGGATAGGCCTCGCCGATGAACTTTGCGCCACAACAGGGGTGAGAGCTCGTACCCCACCAGTCGATCGAGCACCCGGCGCGCGTGATAGGCATCCACGCGAGCCATGTCGAGCTTCCGCGGATGAGCGAGAGCGCGCTCGACCGCCTCCGGCGTGATCTCGTTGAACTCGATGCGGTCGGCATCGGCCAGCTTCAGCGTCTGGGCGATGTGCCACGCGATGGCTTCACCCTCGCGATCAGGGTCTGAGGCGAGAAACACGCGGCTGGCCTTCTGGGCCGCCTTCTCGAGGTCGCGCACCACTCGCTGCTTGTCCGGCAGAACCCGGTAGCGCGGCCGGAAGCCCTCAGCGATGTCCACGCCGAGCGTGGACTTGGGCAGGTCGCGAATGTGCCCTGACGACGAGGCCACCTGGTACCTGCCGCCCAGAAACCGGCTCAGTGTCCGGACCTTGGTCGGCGACTCGACGATGATCAACGGCTTACCCACTCGTGCAATCAACCCCTGGTGCGTGTCAACCGCCGTCCGCCTCTCGAAGGCGTCGGCTCACTGCAGATCTAGCGAAGTCCATAGCGCCCGCCGGGTAACCGCTGGGCCAGCCCTTTCATCTCCAGGAGCATCAGGGCCGAGACCACCTCGGCGGGAGGGAATCCGGTGGCCGCGGTGACATGCTCGATCAGCGCGCCTTCCCGCGTGAGGGCACCCAGCGCCAGGCGTTCTGGCGGGGTCAGCTCACACGGGGGCGGAGCGGGCCGGGGGGCAGAAGGCCTCCGGGGTTCGAGGCCCAGCGCATTCACCACGTCCTCGGCGGTCTCCACCAACACGGCACCGTCGCGGATGAGGTTGTGGCATCCACGGTTCCGGCCCGACTCGGTCTCGCCGGGAACGGCCATGACCTCCCGGTGCTGCTCCAAAGCCAGGTCTGCCGTGATTAGCGCTCCACTTCTCTCCGGCGCTTCGACCACTATTGTACCCATGCACATGCCGCTGACAAGGCGGTTGCGCTGGGGGAACGCCCACCGCCGCGGCTCGGTGCCGGGGGGAAACTCGCTCACCAGGGCCCCACACTCCCGGATCCTCGCCCTCAGATCCACATTCGCCCGGGGATAGGGGATCTCGAGCGAGCATCCGAGCACCGCCACCGTCGGCCCCCCCCCGTCGAGCGCGCCCCGATGGGCGGCCCCGTCGATGCCCACCGCCATCCCGCTCACCACGGTCAGCCCGGCCTCCGCCAGGCCCCGCGCTAGGGTTGTGGCCACGCGCAGGCCCGCAGCGCTGGCCGCACGGGAGCCCACCATGGCCACGCACGGTCCCCCGAGGGCACTAAGCTGGCCTCCGACGAACAGCACTGGAGGCGGCGTGTGAATTCGGCGAAGCAGCGCCGGGTACTCAGCGTCGTCGCGGATGACCACTCGAGCGCCCATGCTCTGGAGCTGGCGAGTGAATTCCGCCAGGTCCGTCGTTTGCTCGGCCTCGCGGACCCGGCGATAGAGGCGTTCGGCCGATCGGTCGACCGCACGGAGTTCCTCCCGGCTCGCCGCGAAGACACCCGCCGCGTCGCCGAAACACTGGAGCAGGTCACACACCAGGGGAGGCGGCAGACTGAGCCGGGACAGCAGCAACCAGTAGGACAGTTCAGCCGGTGGTCGAGACGAGATCGGCTCCGGGTCGCCACCTGGCACTGCTCTCGGGGCTCCTAGGGACTGCCTGCCGGCGCCGAGGTGCCGGCGTCGTCCGAAGGTCTGCTGGCCGTGGCCGCCGGGGCATCCCCCGCAGTCTGCCGAAGGCGCCGCCGAAGCACCTCGTTCTCGGCCTGAAGTTCGCCAATCTTGCGCCGCGCGGCCTCGATGTGTTGCTTCGTGTCCACCCGTCGTGACGGACGCCGCAACACGCCAAACAGCAAGAACACGCCGATGACACCGAGGAAGAAGCCGCCGATGAGCGCGGCCAGGCCCACCTCTGGCGCACTGGCACACAGGTCGTAGGGGAAGAACGGTAGGTCCATGCGTTGCCAGGCCAAGGCCGTGTTCTGCTGGCTCTGGGAGAACAAGAATAGCCAGTAGGTCGGCACCCCCACAATGATGCCGAACAGCACGAGCCTAAGGAGGAACCGCGACATCAGGGCAGCCTCCAGCCAGCCGGGAGATGCGGCGAAGCTCACGGTATCCTTCGCGAGCTTCGCCGTCAACCATTCGTGCTCGTGTTCTGTGACCCAGTCCCCCGGCAGAGTACGGTGTGCGGCTACTGGCCGCCCATGGGACCCATGGGGCCCATCATCCCGCCGCCGCCCATGGGACCCATCATCCCACCACTGCCCATGGGACCCATCATTCCGCCGCCCGGGCCCATGCCCGTGCGCGCCGTGCCCGTGGGTTGGGGCTTACTGGGATCGACTTTGATGGTGACCCGGGCATGCTGAGAGCGCCCGGTGAAGTCTCGCATCTGTACATCGACGACATGGGTGCCCTCGGGAATGGCCGCGGCGCCGCCCGTGCGTCCTAGTGTGACCACGAGCAGGCCCTCGTCAGGGTAATACTCATGGCTTACTTGCGGGACTGTGGGCACGCTCACGGCGAAACCGGCGGGGTCGATACCCGATCCCTCGTCTTCGACCGTCAGCTCGACATAGACGGGCGCCGCCGCCGGAATGGCCTCGCTGTAGCCCTGGTCTGTGCTGGCCCCTCCCAGGTCGTTGACGGCCTCGAACTCGTGCTCTTCAAACTGCCCGCCCTCGACCGTGGGGACGAGGACCCATGCGGCCTCAACCTTGGGCGGAGCCAGATCCACCCCCGAAGGCCTGAGCGCATAGAGTGCGCTCTCGCCCGACAGCACATACACGCAACCGTCGGCCACGGCCAACGAGCTGTTGGTTTCGGTCAGGAAGTCCCGGATGATCTCCTCTTCTGCTTGCCCGGAACCCATGCGCCCGCCGGGGGTGTTCCCCGCGCCGCCGGGGACGTTGCCGGGGCCACCGATGTTCCCACCGACCCAGCCCATGCCCCCATAGCCATACACGCTACGACGGCTGTGTGAGCGGCGGAGAACCGACGAGGGTCCCGCATTCAGGCCACCCCCAACGGGGCCGACCATCCCGCCGCCGGCCATACCGATCCCACCGGGCTGGGCCGCGCCCCCCGCACCCGGAGCGGTCCCCAATGCTCCACCGCTCTCCGGTGTCGCCGGCTCCGGCTCCACCTTGTACTGCCACCGTATCCGGCCGTCCGCCAAGCCCAGCGCCGAGATGACGCCGTTCTCACTGCGCACCAGGCAATACTCGCCCGCAATGACCGCCGCCGACTTGATGGGCACCGGCTGAGGCTCTTCGCCCTCAAGGCCCTCGACCGGCTTCAAGAGCTCCGTCGACCACCGGCGCTCGCCACTGCCCATGCTGATGGCGTGAACGAACCCGGCCTGGTCACCCACGACCGCGACCTCTGCGTTCGCCGCGGGCGATCCACTAATACGGCCATGGGCCGGATACTGCCAGATGATCCGGTTCTTGTCGCTGGCATAGCATCGAACCGCGCCGCCCGCGCAGACGAGCACCTTCTGGCCAACCACCACCGGCGACGCCGTCACATCGCGATCGCGCAGATCGTCAGACCAGGCCTGGCGCCCATCGGCGAGGTTGAACGCGTAGATCTTCTCGGACGACGTGATGTAGGCATACCGCCCATCACATGCCGCCGACGAGCGGACCGGTCCGACCACCTTGTTCGGCCAGTGCACCTCGCCGTCCGCCGCCCGAAGGCAGTAGACCTTCTCATCCTCGCACCCGACGATGACGTATTGATCCGTCACCGTGGGAGTTGACTTAACCGCGCCCTCGAGCTTGCGTTGCCACTTCAGCCCCCCGGTGGCGGCGTCGAGCGCGATCACCCGTCCATCGTCAGCCCCCAGGTAGACAATGCCATTCGCAACGGCGGGCGATGAGTCCACATACTCGCGAACATCAAACTGCCAGACCAGTTCGCCGGTGGCGGTGGAGAGGCAGTACACCTTCTTGGCCGCACAGAAATAGACGCGGTCGTCGAGGACGGCGGGCGATGACGGATTCTGTTCCTGCCATCCCGTGCTGTAGCGCCAGTCCAGAACCAACGGCAGTTTCTCGATCGGTGCCGCCACCCCCGACCGCGTGTTGTCGCCGCCGATGGCTGACCACGTGCCAGCGTGTGCGATCCCCAGTACACCGGCCGTGAGACACACGGTCACGAAGCCGAGTCGTCGCATCGTGCTACGCCTCCTCCACTTGCGTCGAGCCCAGTGGCGCCCACACCACTTCACCCGCAGGGCTGGCGGGTCACCGGATCACCCGATTCACCGGGGGCGACACAACAGGCCCGGCCCCATCAGGCCCGGCCTCCGCTCCCGTTGAGGGCCTGCCCGCCGCACTATCGTCCGTCCGTGGCAGACCCGATCATCCGTATATTCCCCGGTCCGTCCGCCCATCCCTATGCGCCACCGGAATCCGCAGCCTCCTCGTCACCGAGGGGGGGTATTGGTTTGACGGCTGGCCGGCGGGCCCGGGTTCCCAACCACTTCGAGCGCCGAGGTCAACCACGTCCGCGCGGTCCGCACGGTGTCGTCGCCCGTCCACCTCTCCAGCGCGGCTTGCAGGCCGGCATCGTACTCCGGGCTTAGCCCCGTGGCCAACTGCGCGGCCAGATGCGGCGCCCAGACCGACGGCCGATGCCTTCGTGCCTCGATCTCGAAGATTGCCCGCCGCCGGGCGCGTGTCACGTCGGCCGTGTCCACGCTCGACCGCACCTCCTCCACGACCCGGTGCATCTCGGCCAGAGCACGCTCCCGGTCGCCGAGCGGACAGCCACTCCACAGGCACAACCATCCGTGGGACCGCGCGATCCCCAGTTCCGCACCGACGGTATAGGTCAAGTCCAGCTCGCCCCTCAGCCGCTGGAACAGCAGGCTCCCATTGCCATCACCGAGCAGCCGCTGCAGGACAACAAAGCCGGGCACCTCCGGGCTGTCGCTTCCCGGCAAGCGGTAGCCCAGACCCACGTACGCGGTCCCTGCATCATAGGACACCTCGATGCGCCCGGGAGTGATCGGCGGCAGCCAGGAGCGCGCGCGCGCCGTGCCTCGCGGCAGTCGCTCGAGGCCCAACAGGAGTCCGGAGCGAGCGTCCTCGACGGCATGACTCCCCACAAGTGATGCACCGCAGCGCTCGCCGGCACACTCCGCGCCCCTCAACTGGTCCAGTAGCTCCGGACCGTTGGGTCCCGCGAGGGCCGCCCTCAGCTCGGGATACCCAGCCGCGCCCGGCCCGGGCGAGAGCAGTCCATCCATCATGGCGCGAGTCACCGCAACCTGAGGGTCACTCGTCTCGGCTGGCGACGCCGCGTAGGCCGCCCGAAGGGCCAAATCGGCATTCGCAGGGGCCGTCACCGACCAGACAAGCACATCGGCCAACTGGGAGGCGCACCCGGCCGGGCCGACGATCGACAGGACGAGTGCCTCAGGTAGCGGCTCGCACACGGCCCGGGCTCCATCCACGGCCAGAGCACTCAGGCCACTCAGAGCCGACTCGCCCAGCACCGCGGCTATGGCGGCTCGGTGGGGTGATCCCACACCGGCCATGCCATCGGCCCACGCGAAGGCAACCGCTGCGGCATCGGTTGGACTGCCCGGGCGCACATCCACCGCCACGACCGCACCATTGCCCAGGCGAGCCACATCCACCGTGGCCAAGGACGGGCAGACCAGCGCGGCGCACAACCATCCCGCCGCTGCCGTGCCCACCCGTCGCGCCGCGCGCTCGCCCACCCCGGACTCAGTTCCTCTGGACGGCCGGACTCACTGGTTGGCGGGCGGTGCCGCGGGCGCTGGGACACTCGATGCGGGGGTCTCGGGCGCCGGGGTGCTCGGTGGGATCGGCGCGACCGCCTGCGTGGTTCCCGCCATCTGCGCTCGGGCGTGGTTGGCCAGGTCATCAGCGCCCTGGAGGCCAGGGACCAGCTCCTTGGCCCGGGTGGCCTCGACATATGCGTTGTGGTAGCGGCCCATCTTGGCGTACAGCCATCCCATGTCCAGATGCAGGTTCGCACGGGTCACATTGTCACTGGCCTCGGCCAGGGCCAGAGCCGACCGGAAGGCGCTCTCGGCGGCGTCCAGATTGCCGACAGTCTGGTAGGCTCGACCCAGGTCGCGCTCGGCGGCGAGGTAGGAGGGGTTCAGCGCCAGCGCTTCGTTGTAGGCATCGATGGCCTCTTGGGCCAGACCGTCCGAGGCGTAGGTCCGCCCCACGAGCCAGTACAGCTCGGCCCGGCGCGAAGCCAGGGTGAGCACCTGCGACTTGGGTAGGATGGTGAGAGCCTGCTCGAAGCTCTTCCGCGCCGCTGACCATGACTCAGTCTGGTATAGGGCCATGCCCAGGTTGATATGGGCCTCCGCCATGCCCGGCTCGCGGTCGATGGCCGCCCGGAACGCCCGGGCTGCCTCGGTGGGCCGGTTCAGGGCCATCAGCAGCTGCCCCTGGACGTTGTAGAGCACTTCGGCGTCCGGCTCAGCTTGCAGGGCCTCATCCATGAGTGCCCGGGCCACCTCGGCATTCCCCAACTTCGCCTGCGTCTCCGCGAGAAGGGCGGTGGCTTCCGGATAGCCCGGGCGGAGCTGCCGGGCCTTTTCGAAGTGCGCCACGGCCGACTGCAGTTTGTTTTCGGCCCGGTCGACCCGTCCGAGGTTGTACTCGGCCCGGGCCCAGTTCTCCGGGCTGCGCAGCGGCGCCAGAGCCGCCGGGTCGTTGGCATACTTGGCATAGATCTCCACGGCCCGATCGAGCGACTGCCGCGCGTCCGTCAGGGTCTTGGGCTTGATACCGCGGTCCTCGTTGGGCAGAAAGAGCTGGGCCTGCAGCAGGTAGCATTCGCCTCGAGCGTTATGGGCCGGCGCAAACTCGCTGTTGAGCTTGAGGATCTCCTCGAGATCCTCATCGGCTACGGTCAGAATCTTCCAGGGATCGAGCACCAAGTTCCGGCGGAGGACGCGGTCTTCGGCATCCGCCAGGCTCTCAACCGCCACGCTGGTGCGGGCATCGACGTCGGACTCATTGCCGTCGTTGGCTTCCTTCAGAGCCTGCCGGTAGGCATTGCGGGCGTTACCATACTCCCGCACGGAATGATAGACACGGCCGGCGAGCTTGAATGCTTGCGGTTGCCGTGTGGCGAACTCCTCGGCATAGCGGTACTTCTGATCCACCCACTCTTGGGTCAGTGTCGGCTTCCGGGTGCCTCGTTCGATCTGTTTGTTCAGGCGTGAGAGGTAGCTCCGGTACTCGCGCATGGTTTTGTTCAGCTTGTCGAGTTCATCGATAGCCTTCTCGGCCTGGCGCATGCGGAGGTAGACGTCGGCCAGGTTGTAACGTGCTTCGCAGTAGTTGGGATCCAGATCAATGCACGTGCGGAATGCCGTCTCGGCGTCGACGAGCCGGCCCATACCGGCATAGGCCATACCGATGCCGTTGTAGATCTCCTCACGCCGCTGGGGACGCGAGATGGCCATCTCGGCGTTGAACTCCGCGAGTCCCTCGGCGTAGCGGCCTTGCTCGACTCGTACCCGCCCCAGGTACAACCGTGTTTGGGGGATGGCGGGGGCCAGCTCGAGGGCCTTGCTGAGCGCCGCGGCCGCCTGATCCAGCAGTTGCGCCTTGTCGGCCGTGTTCGTGGCCTCTCCGGCCTGGCGGTAGAGCGCTTGGCCCAGGAAGAAGTGGGCAGGGGCGGCGGTGGGGTCGGCCTGAGCGGCCGCCTGGAACTGCTTGGCCGCCTCGGCATAGGACTTGGCCGCCATCGACTGCAGTCCTGCCGCCAAGTCCTGATCCGCTTGTTGGGCCCAGGCCCCTCCGGCGACCCAGCCGGCAACTGCCAGCCAGGCCCCCAGGCTCGCTCGTGTGGTCCGTCTGCGCATGGCGATACCTCGCAGTCCCCCGCCACAAACCGCCATACGGCCATCGGCACACCACTGCCCGATCGCCTAAGGCCCGCTTGGCGAGGTTATCCCTTGGCGACTTCCTCAGCCGCCACGATTATTCGATCCGCCAGATCCACTCCAGTTGCTTCCTCGAATGCTTTCAACCCGGGACACGCGTTCACCTCCGTGACCACCGGTCCCGAGTCGGACAAAAGCACGTCGACTCCACACACCTCGAGCCCCAGCGCCGCGGTCGCCGTCAAGCTCAAACGCTCGAGCTCCGCGTCCACCGCGAAGGCGATGGCCGTGCCGCCGGCACTCACGTTGGCACGGAAGTCCCCTTCGGCGGCCGTCCGCTGGATCGCGCCGACGACTTGGCCGCGCACGACAACGACGCGCAGGTCCTTCATGTCACAGTAAATGCGTTCCTGCACCAGGACGCAACGGCCCATGTCAAGCCAGGTCTCTAGCAGGGCCTGAGCGACATCGAGCGTGTCGGCCTCCATGACGCCGTCACCGCCGAAGCCGCGCATGACCTTGAGCACCAGGGACTCATGGCCGATCTGGCGTGCGAAAGCACGCAGGGCAGCCGCATCGCGTGGCAGACAGGAGCGCGGTACGGCGATACCGGCATCGGCCAAACGGCACAGGGCGGCGAACTTGTTCGCCGCCGAGGCGATAGCGCTGGATGCGTTCAGGCAGGGCACGCCCGCCTGCTCAAACATGCTCACCGCGAGGAGCGAGTGGTCGAGCACGAGCGTGACTACCCGAGGAATCACCACATCACAGCCCGCCGTGCACGCCATGGGCACGCCCACTGCCGGTGTAATGCTGAGTGGATCGAGGATGGAGACCGTGTGACCTCGAGCCCGAGCGGCCAAGGACAGCCGTTGGTTCGAGTAGAGCTCGACCTGGTGGGACACGATGGTGACGCGCATCCGACCTCACCCGGCCATTCCAAGCATCGAGCGCCGAGCTACATCAGCGCCCTCAGGAGTTCTTGCACCGTATCGAGGACCATCGCCTCGCTCTCGGGCCCGATCATCAGGGGCTCATTGTAGTACCTATGGGCCATCTCGACCTCGTATCCTCCCTCGGCATAGGCCGACGCGGTCGGCAGGTACCCAAGTACGCCGTTGGTGGTTCCGAACACCATCGTCTGCGCCAGGGGCGAGGTGGCGGCGATGCCGATCTGGTACTCGACAAACACCTCGCCGGATAGGCCCACCATCCCCACATCGCCCACGCGGAGGACGGCCACCTCGAAGGGGCGCGGGTGCCAGGGCGGGCCCTGACGCACCACCTCGACCACCGACTCGGCCCAATGAGCCATGTGGCGGGCCTGCATGATCGCGTGTGCGGACCCCTCGCGCACGGCGGCCTCGAGTGCGGCGGCGTACTCGGCCGCCGTGGCCTCCGCCTGTGCCAGACTTGGTGGTTCCTGCACCGGAAGGCCCAACGTGCGGTATGCCCCAGCGACGCCGCACCCACCCACGGGCACGGCCACCTCAGCCACCCGCACCACCGACCCGGCGAGCATGAAACCGAGCCGACGGGCCTCCTCGAAGTGGGTGCCCACCCGCGCCGAGTTGATGTTCCCGCAGCATCCATTGAGGAACATGGCGAAGCAGCCTTCGCCATAGACCCGCTCGACCGTGTCCACCGCGTAGCCCGGGTAGTCGGCGGAGAAGAGGTAGCTGTCACCGCCCAGAGTCACCGGGTGGGTGGCGTGCGAGAACAGCACGCCGAGCGAGCCGTCGTCTCGCCGAACGTTGAGCACGTCGACGGTATCCGCGTGGGGACCGCCGGCATCGGCCGGAAGCGCATGGGCACCGAAGCCGACACATCGCCGGTTGACGCCAATCCCCACCGGCCCGCCCCGTCCTCGCTCGATGGTGGCCGGCCTCAGGTCGCGGCACGCTTCCGAGATCGCCGTGAACAGCAGCCGCTCCAGGTTCGACCGGTACAACTCATCCGCCGGCCCCATGGATTCGGTGAGCATCAGAACCGGCCCCGAGTGCGTGTGGGTGCCGTGCAGCAGCAGCCCGCCACTCAGCAGCCCCAGCTCATCCACGGCCCGCTTCCGGACCGCGGACACGGTGCCCGAATCGATCCCGATCAGGTCGGCGGTGACCACGGCGACGCGACGCCCGCCGGACTCGAAGACCATGGCCCGGGCATACAGGTCATCGTGGACCCCGACAGCGGGATGCTCGCGGGCGGCGAACCCGCACAGCCACGTGCCCACAGGGGGCGTGATGCACACTCGGCCAAACCCGGCGCCAAAGCTAGACGAATCATCCATGGGGCGATGCCTCCGATGGCGACAGGGACGTGCAGCGCCGTGTTCTTCCCCCATCGTCACTCGGGCCCCTCCGGCTCGCGCGCCGTCAGTTGGGGGTGGGACCGAGCTCTCCCAGCGCGTGGAGCACGAGGGCGCAGGCGGCGACGGCCGCCGTCTCGCACCGCAACACCCTCTGGCCGAGCTGAAGGCGCCGGGCGCCACCACCCACCAGCGCGTCCTCCTCGTCGCCCGTTAGCCCGCCCTCCGGACCCACCAACACGCGCACCGGCGGCACGGCATCCGCCAACAGCCCATCCAGCGGCAGCCCTCCGTCGCCCGGGGAGAGCAGAAGCGTCACCCCCGGCTCGGCACTGGCGCGCGCCACATCGGCAAACCCAACCGGACCGCCAACGCCCAGGGGGCGCGTTCGGCCAGACTGCTTGCACGACTCCTCAGCAATGCGCTGCCAGCGGCCGACACGAGTATGGATGCGAGAGGCGTCCGGTGTGGGAACCGACCGCTGGCACGCGAACGGCACCACGCGGGTCACGCCGAGCTCCGACACGCGCTGGACGATGCGGTCGATGACATCACCCTTGGCCAGGGCCACGTAGAGGATGACCTCATGGGTCGGATCGCCGGGCGCCGGCCGGATGCTCAGGACTCTCGCCCTGACCTCCGCGGGCCCGGCCCATTCAATGCGCAGCGAGGCCCACAGACCCGACGGCATGCTGGCCTCCAGTGTGTCACCCGGCCCGAGGCGCAGGACGCGGGTCACGTGGCGCACGTCGGCCCCGCGAAGGGCGACCTCGCCGCCCGCCTCGCATTCCATCTGGAGGAGGAACCTGGGCATGGTGTCTCCTGTTGGGATGGCCATCGTCGCAGGCAGAGGGCGAAAGGAGTCAGGAGCCTCTTCCGTGCTGAGGCGCGCCGAGGGGGATCCTGACGCCTGTTCCTCTGACCCATTGGTCTCGCCTAACCCCCGCCAGCCACGGGGAATAGCCACTCTGACACCCGGGGCGTGATCTCACCCTCGACGAAGCCCGCGGCGAGCAACACGGCCACCAGGATGAGCGCACTCCGGGCCAGAGCGGGCTGCCGCACATGAGCCATGGCTGCCCGTCCGATGTCCTCTCCCGCCTCGGCCGCATCCGCGACTCTGTCGGCGGCGAGGATCCCGAGCCCTCCGGCCAGGCACAGGGCCGGGATCTCGAGGACTCCGTGTGGAGCGATCTCGGCAACCGTCCGCAGGAGCGCTGTGGTACCGCGGAGGCCGAAGATGGTCATCACGGCCCCCAGGACCGCACCGTTGGCGACCATGAACAGCAGTGGAACCACGTAGGCGATGACAACGCCATCGTGGGCGGGAGTGCCCGTCAGCGGCCGCAATCGGCGGCTCAGCAGGCCCGTCAGACGGTCCATCAGAGGCGAGCGGACTGCCATCCTCCGGTAGCGCGGCCATCGGTCGCGGGCGTGCATCTCGAGGGCGCAGCCGAGCGGCCCCAGGTAGATGGCGTAGACCAATGCCAACAGGTTCGAGAGGAAGATGGCGACCCACCATGGGAGGCCGGCCATGAGGTTGATCCGCCATCCCACGAGCTTGGCCGATGCGCTCAGGCCCCGGTCGCCCCAGTCCTGGCCGGCCACGTAGACGCCCACCAGCACGATGGCTGCGCCGACGGCCAGGCCGCCCGCCATGTAGAGGGCCGCCATCCGCGTCGGGCGCCAGGCGAAGAGGGCCAGAGGCTCCCGCTCGCTCGCCATCACTCGTCCTCCGGCTCGACCCGCGTGATGTCGACGGTCAGGTCGCCCTCGTACCGCGTCGTGTCCCAGGCGTCGGACACGGTCCCCAAGCTGAGCGTGATATGGGTGGCGTCGACGGGATCGTGCGCGCGTGTGGGGTCCACCGGTACCCAGCGGCCGACGTAGCTCTCAGCCCAGACGTGAAGGTAGAACCCGCCTTGCGCGTAGACCAGGCCCTGTGCCACGCGCGAGGGCAGCCCCGCCGTGCGTGCCATGGCGACATAGAGGTTGGCGAAGTCGCGGCAGACGCCCCGGCCCAGGGCCAGCACATCCTCGGCCGACCGGATGGGGCCAAGCTCGTCCTCAAACTCGATGTTCGCGAGGACCCACTCAGCGATCCGCGTTGCCGCTCGGGCGCTGTTGACCTCGCCCGCCAGCGCTTCGGCGGTCGCCTTCTTGATCGCCGGAGTCCCGACCTCGATAAAGGGCTCGGCCGCGAGCCAACGCGGATCGGGGCCCGCCACCGGGAGCGCCGGCGCTTGGCCTTCGGCCCGGCGGACGTCATCGGCCCGCACGTCCACCCGAATCCCGCCCTCTTCCGTCTCCGACACCTGCTGTCGGCCCTCGACCTCGGGTACCGAGCCAGCCTTGAGGCCCTTGAGCACGGCCACCATGCGCGTGACCTGGCTCGGGCGACGGATCACGCGGCTGCTCTTTCCCCCAAAGCCAGTCCCCAGCGCCAACGGCGGAACATACTCCTCCGAGCCCAGATCCTGCGCATCGGCCCGGGGCTCAGCCTTCAGGCGGATGTTCATGGGCAGCGCGGCCGACACGATCCGGCCATCGGCGTCGTAGTAGGTGCGCATGAGCCCGACGGTCGTGACCGCACTAGTGCCGGCCACGGCGCCCTCCGGCAGATCCGTCTCGATGGGCTCGACGCGCCCCTCGGCCCAGGCCAGGCCGAGAAAGCTGAAGTAGGCGAACTCCGATCGCTCTCGCGCCGGCGGACGAATGAGGAAACCCAGGTCGGCCACCAGTGGCTTGCCTCTGTCGAGCGGCACCGAGCCCGTCCGTCGTATCCCGCCCTGCAGGATCTCCCACTCGGCAGCGTCGGCCGTGAACTTGACCCGGGTGCGCGACACCGTGCCGTTCATATCCATCAGACTCTCAACGGAGAGCGGGGCCAAGGTCTTCGGATCCATCTTCTGCACCAGGCGATAGGCGATCTCGGCCGCCCCCGCGCCGAGCATGGCCGCCGCGCGCACCGAGGCCGTGAGGCGGACGACGGCCATATCGCGGCCGCCGGCCCGCACCCGCTCGGTGGTCAGGTGTCCGAAGCCGAGCTTATTCCCGCCGAGGTAGGCCCCGAGCCACTGGTCCCGCATCACCATCTCCGGATCCCGGTCGGCCCGGACGCCATCCAGGAGCCACAGGCCTCCCACCAGGAGCGAGACGGCCGTCAGGGCCGCGAGCATTCTCATGATGATCCGCCCCATTCTGATGGTCCCCTGGGTTCGCCATGACTTACTTAGGTGGTGCGCCTTCCGGGGCGGCGGGCCCCCCCGCATCGGCCGGTGTGGCATCGGGCACCCACACCACCTGGCCGCCGATTTTGGCCTCGTAATGGCCGCCGGCGTGGATCCCGGACCGCTCGATGAGGATGACACGATCGCTGTCGCCCGAGAGTGGACGGGCATCCAGGTTGTAGGCTTCCTTGGGATACGTGTAGGACGAGGGCGACTTGGTGTCGGTGTCGCCCGGCGCGCGCAGGTACTCGGGCCGTACCAGGTCCTTGATCAGGTCGACCCAGAAGAACTCGCCCTCCGGCTTGCCACCGAGGTTACGGGGCGATGGCGTCACACCGCCGTTGCGCTCGAACGAGTACCGCACGAGTGCTCGAGCCACCCGCCGGATCTGGTCCTCGGCCAGCACGCGGTTGCGTTCGGCCTCGGTGCCCAGCTCGAGGAATCGGAGCTCCGCCCCCGACGCGACGACCACCATTCTGCCATCGGGGGACGAGACCATCTCGATGTCCTCTGATGGGTCCACCGGACGTGCCCAATCGGGCTTGAGGGGATAGGTCACGCGGCTGTCGAAGTCGGCGAGGATCAGCTCGGGCAGAGCGGCCTTGCCGCTGTCGGAGGGCCGGGGATACTTGACGCACACGATCCCGTTTCCGCTCCATGCGGGGAAGTAGAAGCTCTCTCCCTCCTTGCCGGCGGTGATGCGGCGCGGTTCGGCGGCCTGACCTGCCGGTGCGACCGGAATGGCCCAGATCTCGGTGCGGTTCTTGTCGAAGGTCGCCTCGATCCCAATGTACTTGTCATCGGGCGACCACACCATGCGGCCGACCCAGAGGGTGTCCGGCGGCAGTGGGAGGGTACGTTCTTCCTTCGTCTCGAGGTTCAGTAGCCTCAGGGTCAGGACGCGGCCCGGGGCGCCGCCGACGTCCTGCGTGGCCGCGGCGCGGATCCAGTACGCCGCGAATCGGCCCGACCGCGACCATTCGACATCGCCCGGCTGCTCGACGATGGGCCACGAGCGGACCTCCTGGTAGTCTTCGCCTCCCGGCTTGATGGTGCACACCACATTGCGCAGCCCGCCGCCCTCGGCCGTGTGCCTGAGGTAGACGATGCGGCCCGATCCGAACATCCATGTCGGCTCGAAGGCGTCCTCATGGGCCGTGACGGGCCGACGGCCGGATCCAGTGCGCTCCGCCACATAGACCCGGCCGCGAAGTGGGTCCTCGCGGCCCGGCTCGATGTAGGCAATCAGCGAGCCATCCTCAGACCACGCGGGATCAATGCCGCCCCCCTCCCGGCTGGCGCAGCCGGCGACCATGCTGCCCAGGTCGAGCACCCACACGGCCCGCTGCGACCGGTTGTAGCCCAGGTGGGTCTCCTCCACATAGGCGAGCGCACGCCCGTCGGGCGAGAAGCGCGGCGAGTAGCGGTCGGCCCAGACCAGGTCCCCGCTACGGACGACACTGGTAGCTCGCCCCTGAGCGCCGGCCGAGCCGTGCAGTAACAGAGCCGCCGCGGCCCAGGCCAGCGCGGGAACGATACGAGAACGCATGTGAGTATCCCCCCGGAACTTGGACGCCTGAGGGCCTGCCGGCGTTCGCCAGCCGCCCGAGACGCGCCTATCCTGCCTCTGGCGAAACGTGGCACTGAGGGGGTTGTTCAGGTGCGCGAGGTCAGCGAGGTGGATCGCGGTGTCGGACTAGAGCATCGCAAAACTATTATACACACTATAAGCTGTTTTGTCAAGGGCAAGAACGGCAAAAGGGGATGCAGCCCTAAGGCTGGATTTACTTCGGCTCTTTGGACGCCAGGTCCGGGACCTCCAGGATCTCGCCGGTCAGTCCATCGACGACCACTTCGACATCGCGCGTCCGGGGCGCCGCCAGGGGATCGCCATCCCAGACGTGCCAGAAGGTGAACACCCACACCG
>JAKPQA010000326.1 GCA_029547025.1 Armatimonadota bacterium
CACGGCCATGAAGGCAGCCGCCGAGGTGATCTTGCGGTCCTCGAAGTTCAGCCGCGCCTCACGCGAGTACATCACGATGCAATGGATCAGGGCGGCGAGCGCCATCGGTATCAATAGGCAGAGGTACACCGACAGGCCTAGGAGCATGAAGGACACAACCACACCCAGCGCGGCCAACGCGATGCGGATGCCCCACGTCCGCCTGGCCCGCTCGGCTTGGGCATCGCGCCGACTCCAGGCATCGATTTGGTTTCGCACTTCCTCCGCCGTGCCGTGCGCTCGGAACTCCTTGGCCATACTCGGGCTCTCCCCACTTGCGCCGTGTCGCACACCGGGCGTGGGTTCGCGCTGGACGTGGCGCCTCACCTGCGCCGGCACCTCGTACATAATGGCGGTATGAAGGTGCTCTATGCCTCGTTCGACGTGGTGCCGGCGCCCAAGGGGGCCACCACGCACATCGCCCGCTTCGTCGAGGCCCTTGTGGGCCAGTATGGCAGTGTCGACCTCATGACGTTGGGGCCCTCACCGTCTCGGCCCGAGAGTCGTTTCTATGGCGCACGGCACCTTCGTGTCTGTCCACCGAGCACTCACTACCTGGATCAGGCCTCGTGCTTCCGGTCGGCCGTGGACGAGCAACTCCGCGCCGAGCCATACGACATCGTGCACTTCCGCTGCATCTGGGCGGGGCTGCCGGCTATTGCCGCCGCACCCCGGCTGGGATTTCGCACGGTGTACGAGGCTAACGGCTTCCCGAGCATTGAGCTCCCGTACCACTTCCCCGGGTTGGCGCGCCGCCCCGATCTTCTGGCGCGGCTATCCGAGCAGGAGGCCGAGTGTCTCCAGCGAGCCGATGCCGTGGTCGTTCCCAGTGATGTGACCCGGGCGTACGCGATCTCCCGCGGCGCTCCTGAAGGACACGTGCGGACCATCCGCAACGGAGTCGATCCCGAGCTGTTCCGGCCGGTGCATCGTGACATCGAGCCCGGCGGCCGCGTGCGGCTGCTCTATGTGGGCACGCTCGCGCCCTGGCAGGGGGTGGGTCTGCTCGTGGACGCGTTCGCGCGGGCGTGCCGCCACGCAGACCTCGAGCTGGTTCTCCTCGCACCCAACAAGGGCCAGTGGGCTCGCCCGCTGCTCAAACGGATCGCGAAGCTCGGGGTCGCGGAGCGGGTGCGGCTCCTGCCGCCGCGTTCGCTGGCCGGCGTCCCCGCTGCCGTTGCGGCGGCGGACATCTGCCTGGCCCCGCTGGCGAACACCCGGAGGAACCGAGTCCAGGGCTGCTGCCCCATCAAGGTGCCCGAGTACCTGGCGTGCGAGCGGGCCGTGGTGGCAGCCGGCCTCCCGGTGGTGCGCGAGGTGCTCACGCATGGCGAGACGGCATGGCTCTACCGCGCCGGCGATGCGCGCTCACTCCGGAACGCCATCGTGACGCTGGCGGGCGATCCAGCCCTTCGGGCTCGCCTGGGTGCGGCCGGCAGAGACATGGTGTGCCGGCGGCTCACGTGGCGCGCGGCCCAGACGAGGCTGATCGAGCTCTATGAGGGGCTCCGGGCGCTCGGGACCCGGGGTCCCAGAGCGGCTCGGTAGAGGTCCACCGTTCGTTCGGCCTCGATCTCCGGGCTGTGCTCGCGGGTCACGAAGTGTCGGGCGCGAGCGCCCATCTCGGCACGGGCCCCTGGACCAGCATCGAGCAGTTCCGCCAGCAGCTCGGCCAGGTGGGATAGCTCGTCGCGCACCATCAGGGCCCCCGTCTCGCCGTGGCGGATCAGGTCCTTGAGGCCACCGGCGTCGCTCGCCACCACGCAGCAGCCACAGGCCATGGCCTCGAGCACGGCGTTGGGCATACCCTCCCACAGCGAGGGGCACAGTAGCACGTCAAGGAGACTATAGTGCCTTACCATTTCCTCCGGATCGACGATGGCCTCCACCAGGCGCACGTGCGGCCGGAGACTGGGGTGTGCTTCGAGGAAGTTGCGGAGCAGCTGCCTCTCGGGTTTGCGTGCGCCTCCAACGAGGAGCAGCTGCGCCGGGCGTTGCTCCGACAGCCGCCGGAAGGCATCGAGGGCAATGTGGAGCCCCTTCTTGAACCGCAACTCGCCCACGCAGCCCAGAAGCGGCCACCGGAGGGCCTCCTGGGGGGCGTCGGGAAACAGCTCACGCCTCAGGGCGGAGTCTGCGGGCCGCGGGGCGAAGCGGGATGCGTCCACGGCGTTGGGCGTGTAGCGGATGTCGTCGCGTCCCGTCAGGGCCGAGACTCTGGCCACCAGGTCAGTCGATACACACCCGACGGCGTCAGCGTGGCGAAGCGCCCACTCGATCATGCCGAAGGCCGGTGGAGAGAAGATCATTCGATCTACGTCATTGCCCCGCACACTGACGACCGACCTCAGGCCCAGGAGCTTCGCTGCGGCCACCGCGAGATAGCCCGCGTGGAGAACGTAGAACCCGTGTATGAGGGTCGCGCCGTGAGCGCGGCAGAGCCGCTCGATCGTGTCTTCGGCGAGTTGTAGTGCGTCAACGGGGTCACGCAGACGGCCGAGCCGGTGCACCACGTAACCGGCGGAGGCATCGCGTTCCAGCAAGCCTGCGGGCACATGATCGCAGAGAGTGAGCACCTGGACGCTCACCCCGGCCGCATGGAGCCCTCGGGCGATTCTGGCGGCGGCCGTGGCCACGCCTCCGATGTCCGGGGGGTACTTCTCGGTGACCAGAATCGAACTCAGGTCGTTCAGAGCGAGCGCCCTCCTGTCCGGTCTGTAGAGTTTCGGCAGGAGGGCGCCCGATTCCCTGGGTCACTTCGCGGGGGCGGCAGGAGGCGAGGTCTCAGGTGCTGGCGGGGCTACGGCCGCTGGCTCCGGGGGCCGTGTGGGCTCGGTGAATGTGAAGCCCTTCGACTCCGCCTGCCGGCGTACGGCCTGCCGGATGGCGAAGTCCAGTGCCTTCGAGTCATCGAGGTTCTGCTTTTCGAGTTCGGCATGGATAAACTCCATGCGCTTCCTGCCCAGCTCGACAACCTGCCTCTGAATCTGCTGGCGGGTGGCGAGTTGGCTGGCGAGGTAGGTCTTGCGTTCCTCGAGACTCATCGGGCGCATGTTCTCCGGGAGCTCGTCCTCGGGCACGCTGGCGAGGTCGAAGCCCTCCTCCTGGCTTGCGTCCACGAGGTCCCATGCCGCGTTGCGATACATGGCCCCGGCCTTCGCCATGGCACGGTCGGCCGCGACACCGCCGCCCAGCCCGGCCGCGTTCGCGTCCTGACGCGTCTGGTTGGCCACGCCCTTCTCGCCCTCAGCCCCAGCGCGTGGAACGTAGGTCGTGTTGAGTCTCGCGCCCAGCTCCGTGATCTCGGCGTCGAACGGTGTGGCGATGACCACGGTGCCTGAGTCCTGGTCGATGGCTCCGTACTCGCCATCAGCCAGCTTGGCGACCTCCTGCCATCCCAATGCCTCATCGGACTGCGGGGGGCCGCAATAGATGCTGTTGACGATGATGTCGTGGGCGATGGCGGCCTCGCAGGCCTGGCTGACCGTGATCTCCGGGTCCTGCGTAGCCGGTTCGTTCCCGCACACGAAGACGATCTTGAGGGCGCGCGGGTCGGCCGACCACTCCATCGACTCCCGTGCCAGGGTGATGGCCCGGGCCACGTACTCCTGCCCGCCGTTCGTCGTCAGTGCGAAGAGCTGGTTGTAGACCTCGTCCAGGTCGGAGGTGAGGCCGAGCTTGCGTTCGACCCACCCCGTCGTCGGATCCAGGCCGTCGTTGCCATACTGGATCAGCCCGACTCGCAGATCGGGCGCAGGAGTGGCCGACGCCAGTTCATTGACCACAGCCCACAGCTTCTGCTTGGCCGAGTCGATGAGCCCGCTCATGCTGCCCGAGGTGTCGAGGCAGATGGCCAGATCGACGGGCTGGGTCGCGACCGGCTTAGGTTGAGACGGCGTCACCCGCGCGGTGTCGGGCACACCCGCGGCGGGCGCGTCGGCGCCGGTGGAGACGTGGACTGAAATGCAGAGCCCCGCCAGCGCCAGGGCGAGGATGAGTGCGCGGGTCTTCATGGCATGGACCTCCCGGGTCGGCGCGAGTGAAGGGTCACGGGAGGTAGGACCGGCGCGGGCGGACGGTTGTTCCAGATGGGCGGGAGGCCGAGACCTACTCGGCCTTCGGCGGGATGCGCTCCCGCGTTGCCGCGAACTTGCCGGGCTGCCCCTCGGCCTTCTCTGCCTCGTCCAGCCAGTGCAGCGCCCCATCGCGGTCGCCGGCCGCCGCGAGTGCGAGCGCCGCGTGCAGGGCCGCGAAGCCCTCGGGAGACGCGAAGCCCTCCTCGCGCTCCATCGCGTACGCCTGCCGGTAGGCCTCCAGCGCGCCTACATCGCCATCGATGGCGCCTGACGCGGCCCTGGCGTCGCCGAGCACCATCAACGCCCTCCGCCGGTCGCCGGCGATCTGGCTTTCGGCGTAGTCCAGCCGCCCGATGGCGTCCTCGGCCGCCGCGATGGCCTGAGCGTTCTCGCCCGTCGCCATGAGGCCGCGAACGTACAGGTCGAGCGTGTCGGGGTCGCCCCTCAGCTCGTACGGCACGTAGCGCGGCGTGTAGATGGCCGGGAGCTCGGCCGCGAGCCGGGGCGGCAGGCTCTCCAGTGACCGGTGGGCCTTGCCGTCTCGCCACGCGAAGATCGGGCCGAACTCGGGGCAGCCCGGGTAGAGCCACCGGTATGGGAGCAGGAGCAGGCGGGGCACTCCCTCGGAGTACATCCCGAGCACCCCGTCCGACGTCCATCCCCACAGACCCCTGAGCGACTTCTGGGCGGGGTCGTAGCCGTAGACCAGCGTCTCGACGTTGGTCCGGCTGGTCGGCAGCCGCAGCCGCGCGATGATCTCCGGGCTGCCGTCGCCGTCCAGGTCGGTCACGCACAGCGGGCCGTCGGGCAGCACCTGCAGGTAGCCGATCGACTCGGGCAAGGGCGGCTCCTTCTCGAGCGGGCCGACGGCCTCGATCGGGTCGGCCGTCGACACGCCACCCCCAACGACCACCTCGACCGCGAATGCGCTCACCCCCTTGACTGCCGTGTCACCTACGCGCACGATCGCCACTCGGTCCGCCTCACCATCTCCGTCGACGTCGGCGCGAAGCGATACCTCCGGCGGCGCCGGGTCCTGCGCGCCCACGAGCGAGGCGAGGGCCAGCAGAGCACAGACACCAACATGGGGCACTCGCATAGCTACACCTCCGGTGTGCAAGCCACGGGCGTGTTGGGCCCAGAACTGCCACTGCACTGTGCTGCTTCCGCTGATGCGGAGCACGCTCGCGCACGACTCGCCACACAGGTCCAGCGAGTCAAGGTCCAGGTCGATGATCTGCTCGGCGAACGTGAAGTCTCCGCCGTCCAGACCGCAGCGGTCGGGGATGGCCCGCGTCTTCTGCTTGAGTGCCACAGCCAGCAGCGGTTTGCCGCCCGACCCCCAGTAGTGATTCCAGTTCTGGTCATCGGGAGGGTCGTGCGGCGACAAAGGCACCATCGGCCCTGGATCCAGATGTCCGACACCGAGCCCGAGTTGCTCTTGCCGCCTGCCGTGACGGTAACCTCGGCCGTACCGAAGCTGTAGACGCCAAGATTGACGGACGTGCCGGAGACACCGGCCACCTGGAAGGAGATGCTTGTCCCGTAGGGAGGCGTGGCGCCGGTGTGGCTCACCCGCGCTCCCTGGACGTAGGTGTTCTGCTGAGTGACCACCGCCGTGCCGTTCCAGTACGGGTCGTTGCGAGTGAACTCCGCGAAACCCATGGGATCATGGGTGACGCTGGCGGTGACCGTCCCTGTGTACGTAGTCGGCTGGTGGTTGGCGTTGTGGAAGTAGATGGGTACTACACAGGCAGCGGCCCCGATGATGAACTCCGATGGCACATCGACGTGAGGGTGGCCTATCGCGAGCACAGGCGAGCCAGACACCACAACGAGGAAGGCGACAAGCTGCGGACACAACCGGGCAAGCCTCTGTGACCTCATGTCTGCTCCAGCTCATCCGTCAGTCTCACAAAGTAGCTACGCATACCTATCTTGCGCGGGGCCTGTTCGCGGGGACGGGGCGCACACCTCTGGAACCGGCGGGAATGGTAAAAAAAAAGCACACAAGATCATTGATGGGCGGGCCTCGCGCCTGAGGAGCGGAAGCGTCAGAGCTGCGGGCTTAGCCCTGCCATGGTGCGGGACAGAGCCCCGCAGTCTTGGCGCTGTGCTTCCTGAGAGCGCAGGCAGCCGGGTCGGCGTTTGGCTGGAGCGGGGCCCCGCGCCGACGGCCTGATCCGTCCTGAAGAACGCCCCCAGCGCGGAGGCCCTAGGCGTGCTTCTCGGCCAGCGCGATAGCCGCTCGCGCCCACTCGCGCAGGCGATTCGGGTGCCCGGCGAGGGTCTCGATCTCTCGGAGCACCACCTGATAGCTCTGCCCCTTGAGCTTGGCCATTCCCTCGTCGAGGTGCCGTTCGATCGACGCCATGTCGTCGGGGAACACCACATCACTGGCCAACTGCCGCCACATGATGGCATACCGGCCCGAGCAGGCCTCGATCACCCGATCGAGGTCGGTCCATGCCGAGGCCACGAACACCCGCAGGTTGGGAATGCGCGTCACCCGGTCGATCTTCCGCGTCAGGTTCTCGCAGCACCCGTATTGCACAGCACCGAACTGCTGCAGGATGGGGATCTGGTAGTTCAGGAGGAACTCGTCGAACATGTCGGCGGAGACTTCCTCAAACTCCTGGCTGTTGGCCACGCCCCAGAGGTGGTGCAGCTTGACCTGGCCGGGCTCGGGGGTGCCGTTCAGCGGTTCGCTGCAAAGCATCGGGCCATAGTGGTTGGGGGTGAGGCGGCCTGACTCCTCGGCCACGCGCATCGCTCGAAGTGTTCCCTCGAGGATCTTGGCCATCAGCCGATGGATGAGTCGCGGGTTGAGCGCCAGGTCAAGCATGAAGTCGCTCATCCCCCGGAGCTTGTCGAGGATGGTGCCCAATGAGGGTGTGATTGGGGGCTCGCAGGTAATCCGGACGGGCATGATCCCATCGAGCAGATCGGCGACCCGATTCGCCTGGTCTTGGGTTGCCTCGTGATCATAGGTGAAAGTGGGGACCGTGACCTTGTCGAAGTCCGCTTCGGTGCGGATGGGTGTGCCGTAGCGGAAACCGCCCAGCTCGGTGCTCTCGACGAGTTCCCCGGTGCGCAGGCCCCAGACATGCTCGGAGTCGCAGCGCCAGACTGCGAGAACGGTCCACCATGGGTCCACAATGTGGTCGTCGCCAACCCAGTGTTTGTACAGGTGCTGACGGAGGGCGTACTCGATGCTCCGGAGCCATGGATCGGTGCACTGTAGGGAGCTCGGGGGCACCAGCTCTTTCCAGGCGCCAGCCGGACGGCACCACACGGGCGCCCGGTCGGGGCGGCGCATGGCGTTCACATCGCGCCATCGCCGGCGCCTGGTCTCGTACTCGTCGCTGTTCGCCAGCATCGCCACCTGGCTTGCGAGCTCCCGAACCAGTGAGCGCTCCTGTGCGGGCACGCAACCCATCGGCTCATCCCTCGGTCCGGACGCGCTCGACGGCCTCCTGCAGGACCGCGGCCACGTAGGCGTTCTGCTCCTCCGTCATGAGGGGATGGATCGGCACACAGATCATTCGGTTGGCCAGGAACTCGGTGGCCGGGAGTCTCTGCCCCTCGGTGTGTTTGCGGATGTGGGGGGACGTGTCGTAGGTGGGCGGGTTTGCCACCTCAGAGCCCACGGCGAACTCGTCGAGCATGATGGCGCGGATCCGGTCGCGCTTCTCCCCCGCCCACTCGGGGGGCACGAACACCGTGTAGAGGTAGTACGTGTGCCCACACTCCCCGGGCAGCGGCGGTAGGGTCAGCTCGGGCACGTCTTTGAGCAGTTCGGTCCGCTCGAGGGCTCGGCGAATGCGCAGGCCGTTCATCTCATCGAGACGCCGGAGCTGGACCAGGCCTACGGCCGCTTGGACCTTGGTGAGTTTGAAGCTGCTGCCCCAGTACTCGGTCGTCCCACCCCACTGGCGCGCGGCGGTCAGCCGTTCGGCCAGCGCGTCGTTGTTGGTGGTGACCATGCCGCCCTCGCCCAGCGTGGTCATGAGCTTCATGGTATGGAAGCTGAAGATGGTGCACCACCCGCCGGCGCCGATCCGGCCCCCCTTGTAGCCAACGCCCACGGCTCGAGCAGCGTCGCCGATGACGGGGATGGGACCGTGTTCCGGGTGCGGGTGGCACTGGCCGATCTCGACATAGTCATCGATGGGTGCCGCGCGACCGTTCATGTGGGTCACGCAGATGGCCCGAGTGCGCGGTGTGACGCGGCGCTCAACGTCGGCGGGGTCCGCGCAGAGGGTGGCCGGATCCACCTCGCAGAGCACGAGTCTCCCGCCCGCGCCAATGATCGCGTGATGGGCGGCACGGAAGTTCATGGCGGGCGAGATGACCTCGTCGCCGGGCTGGAGATCGAGGGCCTGCATCGCTAGATCCAGCCCCACCGAGGCCGTGCTCAGTGAGATGGCGTGCTTGGCTCCGGTGTAGCGGGCGAACGCGGCCTCGAAGTCGAGGATCTCCTGGACGATGAACCCGAAGCCCTCGCCGGTCCAGTCCATCGAGCTCCGGATCGCGGCCACCGCCGCCTCGATCTCCTCCTCGGTGTACCAGCCGCCGAGCTGCGGCTCACCACGCCAGGCGGTGGTCGGCTTAGGGTAACTAAGGGCTTGGCGCTTCTGGGCTGCGTCCATGGCCGGGTTCCTTTCGCGCGCGGGGGTCGGGAGGCGTTCAGGCGACGCTACTCTGCGGCGGTCAGGGGCCGCACCCAAATGTTGCGGTAGCGCACCGGGCAGCCATGATCCTGGAGCATCAGCGGACCGGGCTGGCTCAGGTCCTCGCGGTGCATGGCTGCCGTGGTTGGGCCAGGGATCTCGGCATACTCATGGATCCACACACCATTCTGCAGGACACTCATGCGGGCGTTCTGGACCAAGTTCGCCCCGTCGAATCGCGGGGCGTGGAACAGGATGTCGTACGTCTGCCACGTACCGGGGGGCCGGCACGCGTTCACCATGGGTACCGCCACTCCATAGATGGCGCCACAGTCCCCAAGACCGAGCTCGAGGCCGAAGGAATCCAGCACCTGCACTTCGTACGAGCCCTGCAGGTACACTCCGCTGTTGCCCCGGGCCTGCCCGGTGGCGTCGGGCATGAGCGGAACCATGAACTCGACGTGTAGCTGGCAGTCGCCGAAGTGCTCCCGGGTGACGATGTTGCCGCCGGCCACCTCCATGGCGCCATCGACCAGCCGCCAGGAGACGGGCTCGTCCGAGTCCTGCTTGGCCCATGCCGACATGTCCGTGCCGTCGAAGAGGATGACCGCATCGGGCGGTGGCGGAACCGGTTGCTCCCCCACGCCGACCTGAGCGCCGGCCGTGCCGGCCATGCAGACCACCGCCGCGAGCGCCCAGCGCTTCATCGGTACCACCTCACTCCATCATCGCCGCTGACCCAGCATCCGCAGCGTCTCTCGGAGCGCCTCGGGCGCTCCGGCGGTGCCTTCGGGGTCCACCGACCCCACGATGAACTTACCCAACCGGACCACACAGATCGTACCGAAGTACGGCCGTTTCGCCCGGAACGCCTCGTCGCCCAAGCCCGGCACATCCTCGATGGACTTCTCGCCTTGGCGTACGGCCGACATGGCCACCACAGCATCCGCGGGCCTGAGTAGGAACAGCGTCACAGGGCGATCACTCGGGCTGTACTTGGCCTGACGGACGTCGGACAGGCACTCATACCCGAGGTAGTCCTTGTGCGTGAACCCCGCGCTGTGCGGCCGCATGCCCTGCTTGGGCAGGGGAGCCACCAACCCGGCCCCATCGGCTCGGCCCGGGATGGCTCGGAGGAGGCTGTGAGCGAGGCGCCGCACCAGCCCGTCCTCGTCCTCGGCTGCCTTCCGGCGCCGATCGATCCGGACGTAGAATGGACCCTTCCATGCAAAGATCCGGGCGGGGAACACGGCCGCCTCCCCGCCCTCGATCGTCTCATACTGCGTGTTAGGCGCCCGGTGTTGTTGGGCGAAGATGCCCAGGGCGTGTTCCGGCTTCCCCATGTCGTAGACCTCGACATCGAGGCCGTCCTTGTCCTTCTCAAACAGGACGTTGGCCATGGCGACCAGGTCAAAGGCCAGGTAGGCCTGGTCCTGACCGTCAATCTTCTCATAGACGTTGTCGGGGCCGTAGACGTGAAGATCGGCGACGGCCCAGCCCTCGGGGCCCGCCAGACCTCTTGCCACATCCTCGGCCGAGGGCCGATCCGGGGGCCCGTCCGCCCACGCCATCGCGCACGCCGTTAGCACCGCGGCGGCCGCCGAAATGGATGGTCGCACCACGGGTCACCTCCCGCCCCAGTATTCCGGGTGGGAGGTTCTGCTAACCCAGCGGGAGACCCTTCGCGGGCGGGGAATGTCGTCGTAGCCTGCGCGCTACCCGCATGCGCCGACGAGGCGGGGTGTCGTGGAAGGTCAGGCCGGGTCCGCCCGTGGAAGGGCATGATCTGATTCCCCATCTGAGCGCGCTCCGGCGCGAGACGAGGAGGTCCATCATGGCCTGGCGGCTGGCACTCGTCCTCTTGGCGGCCGCGGTGGGTACGGCCTCGGGTGCCGAGCCCATCCGGATTGCCCTGGACCGCTGCACCGTCGAGTGGTCTGAGGCCGACGGCGTGTCGGTGTTGTACGACGACCAGCTCGTTCTCGGCGGTGATCCTCAGCCGGTATACCCCCACCCGCCCGACTGGTCTTGGGGTTACCGGCCCGCCGCGCCCGTAACCGCCGCCCTGGAGCGCCGCGGTGACACGCAAGTGCTCCGACTGCAGTGCGCCGACGCGAAGGTCCGCTGGACGCAGACGGTGACGGCCGGTCCTGGCGATCGTGTCCGGGTCGCCTACTCCTACCGGCAGCTGGCCTGGGATGAGGCCGTCAGTGTCCAGGTCTGCCTCTTCCGGCCAGCACCCTCATGGCTTGCGGGAGCCGAGTTCCACGCGACAGGGCCAGGAGGCAAGGCCTCCGGGCGCATCCCGGACGACTACGAAAGCCCTCATCCGTTCGGCGCGGCCACGCGCGCTGAACTGCTGGGGCCCTCCATGGGCCTCACCCTCGAGGCCAGTCGCCCCCTGATGCTGTTCGACTACCCGGCCCGGAACCACTTCTGGCTCGGATGTGACGAGCCCCTGCCCCGGGGCGAGGAACGGGGCTGGTCCGCCGACCTGGCATTCGAGGGAAGGGCGATCGTTGTGCGCGGCGTGCGCCTGGAGGGCTTCCGCCTGCCATCGCACACCGATGGTGAGCGACTGGGCTGCCTGGTGCGACTGGGGCGGGAGGCGGAGGGCCCCGGGGCGGTCACCTGTCGACTTGTCGAGCAGGCTGGAGAGCCCGTCCGTCTGGCAGAACAGGTGGTTGCATTGAGCCGCGAGACGCAGGCCGTTCCCCTTGCGGCCGACGTTGGACGCCCGGGCAAGCACCGCGTGCGACTGGAGCTTCTTCTCGGGACGGAGGTGGTCTACACGTCGACACCCGTCGCGGTCGAGGTACCACGCGTGATGATGATTGCTCCGGGCCGGAGCCCCTACATGGCCGAGACCCGGGGCGAGGCACTGGTGCGGCTGGTCGGCGCCATCGAAGGCGACCTGCGCGTCGCTGTCGAGGGCCCCGGCGGTCCGCTGCACGGTGGACCCATCCGTGTGGGGGAGACGGTCGCTGTTCCGCTCGATCTTGGCGCCTTCCCTCCTGGGCACAGTGAGCTCAGCGCGACGCTATACCGGGGTACCGTGCGGTTGGGGAGCGCGCGCTGTGACTTGTACCGGCTCCCGCCCAAGGATGGGGCTGTTGTGATCGACAACCGCAGCCATGGCCTCGTCTGTGGCGGCCTGCCGTTCATCCCGGTGGGGATGTACACCGATTTCGGCATCGCGCGGAGACTCGCCGAGGTCGAGGCGCCCTATGGGTTCACCGTGATCGGTCCCTACATGTCCCCTGACATCGCCGAACGGAGGCAGATGAGGGACCAGGTGAGGGCCCTGTTCGACCGCTGCGCGGCGCTGGGGATGTACGTCCACTTCGACATCCGGGCGGCCTCGCGGCCGCCGCAGACCGAGGAGACATGGGCATGGCTCGAGGAGGAGATCACGGCTTTCAGGGATCACCCGGCCCTGCTGGCCTACTACCTGGCTGACGAGCCCGAGCTGGGCTGGGCCAAGCCCGAGAACACGACGGAGGCCTATCGGAGGATCAAGGAGCTCGACCCTTACCATCCGGTGACCATGGTCTTCTGCCAGTCTGGTGCGGCAGCCGAGTACGCCGATGGCATGGATCTGATCATGACCGATCCCTACCCCATCCCAAACGGGCCGATCACGCAAGTGGTCGATTTCTGCGAGCGCATCCGCACGGACACACTGGATGTGAAGCCGTTGTGGCTGGTGCCTCAGGCGTTCGGGGGCGGCGAGTGGTGGGCTCGGGAGCCCTCGCGCCAGGAAGAGCGCGCGATGGTGTACCTTGGCCTCGTGCACGGCGTCCGGGGCGTGCAGTTCTTCGTCCGCCGGCCGCCCGTGGGCAATCCGACCTCGCCGGATCTATGGAGCGAGTGCCGTCGGCTGGCGCTCGAGATCGGCCAGCTCACACCGGCCCTCGCCAGCGACGAGCAAGCCCCGGTGGCGAGGTGTGACGTGTCGACGGTTCACCTGCGCGCTCTGCGCAGGGGTGCGGATGTGACCCTACTGGCCGTGAACCAGCATAGCCAGCCGTCGCCGGTGCGGTTTGAGCTGGACCCGCCAGTCTCGGGCACCGTGGACGTCCTGTTCGAGAACCGCTCGGTGATGGCAGAGCATGGGACCTGGACGGACACGATCGAGGGCTTCGGCACCCGTGTGTACCGGATCTCCGTGAACCAGCCCGAGCCCGCACTGGCCGCCATGGAGCCCGCCAACCTCATTGCGAACCCGAGTTTCGAGGACGCGCACAACGTCGGCACACCCGACGGCGCCTACATCAGCCTGAGCGGCGACCCTGGTGCCACGTGGTTCGTGGATCCGCGTCTCGCGGCCCATGGCCGGCAGTCATTGCGGCTCAGTGCGCCGGCGGATGGCCAGGGGCTCACGCTTCGGTTGTACCCGGTGACGCTGGAGAAGGGGAAGCGGTACCGGCTGTCGGTCTGGGCCCGAGGTGACCGTCCGGGGCAGCGCTTCTCGCTGACGGTCGACGCTGTGGACGCGGCGTTGGGCACGCACGAGCTGGCGACGGACTGGCAGCAGACAGTCGTCGAGTTCGCGGCATCCGAGGCGGCGGGCGAGCGCGTCTACCCGAGACTGGAGCTGCTTACCGCGGGGAAAGCGTGGTTCGATCTCGTGCAGCTGTGCGAGATGGAGTAGAGTGGTTGTCGAATGATGAGAGACAGCGTGTGGTTTTCCCAAGACGCCGGACTGGTGGGTGCCGTCATGCTGGGTGGGGGAGGTGGCCCAGGGCCAACCGCCACCCCTGTTGCGACCGGCTTCGCGGGGCCCGTCGCGACCTACGCTCCAGGAGGAAGTGATGCCGGTGCGGACACATGTGAGGGGCGTTCGCGGGATCGTCACGGTGTGCGGCCTTGCCGCGTCGATCGCGCTGTCGGGCTGTGGATCGAACGGCGGGGGAGGCCGCACGGACGTCGACGCGGTGGTGCGAGCCTGGGCGGAGTCCCTACAGAAGCAGGATATCACCACTTATCAAAGGTTGGCGGCCGCCAACTACAGCTATGACGGCGCCGCGGCCGCAACAGAGGATGGCGATTCGTCCGGCCTGAGTGCCCCGGCATTCATGACGGACGGCGTCGGGACGACAACCACGGAGATCATTCCACCCATCGAGGAGATATCCCCCACCCATGTGCGCGTCCGTGTGCGCGTGCAGTTCGTCGGGACGATGGCTAACTGGTTCTATGGCGGTGGGTACGTCGTGGACGGCGGGCTGCTGCCGACGACGGATGCCGCCAATGGGGCTTCGCCGCCCGGTGACTTGGGCGATGCCGGAGGCGAGCAGCCGACATCGACGCCGCCCAATGGGTTCGCAACGCCTGGGTTCGGGGGGACGACCCGGCCGCTGGCGAACGGCTCTCGCGGGCAGGCCGCGAGCCACCGAGGGGTGTCGCTCCGCCAGTTCGGCGAGCAGGTCTCCTACACAGCCGTGGTGGTACTCGACCTCGAGCAGATCACGGGTGCATGGTTCATTGTCGCCCAACGGGTCGAGTCCTCCATCACGCTGATTGGGCAGGTGCTATCGGCCCCGATCATCGACCAGGTGCTGGTGAACGGGTCGGAGTCCGCCACGGCGCGCCCCGGGACTGATGTGACCGTCAGCGGCACGGCGAGGAATGTCACCGACCGAGGCGTTGGAGCCCGCATCGGCTACAAGTACGGGTGGATACCGATCGAGGGCAGTGCCTTCAGCGGGACGCTGAGGGCTCCGCGCGTGGCCGGAGCCTATGTGGCTGAGGTCACCGCCACGAGCTGGTCGTACGGCGGTGGCTGGGCGATGGCGACGCGCAGCGTCGAGGTCACCCTCGCGGGCGAACCCGATCCGTCGTACACGTTCAGGGTGGGCCAGGGCGTCGAACTCGATGCCTCGGCCCGGGAGACCCTGGACCGGTACATCGCCGGCGTGCGTGACGCCACCTGGTGGGGTGACGGGGGCGCGGCCGCCAGTGCACTGCAGGCCATCGACCCCGGCTACAGCTACAACGGGACCGACGCCCACGGTGCCCTATGGGCTTCAGGTATCGGCTCGGCTGAGGACACCACTCTCGCGGTCACGGCGTCGTCGGCCGCCCTGAGCCAGGGGGCCTATGCAGTCATGCTCGACGCCATTCAGGACAGCACATGGACCTATCCGGCCTATGACGGGGGCGATGTCGCGCCCCTCTCCGCCGAGGAGGACACCGACGGCGATCCGAGCCTCATCGATGATGCAGACGAGCCGGTCGATGCGCCGGATCGGGGCATGGGATGTTCTCCGTATTGGTATGGTAATCGCCATATGAGATTGCTCTTCGAGCTCAACCCCCAGACCTGGAAGATCACGGCCATTCGGGTCGTATTGGCCTGGGGTGGCGAGGACGACGCGCCGGCGCCAACGGCGAACCTGACGGTCAACGGAGCGGAGACGGCCACGGTGGCACCGGGAGTGCCGGTCACGATCGCCGGCGACCTCGGCGGTTCTGTCATTGAAGGAGCGAGTGTGTCCCTGGGGTGGCAGGGCGAGTGGGTTGAGGCGGCCGGCCAGAGTTTCTCACTCAGCATCCCGGCCCCCGAAGAGCCAGGGCGATGGGTGGCCACGGCCTATGTGTGGGGCAGTGCCTATGGCCAGGAAGTGACCATTAGCCGCGAGATCGTGGTTGCCAGCACGCCGTAGTCAGGGCGCGTGGTCAGGAGTGCCCCAAGGAGGGACGCCTCGGTGGCGTCCCTCCGTCCGTTTGGGTCGCGAGCTCCCCTTCGGCTATACTGAGGTCCAGTGCAGTTCCGACCCACCGCGGGTGAGAGAGTCGACATGGTCTGGTGCCGTAAGTACCGCAAGAAGATTGCCGAGTTCAGGTGCGAGACGTGCTCGGATGCCGTCAAGGTGCAGAATCAGCATCTGTGCGGCCGGCCATTCGAGTCGCCCGTTGAGGCGGAGCCGGCCAAGGCCCGCCCGAAGCGGGCGGCGGAGGCCGAGGGCGAGGCTGCGGCACGTCGTCACGGGCGCCGGCGCCGCGGGCGAGTGGTGCGTATGAGAGAGAAGCGTTCGGCGTCCGGCCGCAAGCCCGGGGCTGCCCCACCTCAGAATCCTGGATCGGCCTCCTGATGCCCTGAATGTAAAAACTACGCCAAGTAGCAGGACCCCCTCCAACCCGCCAGTACGTAGCATTGAATCGGTGTGTGCGGGTGATGGCCCCCGGGCCTGGTTGCCGCCATAGCTCCGGCTAGCGCCCAGTCCGATTCTCGGGTTCGTCAGCACCGGGCCCATAGGGCCGGTCGTGGGGACGGGTCATGAGGAGAACGGGTCTCGGGACAGTCTGTTGCTTGGGCGCCGTGGTCCTCTGTGTCTCGTTTGTGGGTTCTCAAGAACGTGGCCGATCCGCCGACTACTCCGAGATCCGAGAGATCGCTTCGGCGTTCGTCTCGGCTCTGACCAGCGCGGGCCTGGACAACTTCAAGGGTCTGGCCTTCCCCTGCTACCTTGTGATGCCCGGCATGCTCGACGAGGTCACTGAGTTCAAGTCGGAAACAGACCTCGCGCCGCCCGGAGACCGCGTGAAGTTCGAGAAGCGCGATATGGCGGTTCGGCTGGCAGGCAAGGCAGCCGTGTGCACGGTTCAGTTCCGGCCCACTGGGTCTCCGCAGTGGGCCACCGCCGTTCTCCTACTGACCCGGCCGGCCGGGTTCTGGGTTGTGCGCGCCATTGCAGCCTCGCCGAACCAGCTGGCGGCCGATAGTGATCTGGACATGGTCGGCGCCCTGCAGTCCGACTTCGTGCGATGCATTACCACCAACGGGCCTGCGGTGTTCGATGGGCTCGACTTCCCGCTGATCTTCGTGAACGGTCGGACGGGTACGGTCCGGTTGTACGACGCCCCGGAGGACCTTCCCCCGGCCGGGCATTCGTTGGGCCTGCGATCGCGGCGGCTCCGATGGGCGTATGCGGACAACATCGCCGCGTGCACGATGGAACTCACCCGCGCCGACGAGGTTGCCGCTGAGGGCGTCGAGGCCGAGACGGCCGCCCTCGTCTGCGCCAAGTGGGATGAGGGATGGCGCGCGGTGGCCATCCTTACTGGGCCCAGCACCGGCTCCGAGCAGGGAGCCGGCGAGGGCGAGGCGACCGATGGCGCCGAGGCCCGGCCGTAGGCTCGGCGGCCCGCGCTCCGTCGCAGTCGTTGTGCGGTCTTGTGGCGAGTGGTCTGGTTCGTAGTTGTGTCGTGGCTGGGAGGTGAGCCCGCGCATGTGGCACCAGACATCCCCTCCTCTGTTGCCCCTTACTCTCGGGGTCGCCGCACTACTGATGGGATACGTGCCCTATCGCGTGTACGTGGCTCAGAGCCGGCGGATGATCAGCCCGCTGACGATCATCGGGCACGGTGGGCGATCAGCCAGACGGCAGATGCCCTGGTACTGGACGCTGGGCTGGCTCCTGATGCTCGGCGGCGCGTCCCTTCTCCTGATGGGCCTTTGGACGGCCTGCGCGTCGGGCTAGCTGTATCCGCCCCCCCCGGCGCAGCCCTTTGGCTCAGCCCGCGGTGGCTTCGGCCAGCCGCGGATTGAGTTGCCGCACGGTCACCTCGTCGCTCGCGATAGGTGCCGGACTGGTCACGCGAAGCGTCACCGGCGCCCCTGGTAGAACTACCCCGTAGTTGCTCGAGCACTCGACGCCATCCACTGGGAACTCCAGTCCCACGAAGTAGGCGAACTGGTCGGAGCGAAGCACGGCCGAGTAGGTGTGGTACCCGGGCAGTTCTGAAGTCACCTCGGACCATTCGAGGGACACTCGGGCCGCCGGCAGCGTTACCGACTTCAGCTCCTCGAAGAACCACACGGTGGTCTCGAATGGCTCACCGCCGATGTGCTCGGCCGCCAGACACTCGGTCGCCGGCGACGTGACGCCGAGGTCCGCCGCCGAGAACCGCCCGAAAGGTCTCGACGAGTTGGCGCCCGCCGCTCCATCCAGGATGATCTGGCGCACGGGGGTCGCATCGCCGACTCGCCGGACTGTCAGCCGGATCCGGGTCTCGACCGGCTTCCAGGTGTCGTTCGTCAACCACACCGACACTCCATCGCTCTCGGGCTGGAACGAGACGAGCACGGGCGCACAGGCTCTCTTGACGTAGTAGTAGCCGGCTTTGGGGTTGAGGTAGTAGTCGATGACACTCCACGAGATCCCCGGCCAGCAGTCGTTGAGCTGCCAGAGCAGGGCGCCGCCGCACAGGAACATCCGCCTGCGGTAGTGCTCGATGCCGAACTTCAGCCCTTCGGCCTGCACGAGCATCGAGTACGTCGCGTACTCATCCAGGTCGCGCGGCTGCCCGATGTGCGCCTCCATCATCCGCACCTTGCGCGTCCCGTCCGGGTCCTTGATGCGGTACAGGAACGCCGGCGAATCGTACTCGAGAACACCGTCCTTGACGTGACGCTGCAGCGTTCGCAGCATGGGCGAGGCGTGGATGCCGAACTCGCTGCAGAACCGGCACTCGTCCTCGGCGTAGTGGCGGAAGGAGACACCCTCGGGCGTGTTGTTGCCTTCCGCTGGCTCCCCGAAGCGCCTCGGGTAGACCTGGCCTGCCCATACTTGCCAGTTGTGCCGGTCCCCCTCGCGCTCGGAGTTGTGGTCATTGCCGCCATAGGGGCTCCCCGGCCAGTAGGGTCGCGTGGGATCGAGGCGCGCCACGACACCGGGCAGCACCTCGTCGTAGAGACGCTGACCGAAGAGGGGTACCTGAGGATCGTGGGTGTGACACATGTCGTCGATCCACTGGTTCTCGTTGTTGCCGCACCACAGGGCGACGCAAGCCCGGTTGCGCAAGCGCTTCACGACGAGCTCGGCCTCCCGGGCTACTTCGGCAACGAATGCCTCGTCGAAATCGGGGTAAGACGCGCAACTGAACATGAAGTCCTGCCACACGAGGATGCCCATGTCGTCGCAGGCCTCGTAGAACGCGTCGTGCTCATAGACGCCACCGCCCCACACGCGCAGCATGTTCATGTGGGCGTCGCGAGCCAGCCGCACCAGGGCTCGATAGCGCTCCGGAGGTGCCGAGCCGATGAAGGAGTCCACCGGGATCCAGTCGGCCCCCTTGCAGAACACCTTCCGCCCGTTGAGGACGAATGTGAAGCCGCTGCCGAGGCCGTCGCCGTCCGGCTCCTGTAGCAGGCGGATCGTGCGTAGCCCCACCTTGTCCGCCCGCGAGTCGGCCACGGCTCCCTCCTGCACGAGATCGATGCGCACGTCGTGCCGGAACGGCTCGCCAAGTCCGTTGGACCACCACAGTCTCGGCTGCGGGACCACCAGGCGGACTTCCGCGCGGTTCCCGGAGACCTCCGCATAGCCGGAGAAGGTGCGGTCGCCGTCCGAGAGTGACACGCTCAGGCCCAGCGGTTCCGCTGCGGGCTCGCGATCCTCCACCCGGGCACCGACCAGCACCACGGCACCCTCTTCGTCGATGGCATGGGTGCGCACGTAGTGTGATTCGATCCGCGCGGGGCCACGCCGTGTGAGCCGCGCCCCTCGCCAGATCCCGACCGTCACCAGCCGGGGGCCCCAGTCCCAGCCGAAGTTCATCTGCGCCTTCCGGACCCACACCCGCGGCGTGTAGAAAGCGGACCAGAACCGGGAGTTGTCTCGCTGCTCGATGGTGGCGACCGTGGGGCTGAAGCAGATCGCGAGCGTGTTCGCGGCGCCCGGATGCAGCGCATCGGTGACATCAAACTCGCTCTCGACCAGCATGTTGGCGCTCCGTCCCACCTCCTGGCCATTGACATAGACGGTGGCGAAGGTGTCCAGCCCGTCGAACTCCGCGACGATGCGCTCGCCCCCGGCGGTAACGGGCGATGTGAACACCGTGCGGTACCACCACTCGCGCCGCTCGACCCATTCGCATGCCTCGATGTTCTGGTCATCGAACGGCTCGGCGAGTCTTCCTGAAGCCACCAGGGCGCGGTGCACGTCGCCGGGCACCGCCACATCGATCCACGTCGCCGTATCGGTCTCGGGCCGCTGGGCGCCCTGGGCCAGTCCCTGCCCCGGGTCGAAGTCCTTGAGTTTCCATGTGCCATTCAGGTTCAGCATCGCGCGGTTCTCCGCTCTGTGTCTGGGGGAGGCCAGACTCCCCCCGGCGTCACCCGTCACGCCACGCCGTGCTAACGCCTCAGCATTTGGAGGGCGGCCGTGTGGAGCCGGCCGTTCGTGGCGATGATGCCGGCGTCCTTGGTCACCGACGCTCCGCCGTAGATGAGGGCACCGCCTTGGCCGTCCGATACGGTGCCTCCGGCTTCCTCCACCAGCAGGTGCCCAGCGCACAGGTCCCAGTCCGAGTAGGCGTGGGCCGAAGACAGGTAGAAGTCCGCCTCGCCGCGCGCCACCATGGCCATCTTCGTGCCGCAGGAGAAGCTGAACAATGCGTTCCGTACGCCGTACTGCTCCTGGGGCGACGGCGGTCGCCCCTGTCTCCCACGGCTCACCACCACCGTGGCCTGCGCCGCCACCGCCGTGGACGACACGCGAACCCGCCGTGGGGCCTCCTCGCTGACCATCTTGCAGAGGCAGCCCCCGCCGCGCACTGCCCAGGTCGTGCGCCCGGGAACGGGCTCGTGAACCACGCCGACCACGGGCACCCCGTCCACGGCCAATGCCACCATGGTGCAGAAGTCGTCAGTCTTGCGTGCGAAACCGCGCGTTCCGTCGATCGGGTCGATCACCCACAGCCGACGGCCTTCGCGCCGGAGCTGCCCCAGGGCCTCCGTGGGCTCCTCGGCCAGAAACGCGTCGTCGGGGAACTCCTCGGCGATGAGTTCGAGGATCAGGTCCTGCGCCTGGCGGTCGGCGTCGGTTGTGATAGTGGCCGGCGCATCGGGAACCGGCGTGAAACGGGCATACTGGCGCAAAATCGCCTCCCCCGCCAGCAGCGCGACGCGCCGGGCGGTCGCCAGTTCGTCCATCCAGTCCATCGTGCTGACGCCCCCCCGCCGAAGGCCCTCAGGCCGGTCAGACCACCAAGGCCTGAGCCTGCACCTCGGCGAAGTATACCTCGGAAGGGGGAACGGGCTGTGGTCGCAGCGAGGTTCCTGTGGATCTGTGCCGCGGCGCTGGCCGTGGCCACCGCCCTGGATGCGGACGAGCCCAGTCTCGAAGCGGGCAAGGCCGCGTTCGAGGCGGGGGACTATGTGACGGCCATGGGTGTGTTCGAGGCACTGATCGGGGCCGATCCGGGGAACGCCGAGGCATTGAGCTGGTTGGGGTGTGCGCAGCTCCGGGCCGGACGCCCTCAAGACGCCGTGGTCTCACTCCGCGAGGCCGCCCACTTGGCCCCTCGCGATGCCGTGATCCGCAGCAACCTGGGAAACGCGTTGGCGGCCACGGGCGACACCGATGGGGCGATCGCCAGCTACCGCGCCGCTCTGGTCGCCGACCCCACACTCGATGACGCTCGCTACAACCTGGCCCTCACTCTGGTCGAAGCCGGGCAGATCGATGCGGCCACGACCGAGATGGGTCCCCTCCTGAACGATCCCGCCAAGAGCGGTCCGGCCCACCAGAGGCTCGCCGGACTGCTCGTGTCTGCCGGCAAGCACCGAGCCGCGGCCTCGCATTACCAGGCGGCTCGCTCTTCGCCCGAGCTCGCGGGCGAAGCGACGGTGGGGCTGGCTCGGTGCCTCATCGCCATGGGGGAGACGGAGCGCGCCATCCAGACCCTCGAGGAGGAGACCGGACACGGTCGGGCTACTCCGCCGGTGCGCGAACTCCTTGGCGTGCTGTACGAGAGTACCGGTCAGCCCGCCAAGTGCATCGAGGTGCTCCAGTCGCTTCGTGCTGAAGGCCAGGATACCTTTGAGCTCCACCGCGCGCTCGGATCGGCTCAAGCGCAGGCCGGAGACTATGCCGAGGCTGCCGCGTCGTTCCAGCGTGCCCTCGCGCATCGCCCACGCGATGCCGAGACGGAGAACAACCTAGGCTGGGCGTATGCCCAACAGCTTGCGGATGACAAGGCTGAGCAGCACCTGGTGGCCGCGCTGGAGATCGAGCCGGCGCTCGTGGAGGCCCGCCGCACCCTCGTGATGGTCTACCGGCGGCAGGGCCGGACTGCTGAGGTCGTGGCCCAACTCGAGGCTATCCTGGCCGCACAGACCGGGGACGACCAGGATCTGCGCGCGCTCATTCGCGCCAGCCTGAGCAGCCCGGATCGCAAGCTCTCGGACACGACCGTGAAGCGGGTGACGGAGATCCAGACCACCGACCCCGTTCTGCTGGGCGCCGCGGGTGCTCTTCTGATCCAGCAGGCGCGTTACAGCGAGGCCGTGCAGCTTCTTCGGCGAGCCCTCGAGAGGAGCAACTCCGACGCGTCGCTCCACAATAACCTGGGCGTGGCGCTCGAACGTCTGGGGCAGCTCAAGGACGCCATGGTCGAGTACCGGACCGCGCACCACCTGAGGCCAGACATGGTGGAAGCGGAACGAAACCGCCAGCGGGTTGAGGACATGCTGGCCCGGGAGGCCGCACCATGACGCCGGGCAGCCCAGGACACGAAGTGCGGCCCGGGTTCCCGATCGCCTCGGTCGGGCTGCTCGTGTCGCCGCACAAGGAACGCGCCCTGCCGTGCGCTCAGCGGCTGGCCGCCGATCTGCGGGACCGAGGGGTGGCGGTCCGGGTGGGCCCTGAGCTGGCCGCCGCCATCGAGGGCTCCGACGTGGGCGACCATGCGTTCGTGCATGGGGCCGACCTGCTCATCGTCGCGGGGGGCGATGGCACCATCTTGGGCGCCGCGCGGCGCGCGGCCCCGGTCGGGACCCCGATCCTCGGCGTGTACGTCTCGGGCTTCGGGTTCCTCACCGAGACCGACAGCGACCAGCTACCTCATGTGCTCGATGATGTCATCGCGGGACGATTCACCATCGATGAGCGCACGATGGTCCAGGTGCACGGGCCCGGAGGGAACGGCATCACGGCCCTCAACGATGTCGTCATTCGGCGGGAGCGAGCCCCGGGGATGATCGACTGCGACATCTCAGTGGGAGGGACGCTGGTGGGCCGGTACCGTGGCGACGGCGTTCTGGTCTCGACCCCCACCGGCTCGACATGCTACTCACTGGCCGCATCGGGACCCGTGCTCTCCCCCTGGCTCAATGCCCTCGTCATCGTGCCCGTGTGCGTGTTCACCCTGAACATCCGGCCACTGGTCATCGCCGACGATGAGGACATCGCGGTTCAGGTGCAGTACAAAGGCATCGAGAGCCCAGGGGTATCCTATAGCGCGGATGGCCTGCCCGGTGTCGAGCTGCGGCCCGGCGACGTCATCCATGTGAGCCGGGCAGCCCATCCTGCGCGGTTCGTGCGGCTCGAGACCGGCACGTTCTACACGCGTCTGCGGCAGCGCCTCCGGTGGGGCGCCGAGATCTAGCGCGAGAGGAGGGTGCTCCGTATCTCCTTCGCTCGGCTAAGTATCGAATCGGCGTATGCGAGCGAGCGCCCTCCGTAGCCGCCTCCCCCGTTGTACTGCGCCAGCGCCTGCCGCTCGTTACCGCCGGCCGCAGCCAGGCACCCCGCCAGATGGCAGCATCCGGCCTGGATGTTCTCGTCGATCGAGTAGATCCGCTTGGCATGCAGCTGCATCAGGCCATGATCGTTCGTCGCGCTGACGGCCGACGGGTTGAACCGGCTTTCGCGTTCGATGAGGGCCGCAACGATCTCAGGGCGGATCCCGTAGTTGCGCGACCACCGCGCGATGCACAACGAGATGTCGTACGCATCCGGGTCGCACAGCTGGGGCCGCTGGCGGATCACGAGCGTCACCAGCTGGGCCGCGGTCTTGGCGTCGCCCTCGATGCAGGCCGCGATACGCTCCGGACGAGTGCGGAGTGTGGCCGCGTTCACGGCCGGCGCCGTGTTGGCGGTCACGGATCCCTCAGCCGGATGGTTGGGTCTCACGTAGTCGGGGATAGCCCCCTCGGCCCAGGACCGCTCTGGTTGCAGGGCACGGAACGGGCCGCCGATCGAGGCAAGGAATAACATGCTCACGGCAACTCCGCCCAAGCTTCGAGGACAGAGAAGCGCTCTCAGGAATCTCGCTTGACCATATGTGGCACAACTCATGGACGGTCTCCTCATTTGCCTGCCAGCCACACGGCGGGGCTTGCCGCAGCACGCAGCAGCGCCCCTGCAGGGGTGACGGGCGGGTATCGGTGCCGGCAGGCGAGGATGCACTGAGGTGCCGCCGAAACCGAGCGGCCTCGCCCTGCCGGTCTCCCGTGCCGATGGCAGCCACAGTGGCCCCGCTGGCGGGATGCATGCGCCGGAATCAGTGCGCTTCACTTCGTGAGAACGGGACCAACGGCGACCCTGGAGAGCGAAGCACGGTAACGGCTACGGGAGATGGTGCACGTAGGTATCAGTGTGTGTCAGTGCCTGTCCTTTCGCGCATGGATTCTCTTATACCATGGAACAGCCCCGCTCGTCGATCCCCCGTCTGGCCCGTCCGAAGTCATCCCCTCTGGCCCCCTGGCCCAATGGGGAGGGCCCGCGAAGCGGGAAGAGTGTGCTTCAGCCTGCACCCGAGAACGAAGTCGCCCTGCCGGCGCGCTGCGCAGGACGCCCGTCGCGCGGGTCCGAACAGACTGAGGCACCGGGGGGTCGCGGGACCCCCTGGATCGGCAAACGGGAGCAACCACGCATGCTGGTGCGGCTCTGGATTGAGGACTTCGCGATCGTCGATCGGCTGGACGTCACCTTCGGCGGCGGACTCAACGTGCTGACGGGGGAGACCGGGGCCGGCAAGTCCATTCTGCTCGACGCCCTGAACACCGTCCTGGGCGAGCGCGCCGATGTGGCGCTCGTCCGGTCGGGCGCCCCGGGACTGCGTGTCTGTGCGGAGTTCGAGGCCCCCAGCAGCCCCGAGGTTCGCGAAGCGGCGCACGAGCTTGGGGCCGATACCACGGAATCGTTGATCCTGGACCGTTCGATCTCGGCAGCCGGCCGCAGCACTTGCCGCGTGAACGGGCGCCCCGCAAACGTGTCGATGGTGCGCCGTCTGGGGGAAGCCCTCGTGGACCTCCATGGCCAACACGAGCATCAGTCGCTGCTGCGTGTTGCTACGCATCTCGAGTACCTTGACGCCTACGGGGCCGATGCGATCGGCAGCCTCCGTGCGGGATTCGCCGCGCGTTACGCCGAGTGGACCGCGCTCCGCGATCAGCGCGAGCGGTTGCTCGTGAGCGAACGCGAGCGGCGTCAGCGAGCCGACCTGCTGCGGTTCCAGGTGCAGGAGATCGAGAGCGCTCAGGTCTCGGCCGACGAGGAGACGGAGCTCCTGGCTCGGCGCGACCGACTGGCCCATGCCGAGAGGCTTCAGCAGGCGGCGGCCGCGGCTCACGCTGCCCTCACGGGAGATGAGGCCACGCCGGGCGCGGAGGCGGACCTCGGAAGGGCCGCGGCCCAGCTTCGCGCCGTGTGTGCCCATGACCCGAGCCTCCAGGAGTGGGCGGTGGCCCTCGAGCAGGCTTTGATCCAGGTCGAAGAAGCGGCTCGCGCGATCGCCGACTACCGGGACCGGCTGGAGTTTGACCCGGAGGGCCTGGATGCATGTGAAGCCCGTCTTCGCCGACTGGCAGATCTCCGGCGGAAGTACGGTGACTCGCTAGCTGATGTCATCGCCTTCGGCGAGAGCGCTGCGGAGGAGCTGCGCCAGATCGAGAACGCCGATGAGGCACGGGGTGAGATCGAGTCTCGCATCGAGGAACTCCGTGAGCGCATGGCGGCCGACGCGGCTGAGCTCTCGGCGGCGAGGGAGTGCGCGGCGCGGCGCCTCGAAGCAGCGGTCGTTGCGAATCTGAATGCTCTCGGGATGGCCCATGCGGATTTCCGGGTGGCCGTCGAGCAGGTAGGTGATCCCGAGGGGCTGCCCGGCGCGACAGGGCCTCTCGCGTTCGGGCCCACGGGAACTGATCGCGTGCAGTTCCTGATCAGCAACACGCCCGGCGAACCTCCGCGCCCCTTGGCTCGGATTGCCTCTGGGGGTGAGATCTCGCGGACCATGCTGGCGCTCAAGTGCGCCGCCGCCTGCGTCGACCAGGTCCCCGTGGTGGTCTTCGACGAGGTGGACGCCGGCCTCGGCGGGCGAGCGGCTCAGGCGGTGGGTGAGCACCTGCTCCGTCTGGCCGAGCGCTGCCAGGTCATCTGTGTGACCCACTCGCCCCTGATTGCCGCGGTTGCGCACACTCACCTGTCCATCGAGAAGACCGAGACGGAGGGACGAGCTTCGGTGCGTGTGCGGGTCTTGAGCCCTGCCGGCCGCGTGTCGGAGCTCGAGCGCATGCTTGGAGGAACTGGCGACCGAGCGGCGGCGGAGCACGCCCGCGAGCTGGCCAAGCGCGGCGCGGCACTCCGGCGTTGAGCGGGCGGGAAGGATTGCGGCAACCAAGGGTGAAGCACTCACGGGTGAGTTCCATGGCTCGGGTTGTGGGAGGGCAGTTGCCGACCGCATATGGATACGTATGCACCCATCGCGGGAACGATTCTCATCGGATTCGTCTGCGGCGTTCTGGGCCTCGTGTGGACGCTGCGGGTCCTGCGTGACTGGCGTGTGACGTGCCGCCGGCCGGACGGTCGCCGAGTGGTGACGGGTGCCGGCCTGGGTCTGGCGGTTTCCGCCGTCCTCGCCGCGCTCGTCGCGCAGATCCTCCAGTTCGATCCGCTCATCGGCGGGGCGTCTTGGGTCTGCGTCCTGACGGTGGCAATCATGGCCGTGGCAGGTCTCCTGGCCGACTCGGCCCATCCGGCCGTGCGCCCGGGTGTGGTCGCTCCTCTGCGCGGCAGAGGTAGAGGCACGGGCACCACGGGGGCCCTCAAGAGCCTGGGCGCCCTGGCGGCCGCTCTCCTCGGTGCGCGGCTGCTGGCACCCGCCTCGACCACCGAGCTGGTGGTGAATGCCGCGCTGATCTTGGTGTGGGCACACTTGCTGGATTCGGTCGCCACGGGTCCAGGCCGGGCGCTCAAGGTGTACTGGGTGTGCTGGTTTGCCTTGCTGCTGTTTGTGAGCCCGGCGGCCAGCCTCCGCACGATCCCGCTGGCCATTGCCTCGATGCTCATCGGTCCCTACGATCTGTCCGGGCGGGCACGCGTCGGGTCAGCCGGTGCCCTGGCCCTTGGCGCGTCGTTGGGGCTCTCGGCATGCACGGGCATCGCCTCGCTGGGGGCACGAGTGCTGCTCGTGGCGGGCGGGCTCTGCGTCTCGGTCTATCTGGCGTGGCGTCCTCTGCGCGCGGTCACCCGAGAGCATCCGGCGCTGGCGGTCATCGATGCCTGGGGCACGCCCTCGGCTGCCACACCGGAAGCCGAAGACGAGTGAGCCGGGGTGAGTGGCGATCTTCTGGCCCAACGGTTCTCGGGGCGGCTTACGGTTCTCTGCGGCCCGTTCGGGGTGGGCAAGAGCGAGATTGCCATCAGTCTCTCCGAGTGCCTGGCGTCCACCGGCCGCGATGTTTTCCTGGTGGATCTTGACGTGGTGACCCCCTACTTCCGGCCTCGTGATGTCAGCGAGAGGCTGGCCGAGAGTGGTGTACGGCTCGTGAGTCCGCCGGGTGAGGCGGCATTCCTCGACCTCCCCGCGGTGCCCGGTGGGGTCTGTGAGGTGCTGTCGCGCGGTGCGCGAGGTGAGGCGTCGGTTGTGGTGGATCTGGGTGGGCGAGCCGATGGCGCTCAGGTCTTCGCCTCCGTACGCGACGCCTTGACGCAAGGACCCCATTGGGACATGCTGTTCGTGCTCAATCCGTACCGCCCCGACAGCGCCACGGCGGAGGTCGCGGGCTCGGTGCTCAGGGGAGTGGAGGAGGCGTCGCGAGCCCGAGTGACGGGCCTGGTGGCCAATCCCCACCTGAAGCAGGCGACGACCGCGGATGACCTGGTGAGGGGCTTCGCACGAGTTGAGGGCGCCGCCCGAGCCCTGGACCTGCCCGTCCGTCTGCGATGCGCGCCCGACGGCATGGCGGCACTGGTCGAGACCGGTCCCGTCCTGCCGCTCCGTTTGGCTTTGCTGTTGCCGTTCGAATCGGCTCCCGCCGGCGCGCCGGGCCGTGTGTGGCCGGGGATGCAAGGAGCGCCATAGCCCATGAGGGGCATCGATGTTCGGCCGGATCGTTGCCGTGCGTGTGGCTTGTGCATCGCGGTATGCCCGCGCCAGGCCATCGAGTACGACGACACGCTCAACACCGACGGCTACCACCCCATTCGGGTTCGTGATGCGGGCCTGTGCTCCGGCTGCGCGCTTTGCGCGCTTATGTGCCCCCACGTGGCCATCACAAAGGTGTATCGTCCGTGAGGTTCGTGCACGAGGGGGATCCCCGCTATGGGGAGCCCGAGCTGCTCAAGGGGAACGAAGCGATCTGTGAAGGAGCCATCTGGGCGGGCTGCCGGTTCTTCTTCGGTTACCCCATCACCCCCCAGAACCAGATCCCCGAGATGATGTCGCGGCGCATGCCCGAGGTGGGCGGGACATTTCTCCAGGGGGAGAGCGAGCTGGCGTCGATCAGCATGGTCTTCGGTGCCGCCGCCGCCGGGGCCCGCGCCATGACCTCTTCCTCGAGCCCCGGGATCAGTCTGATGCAGGAGGGGATCTCGTACCTGGCCGGCGCCGAACTGCCCTGCGTCGTCGTGAACGTTCAGCGCGGCGGCCCGGGACTGGGGAACATCGCTGGGGCCCAATCCGACTACCTCCAGGCGGTGCAGAGCGGTCATGGCGACATGCGTATCCCCGTCTACGCACCCGGGTCGGTCCAGGAGATGTACGATCTCATGGGCGAGGCCTTTGAGACGGCCGACCGGGCACGCAGTCCGGTCATCGTTCTTGCGGACGCCATGCTCGGGCAGATGGCCGAGCCGATGCAGAGACGCATCGACGAGCCGCCCCCCCCGCCGCCCAAGCCGTGGGCGCTCACGGGGGCCCGGGGGCGGCCCCGGAATCTGCTCACATCGCTCTATACGATTCCCGACGACCTCGAAGCCCACAATCGAGAGATAGACGCCCGCTATCAGGCGCTGGCGACCGAGATATGCCGGGCCGCCGAGTACCGCACCGAGGACGCAGATGTCCTCCTCGTCGCGTACGGTGTTGCGTCCCGCATGTGCCAGACGGCATGTGACTTGCTCCGTGATCGAGGGTACGCGGCCGGCCTGCTTCGGCCCATCACGCTGCGGCCGTTCCCGGCTGAGCGCGTGGTGCAGCTCGCCGAGAGGGCGCGGCTCGTGCTTGCCGTAGAGATGAGCATGGGGCAGCTCGTTCAGGACGTTCGTCTGGCGGTGCTGGGCCGCTGCCCCGTCGAGTTGCTGGGGCGCCCGGGCGGCAACTACTCCACGGCCCCCGATGTCGTGGCACAGGTCATCCATCTGCTGGGCGGATGAGGGGCGGGCCCGGGGGCCGCAGTCCCATATCCCAGCATCATTCAGTCCGGGAGTTGGCCGCATGGCGGAGTCAGTGAAAGTGGCATACGCAGCGCCCGAGTGCATGATCGACCAGACCATGCACTACTGCCCAGGGTGCACGCATGGCATCGCCGCCCGGCTCGTGGCCGAGACCATTGACGAGCTGGGCATCCGCGACCGCGCTATCGGCATATCGCCGGTGGGCTGTAGCGTCTATCTGTACGACTACATCGACTGCGACTTCGCCCAAGCCGCCCACGGTCGGGCGCCGGCGGTGGCGACCGGGCTGTCGAGAGCGCTTCCGGACTGCGTGGTGTTCACGTATCAGGGTGACGGTGATCTCGCCTCCATCGGCACCGCCGAGATCGTGCACGCGGCGTCGCGCAACGAGCGCATGACCGTGGTCTTCATCAACAACGCGGTGTTCGGCATGACCCAGGGCCAGTCGGCGCCCACGACGCTTCTCGGCCAGAGGACTTCGACCAGCCCGCGCGGGCGCCAGGCCAAGGGCGAGGGTTACCCGTTGCGCGTGAGCGAGATGCTGGCGACGCTCGAAGGCCCCACCTATGTGGCTCGGGCGGCCCTGGGTGCCCCGAAGTACGTCACCCAGGCCAAGCGCTTCATGCGGCGAGCCTTCGAGGCCCAGGTGATCCATGGGGGTTTCGGGATGCTCGAGCTGCTTTCGTCGTGCCCGACGTACTGGGGCATGACTCCGGCGGAGGCCATGAGGTGGCTCGAGGAAGGCATGATGGCCTACTATCCGGTCGGGGAGTTCGTCGACCGGCGGGACCGCGAGACCAGCGGCTCGGTCCGGGAGGGGGGCGAGGGTCTGCGTGTCTCCGATCGGTAGCGGGCGCGCGGGCCAGTCTCCATGATGCGTGAGATCCTGATCCACGGCACCGGAGGTCAAGGCGCGCTCACCGCTGGACAGCTTCTGGCCATCGCCTCCCTCCGCGATGGCTACACGGTCTCGGTAGTCCCCCACTATACGCCCGAGGTCCGTGGCGGTGAGGCCAATGCCATCCTCGTGATCTCGAGCGACCCCATCGGGAGCGTGCTACCGGCGGAATGGGATGTGGCGCTCCTCCTGGCTAACAAGGCCGCGGCCAGGCATGCCCTGGTTGTGCGCCCCGGGGGCGTCGTGCTCTACAACTCGTCGCTAGTGCCCCCGCCCGCCACGAGGGACGGAGCGGTTGCCATCGGGATCCCGGCCTCGGCCATTGCCGAGGAGGCGGGGAATCCCAAGGCCGCCAACATGGTGCTGCTTGGGGCGTTGTGTGCCTGCTGGGACACGATTGCTGTCGATGTCCTCAAAGCGGCCTTGCGGGCGGAGTCTGTTGGCCGGTGGGCTCAGTTTCTCGACGCCAATCTGATGGTCATCGACGCGGGAGCTGATGCCGTCCGCCGCGCCGGTGGCCGGGCGCCCGCCGGGTCGGCTGCATAGCGACGGGCTCCCGGGCCGACGGCCCAGGAAGGCGGTTCCGCTGTGTGCGCTCGCCTCCCTCTGGTGTTCTTTCTGCTGCCTCTTGGCGTGGGGCAGGCGCTCGCGCTCCCCACAAACCTGGTCCGCAACTCGAGCTTCGAGCAGCGGTTCGCCGCGTCGGGTGCCGCCGACTTCTGGCAGGCGCGCACCGCGCCGGGTGTCGCGAACCACCGAGCCGATGACGCCGCGCTGGATGGCCGGTGGTGTCACATCATCGAGGCGCCGCTTGGCACCGAAGTGACGTGGTTCATTGCTTGGCAAGTGATGGAGGAACTTGTCCCCGGCCGCACGTACACACTCAGCGGCTTCGTCAGCACCGCAGGGGTGCGCGATGGTCACGGCGCCTACTTGGCCGTCAACTTCCTCGACGGCACCGGACAGCGCCTCGCTTTCACCGACTCGGTCCAGCACCTCACTGGCGACAACGGATGGACGCGCACCGAGCAGGCATTCAGTCCCGTGCCCGGCACGCGCCGGGTCGAGCTGTGCATGGTCCTACACGGCCACGGTGTCGCTCGCTTCGACTGTGTGCAGGTCGAGGAGGGCGGCACTGCCACGCCCTGGAGCCCGAGGGAAGGATTCACGGTGACCGCCGAACCCACGAGCCGAGGCCGCATCGCTATCCTGTCCGACGACCTTCCTTCGATCGGGACGCCCTCCGACCCCCGTGTGCTTGACGGATGGCTAAGCGACGCGGGTTACTCGGCGGAACGGCTGAGTGCCGACGGGCTGGCCGACCCGGGGCAGTTGTCCGCGTCGCGGTACGACCTTCTGATCCTGCCCTGCGGCAGTGCGTTCCCGGCACTGGCGGCGGACGTGCTCCGGGGGTTCCTGCGCGATGCGGGAAATGTCCTCGTCTTTGGTGGCTATCCCTTCGACCGGCCGGTCTTGCGACAGAACGGCACATGGGTGCCGACGAGTGAGCTGACGCCTGACGAGGCCAGCCTCCGGCCGCTGTTCGCCGGCGCGGCCGCCACCGAGGGCTGGACTATCGGTGGACGCGGCATCGGTCGGGTGCCGGCTCCCGTGGCACCCGGCCGTCAGGGCGCGTGCCTCGTCCTCTCGACCCCCTCGCTCTCGGGATGGGTGACACTGGACTCGCCCCAGGTGGGTCCGTTGCCCGGTGATGCCGCCTGCACCGCGTTCTGGGCCCGTGCCGATCAGGATGACGTGTGGCTTCACTTCGAGTGGCGCGAGCATGACCAGTCCCGCTGGCGCACCAAGGTGCTCCTGACGCGCCAATGGCGGCTCTACGCGGCGCCCCATGGCCTGCTCGAGTACTGGAAGGACAACCCCTCGAAAGGGCGTGGCGGCCCGGGGGACGGATTCCGCGCTGAGAACGCCGATGCCCTGGCTTTCGGTCTGACTGGCGAGTCCCTCCAGGAGGGCCGCCCGTACACCGTTTATGTCGAGGGGGTCAGCACCGGTCAGGATCCGCTGGGCGAGTACCTCAACCTGACGCTGAACTCGCACTTTGGTGCGATCAACATGGCCACGTTCCTCGAACCGCCGCGCGACGCCCTGTCGATCTGCGATGCCTCGGCGCCGCTCACCGACGCCATCGGTCTGGCGGCCGTGCCGGGCGCCTTGCCCCTCCCGGCGACCTGGACACTGCCGGCGCGTGCCCCCTTGGGCGGGTTCTCGGCGACCGCCCAGACCGCCCAGGGTCATGCGGGTGCGCCCCTGAAGGCCCGTTGGGCTCCGCTGGTTCGCGCCGTGGACCGCTACGGCCGGACCCGGGGGACTGCGTTTGGCGTTCTCTACCACTTCGCCGGTGAGTATCCGGGATCGTCGTGGGCCTTCTCGGGCATCGACAATGCCGATCTCTTTGAGGCCAGCAGCCAGGCGGGGCGGGAGCTGTTCCTGGCCCTGGTCGCGCGCCTCGCCGACCGCGCATTCCTGTTCGACGCCACGGCGGCCCTCCGCTGTGTCCGCCCAGGGGAGGACGTGGCCCCCTCGGTCTCCATCGCCAACTCCTCGCCTTGGGAGCGGCGGTTCGCTTTGGCCCTCACCGTCCGGTCGGGAGAGGATGTACTGACCAAGGCCTCGCTGGAGCTGAGCGTTCCCGCGAGGAGTTCCGAGGTGGCACGCTTCAGCCTCGTGGCCCCCGGTGCCCCTCCATCGGACTTGCTGACCCTCGCGTTCCAGCTGTACGACGGCGAGAGGCCCATTGACTCCCTCGAAACAGGTGTGGTGGTCTGGGATGAGGACCGCCAAGCCCATGGTCCGCAGGTCGAGTACGAAGACTGCTACTTCTCGTTGGGTGCCGGCCCTGAGTTCTTGATGGGCACGCAGATCTACTGGGGCAACCAGACGGTCACTGGTACCGATCCACTACGGTGGGATGGCCAGTTGCGGGCCATGGCCGACAGCGGCATCCGCGTCGCCCGTAGCTTCATGAGCGGGGGCCTCGGCGGAGCCGATGAACCACCGGTCCGGCACCGCGATGCCTTGGTCCAGCTCGCCGCCGACCATGGCGTGGCACTGTTCTACTCGAACGTGTCGTGGCCGTCGACGGACCCGTCGGTGGTTGCCGAGAGAGCCCAAGTCGGCCGAGGCGCCGCCGAGCGTTATCGCCACGCCCCCGGCTGGTTCATCGACATCGTCAACGAGCCGCACATGCGCATCGGCGAGGCCGAGTCGGACCATGTCGCGTTCCGGCAGTATCTGCGGGCGCGCTACGGCACCATCGACGCCCTCCGCGAGGCCTGGGGCGAGTCCCTTCACGAGACGTCTCTCGACGAGGTGCATGTTACGCCGGTCACCGGTACCTGGTCGGATCGGCGCGCCATCGACGCGCACCGGTTCATGTCCGAGAGTATGCGCCGATGGACGGCGGTAACTCGCGACGCGATCCGTGAGGCCGACCCCCACCGGCTGGTCTCTGTCGGCCATCTCCAGGGCTTTGGCGGGGGCGACGTCGCCCTGGACCCGATCATCGCCTCGCGAGACATGGACTTCACCAACCGGCACTACTACGGTGCCATGGGGGACTATGCAGCCGAGCTCATGGAGATCGATATGCGCCACCTGGGCAAGGCGCCCTCCACTGGCGAGTTCGGCGCCACCAGCCATCCCGGGCTGCGCGCTCACTTCGTCTATCAGCCCGAGGCCGAGGCGTCCTGGCGCTACGTGTTCACGGCTCACACCTGCTTTGGGCTTGGCGGGGCCTTCGTGGCCAACTGGCACTGGCAGGACCCCATCGAGGACATCTTCCCCTGTGGCGTCCTGCTTGCGGACGGTGCCCCGCGCGACCGGTTCTACGGCTACCGGAACGCCGGGGTGCTGTTCCGGCAAATCCGGCCGCGGTACCGGGCGCCCGAGGTGTTCTTCGTCATCCCGACATCGCATCGCTTCGGCGCGCGTCAGCACGAGATCGAGAAGGCTATGGTACGCGGCCTCTGCTCGCTGCTTGGTGTTCATGTCGAGGTCGGCACGGTCGACGAGGAACAACTGGACACTCTCCCCAGTGCAGCGCGGGTGCTGATCTGGCCCGTTCCCTACTGTCCCAGCGACGAGGCCTATGCGCGGGTGCTCGAGTTCGTCCGCAGGGGAGGCGCGCTCTGTCTCTCGGGCGATGTGTCCTATGGTCCGGACCGTCGAAGGACGCGCACTCGACGCTTGGAGGAGCTCTGCGGGGTCCGGTTCGTGGCCGAGCGCTATCCGAATATCGAGTACCACGCCGGCGAGGGCGGTGAGGCGCGGGCCGAGACGGACGATCCGCTGGCGCGCACCATCGCAGCTTCGGGCCTGACTGCTCCATGCATCGAGGTTGAGCCGACGGAGTCGCAGGTGCTCGCCCGCGCCGGAGGGGTGCCACTGGCCGTGCTGAATCGCGTGGGCGCTGGTCGAGTGCTCTACCTGACGGATCCGGCTGAACTGCACAGCGAACCGGTGAACGTGTTCCGGGTCTTTCTCGATTCCGCCGGCGTTCGCCGCCACGCGCTGACCCCCGACCTCGATACCCTCCGCTCACATCGCGTGGCTGGCGAGGACGGGGCCGTGGCTCACGTGCTCCTGAACCTCTCGGATGCCACGCAGCGGGTGGAAGTGGCAGACCTGCCCCAGCCTGTGGCCATCCATCTCGCTCCGAGATCCGCGGGTGCGGCGGTATTCGACCGTCGCGGCCGTCTCGTTGCGATGGAGGGTACCCGCGTGGAGGTCAGCGGCCGCGTGCTCCTGCGTGCGGACGCTCCGGCCATCGTGATCGCCCTCGATGACGACGTCGACCTGCGCGACGCCCGGAGAGTGGTTGCACTGCCCTCAGCTCCCGGCGTGCTCGAACTCCCGACGCTCGATGCCGCCACTGTGGCATCTGTCGGCGAGATCGTTGGCGGGCACTGGGTCGAGCATGAGCGCATCCCGGCCGCCCGGGGCCGTCTGAACCTCGATCTAGCCATGGCGCACTCATGGATTGCCATGGTCCCGGAGGACGATGCCCGCGACGGCGGAAGATCCATCGTGGCCCGTTGCCTTCAGTTGCGCCGCTAGGGTGCGGGCTCGATGATGTGGGACAATCGGGGAGGTACCGCCACGTGCCCGCGCCACTGAAGACGAACGTCGAACGGCTGCTCCGGATCAGCGTCGAAGTCCAGCCGGTTCATCCCGCCCAGCCCGCGATCTACCGCGTCGGTCCCGATGGTTCGGTCCACGTCGGCCCCGGCGTGGGCGGCATCACGCTCAACCTCAAGGTCGGTGACCCGGCCCTGGGTTGGGTCGCCGACCACGCTGAGCCCTGTGTGACGACCCGCAATACCGACAACGGCCGCAATTCCGGTGTGGCGTTCCTCGCTTGCATCGGGAACCTGGCTACGGTGATCAGTGGGGACGCCAAGGGCGATCAGGGCGTCGTGACTGGCAAACACGGTGGAGTCGAGCACACCATGATCGACTTCGCCGATGATACCCTCGCCAAGCTCGCCTACGGTGACACCATCCGCATCGATGCCTACGGCCAGGGCCTCGCGCTGCTCGACGCCGGTGACATCATCCCCATGAATCTCGATCCCGGTCTGCTTACCCACCCGAAGTGGGGCGTCAAGCTCAGCAGGGGCCGCATGACGGTCCCGGTGGCTCACGTTGTGCCGGCGAAGCTCATGGGCTCGGGCTTGGGCAGAGACAACAGTCGGGGCGGGGACTACGACATCCAGCTGTTCGACCCCGCACTGGTCGAGGAGCATGGCCTCGCGAGCCTGCGTCTTGGCGATATCGTTGCCATTACCGATGCCGACCATTCATTCGGCCGCATCTACCGGACCGGAGCGGTGAGCATCAGTGTCATCACCCACGGCGCGTGCACGACGGCCGGCCACGGCCCAGGGGCCACCACGCTGCTCACGTCGGCCACGGGGGCCATCGTGCCGGTCTGTGACGCCAAGGCCAACCTGGCGGACATTCTGGGCGTTGGGCGAGAGAGGAGGGCGCGGAGGAAGCCGCGCCGGCCGTCCGGCAAGAAGTAGGGTCCCGCGCTCCGGGCGCGTTGCGAGTAGAGGAGAGCCTGCCACCATGATCACCGACCGTAAGATCCTCCCCAAGCTCGAGCACATCGAGCGCCAGTACAGCGCACTGCGCTTCGAGAAGGTCGCCGAGGTCTCGGCCGAGATGTGTGAGACCCGCGAGCACTATCGTTCCGAGCCCGGCCCATCCTCCAAGCTCAAGTGGCGCCCGGCGGCCCCGGGGGCCCAGTGGGGCGACAGCGGCATGACGGCATGGTTTCGGGCCGATGTGAAGCTGCCCAAAGCTTGTACCGGTCGGCGCGTGTTCGTCCGCGCTCGAACCGGCGGCGAGACCCTCTTCCTCGTCAACGGCGAGCACCGGGGCGTCTTCGATCACTTCCACCCCGTGGTGCTGATGGCCCTCAAGGGCGCCGCCAAGCCATATCATCTGGCATTCGAGACCTATGCGGGACACACGTTCCCAGGCACACAGCCCTATGAGACGGGTCCGAGCGTCGGGCCGGGTTCATGTACCTATGAAGGCATCGACATCCTGCTCGAACGCGAGGACGTCAGCGCATTCGTGTTCGACCTCGGCACCCTCCGGCAGCTCCACCGGGTGCTCGACGACAACAGCCTGCGCAAGGGCCGCATCGCGGCGGCACTGGGGCAGGTCTATGCCCTCGTCGATGCGGCGCCCACCGAGGAGACCGAGGCGAGTTGGCGGCCCAAGCTCGCGGCCGCACGCGAGGTCATGAGGCCCCTGCTCGAGGCCAGGAACGGCTCCACCGCACCTTGGATCGGCCTGATCGCTGGATCGCATATCGACACCGCGTGGCTCTGGCCCCTCGCCGAGACCTGGCGCAAGTGCGCGCGCACATTCTCGTCGGCACTGAACCTGATGGACCAGTACCCCGAGATGATGTTCCTCCAGCCGGCGCCATGCCACGCCGAAGTCATGGAGCGCGAGTACCCCGGCATCTTCGCCGCGATGCAGAAGGCCGTTCACGAGGGCCGGTGGGAGCCGAATGGCGCCATGTGGGTCGAACCCGACTGCAACATCCCGTCGGGCGAGGCCTTCGTGCGTCAGTTGCTCGTCGGCCAGAGCGCCACCCGCCGCATGTTCGGGTACACGGGCGATACCCTTTGGCTGCCCGACGTCTTCGGCTACTCCGCCGCTCTCCCGCAGATTCTGAAGGGCTGCGGCGTGGACTTCTTCTGCACGACCAAGATGTCGTGGAACGACACCACCCGGTTCCCCTATGACACCTTCACTTGGCGTGGCCTCGATGGGTCGGCCGTCATCACCCATCTCAACGTGCACAACATGTGGCTGACGCCCGAGAGCATGGCCGACACCTGGAACTTCCTCCAGCACAAGGATCTGGAGGACCGCCGTTTCTGCTGCTATGGCTACGGCGACGGCGGCGGTGGTGCCACCATGGAGATGCTCGAGGCCGCACGCCGTATGGCCGACCTCGAAGGGTGCCCGCGCACCAGTCAGATCACACTGACCGAGTTCATGCGCGGCATCGAGCGCGACATGCCTCATCTTCCAGAATGGGTGGGGGAGCTCTACCTGGAGCTGCACCGGGGCACACTCACGTCGATCGCCAAGGTGAAGCGCGGCAACCGCAAGGCGGAGTTCGCCCTCCGCGACGCCGAGTTCCTCTCCACATTGGCGGCGCTCCGAGGCGTCCCCTACCCTGCCGAGCCACTACTCGCTCTATGGAAAGAACTCCTGACCGACCAGTTCCACGACATCTTGCCCGGCTCATCCATTGCCCAGGTGAATGATGAAGCCGTCGAGTCCTTCGGCAGGATCGCCGCCGGCGCCGGACGGTTGTCCGAACAGGCGCTGAGGAAGCTCACCGGAGCGCGCCGCGGGAGCGGCAAGGCCGCCTTTGTCGTGAACTCGTTGAGCTGGGACCGGGACGGCGAACTGGACCTCTCGGGCATCCCCGAGAGCATGCATCCGGCCGACTCCGCTCTTCAGAGTCAGTGGATCACCGACATCGATGATGCTCCTCACCTGCTGGTGTCGGGCGTCACGGTGCCGGGACTGGGCGCGACCGTGATCCCCTTGGCCGCCGGCGACCCACCGTCGAACCCGTCGCCTTTCCGAATCCATGGCGACGCCGTGTCGACCCCTCATGCGCTGGTGGAGTTCGATGCCGATGGCCGCATCTGCTCGCTGATCGACAAAGCCTCGGGACGCGAGATCGTGGCCCCGGGCGGCGCCCTGAACACTTTCCTGCTGGGTGAGGACATTCCACTGGCCTGGGACAACTGGGATATCGACTACGACCAGGCCATGAAGATGCAGCCCGATATGCGCCTCAAGCACCGCGAGTTCGTCGCGGACGGCGCCCTACAGCTTCGCGTGCGTTGCGTCTATCGCATCGGCGAGGCGTCGACGCTGACGCAGGACATGGTGTTCCACACGCACACGCCGCGGATCGACTTCGAGACCCTCATCGACTGGAAGGAGAAGCGGAAGCTGCTCAAGGCTGCCTTCGACCTCCAGGTGCTTGCCGAGAACGCGCGCCACGAGATCCAGTACGGGCATGTCGAGCGCCCCACTCATCAGAACCTGCCGGGTGACCGCGCGCGTTTCGAGGTCTGCGCCCACAAGTGGACCGACCTCTCGGAGAACGGCTTCGGCGTGGCCCTGCTCAACGACTGCAAGTACGGGGTGAGCGTCCGGCGTGGGACGGTGGGGCTGAGCCTCCTCAAATCGAGCGTGCACCCCGATCCGAGGGGCGACGAGGGCCGTCACCACATGACCTACTCCCTGCTGCCCCACGCCTGTGCGTTCGGCGTGAAGGCGGTCGTCCGGCCGGCGTACGAGCTGAACGTGCCTCTGATCACCCACATGGCGTCCGATGCCGCCGAGCCGGTTGCGAGCTTGGTCGCCGTCGACTCGCCCCATGTGATCATCGAGTCAGTCAAGTGGGCCGAGAGCGGCGAGGGATTCGTCGTCCGCCTCTACGATGCGGCCAAACTGGGCCATAAGGTGCGGCTCCAGTTCGGCCTGCCGGTGAAGTCGGTGGCCGAGACCAACATGCTCGAGGAGAACCCGAAGCGCGTCAGCGTCCGCAGAGGTGGCGTCGAGCTCTATATGCGGCCGTTCGAGATCAAGACGCTGGTGTGCGCGGTGTAGGCGGCATTCAGACGGGAACGTCGGCGGGGGCCGGGCATGGTCCCCGCCGTCTCCTGTAGTCGAGGTCTGGCCCCGGGGCCATCATGGTGTGCACAGTGGCGTCGCGCGAGGCCCGAGAACGGTTCGCTATGCCCCGAAGAACACCCGCTCGGCCGTGTCGCACAGCAGCGACTGCCGGTCCGACGGGCCCAGGAAGTCCAGGCGCTCGCGGATGAGCCCGATACTGTCCTCATAGGTCTCGTCCATCACCTGGTACGGGCAGTCGGTGGCCCACATGAGCCGACCGGGCCCGAATGCGTCGTAGACGCGCCGGATCAGCGGCGCCAGGTCGTCATGCGGCGACTTCCTGGCCCCCAGCGCATAGAATGCCGAGACCTTCACCAGGCAGTTGGGGTGGTCAGCCAGGGCGCACAGGTCCTCGATATGCTGCTCCGCCATCGTCCGCATCCCGACTCGCGCCAGGTGGTCCACGACGATGGTCGTCTCGGGGTGCCGCTCCGCCACCCAGCCGACGGCTGACAGGTACTCGGGGTCGATCAGTGGGCAGACCGCCATCCCGAGCCGGCCGGCAGTGCAAAAGAGCGCATCGTAGCTGCCATCTCGGAGCCAATCGGAGGCCGGGGCGGGCCCAGGGTAGACTCGGAATCCCCTGACCCCGGCGTCGCGCAGGCGTTGGGCCTCCTCAGCCAGATCGGGCCGATGGGGGTCGACCACGGCCACGCCGCGCAAGGCGTCCGGGTACGTTGCGATGGCGTCGAGCATGTACCGGTTATCGAGCCCGTAGAAGCTCATCTGGATGAGCACGACTCGGTCGACGCCGCACGGCCGGCAGTGACCGAACAGCTCCTCGGGCGTGAATGAGGGTGGCACCATGTCAGAGACCCCGTAGCCCGGCGCCAGAGGGTACGCGGCCGTGTCGCCTGTCCACACGTGAGCGTGTGCGTCGACATATCCCACGGGCTAGCCCTCCGCCCGGCGGATCTCGGCCGCGCCGGTCGTATCATCGACGCGCACCCCGGCGGGCACCTCGATAGCCGAGTGGATCCGTCCGTCGCCTCGGGCCTCATGGGCCACGCGGATGATCCCATGGGGTGTTGGGAGCGTGCCCCGTGCGAACGCCAGTCCGCCCAGGTGCGGCGCCAGCCGAACGACGCGAGAGCCGGGGGCAACCGGGGCCAACCCGAGTACATGCTCGGTGAGCCACGCCGTCGGGCCACCCGCCCAGCCGTGGCAGAGGCTGTGGCGCAACCCCTTGTAGCAGAAGTCTCCGCAATCGGCGTGGATATCGCGCTTGCCGCGCGGCACGAGGTCGGCGATGCCCGCGGCCCCCTCGACCCAGTCCATGTCGAAGGCCTCCCAGAAGGTCGTGGCTCCGAGATCGATCATGGCGCCCCAGTAGGTGCGGATCAGGTCGAGGCAGTTCACGAAGTCGCCCGCCATGGCGCGCGCCTGCAAGACGTAGTAGCCGTAGAACGGGGACAGCCCTCGGTACGGATCTTGGGAGAGGATGCAGGCGTTGACCTCGGCCGGGTCGGCCATCCCGGCAAGCACGCGCAGTGCGTTGGCTTGTTTGGTCTCGCTGGCTTCACGCGGGTACCGTGCGGCTCGGTTGGCGACGGCCGTCGCCTCGCGCGCGGCATCCTCCTCGCCCAGGGCGATGCACAGCGAGGCGCCGGCCCGAAGGCTCATCGCCACCAGTGCCTGCAAGCCGGCGTCGATGGCCCTGGGATCCCGGCTGGTGGGCCACTCGAGGAACCGGTGCCCCTCGAGTCGCTCACAGCCCGACTCGTCCACCTGCGACCGAAGCTGCTCGAGCAGCGCGACCAGGTAGTGCCTCTGGGCTTCGAGATAGGCCACGTCGCCCTGCGCCATGTACCAGTCGTGATGGCACAGAATCCACCACAGCGAGTAGGAGGAGATCCCGTTCATCCAACCCGGAAGTGGAGTATGATCGCGGGCATAGTCGAGGCTGGCGGGGACGACATCGATGTTGCCAAACACGGCGCAGATGGTGCGCAGCTCCGGGTGAAGGTCACCGATCCAGACCAGCCGGTCGCGCTTGATGCCATCCCACACATAGTCCTGGGCGCACAAGTGCACCGTGTATGCGCCTGTGCTCCAGATGGCGTTCAGCCGCTCGTCATCGCACTCGAAGCTCCCCTTGTACTCCAGGGGACGGAACAGGAAAACGGCCAGAACCTGCCGGACCGAGATGGTGACGCCCTCCTCCAGCAGATCGATGCGAACGAACCGAAACCCGGTGCAACCGATCTCCACATGCCCCATCCAGGCCACGAGCGTGTCAAAGTCGTGGATGGTGTGGTCCTGGTTCGGCGTTCCCATGGCCTCGCTGGCGGATTCGCCGAACCGGACACGGACGCGCGCCGGTTGGCCGGTGCTCGTTGTGGGCACATCGATGCGGATACCGCCATGGAGTTCGCGGCCGAAGTCGAGCAGGATCGAGCCCGGCTCCTCCCCCGGGTTGCGTTCGAGAATGCATACGCGGTCATCATCACGCAGCAGGTTGCCCGCGTTGGCGACACCGCGCTCTGATGTCCAGACGATGCGCGTGGGCAGGATGAACTGGCGGACCCGAGGGTCGAGAGCGGAGTTCGACATGGCGGCAGTCCCCTCACTGTGCCGATTGGGGCACCTTCATGGCGTCGCGGCCCCGCGCGGAGTCTTTCCGTGCACGGCAAGCAGGGATTCGGTCCTCTACCGGTCGAAGCCCTTCTACGTTACGATGGCCGTCACCGAACATGCCGCGAGAGGGATTGTCGTATGGATGCGAGTCCCGGGCCGGTGCCGCCGGCCGACTTTGTGTGGCCGGGCGGCCAACGGGCCGCTTTGAGCCTGAGCTTCGACGATGCGCGACCCAGTCAGCTCGACCATGGGATTCCGATCCTCGACCGCCATGGGCTCCGGGGAACGTTCTATGTCTCGCTGGGCAACCTGCGGGACCGGATCGACGAGTGGCGGGCGGCCGCGGCCACGGGCCATGAGATGGGCAACCACACGCTCAGCCACCCGTGCAGCGGCAACTTCCCCTTCAATCGGGACAACGCGTTGGAGAAATGGACTCTGGAACGGATCGAGGATGACATCGACGAGGCCCAGGAGCTGCTGGAGGATCTGCTCGGCCGTCGGCCCAGGACCTTCGCCTATCCCTGCGGTCAGATGTATGTCGGCCGGGGTGAGAGCGTTCAGAGCTACGTGCCGGTGGTCGCCCGGCGGTTCGTCGTCGGACGCAACGCCTTCGACGAGATGCACAACGATCCCGGGTTCTGTGACCTGGCGCAGATCTACAGCATGGACGCCGATCAGGGTCGCCTCGACCGACTGATCGGGTTGGTCGAGGCGGCCAAACGCGACGGCGGGTGGCTGGTGCTGATGATGCACGAAGTCCGGCCCGACAGTGGCCGCCAGACCATCTCCGCCGAGGTGCTCGATGGCCTCTGCCGGTATCTTTCCGGTCCGGCTGCCGAAGTGTGGGTCGACACGGTGGAGGCCGTGGGCGACTATGTGAGAGCGACTCGAGGCGGCTGGTAGGCCGCCAGACCGAACGCCGATGTAGGAGGACACTCCAAACCGATGAGTGACACCCGCGCGCAACAGAGACTGGCACTCCAGGGCGGCCTGAAGGCCGTCTCGTCCATCGAGGGCAAGGGGGAGCCCAAGATCGGTGTCGAGGAGTTCATGTCCGTCGCCGAGAGATTCGGCTTCTCCGAGGGCACGTTAGCGAAGATCCGTCAGGCCGTCAGCGAAGAGGACATGGGATCGGGGCCGTTTCTTGCCAACTACTACTCCGATCTGCCCGAGACCAAGGTGCAGGGCTTTGAGCGCATCGCCCGTGAGACCTTCGGCCGCAAGTACGCCATCGGTGTGACGTCGGGCACGGCGGCGCTGCACGCGGCTTTCGTGGCGGCGGGCGTCGGGCCGGGCACCGAGGTGATCGTCCCCGCCATCGGGTTCTTCGCCACCGCGGCCGCCGTGGTCCACTCCAAGGCCGTGCCGGTCTTCTGCGATGTCGACGAGTCCCTGGCCATGGATCCTGCCAAGATCGAGTCGAGGATCACCCCTCGCACCGTCGCCTTGGCGCCGACGCACGTCATGGGCAGCGTGTGTGACATGGAGTCCATTATGGCCGTGGCGCGCAAGCACAATCTGCGCGTCATCGAGGATTGCGCCCAGTCCTGTGGTGGGAGGCAGAAGGGGCGCTACGTTGGGACCTTCGGCGATCTGGGCTGCTTCAGCATCTCAGCCTACAAGATCGTCGGAGGTGGCGAGGGTGGCCTGATCATCACCGACGACGAGCGGCTCTACGAGCGCGCCCAGGGCATGGTCGAGTGCGGAGGTCTGTGGCGCCCCGACCGTTTCGCTCCCCCGCGCTACCCGCGCGAGCTCTTCTGCGGCACCAACTACCGCATGTCGGAGCTCGAAGCGGCTATCGACCAGGTTCAGCTCAGGCGCATGCCCGGTACGGTGGCCCGCTTCCACAAGGTGAAGACGAGCATACTCAGGCAACTTCGCACCTTCCGCGAGATCACGCCCCAGAAGCTCAATGATCCCGACGGCGAGATCGGGTACACACTTCGCTTCTTCCCTGAGACGTTCGAGCTCGGGGCCCAGATCGTCGAGGCCCTGAACGCCGAAGGCATCGGGTGCGGCATGCGTGGCCCCAACGGCGCGCCCGACTGGCACGTCTATCACGACATGTTCCCGGTCACGACGAAGACCGGTGCTACCGAGGATGACTGCCCCTACCAGTGCCCCTTGTACCTGCAGCGAGGCGGCAACATCTCGTACCAGAGGGGCGACTGCCCGGTGGCCGACGACCTGTTCGACCGCTGCATCAGTGTCGGGCTCAACCAGTGGTACACCGAGAACGACTGCAACAACATCGCTGCCGGCATCAACAAGGTCCTCTCGGCATTCTGCACCGAGGACCCCAACGCGACGAGGTGGATGTAGGTGGCTGTCGTTCGTGTCGGCGGGCCCCCTGGTCCGCGCTTGATGTCGTCGTGCCCGCGGGTCTCCTGGCCCGCGCCATTGACCTAGGCCCCGCGATGGCGGGCGAGTGGCGGGCGAGGACGCCCGCCGGCACGGGACAGGGTTAGCTACGGAGGCGAGATATGTACCGCGTGGGCCAGAAGGAGATCGACGCCGTCGCCAAGGTGCTGCTGAGCGGCGAGCTGTTCCGCTACCACAAGGGTGGCGAGTGCGAGAAGTTCGAGAAGCGCTATGCCCGCAAGCTCGGCGTGAAGCACGTCCGCATGACCTCCAGCGGTACCACGGCCCTCACGGCGGCCCTGGCCGGTCTTCAGATCGGCCCGGGCGATGAGGTGCTCGTGCCCGCATGCACCTATATGGCGACGGCTGTCTCGGTCCTCGCCGTGGGGGCCATTCCGGTCGTGGTCGACGTCGACGCCTCTATCACCATCAGTCCCAAGGCCATCGAAGCGGCGATCGGCCCGCGGACGCGTGCCGTGATCCCCGTGCACATGTGGGGTCTCGCGTGCGACATGAACCGCATCATGCGCATCGCCAAGAAGCATGACCTGCTGGTCATCGAGGATGCCTGCCAGGGCGTCGGCGGCGCCTATGAAGGCCGCATGCTCGGTTCTATCGGCCATGCGGGGGCATTTAGCTTTAACTATTTCAAGAACATGACATGTGGCGAGGGCGGTGCCGTGGTCACCAACGATGACGAGGTCATCCGCCGCGCCGGGTGTATGATCGACTGCTGCAGCTTCTACTGGTCGGGCCGCGAAGAGGACTTTGTCCCCTTCACCGCCAGTGGCTCCCGAGCCACCGAGATCGAGGGGGCCATCATGAACGCCCAGCTCGACCGCATCGATGGCATGATCCGGGCCATGCGCGCGCAGAAGAAGCGCATCATCGAGGAGACCGCCGACTCGGGCCTGAAGCCCGTTCCGGCCCACAGTCTCGACTGGGAGTGCGGCTCCCACGTGATCTACCAGCTCCCGACCGAGGCCAAGGCCGACCAGTTCGCCGCCCTGGTGGGCGGCACCGTGTGCGGCAAGACCGGCCGGCATGTGTACACCGAATGGGATCCGCTCTTCCATCACCAGGGGGCGCACCACCCTGCCCTGAACCCGTTCGCGCTGCCTCAGAACAAGGACTGCCGCATGGTCTACAGCAAGGACATGTGCAGCGCGTCCCTGGGATTCCTGAACCGCAGTGTCATGATTGGCAACCATCCGGACCGTACCGCGGGCCAGGTGAAGGCCCTCATCCGCAGGATCAACCAGGCCGCGGCACAGGTGCTCGCGTAGCCCTCGGGCGACGGCCGACGGAGGCAGGCGTGGGAGGTTGCTGACGCGGCGAGGGTTTCTGCGCATGGGTGCGGCCTCTCTGGGGGGCATGGCATGGATGGGCGGCGGCGCGACGCGCGCTTGTGTGCCGCCGTCGTTCTGCGTCCCGACCGTGCTCTACCCGGGTTGCCCGATCGAGCACATCCTCGAGCAGATCTCGCGCACGGGTGCCACCGGTGTTGATGTCTGGGACACCGGCTCTGCCGGCCCGGCGAACCCCATGCAGTGGGTGGCCACGCACGGGCCTGAGGCGCTGGCCCGTCGAGCGGGCCGCTTTGGCCTCCGCGTCCGCGCCTTCTCTTTGTTCTGGACGCCAGGAGCGGATCTGGCAGGTCGTCTGGAGTGGTTGCGGGACGCGGGGGGCCGGCTCGTCGTCCTCAATGGTGGCGGCGCTCCGGGTCGCCCGCCGTGGGAGGCGTTGCGCCCTCTCGAATGGGTGGTTGAGGCCGCCGCTGCTCGAGATCTCGAGGTTGCCATCGTGAACCACCGTGGCACGTCCCTCTGTTCGGTGCAGTCCATCCGCCAGTTCACTGGCGCATGTGGCTGGCCCCGGCTTGGCCTCGCTCTGGCACCCCACCATCTGGCGGGCGGAGACACCATCGAGGACGCCATAGCCGCCGCGGGCGATCGACTCCGGCTGCGCTACGTGGTCGACGGGGCGGGAGATGCCCTGGACCGGATGCATCCCGACACCGAGATCTGCTTGTTCACTCGCGAACGCATGCCCGCTCGCCAGATGACTCGCGCCCTGACGTGGGCGCGCGAGCGGCTGACCACCGCATGACTGGCTGATGCCCCCGGGGCAGTGCTGAAGGAGGACCGACCATGAGCTACCGGTGCGCGTTCCTGGGATGCGGACCCCGAGCCGATGGCCACGCCGCCGCGTACGCGCATGTCACCCGCGGCGAGAAGGTGGCCGCCTGTGACCTCAATGAGCAGCGACTCAACGCGTTCCTCGCAAATCACGGCATTGCGCGCGGCTACACCGACCTCGATGAGATGCTCGATCGCGAGAAGCCCGATGTGATCCACATGGTCACCATGCCCACGCTGCGCGTCGGCCTCATGCGGCGCCTCGCCGATGCGGGCGTGCCCGCGGTGACGGTCGAGAAGCCGATCTGCATCGGCGCCGATGACTACAAGGCCCTGCGGAAGCTCAACGCGGAGTCCAAGACCAAGTTCGTCGTGAACCACCAGCTCCGGCACCATCCGCGGATCCTCCAGTTCCTGGCCGACATTGGCGCCGGCGCCATCGGCGAAGTCCGCTTCATCGACGCGTCTGCCGTGATGTCCATGTCCGGTCAGGGCGTGCACATTCTGGACCTGATGTTCGCCTTCAACGGCTACGCACCCGCGAAGACCGTTTTCGGGGCCTCGTCGGGCTATGAGGACCTGGGCGGCACGCATCCCGGCCCGAAAACCGCCGAGTCGCTCATCACCTTCACCAACGGCGTCCGCGCGGCCCTTCACTCGGGCGCGGGCGCGCCGCAGTTCCGCGAAGGTCCCGACTGGGCACACAAGCGCATCGCGGTTTATGGCACCCATGGCTTCCGCCACTGGTGGATGTACGGGTACGAGCTCTCGCGGCCCGATGGTTCCGTTGAGCGCGGAGAGCAGGAGTACCGGGATCAGGACATCCTCGGCCAGGCTGGCCTCACCGAGGCCCTCTTCGACTGGATCGAAGACGATGCCAAGGTCCACCCCAACAATCTGAGTACATCGCTGGACGAATGGCTCGTGATTCTGGCAGGCTATCTGAGCACCATCGAGGCGCGTCCCGTGGGCCTGCCCTTCGATCCGCCCGATGACCTGCTCGACCGCTTCCGCGCCTTCGTGGGCGGCGCCTGACGCGCCCCCGGCCTGCTGAGACGAGAGGACGACACATGTCCGACCCGTGGCATACCGCGTCGTGGTTCACGAGCCCATGGAACCACCTGCCGGAAGTCCGCTCCGGCTATCACTTCGCGGACCAGGTAAGGATCCACGATATTACGCTCCGGGACGGCGAGCAGCAGACCGGCGTCGCCCTGTCGGCCGATGAGAAGGTGCGTATCGCCGAGAAGCTGGCGGAGGTGGGCGTGCACCGGATCGAGGCGGGCATGCCCATCGTGTCTGCCGCCGATCGTCAGGCGATCGAGCGCATCGTCGCTGCCGGCTTTCCGTGCGAGATCTTCGCCTTCTCGCGCTGCATGGTGGCCGATGTCGAGCGCGCCGCCGAGTGCGGCGTGCATGGCATCGTCGTTGAGATCCCCAGCAGCGAGCACATCATCGAGCATGCATACGGCTGGCCGCTCCAGAAGGCCGTGGACCTGTCGATCGCTGCGACGGCCCGCGCCAAGGAACTGGGTCTCTACACCGTCTTCTTTCCCATCGACGCCTCGCGGGCCGATCTTGGGTGGTTCCTCGACCTGATCTCGCAGGTCGCCGCTCAGGGTCACATGGATGCTCTCGCCTGCGTCGATACCTTCGGTGGCGTCAACCCGTCGGCTATCGGGAATCTGGTCGCCACATGCAAGCGGCACCTCGGGAAGCCCATCGAGACGCACTTCCACGATGACTTCGGGTGTGGCACGGCCAACACGCTTCTGGGGCTGGCCGCCGGCGCCGAAGTGGCCCACGTCACCATGTGTGGCGTCGGCGAGCGCGCCGGCAACGCCGCGTTGGAGCAGGTGGTCCTTGCACTCAAGACTCAGTACGGCATCGATGTGGGCATCGACACCACCAAGCTGTGCGAGCTGGCTGCTCTGGTGCAGGAGACCTTCCACCACGCGCTGCCCGACAACCGCTCAATCGTCGGCAAGCGCCTGTTTCAGGTCGAGTCCGGCATCGTCGCGTCCTGGCTCAAGCGATGCGGCGATGAGCACCTCCTCGAGCTGTTCCCCTACCGGCCCGAGCTGGTGGGGCAGGAGGCGCCATCGGTCGCCATGGGGAAGAGCAGCGGCGCTGACTCGGTCACGGCGTGGTTGGCCGACCTCGGCCTGGAGCCCCCCACCGATGACGCCGAAGCCATGCGCATCCTGGTCGCGGTGAAGGCGGCGTCCATCGAGAAGCATGGTACGCTCACGCCGGATGAGTTCCGCCGGATCGTGGCGAACGAGCGCGGAGCGTAGGTCACGAGGAGAGAGGAGGCAGGGGCGCGAACCCTCCCGCGTCATCGGCGAGGAGGTCGACATATGTCATCTGCGCTCTGTCTCCTCTCACTCATCGCGGCAGCGGGTCAGGCGCTCACCAACATCTACCCCGACCCCGGCTTTGAGAAGACCGGGGTCGTGGGGGTCGCCCACAGCGGAGAGCGCGCTGGGACACTCGAGGTCGGCGAGCGTCAGCACTGGGTAACACTTGATGGCTCACTGTCCGTCGAGCCCTTCGCGACCTACAGGGCCACGGCGTGGGTCCGCGGTGGCGCGGCCGAGGGGAGCGCCCTCGCCCTCTATGTCTACCAGTGGGACTCCTACGTGTGGGCGTTCGGCGCTCAGGCCGTGGTCACCGCGGGTGACACCTGGCAGCAGGTCTCCGTTGACTTCTGCGTGCCCACCGACGCCGTCCCCTTCCATCCTCTGGCGTTCATGGATGCCGCCCGCGGCAAGACGTGGATCGACGACGTGTCGGTTGTGCGGGTCCGTTCGGCTCGGGAGACGATGGACGCCATCGCGGCCAAGGCGTCCATCGGCGACGATGAGGCCCGCCTGCTCGCCCGTTGGCTGGTGGCGCATCAGAAGCTCGGTGACGCTGAGAAGCTCCTCGCCCGCGACCTACCGCGCGGGGTGAAGGCCGACATCGCGTGTGTCTTGGCCAAGGCGACTCCGCCCGGCCCGAAGCGAGCCCGCTTCCTGGCGGCGATGGTGGCCAACGGTGCCACGTCGCTCAACGATGGCCGGAAGCGCCTCGCCGAGGTGAGCGAGGGCCTCCCCTCCGACGCCCTGTGGTCCGCCGTGCTCAGCGCCATCCAGGATCCCGCAACCGACGCGCAGTCGGTGGACTCCCTGGTCGCCTACGCTGGCGATCTGACTCTCGCTACATCGTCGACGCAGACCCTCGCGGACCGCCGGCGCTCGGCTGACAGCCTGAGGAAGCTCGTCGACGCCGCGCAGGGCAAGACCGCGGCCAGCTCCCCCGCCCGCGCTGCTCTCGACAAGGTCGCCGCGGCGCTGGCCGCGGTTCGTGCCGAGCTCGACGCCGCTCAGGCACAGCTCGGGAGCTGCACCATCGCCATCGGCGGGCGGGTGGTCCGGGCCGAGTCGCACTCGATCGTCATCCCCGCCAAGCCCACGCCCCAAGAGGCGCTGGCGGCGCGTGATTTGCAGGCGCATCTTGAGAAGATCACCGGCAGCGCCCCGCCCGTGGTCACCGAGGGCAAGGCCAAGACGCCGTTCCGCATCGTGGTCGGCAAGTGCCAGGCCGTGAGGAACCTCGGCGTCGCGGTGGACTATGCCGCCCTGGGGGCTGACGGCATCCGCATCAAGACGAGTGGTCCCAACCTGGTGCTGACCGGCAACAAGCGCGGCGTGCTCTATGCCGTCTACCGCTTCCTCGAGGACCAGCTCGGCTGCCGCTGGTTCACGCCGGACTGCACCACGTGGCCACGGGAGGGGCGCATCAATGTCGGCCGGCTCGACATCACCTACGTCCCGCCGCTCGAGTACCGTGCCACCGACTACCCGAACTCGCGCCCGCCCGAGTTCGCCGTCCGCAACCAGTACAACGGGACGCAGATCGAGGCCAGCGAGGAGTGGGGCGGCAAGATCAGCTACCGGGGCTTCGTGCACACGTTCAACTACCTGGTGCCCCCCGAGGTGTACTTCGACGCCCACCCCGAGTACTTCTCCGAGATCAACGGGAAGCGTACCCGCGACTACACCCAGCTCTGTCTGACGAACCCGGATGTACTTCGGATTGCCATTGCGACCGTTCGGAAGTGGATCCAGGAGTCGCCCGAAGCCACCATTATCTCGGTCTCGCAGAACGACTGGCACAACTACTGCACCTGCCCCAAGTGCAGCGCGCTTGCCGAGGAGGAAGGAAGCCAGAGCGGCCCGCTGCTCCACTTCGTGAATGCCATTGCCGACGACATCGCCCAGGACTACCCGCACATCATCATCGACACCTTGGCCTACCAGTACACGCGGAAGCCGCCCAAGCATGTGAAGCCCCGCCCCAACGTGGCCATCCGGTTGTGCAGCATCGAGTGTGAGTTCAACCGGCCTCTCGAGACATCGCCCTTCAACAAGAGCTTCGTCGACGACATCCGCGGGTGGAATCAGATCTGCGATCGTCTGCACATCTGGGACTACGTCATCAACTACGCCCACTGCGTGCAGCCCTTCCCGAACCTCCGCGTGCTGCAACCGAACATCCGGTTTTTCATCGAGAACGGCGTGACGGGGATCTACGAGGAGGCCAACTACTTCTCCCGAGGCGGGGAGATGGCGGAGCTCCGGACGTACCTGATGGCCAAGACCCTGTGGGATCCCGGCTACGACATCGAGAAGGGCATCGATGAGTTCCTCGCCGCGTACTACGGGCCGGCTGCTCCTGTCATCCGCCGGTACATTGACGACATCCACGACCTGGCCGTCTCCGACGACGACTTCCACATGCCGATCTACGTGGGTCCGAAGTCGCCGTTCCAGACCGATGAGGCCCTGACGCGGTATGAGGGCTGGTTCGATGAGGCCGAGGCCCTGGTGAAGGACGATGCCATCCGTCTCCACCGTGTGGAGGTCGCGCGGCTGCCGATTATCTACACGCGTATCGCGCAGGCATCGGACCGGGCTTACAAGCTCGGCCCCGACGCGCTCGAGGCCGACGCCAACGACCGAATCACCGCGCTCATTGACCGCTTCGAGCGTGTTGCCCGGGCCGAGGGCCTTACGGCCGTGTCGGAGGGCGGTGTCGGCAGCAACCTCGACCGTTGGCTCGCCCACGTGCGCTCCCGACCCCAGCGCGAGCCTGTGGCCCGCCTTCAGGGCGGGGGCCTCGAGGTCGTGGTCATACCGGGCATGGGCGGACGAATCCTCAGCCTCAAGCGTCTGGCCGACGGGCGCGAGTTCATGGATGTCAACTCCACGGCCGCTGGCATTGACCCCACGGTTGGGGGGTATGAGGAGTTCAGTGAGTCGAACTATCGCTCGCCTGGCTGGAACGAGCGCTACGAGGTCGCCGACCGGTCGGACCGCGCTATCACGCTGCGAGCCAACCTGGCGAACGGGCTTGCCGTGGAACGCAGGTATGCTCTGGACTCCGTCCAGCCCGTGCTCCGTGTTTCGACGACGCTGACGAATGCCAGCCCGGAGCCGCGGGAGGCCTGTATTCGCGTCCACCCCTGCTTCCGGATGGATGATGCGGCGCAGGCGGTGGTGCGTCTGGGGCCGCCAGGGGCCAAGGAGGTTGGCTTGGCTTCCGGCCAGAGCCAGGAGACCGAGCTCTGGCTACGCGGGAATGACCGCCCCGCCGGTGAGTGGGCACTGATTGATCAGTCTGCCGGTGTGGCGTTGGTCTCGCGGTTCGATCCGGCTCAGGTCGAGATCTGCTACCTCAACTGGAGCGGCCCGGACCGCCGGGCCAACCTGGAGCTCTGGTCGCCATCGGCCCGCCTCGAGCCGGGGGAGAGCATCACTCTCGCCCACGCGTACGAGATCGCCTAGGCCGGACTGCCCGCGGGCGGTTCAGACGCACCGCATGGGGGAACCAGGCCAAGCCGGGTGGGCCCCGTCCGGCCCGGATTCCCGATGCGGTCGCCTGGGCCGCCGAATAGGAGACCCACGATGCCCGCCAAGCCGCGTTACCTCTCGCCCTATGACAGCGTCCAGGCCTGGATTGCCAACGAGACGTCGGAGCTGACCTTCGCTGGGACCACTCTTGAGGACTACGCCCAGTGGCGAGCCGCATTCGATGCCCGGCTCCGGCAGTATCTGGGCCGCGCGCCCTTGCCGGTGCCCCTCGATTCGGAGGTGCTCGGCGTCGAGGACTGCGGCGACCATCTGCGCGAGAAGGTGGTATTCGACAGCGAGAAGTACGCGTCGGTCATCGCCTACGTCCTGGTGCCCAAGGGTCTGGCTCCGGGGCAGAAGCTGCCGGCTGTTCTGGCCGCCCATGGGCATGGTCGCGGTAAGCTCGATGTCTGTGGCGTGACGACGACGGACGACGAGGCGGAGTTCGTGCGGGCCCTGAACTACGACTACGCCCGTCAGTTCGTTCGCCGGGGATATGTTGTCATCGCCCCCGACTGGCGTGGGTTCGGCGAGCGGAGCAGCCCGGCCGAATGGGCGCGGCAGGGCCGTGACGCGTGCAATGTCAACTACATGGCCTGCGGCTACATCGGTTACCACCTGCTCGCACTTCAGATCTGGGACGGCATGCGCTGCATCGACTACCTCGAGACCCGGCCCGAGGTCGACGCTACGCGGATCGGCGTCGCTGGCCTGTCCTTCGGCGGCACCATGGCCACCTATCTCGCGGCGCTGGAGCCTCGGCTGAGCGTGGCCTGCATCAGCGGCTACCTCAGCACCATCAAGGGCGATGCTATGGGCATGCGCGGCCTGGCGAACTTCTGCGGCGCCCAGTACATGCCCGGCCTGCTGACCATCGGCGACATCCCTGAGGTGGCTGGGCTCATCGCTCCCAAGCCCCTGGCCGTCGAGATGGGCGAGCTCGACACGTGCTTCGTCATTGACGACATGCGACAGGCCTTCGACCGGCTCGAGCGCATCTACGCGGCGGCCGGTGCGGCCGATCGCCTGGTCGCAGACATCCATCCTGGCGCTCACGCATGGAGTGGGCGCGTGGCGTTCGACTGGTTCGACCGCTGGCTGAAGCCGGCCCGCTGACGAGAGGACTGATCCCGTGGAACGCTGGCTCGCCTGCCTCGTGGTGTGCGTGGCCCTGGTGGCGCTCGCGGGCCGCGCATCGGCCCAGACGGCCCGTTTTGCCCCAGACCGCTTCGCGATTGGGTTCTGGGTCGACCCTCCCATTGGAGACGATGCTGACGCGCGCTATGCCGAGATCGCCGAGGCCCACTTCACACTGGTGATCGGCGGGTTCGGGGGCAACACGCCCGAGCTCGTCCGGCGGCAGCTTGAGCTGTGCGAGAAGCACGGTCTGGTGGCCGTGGTCGCCACGGCGGGACTGCCGCTCGACCAGCTGCCCGACGGCGACGCATGCTGGGGCTATTCGCTCCGCGATGAGCCCAACGCCGCCGATTTCCCGGCCCTGGCCGACGCCGTGAGGGCCATTCGCGAGGCACGGCCCGGTCGATTGGCGTACATCAACCTCTTCCCCAACTACGCCAACCCGGCGCAGTTGGGCACGAACACCTACGACGAGTATGTTCGGCGCTTCGTGGACGAAGTGGACGTGGATGTGCTCTCCATGGACCACTATCCGCTCATGCGCCCCGATGCCGATGGCCGGGACGGCTACTGCGCGAACCTCGAGATCATGCGGCGGGAGTCGCTGCGGAAGGGGATTCCCTTCTGGAACTTCTTCAACGCCATGCCCTTCGGCCCGCACTACGACCCCACCGAGTCGCAGCTGGCGTGGCAGATCTACACGTCGATCGCGTACGGGGCCAAGGGCGTCCTCTACTTCTGCTACTGGACCCCTCGAGGCGATGAGTTCCCCAAGGGCGGCGCCATCATCACGGCCGAGGGCCGCCGGACACGGCACTATGAGCAGGCCAAGCGTCTGAACCGCGAGATCCAGAACCTGGGTCCCACACTGATGGAGCTCACCAGCACCGATGTGATCCGGGTCCCGAGCGACGCCGGTCCTGACGCCCTATCGGCAGACGTTCCGATTCGGCCGGTCACGCCCGGCGATTATCTCATCGGGCTCTTCGACCACAGGGACGGCCGCCGGGCCGTGCTGCTCAACGACTACGACCCGAACTACACCTCGTGGCCCACGGTCGAGCTCGCCGTGGACATCGCCCAGGTGGTGGAGATTGACCCGGCGACAGGCGGCGAGGCGCCCGTCGTTGATGATAGCCCTGACATGGAGGGCCTCCAGCTCTCGCTGGATGCGGGCAAGGGCCGGTTGTTCCTGCTGCCGCCTGCGTAGAGGGGTCCTGCCCCATTAGCGCCAGGTTAGGCCCGAGCTGGCGCCGCACGAGCACCGAGACGGCCCGTCCGGGTCTGGTGGAGGGACCACATGGGTAGGACCGTCCGGCGAAGCCGGATGGTGGGCCCCCAATGGGCCCGGGTCGGCCGTCAGGCCGACCGCTTGCGTTTGGCCATTTTGCGGG
>JAKPQA010000353.1 GCA_029547025.1 Armatimonadota bacterium
GAGCGGCGAGGGCGGGACGAAGCAGCAGATGGGCGACGATCTCTACATCCGTGACATGGCGCCGCCCAAGGCCCGACTGGACGACGACGAAGCCTGCGATGGCATCGAGGTGGTGTTCGAGACGACGAACATGGTCATGAACACCCCCACGCTCGAGAAGAAGGTGCCTGGAGGCACGTGGCAGGCGGCGGGCACGGCCACCGAAGAGCCCACGGGCATCCCCGGCACGCGCCGGTGGGTCTGGGGTTGGCCGACCTGGGGCGAAAAGAACTGGGGCATCGAGTTCCGCGTCCAGTACCGGAAGCCGCCCATGCCCGGGACGCTGGTGACCGTCGACCCGAAGACGTTCACGGTGACCAATACGGTGGTCGACGGCACCGAAGAGCTGCTGCTATGGAACGGCACCGACGCGGTGACGGTGCCGTGGAACATCGTTCACTGCCCGCACCGGGCCCCCAAGTTCAGCGTGGCGGTCAGTATCATGCCCGTGGGAAGCACTTTGGTGATCAAGGACTACTCCCTGACCAACCAGGACCCGGGAGAGGGATCGCTGCAGTGGCAGGGGGAGACGACCGCGGGCGGGACCGCCCCGCCGGGGGTGTACACCTACACGGTGTGCGCCACCCACGTCCACCCGGGGCAGACCTGCACGGACACGGACAAGTCGACATCTCTCACGATCTCGAACGTCACGCTGAGCGGCTTCGAGTGGGTACCTGACACCGACCCTCCTCAAGCACAAGTGCTAGTGCAGTATGACCTGTCTAGCGCCGCCGCCTCCTGCGGCATCAAGGTCTACCCGCCGTGTCTTGGGCCTGCCCCGGTTGTCTTTCCGTCTGAGGGCAACCTGGGATCGGACCGGGGACACCACATCCAGTCGGTCCGCCTCCAAGTCTGTCCCACCCACATGGGGCCCTATGCATTCGCGCTCTGCGCGGGCGAGACGACGGCCTCCGGGCAGGAGCACCGCGGCCGGGCCGCCAAGCCAGCGCTCCCTCGTGGAGCAGGGATGGCGATCTGGCCGCCCGCCTACGGCGGCGCAGGTGACGATGGGCCCGGGAGCCCGTACAACGACGATCTGAGTGGCGCGGTAGCGGAGTTCCAGCAGCAGCTCGGAATCCCCCAGGGCTTAGGTGGACTCCACTGGGCACCGGCATCAGGTGCCGGGCCCGACCAAGTCGACGCCGTTTTCGCCAGGATGAGTGAGGGCCCAGCAGCCGTTGTGTACGCGGCCGCCCACGCAACCAGCCACCTGCTGGATTTCGAGGACGGTCGTGTGCTGGATCTGGAGTACGTCCTCAGCGACTGTACGATCCCTGATAGCCAGGCATCGCACGCTATCTCCGAGCTACAGGGCAACGACCTGCGCGAGTGCCTACTGGTGATGTTCCAGGGCTGCCATACTGCGACCGGTCACATTCTGTCTGACGCCGTTGTCGGCAAGGGCGCTCAGGCCTTCGTCGGCTTCGAGGGCGAGCCCTTGCTCGAGTACCACGACGAATTCGCGCACGGCTTCTGGCCTATGGCTAGTCAGCCGGGAAAGGACCTCGCCGAGGCTCTCGATCTGGCCGTGGACTACCTCCTCGTCGTGAAGGGTGCGTCGGGTGGCTTCGAGACCATGTGGTGCACTGATGCGAGCCTGGAGCTGTTCCCCCCTCGCTTCAGCGGTCCATGCGTCCGTGCACGATAGTGGCCCAAGGCCGGGTCGTCTACGCTCGATCGAAGGGAGGCCATCCAGCGTGAGACCCACGCCGATGGCGCAGAGAGGCCTGCCGATACCCGCTCTCGTCGCTTGTGTGGCAGTGGCCTTGGCATTCTCACCGTGGGCTGTGCTCTCGGGTGACGACCGTGCGGCAGGTCCGGCAACCGATCCGCGGCACGGTCGAGCCGTGGAGTTGGCGCTGCGTCTGCTCCCGGCCATCTACCCGAACGAGATGCGGGAGCTGACTATCCGGAGTGTGCAGCCGGGCAGCTGGGAACGCGACCGAATGGTGTTCGCCCACTGGCTTGGTGACGACGGGCACGAGCACTTGGCCGGGGCACTGGTGGACTTGGCGGCTGAAGAGATCACGTTGTTCAGCGGCGCTCTTCTTGCTTTGGTCACCGAGGACACGGCCGAAGAGCGCCTCAAGGCGGCCGAGGGATTCGCCCGGGCCCATCTGGGCCCTTTCACGGAGAGCACCCATCTGGTGGGCTCTGTGCAGACGGGCGACCACAGCCTACACTTGACCTGGGCCAACGTGCTGCCCAGCGGAGCCTGGACAGGCGACTGGTGGTCGGTGACGGTCTCCGACCGCGATGGGCGATGCGGAGTCACTTCCTTCAGTCGCCGTCGGGCAGTTCGTTACGCCACGGAAGACGAGGTGCGGGTCGCCGAGTCTGGTGCCATCTCAGTGGCACGAGAGGTCCTGGCGAAGATGACCGCCACCCAGTCTGGCGAACTGCTCCAGATCGAGCAGACCCGGCTGGTTCTGAGCTACTTCCTATCGCCAAGCGGCGGCCCTGTGTGGTTCGTGACGCTGCGTTCCGCCACCCCGGGTTCCCGGCACGAGCTCATCATCGACGCCGTTTCCGGTAAGTGGCTCAAGGATCGGTCCTCGGGCTCCTTCGAGCCCGTTTCATAACCCTAGTGGCGTTCGGAATGCGACAAGGATGCAGGCGAGCCACAAGAGTGCCTTGTGGATGTCGACGCGTCTCTCCCAACGGATGCGGAGGCGGCGGAACGGACGAACCGACCGGGGTGCCGGGTCTCCGGCGGTGGGTCTGGGGTTGGCCGACCTGGGGCGAGAAGAACTGGGGCGTCGAGTTCCGCGTCCAGTATAGGAAGCCGCCCATGCCCGGGACGCTGGTGACCGTTGGCCCGAAGACGCTTACGGTGACCAATACGGTGGTCAACGGCACCGAAGAGCTGCTGCTATGGAACGGCACCGATGCGGTGACGGTGCCGTGGAACATTGTTCACTGCCCGCACCGGGCCCCCAAGTTCAGCGTGACGGTCAGTATCATGCCCGTGGGGAGCACTTCGGCGATCAAGGACTACTCCCTGACCAACCAGG
>JAKPQA010000356.1 GCA_029547025.1 Armatimonadota bacterium
CCCCTGATGGCGCTGTGACCAGTTGCATCATGTGCAGATTGTGCCCGCGCTGGGCGGTGCCCACGCCCACAACGCGGCATGTGCGGACGTCGCGAACCACCGCAACACGGGTGACAGAACGGCAGACTCCTGGCATGCCAACTCTCGCCGGCGACGACCTCGTTCACATGGACCGCGGCTCGAACATGTGGGTCCGCGTAGTGACGTTCAGGGAAGCCAACCTCCCACGCGGCAGTACCGAGGCCATCAGGGAAGTGATGTCGTGGCCCTGGTTCGACTACGACGGTATCGGCGACATCGATACGGCGACTCGACGACGCATCCATGCCGGCTGGCACCTCGATGCCCTTGATCACGACAGCTACGTCCTCATCAGCCCTGCTCAGGCCCGCGGCCGCCTTGAACGGTGGGCCAACGAATTTGGCCCGGACGACACCGGCGCTCAATCACCCGCGGCCGTCGCCCGTCTCATCCGCTGTTCGGCCAGGGCGACGTCTACCTGCTCACCCCTCCAGCCGAAGAGCACCGCGACGATTACTGTGTCCTTGGCTGGAACAGCGACATCGTGGACTTTCTGGTGCTCGACCATGCGCACGATCAAGTTCATTGGATCTTGGCGACTGACGACTGACCCGCACAACGCGGCACGTCCGGACGTTCAGCGTGCTAGCGGTCGGGTTGGACTTTGGCCAACAAGGCGTGGCGCTCCAAGCCTCGCTCGCGCTGGCACCGAGGGGCCGTTCGGGGCCTCACAGTTTTTGCCCTGGTCAGTCCTCGGAGCGGTGGCGGCCCCCATACGGGCTGAGTTGCCTATGTGCCTTCACGACCATGACCAGCCAGACGATAACGGCGAGGACCATGCCAGCCACCGCCGTGTCGCCCGGTCTGCGGAAGGGCCAGCCGAGGAGGCCGCCGAATAGAGCTCCAATGGTCATGAAGGCGAACAGGTAGAACCAACCGACCCCGTAGCCCCACAGATCAGTGAGGTGTTTAGCCCGGTGTTCCTGCACGCCGCGACTCTATTGTCCAAGGGGCCGGGGGCGGGACAGCGGCATGACAGGACGAGTGCTCCGTCAAACATGCAATGGGCCCGAGTCCCGTTGGCCACACGCTCAGCAGAGCGCGGCTCGGGTGCCTTTGCATGTTTGACGGCGCGTACCCAGGGCGAACGTCCGACCATCGGCAGTTGAGGACGGATCACCCACATATCCCGGACGACCGGCGGCATGTCCAGTCGCCGTGGGACGCCACGAGTCTCGTCGAGGACACTGTCCACCACACGACGACGCAGGTCAGGGCCCGTGAAGTTGTACTCGCCCCCAGATAAGCGTGCATCTCGACACAACTTCAGCTGTAGAGGCGCAGCCAAGATTGCACGACCGCGTGCGGGGCACTTTGCACGACTGGGGCCCTGGAGCGCGGTCGCCAGTCAGGCTCGCAGCCGGTTGTAGTCGCGTTGGCTCATCCCGAAGATGACGTTTGGCCCCGTGGTGTGGCCGTAGCGGTGGGGGTATCCGACGATGAGGGCGGCGGCGATCGCCTCGCCGTTGGTGACGTATCGCCCGATGCGTCGTTCGATTAGGTGCTTCAGCCCGTAGCTGCCCACCCCGGGTGTCGCGATCGGGGTGATATTCGCCTTTAGCCAGTCGGCTACCTCGAGGACTTCACGTTCCCGAGCGGCGAGTTCTCTCCGCTTCTGGGCGAGTTCGTCCTCGCGCTGGTGTCGGGGCTTGCGGTGTGCGTCGAACACGCCAATGCCGAAGTCATTGAGCTCGGGGTGCGAGGTCATGACCTCGGCTAGGGGAGAGGGCTGTTGCGCTGCGCGCCTGGCTACCACGTAGGGCACGCCGGTGGCGTCGTGGAGTGCGCGGGCTTGGGCCTTGCGTGCTCGATCGCGAGTCATCATCGTTCCGTTCCTTGGGGCGGCCCACGTCCACCTCTTCGGTCGGCGAAGTGATGGCTGATCTGCTCGCGCGATTCAGAGAACCTTGTCCTCTTCGCCGGGTTGGACGTGGGCCTCCGGCTCGGAAGCGGGCAGGCGCGGCTGCCGTCCCTCAGTCTAGCTGGTCCTCGCCTCGTTGCAGGTGGGCTGGGCCTGGCCTCAGCCCTACGTCGGACCGTCAGACTCTCGGCATGGCTGACGACGGATCGCGGGCTGGCTATGGAGGTCTCGTTCAACACCGAGTGGGGGTTGTTTCGACACCGCTCGGTTCGTGAGCTGCGCCGGTGTTGGTGAGTTTCGACATCACTCCTGAAGTGGGCAGGCATAGATGGACGTTTAGTTCGGGTCGGGCTCAGCCGTGGCTCGGTAGCGGTCGGCGACTGCGTCTGCCCGAGCGTGCAGTGAAGCGCGCAGTTCGGGCGGGGCGAGCGCTTCAGCGTTGGTGCAGAGCTGCCACAGCGCCCACTCTGCGTGCCAGAGATCTTGGAAGGTGACTTCGAGGCGTAGCCAGCCGTCCGGTTCGGCCTCCTCGGCGCGTACGGCTTCTGCCATGTCGAGGAGGTCGTCCCGGTGCGTCGGGCTCACACGTACCTGGACGGAGATGTGGCCCTCGGACAGGAATTCGGCGCACCGTTGTGCCCAGATGTGTTCGAGGTTGACCTGATCTGGTCGCTGGGCTGGTTCGACAAGCTCTTCGGCGGCGTGGATTCGCGATATTCGCATGGTCCGGTCGGTGCCGGACTCGGTGGCTAGTAAGTAGCCCTTGTCTCGCACGGTGACCAGGCCGATCGGGTCCACTGTGTGCCATTGGGGTGGCTGGCCGCGCGAGGCGTAGTGGATCCGCAGTTTGCGTCCGGCGAGGACCGCGCGTCGCACCACCATCAACGTGGCGTCGGGCAGCTCTTCCTGGCTCAGGCGACGGGAAAGTAGGTCGGTCTCGGGGTTGACGAGGAACCGTTGTGCCGCGTTGGTCGCGGCGACCTGGTGGCCTTCGGGGAGGGCGTCAACGATCTTCCGCATTGCTGAGGCGAGAGCCGTCCCGAGTCCGAAGATCTGCTCGCCTGGCCTTGAGCCAGCGGTGAGCAGCGCGAGTGCTTCGTCGTTGTTGAGGCCCGTGAGCTCGGTCCGGAACCCAGGTAGGAGTGCGTACCCACCGTGCCGGCCACGTTCGGCATAGACGGGGACGCCGGCCGCGGAAAGCGCTTCGATGTCGCGCAGGACGGTGCGCGGGGAGACCTCGAGCTCTTTGGCCAGGGCATCCGCGGTCAACTGGCCGCGCTGACGCAGCAGCAGGACCAAGGACACCAGCCGGTCAGCTCGCACGACGAAGACGTTATCCGAATACCTGACACAAGGTGTCGTGATTCAGCGTCAGGGTGGTCACGCGCCGCCGAACCGCGGCGACGCCCGAATGCGGGCAACCCCGATGGAATCTGATTGGAGCTGATGTGGCAATCGAACGAGTGGCCGTCAACCCGGTGACGTGGTCTGTGGAGATGGGGTTCAACCAGGGCGAGGTGATCACCGGCCACACCCGGACGTTGTACTGCTCTGGGCAGACCGCGATGGGAGCCGACGGAACTCCTCAGCATGAGGGAGACATGGCAGCACAGGTTGCGTTGAGCCTGGACAACCTGGAGGCGGTGCTGGCCGCGGCCGACATGTCACTGGCCAACCTCGTGCGGCTCAACGTGTACACCACCGACGTCGACCTGCTCTTCCAGCACTACGGAGTGCTGGCGTCGCGGCTGGGAGCAGCCCAGGTAGCGCCGACCACCACCATGCTCGGCGTGACACGGCTGGCGATCCCCGGCCAGATGATCGAGCTGGAAGGCACCGCGGTCGCCTGAGCGACCCCTGCTGCCCGCTCCGGTCACCGTCGGCGCGGGCAGCCAGGCAGGGAGGGGTGATCGCTGATGCACCAGAGCCGGTCGTCTTCCGGTCTCCCCAGGCGTCGATCTGGCCGGCGACCCAGTGCGGCGACAGTTCCTCGACCGCTTCGGGCTTGCCCAGGGGGCCGCGGAATCCGAGTCCTTCCTCGCCGGTCAGCTCCTGTTCGCGTGCGGCGGACAGCAGGAGCACGGCGACGCAGCGTTGCGCGTCGTTGAGCTGCTGGACGTGGGGCTCGAGCTCCGCGCCCAGGCTGCCGCCCCCGGCCGTACTTGTGGGGGGCAGCTCGTCAACGAAGTGTCGAAGAGTGGTGGGTGGCATCTGGGTCGCGAGCCAGC
>JAKPQA010000016.1 GCA_029547025.1 Armatimonadota bacterium
TGGACCTTGGGTGCGGAGCGTTCGGTGTCGTCAGTCGCGGTACTGGCCTCGAAGGGGACGGCCTGGCCTACGGAGACGGTGATGCCATCCGGTGGAGCGATGATCCTGACCTCGGGCGCTTTACCCCACGCTGCCCCCCCCCGTTACACACGAGACACATATCAACAAGCTGGTCCATCGTGCACGACTCACAGTGCTGCCCCCCTGTTCCGCGGTCTGAGGTGCCGGTTCGTCCAGCGAACCATGTTCGCATTCGCCGGAGCAGATACCAATACCTCCTTACTGAGGGATTGGGGGTGCGGGCTGCCGCGCCCGCCGCCCCGAGGAGCGCGGGGTGGACGGGTGTGGGCGCGTCACGAAGGGGCAAGACGGGGGCGGGGTGGCATCTGTCGGCCTGCGGCCGACCCCGCGGCGCAGAGGCCGCGGGCTACGTCCCAGTACCGGTTGTGGCGCCGGGCCTCTGTGCCGCAGCTCACGAGCGACACCGAGGGGACAGAGCCCTTCGCCATGCATCTCCGGGGCGAAGGGCTCAGTCCCCGTGGGGTGGGTGGTGGCCGAGGTCGCTGCCGGCGCGAGACGGCAGGCCACGGGAATGGATTGGCGCACCGTGGCCCGCCGCTCACGCAGCGGGCTATCGCGTGTCGCCCCCTTCGGGGGCTTGGGGCAGGTCGGTGTCAGCCCCGGAGGGGTGGCATCCGGTAGCCCGGGGCGTGTGCCCCCGGCGCGGCCGATGGACGGCGTTGTCGACGCTGCCGACGAGTCCCGCGCGGAGGACCGTACCCGCGCCGCCCCGAACGATCCGGCGAGGGGGGATCCTTGTGTGGAAGACGGCGGTTCGGGCGGCCCTGCTGGCGGGGGGGATGACCGTGTCGGTCTCGGGACTGGGGGCGCGTGAGGCGATGACGGTACGCGGTGTGTCCGGGCCGGACGCGGCCCTCCGGAACCAGCACTATGTGAGCAACCGCGCGCCGCTGGCGCCGAGCCCGTTCGTGAAGCTGCCCATTGGCGCGATCACCCCCCGCGGTTGGCTTCGCCATCAGCTCGAGCTGATGCGGGATGGCATGACCGGTCACCTCAGCGAGATCAGCCCCTGGTGCGACCCGCGGGACAACGCCTGGCTCAGCCCCACGGGCCAGGGCAGGAACGGGTGGGAGGAGCTTCCCTACTGGCTCAAGGGGTTCGGCGACCTGGGCTACGTGCTCGGCGACCCGCGCATCATCGCGGAGGCCAGGGTGTGGATCGAGGGAGCACTGGGGAGCGGGCGACCCGATGGGTACTTCGGCCCAGAGGCCAACCGGACCAGCCTCGAAGGCAAGGCGGATCTGTGGCCGCACATGGTGATGCTCAACTGCCTCCAGTCGTATTACGAGGCCACTGGCGATCCACGCGTCATCGACCGGATGACAGCCTTCTTCCGCTACGAGCTCGGGGTGCCCGAGTCCGAGTTCCTGCTGCCCTTCTGGCAGAAGATCCGCGCTGGCGACAACCTGGAGAGTGTGTACTGGCTCTACAACCGCACGGGTGAGCCGTGGCTGCTCGAGCTGGCCGAGAAGATCCACCGGAACACGGCGGACTGGGTTCACGGGATCGCCTCGTGGCATGGCGTGAACATCACCCAGGGCTTCCGGGAGCCGGCCGTCTACTCTGTGCTGTCGGGCCAGGCGACGGACCGGGAGGCCGCGGAGCGCAACTACCAAGCGGTCATGGGCCTGTACGGCCAGGTGCCGGGGGGCATGTTCGGAGCCGACGAGAACGCGAGGGAGGGTTTCGACGATCCCCGCCAGGGCGCGGAGACGTGCTCGATGGTCGAGTTCATGCACAGCTTCGAGATGCTCTTCTCGATGCTCGGTGACACCATCTGGGCCGACCGGTGTGAGGAGGTCGCGTTCAACTCACTGCCGGCGTCGCAGCCGCCGGACCTGAAGGGGCTGCACTACCTCACGGGGGCCAACATGGTGCAGCTCGACAAGGAGAACAAGAGCCCCGGCCTACAGAACGGCGGCTGCATGCTGGCCTACGACCCTTACAGCTACCGCTGCTGCCAGCACAACGTGAGCCATGGTTGGCCCTATTATGCCGAGCATTTGTGGATGGCCACGCCGGGCGACGGGCTGGCGGCGGTGCTCTACTCGGCCTCGGAGGTCACGGCCAAGGTGGGTGCGGCGGGCCGGTCTGTGACCGTGTCCGAGGAGACCGGCTATCCGTTCTCGGGCGAGGTGCGATTCCGGCTGGCCACGGACGAGCCGGTCGAGTTCCCGCTGTTCCTCCGTATCCCGCACTGGTGCAAGGCACCGCGGCTTCGGATCAACGGCCGGACCGTGGAGGCGCAGGTCCAGGCGGGCGCCTTTCTGCGCATCGACGGCACTTGGCGCTCGGGCGACACGGTGACCCTCGAGCTGCCGATGGAGGTCGTGGTGAGACGGTGGGAGAGGAACCATGGGAGTGTCTCGGTGAGCCGTGGGCCGCTCACCTTCTCGGCGCGGATCGGCGAGCGGTGGGCGCGGTATGGTGGCACGGAGCAGTGGCCGGCCTACGAAGTGTTCCCGACCACGCCCTGGAACTACGGTCTGGTGCTCGATGCCGACAAGCCCGAGGCGAGCTTCGCCGTCGAGGAGACCGACGCGGTTCCCAGCCAGCCGTTCACACCGGAGGGCACACCCGTGCGGCTGATCGCGCGGGCGAAACGCATCCCGAACTGGAAGCTGATCCCCGATCTGACGCTGATTGACGAGCTCCAGGACAGCCCGGTTCGGTCGTCGGAGGCCGAGGAGCGGATCGTGCTGATCCCCATGGGCTGCGCCCGCCTGCGGTTGAGCGCATTCCCGGTGATCGGCGAGGGCCCGGGTGCGCAGGAGTGGCGCCCGCCGGCGCGAGGGCGGCACGCGGCCAGCCACGTCCACGACCTCCTCTCGGCGATGAGCGATGGCAAGGAGCCGGCGAACAGCAACGACCAGACCATCCCGCGCTTCACCTGGTGGGACCACCGGGGGACCGAGGAGTGGGTGACCTACGGATTCGAGGAGCCCCGCGAGGTGAGTTGGGTGGAGCTGTACTGGTTCGACGACACGGGTATGGGCCAGTGCCGGACGCCCGAGTCGTGGCGGCTCGAGTGCCGCGACGGCGAGGGCTGGAAGCCCGTGGCTGCTGCCAATGCCTACGGGACCGAGCCCGACCGGTACAACAGGGTCGAGTTCGCGCCGGTCACCACCGCTGAGCTGCGCGTGGTGGCGGCGCTGAAGCCCGGGTTCTCGGGCGGCGTGCTCGAGTGGCGGGTCGGGCCGTGAGCTCCCTGGCCTCTGCCGTGTGCCTGGTGGCCGGCGCCCTGGCGGTTCAGGCTGCCCCACGGCCTCGGGCGATCCGGTAGGAGGCAGCGGTGGAACGGAGCGAACTCGAGCTTGAGCCCGGCCTCTTGGTGCCACTGTACACGGTGAGCACGCTGATCATCGGGAGTGGTGCCGCGGGGCTGAACTGCGCCGAGCACCTGATCGAGTTCGGGGCGCCGGACGTGCTGGTAGTAACCGAGCGGCTGGGTGGGGGCACCTCGGCCAACAGCGGCTCCGACAAACAGACCTACTACAAGATTGGTGTTTTCGGCGACGTGGCCGACAGTCCCATGGAGTTCGCGCGAACGCTTACGGCGGGGGGGATGATGCACGGCGACTTGGCCTATATCGAGGGTCTGAACTCACTTCCCGAGTTCTACCACTTGGTCCGCAATGGCGTGCCTTTCCCCCACAACCGGTATGGGGCTTTCGTCGGCTACAAGACCGATCACGACCCCCGGCAGAGGGCAACGTCGGCCGGGCCCAAGACCTCGTGGCTCATGGTGCGCGGTGCGCTCGAGGCGCTGCGGCGGCATGGTGTGCCCATTCTCGATCGGCACCAGGTGATTCGGCTCCTCACGGTGCCGGGCCGGGTCGGGGTGCGGGTGATTGGCGCCGTAGGGCTCGATCTCTCCCGACTGAGCGCTCCCGGGCATGGTCTCGTCGTTTTCTCGGCGGAGAACGTGGTGTTGGCCACGGGGGGACCGGGCGAGCTCTACTCGGCTTCGGTCTATCCTCCAGGCCAAGCGGGCGGCCATGGTTTGGCCCTCGAGATCGGGGTGGTTGCCAACAACCTGACCGAGCTGCAGTTCGGTTTGGCTTCGACGCGTTTCCGGTGGAACGTGTCTGGCACCTATCAGCAGGTGGTTCCCTCCTATGTGAGTGTGGCTGCCGATGGCAGCGACCGCCGCGAGTTCCTTTTGGGCTACTTCGACCGCCCGGGTGATCTGGCGACGGCCACGTTCCTTAAGGGTTATCAGTGGCCATTCCATGCCGAACGGACGCAGGGGTGTGGCTCCTCACTGGTTGACGTGGCTGTCTGGATGGAAGAGCAGTCGGGGCGACACGTGTTTGTGGACTTCGGGCGCAATGCGGCGGCTCTCGAGCTTCTGGCGCCGGAGGCGCGGGAGTATCTGATTCGGAGCGGGGCCTATCAGCCCACGCCACTCGAGCGGCTTGCTCACATGAACCCGGCCGCGGTGGCAGTCTATGAGGAGCACGGCGTGGACCTGCGCGAGCCCCTCGAGGTGACCGTGTGTGCCCAGCACTGCAATGGAGGCCTGAGGGGCGACATCTGGTGGGAGACTTCGGTGCCCCACCTGTTTGCCATCGGCGAGGTCAATGGCTCCCATGGGGTACGGCCCGGCGGCAGCGCGCTCAACGCCGGCCAGGTGGGGGGCCTGCGTGTGGCCCAGCGGATTGGTCGTGTGTACCGCGCGACGCCCCTCCCGCCACACGTGTTCGAGCCGACGGTGATGCCGCAGTTGAGGGCGGCGCTCGACCGGATCCGTTGGCTCATGGCGGCCGGCGAGGGCGCTCCCTCGCCGGGCCGGGTGCGGCGAGAGATCCAGGCCCGGATGACGGCGCACGGCGCCTTCCTACGGTCGGCCTCCGGACTCGCTGATGCCGTGAATGGCGCCCGGCTCCTGCTGCACCGGATCCGGGCTGAGGGGCAGCGGCTGGCCTCCGTCGAGCAGCTTGCCACTGCCGTCGAGAACGAGCACCTGTGCCTCACCCACCTGGCGCTGCTTCAGACGATGAAGGCCTATGTCGACGCCGGTGGCGGTAGCCGGGGTTCGTGCATGGTTCTGGATCCCGCGGGTGACCGCACCGTTCGCACGCCCCGGGGCCAGCAGCTTCGCCATCGGTCGGAGAACCTCACGATGCGTGCAGAGATCCTCGAGACGCGGCTGAAGGCCCCGGCCGGAGTGGATTTCGAGGTGGTCGCGATCCCGACCCGTCCCCTGCCGGACGACACGTCGTGGTATGAGACCACATGGCGGGAGTTCGAGGCGGGGCGGGTGTTCGAGGACGAGCCGCAGGTTAAGACGTTCCTTGTACCGAAGGGCGCCTCGCCTCTGTGAGTACTCTTCCGGGCGCCAGCATTGCCGGGTGCGGGGCCCGGCCGAGAGGCCGTACTCGGCTTGGCGATCGGAGACTTACTTGTAGACCTGGCCCACGCGGTTCGCGAGCACCTTCAGGAACGCAGCGACCGCCTGCTGCATGTCGGCCGTGCTACCCATGGCGGCGACCTGGCACTGCACCTTGCCGCGCACCACATTACCCACGGTGGCCGGGCCCGTCACCGAGTAGAACGCCTGGCCGCCGGCGACCTGCACGCTGGTGATCTTGCCCTTGGCATTCTTCTGCGCCGAGGCGTAGTAGGCCTTGGCCCTCTCGGCACTCGAGAACTCGTGGGCATAGATCACGATCTGCTTGGCGGAGCCCTTGTAGGTCTGCGTGGCGGCGGCGATGATGCCCGCATCGCGGTACTTCTCCCAGCCTCCGTCATAGAGCTCGGCCAGTCCGCTCGGGTTGGGGCACTCCTTGTAGGTCTTGGGCACAATCTTCCAGCCCGCCACGGCGTCGCTGGGCGGCAGGACCTTGCCGATCGTGATGGCCGCGTAGGCCGCGGCACTACAGAGTCCGATAACCACCAGAGCCGCGATCGCGCGATGCGACCCGATCGCCCGACTGAGTGTACGCATGGTGGAGCTCACCTACCCCTAGTATTCGCTGTGCCCGGCGGAGCCGGTCCCAACTGTTTGGTCCTGGTTGTCGCTACTCTCGATGCGCGTGTCACGTCCCTCGGTCTCCGAACTGGCGGCGGCCGGCGTCGGGGCGGCCTGTACGGGCGCCGGTGGCGGGATCGGCCGGGCGGGTTCAGGCCTCGAGACTTCCTCTTCGAACTCGCGCATGATCTCCCGCGAGGACTTGCGGAACTCGCGAACACCCTCGCCCATGGACCTCATGAACTCGGGAACCTTCTTGGCCCCGAAGAGCAGCAACACCAATAGGACGATGATGATCAGTTCCTGGGTCCCAATGGGACCGAAGAACCCCAAGAAGTGCAGCATGGCCGTCTCCTCTTCTCCCGGGTCTTCCTAGGATTCGCCCCAGGACGCGCCACACACTCAGATGGGCACCGGCTCCATTCTAACACGGTCGGCCAGGCAATCCACTTCGTCGCGGTAGACGAAGGCGGGCCCGAGTCTCATGGCGCTGGCCGTGCCACAGGCGATGCCTCGCCGGAGCGACTCCTCGAGGGGCGCGCCTCGCACCCAGCCGGCGCTCAGCGCCGCCGCGAAGGCATCGCCGCTACCTACGGCCGACTCCACGGGTACCGGTTCCAGCCACCCATGGAGGGCGACGCCTTCGGAGACACCCAAGGCTCCGTCGGCGCCCAGCGTAACGACCACCTGGCGGACACCCCGCGCGCACAGTTCGGCCGCCGCGAGAGCCATCTCCCGGATGCCAGAGGGAACCCGGCCCAGCAGGTGACCGAGCTCTGCCTGGTTGGGTTTGACCATGTCCGGCCCGGCGAGGACGCCCTGGCGGAGCCACTCGCCGCGGGCGTCGAGAAAGGTCGCGACTCCTCGGGCCTTGGCCATCCGGATGAGTTGGCCGTAGATCGATGGACCGACACCGGGCGGAGCGCTCCCCGCGAAGGCCGCCAGACACACGTCTGCGAGCAGGCAACTGTACCGCTCGATGAAGTCGGCGAGTTCGTTCGAGGTTACATGAGGCCCCAGCTCGTTCACCTCGGTGTGCACGCCACGCTCGGGATCGATGACGGTGATGGCGAGTCGGCTCTCGTCCTGGACGCGCTCGAAGTCGTGCGGGATGCCTTCACAGCGAAGTTGGTCCTCGGTGGCCCGGCCGACGAAACCGCCGGCGAAGCCGGTGACGAGCACATCGATCCCGAGCGCGTGGAGCATCCGCGCCTGGTTCACGGCCTTGCCCCCCGCGCAGGTGAGCCAACGCGCGGGCTGATGGATGCCGGTCAGCGCGAATCCGCGGCAGTCGTAGACCTTGTCGATCCCGCAGTTGAGGGCAACACACAGCACGCGCTCTCGCGCGTGCGGTCTCTTGCCCGTCTGAGCCAGGTCATTCACTCGCTGTCATCGCCCCGCCAGGGGAGCCAACGCCGTGTGCACCACGGCGAGTGCCTCCTTGAGCCGCGCGAAAGCGGCCCACGTCTTGGCCATGTCGCCGGTCTTGGCCGCGTCCTCGACGGCCAGAGCCGCGGCGATCGCACCGGGCGCCCCGAAGTTGGAGACCGCCCCCTTAATGGCGTGAGCTGTCCGCGCTGCCAGGGGCAGGTCGTTGTCCGCCAGGTTGCGTTCGAGCTCGGCCACGTGGTCCGGGTAGCTGTCGAGGAAGATCGCGGCAATCTCGACCAGAAGCTCCCGGTCGCCACCGATCTGGTCCAGAGCCAACTCGAGATCGACGTCGAGCTCGGGGTCGGGGCCCGCAGTCGTTGCGCTATCTGGCATCGCACAAGCGCCTCCTGGCCGACGGTCCGGGCTACTCCGTGGCCCAGCGGGCCGCCGGTGGATTCGTGTAGTCATGGTACCGGTCGCTGACCGCCGCGTCGGCAGCTGATCCGCCGTGGACGAACAGCCGGTAGCGAAACGTGGCCGTCCTGTTGGCCTGGAGCAACCAGTCTCCCCGTTTGCCTGAACCCTCCTCGAAGTACGAGACACCAAACGGGTTGGCGGTCATCAGCCCGTAGTTCCGAACATGCCAGTAGGTCGGGAACATCGGGTTGGCGGGATGGTCGAATATGGCGATGCCAACACGGGTGCCATCTACGGCGCCCGAATAGTCGCACCACTGGGCGCGCTGGCCCCACGTCTCGTCCTCGTTGATGCCGCCGTAGGAATTGGTGATGGTGCCGGCCGGGGCGTTCATCGAGGGCTGGACCCGCACAGAGATGAGGCCTCCCTCTTTCGTGTCGCCAAAGAGCACCGCATCGTGCCCCGTGCGGAAGGTGATCTCGACGTCGAGACACCGGCACTCGGCAGGCTGGGCATAGAAACGCAGCACGCGGGTCTCGTCGAGCACCTTGCGGCCCGAGGCGCTCAGCCACTCGGTGGTTTCGACGATGCGCCCCATCACCGGCCCGTCGGTCACCTCGTCGAACCCCGTGTGGCGCGTCGATCCATGCCCGGGCTCCTCACTCCAGTTGTCGGTGCCGTTGACCAGCCCGTGGGCGATCCAGACGGACTTGTGGTGCTTGTGGTCGAAACCGGGCCCGTCCTCCCACCGGCACTCACGGGTCACGCGGGCGCCCTTCGGGCCGACCACGGGGTAGAGGTAGGGACGCGCCAGGGCAGCGCCGTAGTGGTAGGCCGTGAACAGCTCCCCGCCCACCCACACCTCAATGGTGTCGTTCTCCTCAGTCAGAGCGACGCCGGGTCGGGGGGCCGCGTGTGGCACGGGCCGCAGACGGACCTCGGCACCCGCCGCCAGGCCGGGTACGAGCAGCCACAGGGTCTCCGGGTCCGCTCGGTCGATCTGCGCCGCCCAGGGCTCGCCTCCGCCCTCGGGCTCGAAGCTCAGTTCGGGGCCCGACAAGGCCGTAGGCCGCGGGACGCGGATGACGGTGTGCGTCCGAGCGTGAGGCCCGGCATGGATGGTCAGAATGGCGGCGTCCTCGGAGCGCGATGGCACGGAGCAGGCCTCCCGGTGTGTTGGGTAGTGGGGAAGTTCGTCCGCATCCGCGCGCGGTCCTTCCATCGGGAGGGCATGGCCGGGCCATGCCGAAGAATGCCCCCGAATGCCCGTCGACTGCCGCCCCGGGAGACTGCCCGATGCCCAGTACGCCCCCCATGAGTGCCCGCCTGAACTCCGTGGCTGAGGCGATCCGCCACCGGCGGGTCATGCCTCACACGAGCCCCAAGGAAGCGAACATCACGCACGCATTCTTCCGAGAGTACGCCGATCTTCCGTTGGCTGAGCGCCAGGCGCGAAGTGTGGTCTACGCGCTTGAGCGAGAGCCCATCCACTACCTGGAAGACGAGGCCATCGCCGGGCAGGTGTTCCAGGGCTGCCCGGGGTCTGGCGATCCGCTCCTCAACGGGACGGCCGATCCGGCACTCCTTGAGGCCAGTGGGGGGCAGTGGCCCGAGTTCTGCGTGGCCGGCGCGGGTGCTCGGTGGGTGGCCGAGCGACTGCCCGAGCACGCCCTCTACGGCCGGTGGTTCAGCGACGGTGCCGCGCCCGGCCACATCGGGTGGGACTGGCGCCTGGTGCTCGAACTGGGCTTCGAGGGCTTGCTCGAACGCTACCGAGCCGCCATGGCCTCGCCCGCCGATGACCGGGCTGCCGAGTTCTATCGTTGCGCCTGCATCGCGCTCGAGGGGGCCATCGCCTTCGCCGACCGGCTGGCCAGTGGGGCCTCTCCCGCTCTCCGCTCGGTGTGCCAGAGGGTGCCTCGGCGCCCGTCGACCACCTTCGCCGAGGCCGTGCAGGCGTTCTGGACCCAGTATCTGGCCGTCATGTTCGAGAACCCCTACGGCGGCAACGGGCCGGGGCTGGTCGACCGGTTCCTGTGGCCCTATCTCGAGCGCGACCTGGCGGCCGGCACGACAACCCTCGACGAGGCGCGTGACCTCGTGCGTGAGCTGTTCCTGAAGCTCGATGAGCGCATCCACCCACACGACGGGTGGGTGGAAGCCATCTGCGTGGGAGGGCACACCGCCGACGGGCGGGGCGCCGAGTCGCCGCTCTCTCGCCTGATCGTCGAGACCATCATGGAGCTGAACCAGACGCATCCGTCGGTGTACATCCGGTTGCGCGACGATGCGCCACCCGACTTCCGTCGGCTCGCGGCCGACTACATCGTCGGCGGCGGGAACCGAGCCCAGGTTTATGGTGATGATCGAGTCATCGAGGCCCTGGTCGCATCCGGGCATCGGCGCGAGGATGCCTGCGAGTGGATGGCAGGCGGGTGCATGGAGGTCTCCAGCCAGGCGCGCAACTGCGACTTCAACTTCACCTACGCCCATAACGCCGCGTGGACGCTCGAGGCCGTGC
>JAKPQA010000037.1 GCA_029547025.1 Armatimonadota bacterium
CTCGTCGCGATCATGGACTCAGGCGAGCCGGCGGGTGCTCTCCTGGCAGCTTTCCCACACCCTCGACGCCGCCTTCTGCATCGAGGCGCTCGCAGAGGCCCTGGAACGTTACAACGCGCCGCTGGTCTTCAACTCCGACCAAGGCGCAGAGTTCACCGGTGAGGGCTTCACGAGCGTGCTCCGTGACCACGACGTCGAGATCAGCATGGACGGTCGCGGCCGCTGGCTGGATAACGTCTTCATCGAGCGCCTGTGGCGGAGCGTGAAGCACGACGACGTCTACCTGAAAGCCTACGAGAACCTCGCCGAGGCGCGCCGCGAGCTCGGCGCCTACTTCGACTTCTACAACCACCGCCGCCGGCATCAAGGCCTGGGCGACCGCACGCCCGGTGAGGTCTACTCGTCTACACTACGTCCGCAACAAGCAGCTGCACGAAGAGCGGTTGCTCACCTAAGAGCACTGCTTAGCTTGTCCTATCCCCGAGTAGTAGCGACACTCGAGTCGTTCTTGTCTCACTGAGGTGGGGCGACGCATCCTGTCTGTTGGACCTGGCAGTCTCAACAGAAGGAGCGTCGCCCCATGACCAATGATGATGTGCTCTACGCCTACCGTCTACGGGTGCTCGCCAGTGCCCGTGAGCTGGGTTCGGTGGCCGCGGCCTGCCGAGTGCACGGCATCCACCGCTCGACCTTCTACCGCTGGAGGAGGCAGGCGGAGCGCTACGGGCTTGAGATCCTCCGTCCCCGGGAACGTCGCCGCCCGCAGATGCCGAACGCGACCCCCGTGCTCATCGAGGAGCGCATCGTCGCCTTCGCCTTGGGCCACCCCGGCTACGGCCCGGCGCGCATCTCAAGCGAGCTGCGGCGAGAGAAGTGGGGCGGCCTCGTCGTGTCCCCCAACGGCGTCTACCGGGTGCTGAAGAGACACGGCATCGGCACCAGAGCCCTGCGCCTCTCCCTGCTCGCCGGCTACGCGGCGCCGCCCGAGCCGCGGCGCCCCGACCCCGAGCCCGAACGCCACATCGCCGTCGACCACCCGGGCGAGCTCGTGCAGATGGACTGCTTCTGCATCGGCCGCCTCGCCGGCACCAAGGGCGTCGTCTGGCAGTACACGGCGATCGACGCCGCGAGCTCGTTCACCTGGGCCGAGCTGCACGTCACCCCGCGCAACCCCGACGCGCGCCACGCGAGTGCCCTGGCGCGGCGTGTGGCGCGCGAGCTGCGTGACACTGGCTGGGAGCTCGAGCGCATCTCCACCGACAGCGGCAGCGAGTTCCGCAGCGCGGCGTTCACGGCGGAGATCAGCCGCCTCGGCGCCCTCCATACCCGCATCAGCCCCGGTCGGCCACAGTCGAACGGCTTCGTCGAGAGGGTGCAGCGCACCATCTTGGAGGAGTGCTGGAAGCCGGCCTTCGCCCGCTACCTCGTGCCCAGGTACATGGGCCTGCGGCGCGAACTCGAGCGCTACCTCGAGCTCTACAACTTCGACCGCACACACAACGGGCGCCACACCCGCGGGCGCATTCCCGCCGAAGTGCTGGGAGCCGCTAAGATGTGGCGCTGACAGACGGGATGTGTCGCCACATCTCGGGGTCAGTACAGCTTAGCTGTCCAGGCCAACCCGGCCGCCTCTGTAATCACTCCGTGTACGTGAATCGGCGCGCAGGCAAGGCTTCGGCGGTCCCGAGACATCGCGAGGTGAATGACTTGCTTGCTCACAAAATCTGTGCTGACCTCGACGTACCAGAGCCATGAGTCAGCGCCGCCCCACCCACCCCGGGGAGATGCTGCGCCTCGACTTCATGCCCGACTACGGGCTCACCGTCGCGGGGCTGGCCCGGGCCCTCGGGGTGTCGCGCCAGT
>JAKPQA010000038.1 GCA_029547025.1 Armatimonadota bacterium
CGCCTCGGGCTGGAGCCGAAGCCCGAGCACCGGAATCCGGAGCACGTGAGCCTGGCCCAAGGTGACCGAGTTCTGACGGAGTGCATCGTCCACAGGATTCAGGCCCAGCTGGTGATGAGCACCATCGATCTCGACCACGAGGTGAGTGCCCCGCCATGCGACGTCGAGATAGATCCTGCCGTCGGGACCCTGCCTGACCACTTGGCGACTGGGCTCAGGCAGCCCCGCCCCTCGGCAGAGAACGGAGAAGTCCAACTCGCCGAGGGAATGGGCTCCGTCCGCCAAGTCGAGAGTGACCTGACGAATGAAGGCTCCACGCTTTCCCGTGGTCAGTTCGAGAGCGCGCTTCCGCAGGTGATCAGCGGGGGCTAGCCGCTGCTGGACGACCAAGCACAAGATCAAGGCCGCCTGTCGCTCCGACTTCGCCCAGGTGGCCCCATGGATCGCGGCGACATCCACTGGCAAACGTGGCACGCCGCCAGCGCGAGGGAGAAACGAGCGCCGACGTCGATGCAGCCGGACGCCCTCGACGTCGTGATCGCGGTTGGCGTGGGGGATGGAGACATCGATGGACTCAGGTGTGTACCCAGTGAGGCCGCTCGCCAGCAGGGCAGCCACGCCGTCGAGCATCGACCCGCCGCCGGACTCCCACACCGCACGCCACCTCAGGCCGACTTCGCTGGGTGTCCCGTTGCCGATGAGCACGGTGTGCCGCCCCAGCAGCCGCCATCGGCCAGCACTGACTTCTGTGCGCACGCCGTCCTTGGTGATGCGGTTCAACCGCAGCGCTTCTCGATGCACAACGCCGCCGTGGTCGGCCGCCAGCGCTGCAGCGATCGCGTTCCGGGATTCACGTCCCGGCCCGTCGTTCCTCCGCTTCCGGCTGATCGCGCTCGGGGCGGTCGGCTGTGTGCTCGGGGCAGGCGGCTCTGTGCTCATGAAGGCCACAGTCCATTGGGTCGCTCCGTTCCGCCACGGGCCCGCTGGCGCCTGTGGACGACACACCTTGACCGCGGCCTCTGTGCATCAGAACGTATCCGCTCCATGATGGGGCGCAGTCGCGACTGAGGCGCGCTCGATCCGGCGGGCATCGGGATGCCAGACGCGCGGCGGGAACCGCGTTTGGCATCCCTTCTGCCCAGCCGAACGGGCATCCGCGTCGGGGCCCATGACTCCGGGATGCCAGGCGCGTGCTGGGAACCGCGTTTGGCATCCCTTGGGCCGCGCCAGCCCGCTCAGCCAGCCCCACGGCATACCGGCTCCGAATAGTCTGACCACGTGTCCGACGCCGCCCAGCCGACCGCGACGAACCCCCTCGTCCGCCTCCCCGATGGCACGGTCAAGCAGGTCAACCCACTGTCCGGCACCCAGGTGTGGACGGTCCCCGGGCGCGCCGATCGACCGCTGCCGAGTCTGGCCGGGGGAGACCGACCGATCGATCAGGAGCAGCACGGTCGGCACTGCGCCTTCTGCGAGCAGCGCTATCTGGACACGACCCCGGAGAAGGCGAGGCTGGTCCGTGATGCGCGTGGCTGGCACACGCTCACGGGCCTCACTGCCGAGGAACTCGACGACACGGTCGCTGAGTTCCGGCTCATCCCGAACCTCTTCGAGATCGTCTCCGTCGACTATTGGCGCCTCAACCACGGCCTCGCCGTCAGCGATCTCGCCCGGCTGCGCCACGCACACTATGCGAGCACTCCAGCGGGGCGGGCCCACTTGGCGCACCTCCGCCAGTTGCGTTCGCACACAAGCGATTCCGCGTATGCCGTGGGCTCACCGGAAGCCGAGACGCTCGCCACCCAGCGAGAACTCGGCTTCTTCGGGGGCTTCCACGACGTG
>JAKPQA010000076.1 GCA_029547025.1 Armatimonadota bacterium
AGCGCGTGTACGGACACCTCCACGCGATCGCCAACGCCATGGTCTCGGGGATGCGCGGCATCTTCGCCGAGCACGGCGTGCCGGCCTCCATCACCCAGGCCGGCCCCATGTGGGGAGTGACGCTCGGCGACGAGGAGCCGGCGACGAGCTATCGCCGCGTGCTCGCGGGCGACGCACATGCGTTGGAGAGGCTGCGGAGAGCGTGTCAGGCGCGAGGTGTGTACATGCGTGGGTCCGGCTTCGGACGCCTCTTCGCAAGCACGGCACACACCAAGACCGAGGTCGACCGCAGCCTCGAGGCGATCGCCGAGGCGGCCGGAGTGGTGAAGGAGGCCCTCGTGGGGTCCCGCCGGGGGGCGTGAGCCGGGACGGCCGACGCACGATCCCGTCGCCGTTCGGTGTGTGTCCTCGGAGCTTCTCCCGCGTCGACGTCCTTGGGCGACAGGAGACCTCAGGCGGGCAGCTGCCGGCAGATGAGGATATGGATGCCTCGCTCACGAGACGAGTGCTCGGACAACGCGGACCACGGGTGTGGGTCGTCGCCCTCTTCGTCGCCGCGGCCGTTCTTTTCGTGACGCATTGGCTGCCGTGCGCTCGGGAGTACTTCGCCGTGCCTCAGCCCGTGCAGTCTGGGCAGATGCGGCCGCAGTACGACCTCTGGCAGTACTACGCCGCGGGCACCAACTGGCGCTTGGGCGACGACCCCTACGCGCCGTCGCCGGAGCGTCCCGGAACCATCCCGATCCCCCGCTCCACGCTCACATCAGGCTACATCTATCCGCCGTTCGCACTGCCTGCGCTGGCCTTGCTCTCCCGGCTCTCCTACGACCGAGCCAGAGTCGTGTGGCTCTGCCTCTCCCTCGCGGGGCTCATGTGCCCGCTGGTCCTCGGTGTGAGCATGGCTCACGGTCGCCGTTGGGAGACCGCCGCGGTCGGCGCACTGTTGCTGACCGCCGCTGACCCGGTCCTGTTCCACATCCGGCAAGGGCAGATCGACATGATCGTCGCGGGACTGGCCGTTTCGGCTTTCCTGTTGTACGGGAGACTCCGTTGTTGGCCGTCGGCCGCCCTTTTCGCGGTGGCGATCGCCCTCAAGTTGACACCGGTGGTCCTCGTGTTCGCCCTTGTGGCATATCACCGCGATTGGCGGTTGCTGGCGAAGAGCGCCCTCATGGGCCTGACGTTGCTCGCCGTGAGCCTCGTCGTGGTCAGCCCGGCCTTGTACATCGAGTATGTGACGTCCGTCCTGCCCGCCGCGTCGGAAGGCAACCCCTTCTTCCACAACCAATCGCTCCTGCGCGGCTGGAGTCATCTGGGCAGCTGGGCCAAGTTCGCCTGTCTGGGGGGCTATGCTCTGGTGGTTGCAGCAGCCGGTGTCGCAGGCCGCGCCGCCCGTACCGCCACGGCGTCACCGGGACGACTGCGTCTCACGCCTGACGGGACGCAACTGCTGATGCTGTCGGTGGCCGGCGTGCTGCTGTTCTCCCCTCTGTCGTGGAGGATGGCCTTCGTGTGGGCGATCGTGCCGCTGGCGATCGTCATCGTGGGCGTGCCGTGGTGCGGAGGTCGTCGGGATCACGCTCTGCTCATCCTCGGAGCGGTCCTGATCTGTCTACCTGTGTGGGACGCCCCGATCCTCGATTCACTGGAGACGATCGGCACCCTTCTGGCGGGCGCCGGAGCCTTGTCGGCGCTGCTCCGTCCTCGTCGGCGGGACGGCCGCGTGGCTCAGCGCAGGCTGAGTACCCAGAGCGCCTGATAGGTGACCACGGCCGCGAGCACGGCGGCGAGCAGTCCAGCGGCGATGGTCGCGATGCGGTACACGCGCAGGCGCCACAGAAGCAACGCACCGACGGTCGCCACGCCGAGCTTGAAGGCGAGCGCCGGCACGGTGCCGGCCCGCAGGAAGAAGTCCATCACGTCGTTGGATTCCGTG
>JAKPQA010000078.1 GCA_029547025.1 Armatimonadota bacterium
TCTCGGTGCGAGGCAACGAGGCCTTGTTGGCCACGATGATCTCGTACTCGGCCTGGTAGAGTGCCGGACGCGGGTTGTCCGACATCCCACCATCGACGGACACATAGGTCCGGATGCCGGGGATCTCCTTGACGACGCCGGCGGTGTAGAGCGTGAGGCCGGCCTCTCCGACGATCGACCGCCCCGGTTCCACCATCAACTTGGGGATCGGGAACCCGGCTCGTTTGGCCTGGGTGACCACGGCCTCTTCGATGACCGATGCCAGGGCCGCCACGTCGGGCGCGACGTCGTCGGACACGTAGCGGATGCCCAACCCGCCTCCCATGTTGAGCTCGCCGGCGGCGAATCCAGTGGACTCGAGCACACTCGACATGAAGTCGAACATCACCCGGACGGCCTCGCGATAGCTGTCGAGCCCAAAGAGCTGCGAGCCGATGTGGCAGTGGAAACCCTTGAGGTCGATGGCCGGCGAGGCGAGCGCCTTCCGGACCCCGGCCAGTGCCTGCCCACTCAGTATGCCGAGGCCGAACTTCACATCGAGCTGGGCGGTCTGGATGTACTCGTGGGTCTTGGCCTTGATACCCGGAGTCACCCGCAGTAACACGGGCACACGACGTCCTTCGGCCAGCCGCTCGATCTGGTCGATCTCACTGAGCGAGTCGACGATGATGCGGCACACCCCCACTTCGAGCGCGCGCCGAATCTCGTCGTCGGACTTGTTGTTTCCGTGGAGGTACATGCGCTCGGGCGGGAAGCCGGCGGCTAACCCAGTGTGCAGTTCCCCTCCGGTGGATACATCCAGGCACAGCCCCTCGCTCTCCACGAGTTTGCACATGGCCAGCGTCAGGAATGCTTTGCCGGCGTAGATCACATCGACGTCACCCGGGTACTTGGCACCGAAGGTCTCTCGGTACTGGCGGCACACGGAGCGCATGTGCGCCTCGTCCATCACATACAGGGGCGTGCCGAACTGCTGGGCCAGCGCCACGGTGCTGACCCCTCCGACCTCGAGTTCGCCCTTCTCGTTCACCCTCTGCGTACCCAGGAGCATCATGGCCCTTTCCCTTCCAGATTGGATGCCCGCCCCGGCGACGGCCGGTGGGCCTGGTGCTGATCAAAGCAAAGAAGCCCGGCACGGCCATCCGCGAGAGGACCGCCGTGCGCGGGCTCCTTCACGCCTCGGATCCGATGTGAGTCCCTGTTTCCACACCTGATCCGGGGCTCTGGCCCACCACCCCGCTAGGCTGCTGGGGAGGAAGAAGCATCCAGCGGCTTGTGACTCACGATGTGCACGTTCTCGGTAGCCGGATCGTAGCGGACCGAGACATCGAGCGCCTTGCCGACGAAGCGCACGGGCACGATCACGCGATCTCGTTTCATGGTGGCGGCCAGATCGAGGAGGACGACCTCCTCGTTCACACGCGCCTCCCGGCTCCCGACCCGCACCTCGATGTTCCGGTCTCCGACCTCTGCGCGAACGAGCCCCTTGTCGCCAATCCAATAGACGGTTCCCCCCGCGGCCTCGAGCATGTGCCGGATGGGGGCTACCGCGATCCCGTTGATGATCTGGGGTTCGACATCGAAGGCGATGGGCACGTCATCGAACAGTATCGTCGTCTGCGGCGGAATCAGCAAGCGAGAGCCGCTGTCCAGCGCCCCCTCAATCGGGATGTTGTTGGCTTGCGCAATGCGGCTGGCCGAGACCCCGTACCGGCGCGAGACGGCCTGCAGGTTCTCTCCGGCCCGCACCACGTGAATGCGGATCATCGGCTTGTGGACGCCACTGGCCTGTGCCGCATGGGCCACCCGCGCCACCGGCGCAGCGGAGGGCGTTTCCGCGTCCACCGAGGGCGCCAGGGGGCGCGACGAGGCGAGGGTAGCCACCGGGGATGGCTCGGGCACCGTGGCGATGCGCATTGGGCCAGGCGTCGGCGCCGCCGAGCGCACATACCCGGGGGTGCCCTCTGTCGTGGCTGCGGGCGCCGGCGGGACCTGACTGGGTGGCTCGACCGGCGCCGGGGCCGGTGTCACCTTCGGGAGGTCCACCTTGGCCACGGCCGCCACAGCGCCCATGGGGGCGACGGGGCCGACCACAACCGGTGCCGCCGCTGCGGGCGGAGTGGCCTGTGGTTTCGCGGCTTCGGGCCGCGCCACCACCTTGGGGGCCGACACGACCGTGGCCGAGACCGGCGCCAGCGCGGGGCCGGGCACGGCTCTGGCCGCCATGGACGGCTCGGGGAGCGCGGGCGCCACCGGGGCCGACGGCTGAGCCACCGGCGTCGTTGGAGCGATCACGGCCACGGGCTGCGGCTCAGGTTTGGCCGCCAGGACCATCGGCCTGGGTGTCGAGATCACCCGGACGGCACCGGCACTGGCCAGGACCAGCGTGCGGCCCACCAGGCCCCCGCCTATCTCCTGGGCTTCACGCGGTGGCAGGGGGAGCTCCGGCAGTGCCAGCTCGGGACCGGAAGCCACCGCGGTGGGCGTGAGGTTCGGGGCCGGGAGCTCCTGTGGCGTGTAGGTGCCACCACCGCGGCTGACGACCTCGAAGCTCAGCAACTCGGACTGGATCTCGCCGACGCCCGTCTTGGCCACGGCATAGACCTGCTGTGTGCCCTCGGCCAGGTTCGACAGGTGGAACTCGTAAGGGGCCTGTGTGGTGGCGGCGAGGACGCGGTCCTGTTTGCCCGCGGGGTCGCGCTGCATGAGATAGACGAACTCGGCCTTCCCCGGCTGCACATCGACGGCGATGGTGATCTTGCCCGAGACTCGCTCTCCGTTCCGGGGGCCGCGCACAGTGATGAAGGGCGAGATCCCCTCCAGCGTCTGGCCCGCGGCCGCGAGCGTCACGGAGACCACGGCAGTGCCCTGGTAACCTTTGGTGTCCTCGGCGAGAGCCTCGAGGCCGTGCATGCCCGGAGTGAAGGCCGAACCGTTCCAGGCATACTGGACCCGACCGCTGGTGCGGGGCGTCCCCAGCTTGTCGCGGGCCTGGCGTTCACCGTCGACCCACAGCTCCACGAACTGGATCGGCGCGCCACTGCGGCTGAAGTACTCCACCGTCACGATAATGCGGTTCCCGCTGACGGTCTCGCCAGGCTTGGGCGAGACGATCTTCACCTGAGGGGTCTGGTCGTCTGTGGCGACCGCAACGGCCATCGTAAGGCCACACACCATGCCGGCCAGAGCAATGGCCATCCCCCTCCGGGTGAGCGCAGTCCTTGGGCTCGAGAATCCGCTCATGCGGCCGTACCTCCTCGCCACGGCACCGAGTGCCGCAGGCGAAACTGCGCGCAGAACGCCCTGGGGCGCTGTGCGCCGGTCTCCGGAGAGTATGCTCCGGCACAGTTTCCACCGCCAGCAGGCTCGACACCTTCCTGCCGGCAGCAAAATGGCTCATTCAGGTGGATATACGCAGGGAGCTGTGCCGATCCCTGCCTTCGGTTGACGGTGCCGCCTAGATGTACATCCGGTAAGTCTGGACGCCTCGGCAGATGCCCCAGAGCGTCCACAGAGCTCCCATGGTGTAGTCCCCGGCCACCAGACCGAGGAAGAAGGGCACCATCCGGCGGTGGGCTGCCTGCCCACCCCACCTGAGGATCACAGCCTTGGCGAACCAGCCGAGGAAGAAGGGGAACCAGAAGTAGTCCAGCGCGAAGCTCGTGGCCAGGGCGTAACCCGCGGGATGGAATGGGAACCCGGCGAACCGCAGCCGCAGCGCCGAGAGCACGCCTGCGACGATGGCCCCGCCCGTCAGGGCCTCGATGCCACCCTTGTTGGGGGGCTGGGCGTTCACCAGCCAGTCCTGAAGTTTGTTGAATGTTTCGGCACCTACCCATGACTTGAAATAAAGCGTCTTGCTGGCTCCACCGTAGATGTAGGGCACGTGCAGGTTCGACAGCACACCCAGCACCAGGGCCACGGCCGACGAGAATGCCAGCAGCTTCAGCATGCTGCCACCACTGATACCCGTCGCCTGCGCCAGCTTGAAGGCCTCCAGGTAGTTGGGCATCGGGTGGTTCCGATTGCCTCGGTTGAGCCAGTAGAAGGCCGACATCCCGGCGAGGTTGCGCTTGCCGATGGCACGAGTGCCCATGACGGTCACGAGGATGTCTCGCGGCTGGACAAAGTAGATCTCGTGGGGCGAGCCCATCTCGGCCCGAACGCGAGACAGGGCGATACCCAGTCCCACCGTCAGCAGGAAGAAGGGCACCGCCAGCTCGATGCTCATGCCCGCCGCGCGCGCGAACGCCACCATCCCGCAGAAGCCCAGAATGACCAGGCACCCACATACCTTGCGCCACGCCATCTCCCGCGGTTCCCGCGCGGATTCCTCCTGGAGCACGCGAGCCGACAGCCGGCGAAGCTGCTTCCGGCTCGCCCAGAGCATCGCCACGATGAGAAACAGCCACGCTCCGGCCGACTGTTCACCGAAGTAGTCCTGAGTCCACCGCCCGCTGGCCGCACGCCACACCTGCTGGGTCTTGCGGAGCAAGAAGAAGAACCAGCACGAGAACGACAGGTCGGTTGGCAGGAAGTACGCCAGGCCGACGGCAAAGGGGTACGCGCTGATCTGGGTGCCGCCGAGCGCGTTCATGGGCGGGTTCTGGAAGTACCGCCCGATGTCGGTGATCTTCACGCGCGGGAACGAGGGCACGGCCGGGTAGAACAGGTTGAGCCCGTTCATCAGGCTGACGACGGCGGCCATACCGAAAGCGGTCCAGAAGAGCGGGTCCGATAGCACCGTCTGCTTCCCCGGCGCCGTGATGCCCAGAGGCAGCTGAACGATGGGAAAGGACAGGCGGTCGTGCTCGATCCACGAACGCCTGAGCACGGCGGCCATCGAGAGCAGCGTCGCGCAGAACATGGCGAAGAACCCGCACCAGATCAGGAGTGGCTTCTGCCAGAGGGCGATGATCGGCGGCGAGAAGAGCGAGTCTGACGTGCCCTGGTAGAACTCGTCGACAAGTTCCTTGTTGTTGACCCACATCCAGTCAGGGAACAGGCCGGCGAATAGCTCATCCCACCGATTGTCCAGGGTCGTGTTCCGGACCTTGTGAGCGATGGTGCCGATGAGGTTCGCAATGGTGTCATGCCCCGTGAAGCAGCACACCACGACTTGCATCACATAGATCGTTACGAGTTCCGCGGCGGTGAGCCGAGCTCGGGGGGCCAGCTTCGACAGAGCTGCGTTGAAGCCCGAGACCAGCAGCAGGGTAAACACCGGCGTGACGAACAGCGGAAGGCAGGTGCCGTCCAGAAGCTGCCAGCGGACCTCCATCATGACGATCCAGTAGGCGTTGGGCACCATGAGGAGGAGGCCGATCAGCACGGCGCGCGCGGTGATCGGCGACTTCCGGGTCTGGGTCACCTGGGCCAGGCCGGCGTCGCTGGTGATTAGGCTTGTCTCATGAGATTGTTCGGCCACACCCATGTCAGTACTGCAACCTCGAGACCGAAGTGGTGACCATGGCCAGCGCGGCTGACGACAGACCAACGAGTCCCATGCCGCAGCTGTAACCGGCCAGCAGCACCACGGAGTAGCGCCGCCAGGTGTCCCGTCCCAGCCGACGCTCGAGGTAGTAGCGTCCGAGCAGCGCGCCGGTGAACTCGGGGATCGTTGAGTGCGGCAGCCCGCCGATCCCACGGATGAACCCGTACATCAGTGTGATGGGCAGGCCGATCACGCCCATTAGGCTCAGCCCGCCGAAACCGACCACGAAGCCCATGATCGAGTACACGTAGTTGAATGCTTCGCGGAAAGGCGACTCACCCGGCCGCGTGGCCGTGATCCAGAAGGTCTGGTGCAGCGAGTTCAGCGGCCACTGGGCCTCCGTGTATGGGTAGATGCTCGAGGGGATTGGCGCCAGCTTCCACGCGAACTGCCAGAACAGAAGCCCGCACACCAGCACAATGGGTGCCATGACCAGATCGGCTTTGATGATGCTCATCACGCGGGTTCCGGTGAGCTCGACCATGCGGAAATACTGGGCAGTGCCACCCAAGTCCGACAGCGGAATCGGCGCGAACCAGATGTCCACGCCCTGGTACTTGCTCAGGATGAAGGTGCCCTCGCGCAGCATCGGGATGCCCACCCACTGCCCAGCGACACCCAGCATCCTCGCCGAGATGAGTGACTCGGCTGGGGTAACGATGAGGCCGTAGATCAGCAGGAACGTGAGCGGGAAGCCAGGCACCAGCTTCCGGCAGAGAATGATGTACGACATCGTCGCCACGACGAACATGCCGACGACCAGATAGATGGGGAGGTCGCCTCGACCGGGAGGCGGCCGGAACAGAGCCTCCATCCGCCGTTCGCCACGCCGCTTCTCGGCCATGGCTTTCCTCACCAGGCTGATGACGCTGTAGGCGAAGAGCGCGATGCCGATCCCGATGGAGAAACTGATCCAGAAGTCGACGCCCGCCGCGAATGAGGTATTCACAAGGTTGAGCCCGGGGCGCCAGCTCGTGATGACGCCCTGCCTCACGAGAATGGGGTTGACCACCACCGAGACCAGCGACCCGATGAAGCCGCCCATGACGACGTAGAAGGGCATGACA